>NZ_JAPQNV010000003.1:0-874543 GCF_030397595.1 Janthinobacterium sp. SUN033
GCCATCGCCTGCTCATTGTGGGCGCGGTACGTGGGGAAACTCTCCCGATATTGGTACAGCGCCTCGCCCAGGCCCGCCACGTTACCGTGGCCAAAGATGGCGAAGGCGCCGCCGAACAGGGGGATCAAGGAACCATCGCCCTCTTCCGTGCGCAAGGCGGCCAGATAGCGGACTAAAGCCTGGGCCATGGTCAATCTGATTGTGGCGCTCATGCTGCACGCTCCAGGCGGTTGCGCGTGCGCTGCCACAGGGAAATCAGCTGCTCGAAGTTGGCGCGCACTGCGGCGATCAGGCCCGCATCGTCCAGCTCTCCGGCCAGCCAGCGGCGGCTCGGTTCCTGGAAGATGGTGCGGCCCACCATGAAGCCGCGGCACGTCGTGCTGGCACTGGCTTGCTCAAAACTGGCGGCCAGGGCGGCAATCGGCGCGTTCAAGCCCAGCAGGACGACGCCACGGCAATACGGATCGCGCTCGTGCACCAGGGCATCGATGGCTTGCCATTGCTGGGCTGACATGCTTTCCAGCTTCCACCATTCCGGGTAAATGCCCAGGTTGTACAGGCGCTTGACGGCGCGCAAGACCGTGTCGTCGCCGTGCGGCAAGGCATCCGACGGTATGACTTCCAACAACAGTTCGTGACCGCTCACTTGCGCCGCGTCATACAGGGCCTTGATCTGCGCTTCCTGCTCCAATCGGTTTTCCACGGTATCGTCCGGATGCAACTGCACCAGGCACTTGATCACGTGTTCCTTCGGCCAGCTGAGCAGGTGCGAACCGATGGAGCGGCCCCAGTCGAATTGCAGCGGATTGGAGCCGGGCAATTCCACGGGACGGCCGATCCACCAGCCGCGCCCCGTCGCATCGTTGAGCGCGTCGACGCCATAGCGTCCATCGATCAGCACGCCCGTCTTGCCGGCCAGTTGCAAGGCCGTTTCCGTCTGCGCCACGGCTTGCACCATCAATTGCTTCAGGGCGCAAATAGCCGATTCGGGCGCGCCTGCCTGTTGCGCCAGCTCAAAGAATTGCGTGCGGTGATCAAACGCAAACACGCACAGTTCATCCCACTGCGGGCGCGCCACCGTCGTGCGGTGCAGGCGCGACAGGGTGGCGTCCTGGTCCGGTTGCATCAGTTTCGCCGCATTGGCGAGGAAATAGTCGAGCTCGATGGGCGACGGCATGGCCGGTGCGCAACCGTGGCGCGATACGACGAGGGCGCCGCAGCCGTTCGCATAGCGGCAGCACGCTTCGTAATCCTCGCCGCGCAGCCAGCCTTTCAGGAATCCCGACAGAAAGGCGTCGCCCGCGCCCAGCACGTTCAGCACTTCCACGCGCACGCCGCGGTAGTTATATGCGTCGTCCAGGCTGTGCGGCACCACGCTGTCGATGACGGCGCTGCCCAGCGGGCCCCGCTTGACGACCAGGGTGGCCAGGGTAACGGCCCGCACGGCGCGCAAGGACGCCATGATGTCGGCACCGCCGCCGGCGATCATGAATTCCTCTTCCGTGCCGACGATCAAATCGAATTGCGGCAGGATCGCCTGCAGGTGGCGCGTCACGCCGTCGTTCGAGACGAAACGCGTTTCGCCATCCGCCTTGCCGGAAAGTCCCCACAGCACGGGCCGGTAATCGATGTCGAGCACGGTGCGCACGTTGTTGGCGCGCGCCAATTTCAGGGCCTGCGTGCTGACGGCGTGCATCGTAGCCGTCGAAAAATGCGTGCCGGTGATCAACAGCGCCTTGCTGGAAGCGATGAAGGCGGCGTCGACGGCGGATGGCTCGATGGCCATGTCGGCGCAATTTTCACGGTAGAAAATCAGGGGAAAGGTGTTTTTATCCTTGATGCCCAGCATGACGAGGGCCGTCAGGCGGTCGCGGTCGATGCCGACATGGCTGACGTCGCAGCCCTCTTTCGATAACGTGTCCGTCAAGAAACGGCCCATGTGGTCGTCGCCCACTTTCGACAGCATGGCGGACTTGAGGCCCAGGCGGGCCGTGCCGAAGGCGATATTCGCCGACGAGCCGCCCAGGTACTTGGCGAAACTGGTCGCGTCTTCCAGGGTGCTGCCGATCTGCTGCGCATACAGGTCCACCGCCAGGCGGCCCAGGCAGATCACGTCCAGCGCGCGGCCCTGGGCAAATTGTGTCGGGTTATTCATGGTTATCCTTAAATCGTGACACCGTCGAGTTCACTCATCAGCGTTTGCATTTCCGCACCGCCCGCCATCATGTCGAGTACTTCATCCTTGGAAACAGTTTCCTTGGTGTAAGTGCCCAGCGATTTGCCCCGGTTCAAGAGGGTGAACGAGTCGCCCACGGGGTAGGCATGGTGCACATTGTGGGTAATAAAGATCACGGACAAGCCACGTTCGCGCGCCTTATAGATCAATTTCAACACATTGAACGACTGTTTCACGCCCAAGGCCGCCGTCGGCTCGTCGAGGATCAGCACGCGCGCGCCGAAGTGGATGGCGCGGGCAATCGCCAGGCATTGCCGCTCGCCGCCCGACATGGTACCCACGGCCTGGTGCGGGTCGCGCACCATGATGCCCATTTCGGCCAGCTTGTCGCGCGCCGTGGTGGCCGCATATTCCATATCCATCACGGGCAGCACGCCGAACATTTTCCGGATCGGTTCGCGGCCCATGAAGAAATTGCGCGCCACGGACAGCAATGGCACCAGCGCCAGGTCCTGGTAGACGGTGGCCACGCCCAGGTCGAGCGCTTCCTTCGGCGAATTGAAGCTGACGGGCTTGCCGTCAACCAGATACTCGCCGCTGGTGGGCCGGTGCACGCCGGCCAAGGTCTTGATCAGGGTCGACTTGCCGGCGCCGTTGTCACCGAGCAGGCAATGCACTTCGCCCGGTTTCAGGCGCAGGGTGACGTTTTGCAGGGCGATGACGGAGCCGAAACGTTTGCTGATGTTTTCCAGCGCAAGGATGTATTCGCTCATGGCTTATCTCGCTTCCGTGACACGGGCACGGACAAAGTTGTTGAACAGTACCGCGATCAACAGCATGACGCCGAGGAAGACGCGGAACCAGTCCGAATTGATATTGGTATAAGTAATGCCGATCTGCACCACCCCGAAGATCAGCGCGCCGAAGCAGGCGCCGACGACGGAACCGTAGCCGCCCGTCAGCAAGGCGCCGCCGATGACGGCCGCGATGATGGCTTCGAATTCCTTTTGCATGCCGCGGTCGGCGGCAGCCGAACCCACGTCAAATACTTGCAGCGTGGCAAACAGGCAAGCGCAGAACGCCGTGAAGACAAACAGCGATACCTTGATGGTTTTCACGGGCACGCCCACGTTCTTGGCCGCGTTGGCGTCGCCGCCGACGGCGAAGATCCAGTTGCCGATGCGGGTGCGGGCCAGGACGAAGCCGGACACCAGCGCCAGGCCGGCCCACCAGACGATGACCTTGGGGATGCCCTTGACCAGCGGCGCGCCATTGTCGAGCGCCGTAATCCAGCCCGCCTTGGCCATCCAGGCGAACAGCGACGTGCCCACTTCGCCATGGAACAGGGTCATGGCCAGCCAGTCGTCGGCGGCCAGCGCGCCGATGCCGCTGACGATGGTGCGGTTGGCAAACATGATGGACAGGGCCAGGGTCAGGCCGCGCAGGATGAACAGGAAGGCCAGGGTGACGATAAACGAAGGCAAGCGCGTCTTGATGACCAGGTAGCCGTTGAGCCAGCCCAGCGCCATCGAACCGGCAAAGGCGAACAGGATGGCGGCCCACACGGGCCAGTGGAAGTAGACGGAAGGGATGGCGATCATCATGCCGGCAAAGCCGATCATGGAGCCGATCGACAGGTCGAATTCGCCGGCGATCATCAATACGCAGGCGCCGATGGCGATGATGCCCAGGTAGGCGGCCACTTGCGCCCAGTTGATCACGCCGTCGAGGTTGAACATGCCGGAGTCGCCGGCCGTCAGGATAAAGAAGGCGAACACCAGGATGGCGCCCGAGATCGAGGCGAATTCCGGGCGGCTGAACAGCCGCTTGAGCCAGCTGACCTTCCCCACGCGCTCATCAACGCCCTGCTTTTGCGGCGGCGTGCCCGAGGCGGCCATGCCACCCTGCTCCACGCTTAATTTCACGGTACTCATGCTATGTCTCCCTTGTTTTATAGCAACCTACCAGCCTCGACAGCAATTCCAGGGCGGCAGGACCCGCGCGCCGGCAAGCATGGCCTGCGCGCGGGGACAACGACTAAGGTCTTGATTGAACTGAAAAGCGGGTGCTTAACGGAACTGGCCGGCGTATTTCTCTACCTTGCCGATATTGTCCTTGGTGACATAACCAGGACCGGAACCGATATGGCGCGGGCCATACGATGGTGCCAGGCCGTACTCGGCCAGGCGCGCCTTGAATTTGGCGTTATTGATCAGCTTTTCGCGCACCTTGGCCAGGTCCGTGGTCTTGTCCTGCTTCATGATGGCCAGCACCGCAACGGGGATATAACCTTGCAGGTAAGGTTGCTGGTCGATGGCGAACTGGATGCTGCCATCCTTGATGCCCTTCGAGATTTCATCGGACAGGTCGAACGTGGCGAACCACATCTTGCCCTTCAAACCCATTTTTTCCAGGGCCTTCAGCGAAGCGTGGGCCGAGGTGGGGCCCAGCGCCAGCACGGCCTGGGTTTTCGGGTTGTTGCGCAGGTAGGCGCTCAACTTGCTTTCGATGGTGGTCGGATCTTCGCCCGCATCCAGGGTGGCGGCCTTGAAATCGACGCCGATGGCTTCGGCAAAGCCGCGGCAGCGCTCGAATGACGACGGATTCGTCGCGTAGTGGTTGACGCAAACGAAGGACTTGATGCCGGCCGCCTTGGCTTTTTCGCCGGCGCCCTTGCCTGCCTCGTATTCAGGCTGGCCCACGTGCATCACGGCGCCCAGCTGCTCGCTTTGCGTCAGGGTGCCCGAATTGATCGTGACAAACGGAATCTTCTTGGCAGCAACAAGGCCCAGGGGTTTTTGCAGCACGCTGAAGTCGGCGATGCTGACGATCACGCCGTCGTAGTTGCGGGCAGCCGATTGCTCGACCAGGCGCGCCATGTCGGCCAGGTCGCCGTTCGGTGGATTGCGGTAATCGACGGTGACATTGAAGTCTTCGCCTGCTTGCTTGACGGAATTTTTAATCGTATTCCACCAGGAATCGGAATCGGGCGCATGGCTGATCAGCACGAATTTCTCGCCTGCCGCGTGGCTGGCGCTCATGCCCAGACCCAGTCCCAGGCCAAGGCCCAGCACGGCCAGGTGCTTCAGAAATCCCTTACGCTTATTGCTTTGCATGAATGTCTCCTTGAAGGATTAATTTTTATAGTTGCCAGCTTTTGTCGCGTGTCAGCGGGGAGCCGGAAGACCGGCAAGACCCGATGCACTGCGCACAGCTTAGGCCACAAAAAAGACAAATGCAATAAAATTTTCAAAATAAATTTAAATAGAAAATCATTTCTATTTTCCGGATTCACTCCTATAATTCTCGCCAGAACCAGCCGCCGCAATCCTGTTGCGCGGCCCAGCAAGCAACCGAGGAAAACACCATGGCAGCCACCGCCCCCATCGAACAGCTGATGCAGCACATTGCCGCCGAGTACGACAACCTGTCGCGCCAGCTGAAAGTCATCGCGCAATACATTGAAAAGCACCGCGCCAGCCTCATGCTCGAACGCATCAGCGACATCGCGGCCGCCTGCGACGTGCAGCCGTCCGCCATCGTGCGCTTCGCGCAGCGCTTCGGCTATACGGGCTTTTCGGAAATGCAGGACGTGTTCCGCCAGGCCTACACGGACCAGGCCGGCGCCACGCCCGACTACCAGCAGCGCATCCGCAAGCTCATTTCCACGCGCGACGCCGCCCTCAGCGCAGGCGACCTGACGCGCGAATTCGTCGGCGCCAGCCGCGCCGGCCTCGACGACCTGGCGGCCGGCCTCGACGACGCGCAGCTGGAAGCGGCCGTCAACCTGCTGTTAAAAGCGGAAAACATCTATGTGATCGGCGTGCGCCGGTCCTTTCCGATCGCCTCCTACATCGCCTACGCGCTGGAACACACGGACAAGCGCGTGCACCTGATTAGCGGACTGGGCGGCATGCACCGCGAACAGATGCGCAGCGTGCGCGAACGCGATGTGGCGATCGCCATCAGTTTCTCGCCTTACGGCAAGGAAACCCAGCAGTGCATCAAGGCGGCGCAAGACAAGGGCGCCAAGGTCCTGGTGATTACCGACAGCAAGCTGGCCCCGCTCGCACGGGCCACCGACGCGCTGCTCACCGTCACCGAGGGCAGCGCCTTCGCCTTCCGTTCGCTGACCAGCACCATCTGCCTGTGCCAGGCGCTGTTCATCGCGCTGGCATACAAATTAGAGCTCGACATCGAAGAAATCCACACCCCAGGAGAACATGATGATTGAAGTAGCGTTGTTCGGCGCCGGACGCATCGGCAAAATCCACGCGGCCAACCTGGCTGCCCAACCCGGCGTGCAGTTCAAGTACGTGGTCGACGTCAACCAGGAAGCGGCCGCCGCCCTTGCCGGCTTGCACGGCGGCAGCAGCGCAACTGTGGAAGCGGCGCTGGCCGACCCGGCCATCAAGGCCGTCGTCATCGCTTCCAGCACGGATACGCACGCGGACCTGATCCTGCGCTCGGCCGCCGCCGGCAAGGCCATCTTTTGCGAAAAACCCGTCGACCTGACCATCGACCGCGCGCGCGCCTGCGCCGCCGCCGTCAAGGAAGCCAAGGTACTGTGCATGCTGGGCTTCCAGCGCCGCTACGACCCGACTTTCAATGCCGTCAAGACACGCATCGAAGCGGGCGAGATCGGCACGCCGGAGTTGCTGGTGGTCACCAGCCGCGATCCCGGCCCGCCGCCCGTGAGCTACATCAAGGTCTCGGGCGGCATCTTCAAGGATATGCTGATCCACGATTTCGACATTTTCCGCTGGATACTCGACGATGAAGCCGTCAGCGTGCACGCCACGGGCAGTTGCCTCGTCGACCCCGCCATCGGCGAGGCGGGCGACCTGGACACGGCCGTCGTCACCATCCGCACGGCGAAAGGACGCTTGTGCCAGATCAATGCTTCGCGCCGCGCCGCCTACGGCTACGACCAGCGCTTCGAAGTGCTGGGCAGCGCCGGCATGCTGCAGGCAGGCAACCACAAGCCGACGGAAGTGACGGCCTATGGTTCCGTGAACGTCAGCGTGGACAAGCCGGAAGATTTCTTCCTGGAACGTTATCGCGTGGCCTACGCGCAGGAAATGGCGCACTTCTTTGACGCCCTCACCCACGGCACGCCGCTGCGCACCACCGTCCACGATGGCTTGAAGGCACTGGAACTGGCCGAGGCGGCCACCTTGTCGTGGCGCGAACAGCGCGTGGTCACTTTATAAACCAATAATAAAAATATCTGGAGACACCATGTCATCCCCAACATTAAAAGTCGGCATCGTCGGCCTGGGCCGGCTGGGCCAGCGCCACGCCATCAACCTGGCACAGCGCGTGCCGAATGCCGAGGTCGTGGCCGCCTGCAGTCCTGTGCAAGCCGAACTGGACTGGGCCGCCAGCACGCTCGGCATCACCAATGTTTATGCGGATTACGACGCCCTGCTGGCCCACCCGGGCCTGGACGCCGTGTTCCTCGTCACGCCCACGTCGCTGCATGCGGACCAGATCATCGCCGCCCTGCGTGCCGGCAAGCACGTATTTTGCGAGAAACCGCTGTCGCTGGACCTGGCCGACTGCCTGAAAGTGGAAGCGGAAGCGGCGCGCCACCCGCAGCTGACCATCATGATCGGCTTCGTGCGCCGCTTCGACGCCAGCTACCATGACGCGCAGCAAAAGATCGCGCAAGGGCTGATCGGCAAGCCCTACCTGGTGCGTTCGCAAACCTGCGACCAGAACGACCCCAGCGGCGCCTTCATGCGCTTCGCCCCCACCAGCGGCGGCATCTTCCTCGATTGCAGCGTGCACGATATCGACCTGGCGCGCTGGCTGCTGGGCAATCCCGTGCCCAAACGCGTGTACGCCAGTGGCACCAACGCCATCCACACGGGCTTGCAAGCGTTTGGCGACGTCGACAATGGCTTGGCAACGGTGGAGTTTTCCGATGGCAGCATGGCCAGCTTCATGGCGTCGCGCACCATGGCGCATGGCCATGAAACCCTGACGGAAGTGTTCGGCACGGGCGGCCGCCTGGCCGTGGGCAGCAATCCGCGCCTGAACAGGGTGGAAATTTCGGATGCGCATGGCGTGCGAAATGAATGCACACCGGACTTCTATGCCCGCTTCGCCGACGCCTTTTTGATCGAGGCGCAGGAGTTTACGGATGCGGCGCTGGGCCGGCGCACCTTGTCCTTGACCTTGCACGACGCGACGGAAGCGACGCGCATCGGCCTGGCCATGACGCAAGCGATGCGCGAAGCGCGGCCCGTCGAGTTTTAAGCTGCCAGTGGACTCAGGCAGCCGGCGCAGGAAACGGTTGCTTGGGTTCCACGGCCAGCCGCAAGCCCATGGCATCGAGGATGGCCGTCAAGGTGCTCAGCGAGGGATTGCCTTCGGGCGACAGGGTGCGGTAAAGCTGGGTAGGATTGAGCTTGGCCGCCTGCGCCACGGCCGGCACGCCGCCAAAGGCGCGCGTCAGCTGGCGCAGCACGGCCAGCAGTTCGCCATGGTCGCCATCGACGAGGATATTGTTGATCAATTCCAGGGCGAAGGCGGGATCGTCGCGGTACAGCTCAGCCATCGCTTCGTCATGCGAGCGGTCTCTTGGTGGTTTGCGGATGTCCTCGTTCATGTTCTCTCTCATGTCCCCTCTCCTTCCAGTCGTGCCAGCAGGCACAGGCGTACTCGATATCTTTCGGTTGCGTGCGCTTGTCGCCACCGCACAGCAATAAAATGATCTGTTCGCCGGCAATGGCATAGTAGATACGGTAGCCGGCCCCCACATCGATGCGCAACTCCCACACGCCGTCGTGGCAAAACTTGTGGTCGCCAAAATTGCCAGGAATCATACGCAGCACGCGGCGCACGATGGCCACCCTGGCCGTGTTGTCGCGCTGGCGATTCAGCCATTCCGTATATAAATCCCTGCCCGATGATGTCAGATAGTGCCGGATCTCGTACATCATATTCGTCCATAAACGAAGAAAGATCAAGGAGAAAATCACGTGTACATGTAAAAAAGAAGACCACGCCATCTTGCTACCAAACCCGCTCACACAGGCCGCAAATGCCGGGTTCACTGAGCTACATCAAGATGCATTTCTCTCATTGTTATAGGGAAATGATGTCGCCCGACCGTGCCTCACGTCTGGCTGATTGCGCTATACAATAGGCGCTGTCCAACCGTGAAGAACCCTGCCTCCATGACCAACAACGACAGCAACTCCCCTTCCCTCGCCGACGTGGCCGAACGCTACGTCAAGCTGGTCCTGGCCATGGGCCAGCACGATGCCTCGTATGTCGACGCGTATTACGGCCCGCCCGCGTGGCAGGCCGCAGCGGTCAAACAGCCGCAGAGTTTGAGCGATATCAAAGATGGCGCAAATGCGGCGCTGGCCCTGCTGGCTGACGCCTCCTGCCTGCGCGCCCTCAACCTGCGCAAGCAGTTGCAAGCCGTGCTGGCCAAGGCGGACATGCTGCAAGGCACACGCCTGGATTTCGACACGGAAAGCGCGCGCCTGTACGACGCCGTCTCGCCCCACCACAGCCGCGCATATTACGCAAAACTGGTGGCGCAGATCGATGCCCTGCTGCCTGGCGACGGCACGGTCAGCGACCGGGTCAACGCCTTGCGCGCGCAACTTATCATTCCCGCCGACAAGCTGCGCGCCGTCATGGATGCGGCCATCCGCGCGGGCCGCGAACGCACCTTGCAGTACATCGCCCTGCCCGAAGGCGAGGATTTCGTGCTGGAATTCGTCACCGACAAACCGTGGAGCGGCTACAACTGGTACAAGGGTAACTACCAGAGCGTGATCCAGATCAATACCGACTTGCCCGTGTATATCGACCGCGCGGTCGACCTCGGCTGCCACGAAGCGTATCCCGGTCACCACGTCTACAACGTGCTGCTCGAGCGCGACCTGGTGCGCGGCAAGGGCTGGATGGAATACTGCATCTATCCGCTGTACTCGCCGCAATCGTTGATCGCCGAAGGCACGGCCAATTACGGCATCGAACTGAGCTTTACAGATGCAGAACGGCTGGCATTCGAACAGCAGGTGCTGTACCCGCTGGCCGGCCTCGATCCGGCGCTGGCGCCCCGCTACGCACAGCTGAACCAGTTGCTGGCCAAGCTCGGCTACGCCGACAACGACATCGCGCGCCAGTATCTCGAAGGCAGCCTGACCCGCGAAGAAGCGCTGGAATGGCTGGTCAACGTGCGCCTGTATCCGGCCGAAAAATCCGCGCAGCGCCTGCAGTTCTACGACGCCATGGGCGCGTACGTCATCAATTACAACCTGGGCCAGGACATGGCGAAAGCCTATGTCGAGCGCCAGGGCGCGACGCGCGCCGAGCACTGGGCCGCGTTCCGCGACCTGATGTCGTCGCCGCGCGTGCCCAGCCATTTGCAGGCATAAGCCTTACTTCGGCGACAGCCAGTACAGCGGCAAGGCCACGGCCAGGCATGCCAGCCCCGCCAGCAGCATGGCCAGCTGAAAACCGGCGGCCAGGGCGGCAACCTGCCCCGCCCGCTCCAGCAAAGCGGCGGCGCGCAAGCTCATCACGCTGCCCAGCACGCCCACGCCCAGGGTCATGCCCGCCTGGCGCAAGGCATTCATGATGGCCGAAGCCATGGCGGCTTGCTCGCCGCGCACGGATGCCATCACCAGCAAACCGGTGGCCGGCACGGCCAGGCCCATCGCCAGGCCCAGCAGGCCGAACAGGCTGCCGACGATGGCGTAGGGCGTCCGCGGCGCCAAGGTCGCCGTCGCCAGCAGCACCAGGCCCGCCAGCACATAGCCGCCCAGCATCATTCGCCGCAGCGACAAGTGGCGGCTGAGGCGGCCGAAGCAGAGGGAAACGACGCCCATGGCCGCGAACTGCGGCAACATGCGCCAGCCGCTGGCGCCCGCCGGCCAGCCCTGGATTTGCTGCAGGTACAGCGAGAAAAAGAACAGGCTGCTGTAGCAGGCAAACCCCAGCACCAGCGACGCCAGGTTGATCAACGCAAAGGTCCGGTCGCAAAACAGCCGCAAGGGCAACAGAGGACGTGGCGCGCGCGCTTCGACAGCCAGGAAGGCGACGAAGGCCAGCAGCGCCACGCCCAGCGATGGCCAGGCAGCCATGCCGCCCGGTCCGTTCACCTCGCCCAGCGCGATCAAGCCGTAGGTGAGCGCACCGAGCCAGACGATGCTGAGCACCTGTCCCGTCCGGTCCAGCGCCGCCTGTTCCCGGTAATGGCGTTCCGTCATGCCCCAGGCGCCCAGCAGCATGGCCAGCACTCCCAGCGGCAGGTTGATCAGGAAGATGCTTTGCCAGCCCGTGGCCTCCAGCAGCATGCCGCCCAGCAGCGGTCCCAGGATCAGCGCCAGCGCACTGAAGGCCGACCAGCCGCCGATCACGTGCGCCCGCTCGCGCGGGTCGGGAAACGCGCGGCTCAGTATCGGCATGGCGCCCGGAATCAGCAAGGCGCCCGCGACGCCCTGCACGGCCCGCCCCGCCAGCAGCAGCGGCAGGCCGACCGCCAGCGCGCACAGCAGCGAACCGGCCGTAAACAGGGCCACGCCCAGCAGCCAGATGCGCTTGTGCCCATGCCGGTCGCCCAGCGGACCGGCCGACAGCATGCAGGCCGACAGGCACAGCGCATACGCGTTGACCACCCACTGCAAGCCCGCCATATCCGTCGCCAGCGCCGTTTGCAGGGTGGGCAAAGCCACGTTGACGATGCTGATGTCGAGCGAGGCGAGAAAAGTGCCCAGGTAGGCGGCGGCCACCAGGGCCGCGCGGCGATAGCGCTGCATGGCGTGTCTCCAATTCATGAGTTCGCCTTCATCATAACCATCGACTGACCGTCGGTCAATTAAAAGCTAATCGTGTGCACGCGGACGCTTGGGCGACGCCCGCGCTTCACTTATACTGGGCGTATGACCACGACACGACACGCCAACCCCGCCCTGCCCGATGCCGCCGCCGCGCCGGCCCCCGTTCGCCCGCGCACCAAGCCTGCCGAAGTGCGCCTCGATGAATTGATGGCCGCCGCCGAGCGCCTGTTTCTCGACAAGGGCGTGGAAGCGACCACCGTCAGCGACATCACCACCCTGGCCGGCGTGGCGAAAGGCACGTTCTATCACTATTTTCCATCCAAGCACGAGATGCTGGCGGCGCTGGCCGGACGCTATACGCAGCACTTCCTGGCCAGCCTGGAAACGGCCGTCGACCTGTGCATGCCCGGCGACTGGGAAGGCCGGCTGCGCGCGTGGGTGCAGGCGAATGTGGCCACTTACCTGCGCACCTGGCAATTGCACGACATCGTCTACACGAGCCACCGGCGCAGCATCGGCATCGACCCCGCGGACAATCCCGACAAGAATGCCATCCTGGCCCAGTTGGGCGCCATCCTGGCGGGCGGCGCGGCGGCCGGCACCTGGCCTTTGCCGCAGCCACGCCTGGCGGCCCTGATGATTTACTCGGCCGTGCATGGCGTGACGGACGACGCCATCGCCGCACAGTTACAGGACAGCAGCGCCTTCGCCGCCGACGTGGCCGACGCCTGCCTGCGCATGCTGGGCCGCTGACGGCGCGCAGCGATGTGAGCCACTCCTGCGCGGCATCAAGGCACGGCGCCTGACGTCATCCATACTGTATCGATTGGAGACACAGGCAATGAACCGGATTCTTTCCCGCATCCCCGCCCTGCTGCTGGCCCTGGCCTGCCTTGCAGCCTTCCTGCCGCCGGCACTGGCCCGCGATGCTGCCGTCGCGCCCGCCCTCAGTGCGCGCCAGCAGGCGCTGATGGCGACCGTCACGGGCAGCGCCGCCCATCCGCGCATCCTGCAGGTGCGCCTCGATGAACTGCATCCGACCCAGCCGGCCATCGGCTACGACCAGGTGTACTACAAGCTGGGACGCTATGCGGCCGAAGAAAAACATATCGCCGACATCGCCAAGCCAAAGAAATTCGCCGACCTGTGCGAAGCCAATGGCCAGGGCGACGTCTTGCCCGGCACGGCCAATGTCGCCGGCGCCACCTTGGCCACGCCACCGCCCGGCTACCGCTGCAAGGCAGCCGTGGGCAGCCGTCCCGACGACATGAAGACTGTCGTCATCGGCCCGCGCGGCACCTTGTACCTGACCGATGGCCACCACACGTTTTCAACTTTCTGGGATGCCGATGACGGGCGCAACCACCAACTCAAGGTGTGGGTCAAAGTCAGCGATAATTTCAGCGCGCTGGGCGAAACGGCCTTCTGGGCCCGCATGCGCGCGGAAAACAAGGTATGGCTGAAAAACGGCCGGAACCAGGCCATCACGCCGCAGCAGTTGCCGTCCGCCATCGGCCTCGCATCCCTGGGCGACGATCCCTACCGCTCGCTCGTGTACTTTACGCGCGAGATCGGCTACCAGCCGCCCGGCCAGGCCACGGAATTTCTCGAATTCTACTGGGCCGACTGGCTGCGCCGCAAACCGGCGCTGGACCTGGCGCGTGTCGACCTGCTCGATCCCGCCGTGTATGCCAGCACCATCCTGCTGGCGGCGCAGGCGATGGTGGCGCTGCAACCGGCGGAGCTCGTCAGCGGCGGCAAGCGCGCGGCGGACCTTGGCGCCCTGCGCAAAGTCGACCACGCAGCGTTCGACGAACTGACCGAAGACAAGGGCAAGCTGGGCTACGCCATCGACTACCGCAAGTCGCTGCTGCGTCAGTAACATCCAGGCGTGTCATCATCCTGACATCTGCGCCCGCTAGCATGTCGGCACTTTTCAGGCCGACATCACGGGACTCCATGTACAAGCACAGCATCCGCCGCAGTACCTTATCGATTGCCATCGCCCTCGCACTGGGCGCCAGCCTGGTCGCCTGTGGCGGCACAGACTATCGCGACACCACGGCGCCCGTCGCCCCGGTGGACCCCGTCACCCCGGCACGCATCCTGAACGTGGTAGCAGCCACCGGCAAGGCCGTGGCGAATGCTTCCGTCTCCGTGCTCGACGCCGGCAAGAATGTCGTCGGCAGCGGCACCACGGACGCGACAGGCAAAGTGGCCATCACCCTGGCTGCCGCGGCGAAGGCGCCCTTCCTCGTCTCCGTCACGCCGGCAGGCGGCACCACCCTGTACGCGCTGTCGCTGAAGGAAAGCGCCGTCAACCTGACGCCGCTCACCTCCGTCATCGCCATGCAGCTGCTGGGCAGCATCCCCTCGAGCGCGTCTCCCGCCAGCCTGGCCGCCATCGATGCGGCCAGGCTGCAAACGGCGCAGACGCAGCTGGGCACGGCCCTGGCGGCGCCCCTGCAAACCCTGGGCATGGCGGCCAACTACGACTTCGTCAATGGCGCCCTGACGCCGAACAGCAAGGACCCGGCCGACGTCCTGCTCGACAACCTGCAGGTAAAACAGAGCGGCACGGATATCGACATCGTCAATGCCAGCGGCAG
This sequence comes from Janthinobacterium sp. SUN033, assembly GCF_030397595.1. NCBI lineage: Bacteria > Pseudomonadati > Pseudomonadota > Betaproteobacteria > Burkholderiales > Oxalobacteraceae > Janthinobacterium > Janthinobacterium sp. SUN033. Next base: position 14,595 of record NZ_JAPQNV010000003.1, read on the forward strand.
CATCGTCGCGCAGATCATCGATGGCGGCGCGCCTATGGCCACCGGCAAGAGCGTGCTGGAAACGCCGCCCGTGCTCGGCGCGCGCCAGCAAGTGCTGGCCGCCACGGCCCCCGGCACCGATGCGGCGCCCGTCTTCCTGCAAGTGTCGCTCGACGAACTGCATCCCACGCAGCCAGCCGTCGGCTACGATCAGATCTACTACAAGCTGGGCCGCTACGGCGCGGAAGACCTGGTCATGGCCAAGACCAACAAGCCGAAGAAATTCGCCGAACTGTGCGAAGCCAACGGCCAGGACGACGTGGTGAGCAAGACGGCCAACGTGGCCGGCGCCACCCTGAGCAATCCACCGGCCACGTTCCAGTGCAAGTCCGCCGTGGGCACCAAGCCGGGCGACATGAAGACGGTCGTCATCGGCCCGAACGGCACCCTGTACCTGACGGACGGCCACCACACGTTCAGCGCCTTCCGGGATGCCGACAATGGCCAGAACCATCAGCTGAAGGTATGGGTCAAGGTGACGGACAATTTCAGCAAGCTCAGTGAATACGATTTCTGGGCGCAGATGAAGAAGGTCAACAAGGTCTGGCTGAAGGATGGCGGCAACAAGGCCATCGCCACCAGCCAGCTGCCCGCGTCCATCGGTTTGAAGTCGCTGGGCAACGACCCGTACCGCTCGCTCGTCTACTTCACGCGCGACGCCGGCTACGTGGTGCCGTCGACGGCCACGGAATTCCTCGAGTTCTACTGGGCCGACTGGCTGCGCACGCAGCCTGGCATCGACCTGGCCAAGACGGACACGCGCGACGTTGCCAGCTACATGGCCACCATCAAGAGCGCATCGACGGCGATGGCGGGCCTGAAGGCGAACGATATCGTCAGCCGCGGCGTGACGGCGCAAACCCTGGGCTGGACGGGCGTCTTCAGCCAGGCCGCGCTGGACGACCTGGTCACGCCGACGGGCAAGCTGAGCTACGCCATCGCGTATAAAAAATCGCTGGCCAAATAAGCGCGGCGCAAACGACAACGGCCCGCCTGTCAGCTGACAGGCGGGCCGTTTTTATGGACAACGTCGCTTACGCGATGCGTTCACCATTCTCCGGATCGAACAGGGCCGCTTTCGACAGGTTGAACGACAGCTGCATCGTCTGTCCTGGCAGCACGGCTTCGCGCGGATGCGTGCGGCAAGTCACGGCGGCGCCGTTCAGGCGCGTCGTCAGCAGCGTATCCGGGCCGGTCGGCTCGACCAGGTCGATCAGGCAACCCAGTTCCTGGCCCACGTCGCCGTGCGCGCTGCTCATGTCCGTGATCTGCTCCGGGCGCACGCCCAGGATCACGTCGCGGCCCGCATAGCTGCGCAGCTTGTCGGTGGCGAACGGCAGGGCCAGGCGCATGCTCTTGCCTGCGTTCTCGATGGCGACAAACACCTCATTGCCTTCGACGACGGGCTTGACGGTGATGAAGTTCATCGATGGCGAGCCGATGAAGCCGGCCACGAACAGATTCGCCGGATTATCGTAGATTTCCTGCGGCGTGCCCAGTTGCTGCACCACCCCATCCTTCATGACGGCGATCAAATCGCCCATGGTCATCGCTTCGATCTGGTCATGCGTGACGTAGACGATGGTGGCCTTCAGGCGCTGGTGCAGCAGCTTGATCTCGGCGCGCATTTCCACGCGCAGCTTGGCGTCCAGGTTCGACAGCGGTTCGTCGAACAGGAACAGCGACGGCTTGCGCGAAATGGCACGGCCCATGGCGACGCGCTGACGCTGACCGCCCGACAGCTGCGCCGGGCGGCGGTCCAGCAAGTGCGTGATCTGCAGGGTTTCGGCGACGCGGGCGACGATTTCCTCCTGCTCCGCCTTCGGCACTTTTTTCACGTTCAAGCCGAACGCGATGTTTTCGCGCACCGTCATCGACGGGTACAGCGCATACGACTGGAACACCATGGCGATGTCGCGGTCCTTCGGCGGCAGGTCGTTAACCACCTTGCCGTCGATGAGGATTTCGCCGGAAGTGACGCTTTCCAGGCCGGCCACCATGTTGAGCAAGGTCGACTTGCCGGAGCCGGAGCCGCCGACGAGGATCAGGAACTGGCCATCCTTGATCTCGATGTCGATGCCCTTGAGGACTTCGACGCCATTCGTGTACACCTTGCGGATGCTGCGTATCGATAAACTGGACATATTCTTTCCTTAACCTTTGACTGCGCCTGCGGTCAGACCGCGCACAAAATAACGGCCTGCGACCAGATAGACCAGCAGGGTCGGCAGCGCGGCAATCACCGCGGCCGCCATGTTGACGTTGTATTCCTTCACGCCCGTGGACGTGTTGACCAGGTTGTTCAAGCCCACCGTGATCGGTTGCGAATCGCCGCTGGCGAAGACGATACCGAACAGGAAGTCGTTCCAGATCTGCGTGAATTGCCAGATGATGCAGACGACGAAAATCGGACCCGAAATCGGCAGCACGATCTTGCGGAAGATCAAGAAGAAGCCGGCGCCGTCGATGCGGGCCGCCTTGATCAATTCTTCCGGCACGCCGATATAGTAGTTACGGAAGAACAGGGTCGTGAACGCCGTGCCATACACCACGTGGACGAAGACCAGGCCGGTAGTCGTATTGGCCAGGCCGAATTCGCCCAGCAGGCGCGCCATCGGCAGGATCACCACCTGGAACGGAATGAAGCAACCCACCAGCAAGGCGGCAAACAGGATTTCCGAACCGCGGAAGCGCCAGTGCGCGAACACGTAGCCGTTGAAGGCGCCCAGGAAGGTCGAGATCAGCACGGCGGGAATCACCATCTTGATCGAGTTCCAGAAGAACGGCTGCATGCCGTCGCAGGTGACGCCCGTGCAGGCCGAGGACCAGGCCTTGGACCAGGAGTCGAACTGCCACACATGCGGCAGTGCCAGCAGGTTGCCGCTGCGGATCTCGTCGAGCGACTTGAACGACGTCGACAGGGTCACGTACAGGGGCACGATGTAGTACACCGCAAACAGGATCAGCAGCAGATATACAACCACCCGTCCGAGGGTGAGGCGATTATTGCGTGTAGGTGTCATCTCATCGCCTTTGCGCTGCGCGTTTCCAGGTACATCAGCGGCACGAGCACGGCCACGATGGTGGCCAGCATCATCATTGCCGATGCCGAGCCCAGGCCCAGCTGGCCGCGGGTGAAGGAAAACTGGTACATGAAGATGGCCGGCACGGACGACGAATTGCCAGGTCCGCCAGCCGTCAGTGCGATGACCAGGTCGAAGCTCTTGATGGCGATATGCGCGAGGATCAGCAGCACGCTGAAGAACACGGGACGCATGGCGGGAATCACGATGCGCCAGTAGATCGTCGGCAGGGATGCGCCATCGACTTGCGCCGCCTTGATGATTTCATCATCGATGCCGCGCAGGCCGGCCAGGAACAGGGCCATGACGAAGCCCGACGATTGCCACACGCCGGCGATCACCACCGTGTAGATGGCCATGTCGGAATTGACCAGCCAGTCGAAGGTAAACGAGGTCCAGCCCCAGTCGTGCATGACCTTTTCCAGGCCCAGGCTGGGATTGAGCATCCATTTCCACGCCGTGCCGGTGACGATGAAGGACAGCGCCATCGGATACAGGTAGATGGCGCGCAGCGCGCCTTCGGCGCGGATTTTCTGGTCCAGCAGGATGGCCAGGAACAGGCCGATGGCGATGCTGCAACCGATGAACAGGACACCGAAGATACCGAGGTTCTTGAGCGAGGTCCACCAACGCTCGTTGTCGAACAGCTCGACGTATTGCACCAGGCCGGCGAACTCGTAGTTCGGCATCAGCCGCGATTCGGTCAGCGACAGCCAACCGGTCAAAAAGATAAAACCATAGACGAATACCAAGCTGGCGATGAGCGTGGGGCCCAGCACCATCTGCGGTATCCATCGGTCGAATTGCTTGCGTATGGACATAGGACAGCCGTAGAAGTAGAACTGCGTGTGGCGCCGGCCTGGACGAATGCCAGGGCGGACGCCTGCGATGCATGCGATGCAGAGGGCGCCGGCGGGAGTGCCGGCGCCGTCGTGATTACTTCACTTTTGCCGCTTTGGCCAATGCAGCAACCGCGTCTTTCGAGCTCATGTTGGTGTTCATGAACTTGGCGATGACGTCGGTCACGGCGCCTTGCGTGGCCGATGCCAGCGCCATGCCGTGGGCGAACGATGGCACCAGGCCGCCGTTCTTGTTGGTGGCGTCCATGTCTTCCATCGATTTCAGGGCGCAAGCGTCAAACTTGTCCTTCGATACGCCGGAACGCACGGGGATGGAACCCTTGTTCAGGTTGAAGATCGACTGGAACTTCGGATTCATGATGGCGTTGGCCAGGGCGATCTGCCCTTTCTTCGCATTCGCATCCTTTTGCGTGAACATGGCAAACGAATCGATGTTGAAGGTGTAGGCCTTGTCCGTGCCAGGAGCGGCCACGCACAGGTAGTCCTTGCCCGGCACCTTGCCGGCTGCCGTGAACTCGCCCTTGGCCCAGTCGCCCATGAACTGGAAGCCGGCCTTGTTGTTGATGACCATGGCGGTCGCCAGGTTCCAGTCGCGGCCTGCCGCATCCTTGTCGATGTAGGTCTTCACCTTGCCCAGGGTGTCGAACACCTTGAGCATGGTCGGGCCGGTCAATTCCTTCTGATCCAGCTTGAGGATGGCCTTCTTGTAGAATTCCGTGCCGCCCACGCCCAGCGCGACGGATTCAAACACGGTGGCGTCCTGCCATGGCTGGCCGCCGTGGGCGATCGCGATGCCGCCCGATTTCTTGATTTTCTCGGCCGCGTCGAAGAACGCATCCCAGGTGGTCGGGGTGGTGGCCACGCCGGCTTTTTTCAGCACTTCCGGGTTGACCCACATCCAGTTGACGCGGTGGACGTTGACAGGGGCGGCAACGTAGTGGCCCTTGTATTTCATGATGTCGGCGACGACTTTCGGCAGCACGGCATCCCATTTGCCTGGAATGGCGGCATCATCGATATTGGCCAGCACGCCTTCCGCGCCCCACTCCTGGATCGACGGGCCCTTGATCTGGGCGGCCGTTGGCGGGTTGCCGGAAATGACGCGGGTTTTCAGCGCGGTCGCGGCGTTTTCGCCAGCGCCACCGGCCACGGCGAAGTCTTTCCAGCCGAAGCCGCTTTCCTTCACGATTTGCTGCAACTGGCCCACGGACTTCGCTTCGCCGCCGGAGGTCCAGTAGTGCAACACTTCCACGTCGGTCGCAAAGGCGCTGCCGGCAAATGCCAGGGTGGTCAACGCGGCCAGTTGGGTAATCTTGAATTTCAGTTTCATCTCCACATTCCTTTTTTGATCAAGCTTTTAGGGGGCTTCGGCATACGGGGGCCGAAAAAGGTGAAATCTGCGCCTGTACCGGCGCTCTTGTGCTCAGACCCGCTTGCAAACGGGCATCATCTTCAGTGAAAAGACGGCGCCGTGATCCATGAAACGACTACATTGCATTTATATCACGGGACGGCGCCAAAAACGCATCCGCGAAGGATGCGCCAGGTTGATCTAGACTTACAACGCCTGCTAACTTAGAACCAAGTTTCTACCTGGAAACCATAGGACGTGCCGCTGGTGTTGTTGTTATAGATCGGGCCGCCGTTGTTCGACGCATTGACCGAGGCGGTGGCCGCATCGTTCCATTTGCCGTAGGTCACGAAAGCGCGCAGTTCTGGACGCGACCACAGGCCAGGACCGGCCGAGATCGTCGGCGCGATGGTCAGCTTGGTCAGGCGCTTGGCCGGCAGGCCGCCCGCTTGCGTCACGCGGTCCGTGCCCAGTTCGCCCACCAGCTTGAAGTTGTCGGTGAATGCGTACACAGGGCGCACGCCAACCGAGGTCCAGGTCGACGAACCGTTGGCGTTCGACTCGTCTTTTTGCCACAGGGCGACGAATTCCATGCCGAAGTTGGCCATCGGCTGGATCGCCATGTCATTGAAGATACGCGTGCGCTTGACGTCCGAACCGAAACTGGTGTCGCCCGAAGCGCCGAACTGCGCGCCCTTGCCCGTGCCGGGACCGACGCCGTACTGCACGCCGAAGGTGTTGCCGCCGCCAAACACTTTACCTTGACGGTGGAAGGCCGACAGCTGCCAGCCATTGTGTTTCTTACCGTACAAGTCGTTGTCCTTGCCTTCACCGATGATGTAGGTCGCGGCCAGGTCCAGCGTGCCGTTTTCATTGACGGGAATCTCGCCGTAGATGAAGTTCTGGCGCACGGCCGAACGGGTGCCGAGCAAGGCGCCCGGCTTGCCGCTGATCGTGCCGAGGCTGTCATCGAACTTGTTGAAATCGTTGTCCTTGAAGAAGGCATACGAGAATTTACCAGGACCAGCAGGAATGCGGTCCAGGCCGGCGCCCGTGCCGTTCATATTGATGTATTGCAAGTCCAGCATGTGGATGTCAGGACGGTAGTAGAAGCGTTTACCGATCCAGGCCGTGCCGCCGTTCAGGAAGTCGAGTCCCTGCGCTTCGACGTAGGCCTTGACGATGCCCAGCTTGTTGTCGCCGAAATCCGAGTTTGGCGCGTAGGCGTTGACCCAGATGGTGGCCAGGTAGTTCACGCCGCCGGACTTGGCGATGGACTTGGTGTAGCCGAATTCCGTATAGGCGTCGCACTCATTGCCCAGACGGTATTTCATGGTATTGCCACCCAGGCCGAAGCAGCCTTGCGAACCTCCGTCGCCCGATGTATTGCTGCCAGCGCCGGCGCGCAGGTAGCCGTGGAAGCCTTCGGAATCGGATGGGTACATAGGGTCGGCGGCAGCGGAACCGCTGGCGATGGCTAAGACGATGGCAGCTGGCAGCGTTTTCAACACGGCCTTCAACATGGTGCGATGCAGCATGGTAAGTCTCCTCAGTAATTTATTTTTTATCTAGTCATTCGTGGCCGAATGTACTGGCCAGAATTCTTTCCAGCAGGGACATAGTAACTATACTACGAACAAATATCAACATATTATGTTGTAATCCTACGACTACTCTGCGACACTTTATTTGCGTACCGACAGGCGCGTTGACTGCCCTGTTTTTTCCGCTGGCGCCGCCCATTTCCGGCACTGCGGACAAGCATTTACGCAGGCGTCCCGCATTTTTCGGCACGCGGCACGTATACGAATTAAAATCCTTGGTTTTTGCCATAATGACAGTGCGCCGCCAAGACAGCGCACGCAGACGAGACTAGGCACCGCCATGAAAATAGATGAAAAAATGGAAGTAGCAGGCAGCGATCCGGCGGAGCGTTTCAGTGAAGGGCCGCGCTTGCTGGCCGACATTGGCGGCACCAACGCCCGCTTCGTGCTCGAAACGCGCCAGGGCCACCTGGAAGCGGTCGCCGTGCTGCCCTGCGACGACTACGCTTCGCTGCTCGACGCCATCACCGCCTATATGGATAGCAGCGAGGCGCGCGCCGCCGGTTCGGCGCGCGTGCGCCATGCGGCCATCGCCATCGCCAATCCCATCGACGACGACAATATCCGCATGATGAACCATCACTGGTTCTTCTCGATCGAGGCCATGCGCGCCACGCTGGGCCTCGACACCCTGCTGGTGGTGAATGACTTCACGGCGCTGGCCATGGCCCTGCCCTATCTGCGGCCCGACCAGCGCCTGCAGATCGGCGGCGGCATGGCGCGCGCCGACAGCGTCATCGGCCTGCTCGGTTCGGGCACGGGCCTGGGCGTGTCGGGCATGATCCCCGCCGAAGACCGCTGGATCGCGCTGGGCAGCGAAGGCGGCCACGTCAGCTTCGCGCCCTGCGACCAGCGCGAGATGGACGTGCTGTCCTTCGCCTGGCGCGAGCTGTCGCACGTCTCGGCCGAACGCCTCGCTTCCGGGCGCGGCCTGGAACTGATCTACCGCGCCCTGTCCGAGCGCGCCGGCAAGCCCGATGCGCTGCCGCTGCTGGCAGCCGAAATCACCAGCCGCGCCCTGAACAATGAATGCGACGTGTGCCTCGAAGCGGTGGACTGCTTCTGCGCCATCCTCGGCTCCATCGCTGGCAACGTGGCCATGACCCTGGGCGCGCTGGGCGGCATCTATATAGGCGGGGGCATCGTGCCGCGCCTGGGCCCCCTGTTCGAACAGTCGCAGTTCCGCGCCCGCTTCGAGCAAAAGGGCCGCCTGAACGAATACCTGGCGCAGATTCCCACCTTTCTGATCACGGCCGAACTGCCGACTTTCCTCGGCATCGCCGCCATCCTCGCGCAAAAGCTCAAGCGCGCCCATTCCGGCGCGCCCGTGCTCGAATCCGTGCGCCAGGCGCGCGGCAGGATGAGCCCCTCAGAGTGCAAGGTGGCCGACTGGGTCTTGAAGGAGCCGAACGCCATGCTGACCCTGCCGATTGCCGAAATCGCCCAGCGCGTCGGCGTGAGCCAGCCGACCGTGATGCGCTTTTGCCGCTCGATCGGCGTGCAGGGCCTGGCCGACTTCAAATTGAAGCTGGCGTCCGGCCTGACGGGCGGCGCCATCACGGTGGCCCACTGCCACGTGGAGATATCGGATTCCGACGCCGAACTGGCGCGCAAGGTGCTGGGCAATAACGCCTCGGCCGCGCTGGCCCTGCGCGACATGCTCGACGTCAAAGCGCTGACGGCCGCCATCGAACTGCTGCGCGGCGCGCAGCGCGTGGAATTGCTGGCCGTGGGCAGCGCCCGCGTGGTGGCCGACGACATGCAGCACAAATTGCTCAACCTGGGCATCGTCAGCAGCTTCTTTGCCGACCCGCAGGCGCAGGAAATGAGCGCCGCCATGCTCAAGCCAGGCGACGTGGCGCTGGTCATTTCCCGTTCCGGCGCCCTGCCCGACCTGCTGCGCACCGTCAAGGTGGCGCAGGGCTGCGGCGCGCGCGTGCTGGCGATCACGGCCAGCGGTTCGCCGCTGGCCAAGCTGGCCGACGTGCTGCTGACCTTGAACCACCCGGAAGGCAACCTCAATTTCGTGCCCATGATCGTGCGCCTGCTGCAGCTGATGATGCTCGATATCCTGTCGGTGGGACTGGCGCGGCGCGACACGGCGCAGCGCACCAGCGCCGCCGAACTGGAAGAGGGGCAATTGCATGGCATGCGCATCAGCGGCAAGCTGAAATTCGGTGGCCACCTCGAATAAGGCGGCGCACGCCGCCCCCACCTCCTCCGACGCCGCCAGCGGCGCCACCGTGCACGACGTCGCGCGCGTGGCCGGCGTGTCGGCCATGACGGTGTCGCGCGTGATCAACGGGCGCGCCAGCGTCAGCGCGGCCACGCGCGACAAGGTCGAGGCGGCGATCGCCAGCCTGCACTACCAGCCCAACCTGGCGGCCAGGGCGGCGCGCACGGGCACCCTGCGCATCGGCCTGTTGTACAGCAACCCGAGCGCGGCCTTCCTCAGCGAATTTTTAGTTGGCGCCATGGATCAATGCCGCCAGGGCGGCGGCCAGCTGCTGCTGGAACGCTGCGAAGACCTGGACAGCCAGCGCGCCGGCATCGATTGCCTGGTGGCGGCCGGCGTGGATGGCATCCTCGTGCCGCCGCCCCTCTGCGATTCGCCGGAAGTGCTGGCGCAGTTGAACCGGATGGGCATCCCCGCCATCGCCGTGGCCACGGCGCGGCCCTCGCCCGGCGTTTCGGCCGTGCGCATCGACGACTACGAAGGCGCGCTGGCCATGACGCGCCACCTGCTCGCGCTGGGCCACCGCGACATCGGTTTCATCGAAGGCGATCCGGCGCACACGCCGGCCCTGCTGCGCCGCCAGGCTTTCGAGGACGCCATGCGGGAAGCGGGTTTGCGGGTAGCGCCGCACAGGGTGGCGCAAGGTTACTTTACGTATCGTTCGGGTCTCGACGCGGCGCGCCAGCTGCTGGCGCAAGCACCGCATCCCAGCGCCATCTTCGCCAGCAACGACGACATGGCCGCCGCCACCCTGGCCGTGGCGCACGGCATGGGCTTGCAGGTACCGATGGAATTGAGCGTGTGCGGCTTCGACGACACGCCCGTCGCCACCACGGTCTGGCCCGAGCTGAGCACCATCCACCAGCCCATCGCCGACATGGCGCGCGCCGCCGTCAATCTCGTCATCGACGAAATCCGCCAGCGCCGTGCCGGAGAAACGGTGCCCGCCACGCATCATTTGATGGCGTTTACCTTGATGGAGCGGGCGTCGACGGGGGAATGTGCTCCGGTCGGGCACATTCCGGGCGCGAAGTGACTGCCCCCACCAACCCGTCGAGCGCCACTTAGCGCACCACAGTGCGCTGCACCAGCGACTCCACCAGTTCCACCGAAGGGGGCGCGCCACCGGCCGCCAGGCAGGCGCCCGCGCCCGCCGCGACGGCAAAGCGCAAATGCTGGCCGCCATCGGCCTCGGGCCGGTACATCTGGCTGTACAGCAAGCCGCCGATGCTGGCGTCACCCGCCCCCACCGAATCGACCACCTCGATGACGGGCGGCGCCGCCTGCCATGTCTGCTCGCCCCGGTACAGCGCCGCGCCTTGCGCGCCGCGCGTATACAAATACGTGGCTTGCGGATTCCAGCTGCGCAGGGTGGCAAACGCGCCATCGATGTCGTCATGGCGGAACAGGCCCGCCAGGTCTTCGTCCGACACCTTGATCACGTCGGCCAGCTGCGTCATGCGGCGCAAAGTGGCGTCGTAGCGTTCATCCATCATGATGCGGAAATTCGGGTCGTAGCTGATCTTCACGCCAACCGCCTTCAGTTCCTGCGCCAGCGCCAACAGCTTGCCCGCCAGCGGTTCGCGCGCCAGGCTGATGCCGCCGAAATGCACCCACTGCGCCCCCTCCATCCAGCCGGCCGGCAGGAGCGAAGAGTCGAAATGCAGGTCGGCGCTGTCGTCGCCGATGAAGTAATACGTAGGCGGATGCAGTTCATGCACGATGGCCAGCAGCGGCGACTTCGCATGGCGCTGCAGGAAGCGCATGTCCAGGCCCGCCGCCCCGGTCGCCTGCGCCAGAGCGTCGCCGAAGACGTCCAGGCTGACGCCGCCCGCAAAGGCGCTTGGCACGCCCAGGCGCGCCATCACGCGCGCCACGTTCCAGGTCGAACCGCCCACCTGGCTGTTCCAGGAGTCGGCGCCCGTGCGCAGCATGTCCGTCAGCGCTTCTCCGGCCGACACAAAGCGTGGGAAATTGGCGGCGCTCATGCGGCACCGCCGATCACGTTCAGCACTTCATAGCAGGCGCCCATGGTGTGGTAATCGGTCTTGCCGGCCGGGCTTTTCTCGTTGCTGATTTTTTGATTTTCAGGCGTCAGGATGCGGTACCAGGCGCCGTGTTCGTGGTCGACAAAGTGCGTCCAGCTGTAGTCCCATATCTTGTCGTAGCTATGCCAGTAAGCCTCGTCGCCCGTGCGCACGGCCAGCACGGCGGCGGCCGCGAAGCTTTCCGCCTGCACCCAGAAGTATTTGTCGCCGTCGCAGATCTCGTCCTGCGGGCCGAAACCGTAGTGGATGCCGCCATGTTCGCCATCCCAGGCCTTGGCCAGCGCCGTGTCGTACAGGGCGCGCGCGCGCGGCAGCAGCCAGTCCGACGGGCCGGCCATGAACCGGCTGTGGCGCTCCATGATCAGCAGCAGCTTGGCCCATTCCGTGAAATGGCCGGGCTGGTAGCCCCACGGACGGAAGATATTGCTCTTGTCGTGCAGGTTGTAATCCCAGTCAATCGACCAGTCGGGCTTGTAGTGCTCCCAGATCATGCCGTTCGCCAGGCCCGCCTGGCGCACCGTGATGTTGTGCGCCAGGGTTTCGGCGCGGTGCAGATATCTCGCTTCGCCCGTCGCCTCGAACGCGGCCAGCATGGCTTCGCAAGCGTGCATATTGGCGTTCTGGCCCCGGTAGCCGTCCAGGGTGGACCAGTCGGCGCTGGCCACGTCCGCATACAGGCCGTGTTCGGGCAGCCAGAAGCGCTGTTCCATCAATTCGAAGGTCTCGTCCAGATACGCGCGCGCTTCCGTCACGCCAGCTTGCAAGGCGTGCGCATAGGCCAGCAGCACGAAAGCCAGGCCGTAGCAGTGGTTGGCGCCGTCTTCCACCGTCTTGACGCCGTCTTTCCACGACAGTTGCCAGGCATAGCCGCCCGTGGCCGGGTCGCGGTGCACGTCGCGCAGGAAGGCAACGCCGTGGCGCAGGGCCGCCTGGTAAGCGTCATCGCCGAAGTGGCGGTACGCCATGGCGTAATTGAAGATGAAGCGCGTGCTGCTGACCAGGTGACGCGTACTGGCGTCGTACACCGTGCCGTCATCGAGGAAGAAGTGATAAAAGCCGCCGCTCGGGTCAAACGCGCGCGGGTGATAAAAATTCATCGTGTGCTGGATATGCTTTTCGAGCATGTCCCTGGAGCGGAAATCGGGATTCATGGGTCTCTCATGATATTGTTATCGATAACAATGATGATATCATGCCGTCCCCGCGCCGTCATGCCCGCTCAGGGAGTCTTGGCCAGCCTGAGCTTTTCGCGCCACAGGGCCGCTTGCGCGGGGTCGGCCGCCTGTTCCAGCTCGCCCCTATCGTACACCTTGATCAGCCGTTCGATGGCTTCCAGGTCGCCCTGCTTCGCCGCCAGCAGGTACAGCGCGAAGGGCTTGGGCGCCGGCCCTTGCCGGGTCGGGCCGCCACGGCCCTGCTCCAGCAGCCGCGCAAAGCCCGTCTGGCCCGGCGGACTTTTGGCGATGGCCGCCATTTCGTACCAGCCCAGGGCCGCCTCGTCGCTCTGCGGCACGCCCTGCCCCACTTCATACGAGTACGCCACATTGTTCAAACCGGAGGGATCGAGCGCCTTGGCCGCCCGCATGTACCAGGTGAATGCCTGCTTGCGCTGCGCCTCGTCCTGCGCCGTCATCATCAGGCGGTAGCCGATTTCATTGTAGGCGGGGATGAAGCCGTTTTCCGCATAGAACTTCAGCCAGTGCAGCGCGTGCGCCTGTTCTTCCGGGCTGCTGCGGATATTTTCATAGTGCATGGCCAGCGTGAAGTTGGCCAGCTCCACGCCTTGCGCGGCGCCCTTGCGCGACCAGTATTCGCCCAGCTTGCGGTCGATGGCCATACCCTGCCCCAGCGTGTAGGCCACACCCAGGAAAGCCTGCGCCGGGCCATAGCCGCCTGCGGCCGATTTCCGCATCCACGCCAGGCCGGCGTCGACGTCGCGCGGCGTGCCTTCGCCGCCGTGCAGCATCTGCGCCAGCTCCAACTGGGCAGCCGCATTCCCCCCTTCCGCGGCCAGGCGCGCCTTCCCGAAGGCGGCGACCTTGTCCGGCGACAGGTCGGCAGGACGGTCGACCACGGCCCGCACCCTTGCGCGCATGTCATCGAGGCCGGACATATCGAATTCGACCAGCGCCGGATGCTGGCGCGGTGCGTTGGTGGACGCTGGCTGCGCCAGCACGCTCTGCGCCAGGGCCAAGCTCAATACCAACAGGATGGTCTTCATTTGTTTTCCTTCTCTGCCAGCTTGCCGCGCCATTCGGCCGCGTCTTCGGCATTCGCCTGTTCTCCCAGTTCGCCTTTGACGTACACCTCGATCATGCGCCGCATGGCGGGCACGTCGCCGCTCCATCCGGCCCGCTCGTACCAGACCAGGGCCCACTTGTCCGACCGTTTCACGCCCAGGCCCAGCTCATGTGCGCGGGCCAGGTTGCGCATGCCGGCCGGCTCCTTTTCACGCGCCGATCTGTAATACCAGTGGAAAGCCTCGCCGCGATCTTGTTCATCGACGGCTGCGCGCATCAGGTGCTCGCCCAGCGCATTGTAGGCGGGCACAAAGTGCTGCTCGTTCGCCGCCGCCTTCAGCCAGGTGATGGCCAGCGCCTGCTCTTCGGCACTGCTGTCGCCATCGATGTATTCCATCGCCAGGATGGTTTGCGCCTCTGCATCGCCCTGCGCCACGCCCCGGCGCAGCCAGTATTCGCCCTGCACGCGGTCGATGGGCACCTTGCCGCCCAAGGTGTAGGCCACCCCCATGGCCGCCTGCGCCGGCGCATAGCCGCCTTCGGCCGACTTGCGTATCCAGGCCATCGACTGTGCCGTATCTTGCGGCGTGCCGACGCCCAGCTGCAGCATGCGCGCCAGGTCCAGCTGCGCCTCCACGTCGCCCGTTTCCGCCACGCGCCGTGCCTGCTCAAATTCGGCGATGCTTTCCGGGCTATGACTAGCCGCATCCGCCCTGACCTTGATGGCGAGCAGCTGCAGGTCGAGCAAGGTGGGCGGGGTCTGGGCCAGGAGCGGCAACGGCAGCAGGAAAGGAATCAGCAAGAGGAGTTTCTTGGGCATGCGAAGGTGTCGGGAAGAAGAAAACACGCATGGTAGCCGATGCCATGCCAGACAGGCGCGCACTGCACAAGAAGTTTGACAGGGCAAGCCGGCAGGCTTACATTGCACGAGCCCACCACTTACACAGGAATGCCATGAACCGCCTCGCCACAACCGCCTTGACCCTGCTGCTCGCCGCAGCCTCCGTGGGCGCCAGCGCCGCCGACACCCAGCTGGCCGGCTGCGCCGCCAAGCGCGAAAGCATCCGCAGCGAATTGCACCAGGCGCAGGAACAGGGCCTGTCCGACAAGGTCGCGGGCCTGACGCGCGCGCTCGACGAAGTCAACGCCCACTGCCGCGACAGTACCCTGATCGAGCGCCACAACAAGAAAATCGTCAAGGCGCAAGCCAAGGTGAACCAGACGGAGCGTTCGCTGCGCCTGGCCCAGGAAGCGAACAAGGAGCCGAAGAAGATCGCCAAGCTGGAAGGCAAGCTGGAAAAAGCCAGGGCCGAGTTGGCGGCCCTGCAGGCGCAACAGCCTTAAGCCTTCTCGCCCAGCAGTTGATAAATGCTGGAAAAATCCAGCCCGCCCGCCCCTGCCTTGCTGTGCAAACTATATAGGTTGCGCGACAAGGCGCCCAGCGGCACGCTCGCTCCGCTGGCCAGCGCGCTTTCCACGGCCAGCCCCAGGTCTTTCAGCATCAAATCGACGCCAAAGCCCCCCGTGTAGCCGCGCGACGCGGGCACGTTTTCGGCCACGCCCGGGCACGGGTTGTAGACCTCCAGGGTCCAGTTGCGGCCCGAGCTTTTCGCCATCACGTCCGACACCACCTTCGGGTCCAGCCCATTGGCCACGCCCAGGCGTATCGCTTCGCTGGTGCCGATCATGAGTATCCCCAGCAGCATGTTGTTGCAGATCTTGACCGTCTGGCCGCAGCCCGAACCGCCCGCGTGGAAGATGGCCTTGCCCATGACGTCCAGGTAAGGCCGCGCCGCCGCCAGCGCGGATTCCTCACCGCCCACCATGAAGGTCAGGGTGCCGTTGGTGGCGCCCGCCGTGCCGCCCGACACGGGCGCGTCCAGCATCGGCATGCCCTTGTCCTGCGCCGCGCGGCCCACCTGGCGCGCTGCCTCGGTGGAAATCGTCGAGCAATCGATCAGCAGGGTGCCGGGCCGCGCCTGCGCCAGGATGCCAGAGTCCCCCAAAGGGTTACCCAAATAAGCACCCAGCACGTGGCGGCTGGCCGGCAGCATGGTGATGACGATGTCGGCCTGACCTATCGCCGCCGCCTGGTCATCGGACACCAACCCGCCGCCGTCGGCAAACTGCTTCACGCTGGCCGGCAGCAAGTCGAAACCCGTCACCGCATGGCCGGCCCGCACGAGGTTCTGCGCCATGGGCAAGCCCATGTTGCCCAGGCCGATGAAAACGATATTGGTGCTCATCGCCGCCTCCTTACTTCATCGAAATGGTGGTATTGACGCCGCTGCCGCCGTCGTCCGGGGCGAACCAGCGCGCCGTGACGGTCTTGGTCTGCGTCCAGAAGTACAAGGCTTGCTTGCCGTTCGGGCCCAGATCGCCCAGCTTCGACGCGCGCGACCCCGTGAAGCTGAAGTAGGCGACGGGCACGGGAATGGCCACGTTGATGCCCACCTGCCCTACGTCGATTTCGTTCTGGAACTTGCGCCCCGCCCAGCCGGACGAAGTGAAGATCGAGGTGCCGTTGCCGTTCGGGTTGGCGTTGATGAAGGCGATGGCCTGGTCCAGGGTGTCCGTCTCCACGACGCACATGGCGGGGCCGAAGATTTCCTGCGTGTAGACGGAATTCGACGCTGCCACCTTCGAGAAAATCGTCGGTCCCATGAAATTGCCGCCTTCGTAGCCGGCCACCTTGTGGCCGCGGCCGTCGAGCAGCAATTGCGCGCCTTCGTCCACGCCCGCCTGGATCAGCTTTTCCGCGCGCTGCATGGCTGCTTTCGACACCATCGGCCCCAGGTCGGCATCGCGGTCGCTGCCCGGCCCCACTTTCAGGGCCTGCGAGCGGGCGACGATTTCCGGCAGCCAGGAACGGGCCTCGCCCACCAGCACGACGACAGAATTGGCCATGCAGCGCTGGCCGGCCGCGCCGAAGGCGGCGCCGATCAGGTTATTGATCGCCTGTTCCTTGTTGGCGTCGGCCAGCACGACGCAATGGTTTTTCGCGCCCATCATCGATTGCGCGCGCTTGCCCGATTCGCTGGCGCGGCGGTACACATGCGTGCCCACGTGGGTGGAACCGATGAAGGAGACGGCCTTGATGTCGGGATGGTCGCACAGCATGTTGACGACGTCGGCGCCGCCATGCACGACGTTCAGCACGCCGGCCGGCAAGCCCGCCTGGTACATCAGTTCGACCAGGTACATGGTCGAGGACGGGTCTTGCTCGGACGGTTTCAGGACAAACGTATTGCCGCAAGCGATGGCGATCGGGAACATGAAGCACGGCAGCATGACGGGGAAGTTGAAGGCCGTGATGCCGGCGCCCACGCCCAGCGGCTGGTAGATATTGTAGACATCGACACCCGTGGCCGCGTTTTCCGCGATTTCGCCCAGCTGCAGGGTGGCGATCGAGCACGCGTGTTCCACCACTTCCAGGCCGCGCATGACCTCCCCTTCCGCGTCGGGCAAGGTCTTGCCATGTTCGCGCGTGATCAGTTCGGCCAGGGCGACTATGTTTTCGCGGATCAGGTGCTGGTACTTGAGCATGATGCGCATGCGCGCCGCCAGCGGGGTATTACGCCAGGTTTTAAAGGCTTCCTTGGCCGTGGCGACGGCCAGGTTGACTTCGTCGGGCGTGGAAAACGGCACCCTGGCGACGATTTCCTGCGTGGCCGGGTTGACGACGTCGCGCCATTCGCTGCTGGTCGAGGCGTGGTGCTTGCCGCCGATGTGCAGGGGGACGGCGGGGACCGGGGTGACTGCGTGAGTGAGGGCTTGGTTCATTTGAGGCTCCATTAATTCGATACGCGAAAGTCGCGTCACAGCAGCGGAAATCTGGGGTCAGACCCGGCGGGTCTGACCCCGGCACTCTGCTGATCCGCCGAAAATTATTTCTTGACCAGGTTGCACGCCGCCGCATCCATCGGCTTGAACGCCTGGTCGGCGGGGATGGTGGACAGCACTTTCAGGTAATCCCACGCGCCTTTCGATTCGGCCGGGGTCTTCACCTGCACCAGGTACATGTCGTGGATCACGCGGCCGTCGGGGCGGATCGAGGCGTTGTTCATGACGGCATCCTTGATGGGCAGCTCGCGCATTTTCTGGGCGACGATCTTCGAATCGTCGCTTTTGGCCGCCGCCACCGATTTCAGGTAGTGGTAGACGCTGGAATACACGCCCGCCTGCACCATGGTCGGCTTGGCGCCCTTGTTGAGCGCTTCAAAGCGTTTCGCAAACGCGCGGCTGCGGTCATCGTAATCCCAGTAAAAGCCGTCCGCGTAGACGAGGCCCTGGGCCGTTTCCAGCCCCAGTGCATGCACGTCCGAGAGGAACACCAGCAAGGCGGCCAGGCGCTGGTCCTTGCCGCTGCCGATGCGGAATTCGCGCGCCTGCTTGATGGCCGATACCGTGTCGGCGCCGCCATTGGCCAGGCCGATCACCTGCGCTTTCGAGCCTTGCGCCTGCACCAGGAAGGACGAAAAATCGGACGCGTTCAGCGGATGGCGCACGGCGCCCAGCACCGTGCCGCCGTTGCGCTTGACGACATCGCTGGCGTCCTTTTCCAGCGAATGGCCGAACGCGTAATCGACGGTGACGAAGTACCACGACTTTTGCCCCAGCTTGGTCAGCGCCGCCGCCGTGCCGGCTGCCTGCGAATACGTGTCGAACATCCAGTGGAAGCCGTTCGGCGAGCAGTCTTCATTGGTCAGGCGCCCCGTGGCCGGGCCGCTGAACATGGCGATGCCGCCCTTCTCTTTCATCAGCTTTTGCACGGACAGGGCCACCGAGGAATTGGTCAGGTCGGCGATGGCGTCGACCTTGTCGCGGTCTATCCATTCGCGCGCCTTGGAGGCGGCGATGTCGGCCTTGTTCAAGTGGTCGGCCGAGAGGATTTCAATCTTCATACCCTTGCATTCGGCCTTCAGGCAATCCTCGACGGCCATCTGGCTGGCGACGACGGAGCCGCGCCCGCCCATGGCCGAATACGGCCCGGACATGTCGGTCAGGATGCCCACCTTGACGACGCCATCGGAAATTTGCGCGTGCGCGCCGGTGAAAGACAGGGAAAGCGCCAGCGCGCCCATGGCCAGAACGGTTTTTTTCATGCGTGTCTCCTGAGGGGTGAGGGTTTTTCTTATATGTATAGATGCATTCTGCATGTGTAAAAATATGCACTCAAGTGAAATTAATGCATAATTCCTTTGCAAAAATGCACAGGGAGGGTTTGCCATGCTCGATTGGGACAATGTACGGGTCTTCCTGGAACTGACGCGCAGCGCCGGCCTCGTCGATGCGGCGAAAAAGCTGGGCATCGACCATTCCACCGTATCGCGGCGCATGCGCAAGTTCGAGGAACAGGTGGGCACGCAGCTGTTCGACCGCAACTACGTGGGCTACCAGCTGACGCCCGAGGGCCACCGCCTGATGGAATACGCGGAAACCATGGAAAGCACGGTGTTTGCCGCCACCGAGGAGCTGGGCGAACACAACCGCCTGCTGTCGGGCCAGGTGCGCCTGGGCGCTACCGAGGGCTTCGGCGCCATCGTGCTGGCGCCCCACCTGGCGCAGTTTTGCGGCAGGTACCCGCACATCAGCGTGGACCTGATCGCCGTGCCCCGTTTCGTCAGCCTGTCCAAGCGCGAAGCGGACGTCGCCATCTCCATCGAGCGCCCCCTGTCCGGCCCGTATGTCGTGACCAAGCTGTCCGACTACCGCCTGAAACTGTACGCCACGCCAGGCTACCTGGCGCGCCACGCGCCGATCGCCAGCGTGGCGCAGCTGGCGCAGCACCCCATCATCGGCTACGTGGACGACCTGGTTTTCAGCGCGGAGCTGCGCTACATGGATAACGTGGCGCCCGATTCCCTGCGCGCGTTTCGCAGCACCAGCGTCATCGCCCAGTACCACGCGGCGCGCGCGGGCCAGGCGCTGGCGATCCTGCCCTGCTTCGTGGCGCAGCAATCGAACGAACTGGTGCCCGTGCTCGACGGCGAGATCGACCTGCTGCGCGCCTTCTGGATGATCTCGCCGAGCGAGCGGCGCAATATCGCCCGGGTCAGCGCCCTGTGGAACTACCTGCGCACCGCCATCGACCTCAATCACGCCTACCTGATGGGCGAAACGGCCACGCCCAGCTGGCCAAGCTGACTGCGCGCTACACTGTCGCCACAAATGAATAAGGGAGAACGCCATGCTGATGGATGCAAACCAGGCCGTTTTGGTCATTGTCGACCTGCAAGGCCGCTTGATGCCGGCCATCCACGACGCAGGCCTGGTGCTGGCGCAAAACTTGCGCCTGGCCAAGATCGCCCGCCTGCTCGACGTGCCCGTGCTGGGCACGGAACAGAACCGCCAGGGGCTGGGACCGAACGTGGAAGAGATCGCCGCCCTGTGCGAACAGACCTTGCACAAGACGCATTTCGGCGCCTGTTCTGATGGCTTGCAGGACATGCTACCCGCCGGGCGCAGACAGATCGTCGTCACCGGTTGCGAAGCGCATGTGTGCATGCTGCAGACGGCCATCGGCCTGCTGGAACGCGGCTATGACGTGAGCATCGCCATCGACGCCGTCGGTTCGCGCCAGGCCGCCAGCCGCGACGCGGCGCTGGCCCGCCTGGACAAGCTGGGCGCCCACCTGGTGACGGTCGAGATGCTGGCCTTCGAGTGGTTACGCGACTGCAAGCACCCGCGTTTCCGCGAAGTACTGGCGTTAATTAAATAATACGCGAGGTTTAAGCCAGATCAAGCCCTTCGGCGGCCCATTTGCTAGCTTGGTAACAGCGCCGCCATTGCGAGCGGCGCGCCGTCCATATCAGCAAGGGAACCATCATGGCCTATATCCTGCGAGGCAAGCTGTGCGGCTTGATCTGCGCCGAGTGTCCTGAAGCCTTATCCCACGTCATCGTGCGCCTGTACCGGCCGCGCGCGTCGCAAAACGTCACGGCCCTGGCCGTGGCCAGCGCCAAGGAAACCTTCGCCATCCTCACCGATGACGAAGTGCAGGCCAAGGCCCCCTTTCTGCTGGCCGAAACGCGCACGGACGACGATGGCAACTACAGTTTTACCCTGGCAGGCGATTACCAGGGCGAGGCCGTCGAAGTCGACATCCTGTGCCCTACCGTGCCGCATCTGAAACCGGGGCCGAAAGGCCCCGTGCCGCTGCAGTTTTCCATCACCACGCTCCAGCCCCGCTGGCGCCAGGCCGACAATGATTTCCTCGCCGTCTGGGACTATTGCCTGCCGCAACGCTTCTGGTGCCTGGTGCGCGCCCGCTTCGGCGCCTGGACCATCTGCGGCCGGCTGCGCACCTGCGATGCGCCGCATGCGCCGATCGCCGGCGCCACCGTGCGGGCGTTCGACGCCGACTGGCTGCAGGACGACGCGCTGGGCCAGGCGATCACCGATGCCGGCGGACGCTTCCGCATCGATTACCTGACGTCCGACTTCACCTTGACGCCCTTCTCGCCCTTCATCAACGTGGAGTTCGCCAGCGGACCCGACGTGTATTTCACGGCGCAGCTGGGCAGCGTGACCATCCTGTCGGAAACGCAGGCCAACGGGCGCCAGCCGGGCCGGGAAAACGTGGGCCACTGTTTCTGCGTGGAATTGTGCTCGAAAGAAGTCTTGCCGCCCGACGTGGAAGGCGTGCCGCACTGGCAACAGGTGGAAATCTTCGACATCCACCCGTTTCCCTCGCTGGCGGGCTTTTCCCCGCAAGGTTATGCAGGCGGCGCGGGCGCCTCGTATGTCTTCGCCGGCGGCGTCACCCTGAAGGGTAATTGTCCGCTGCGCAACAGCGCCATCCCCGCCAACCCGCTCGAATACCGCTTCCTGACCGGCGAATGGTCCTGGCCCGGCGGCACGGACGATCCCACGGCGCTGCCCACGGTGGCGCCGGCCAGCCTGGCGCCGTTGACGCAAGTGCTGGGCACGCATGTCGGTTATGTGTTTTATACAAACGGACTGGGCCTCGCCGATTCGGCGCCCGTCATCATCAATGCGGGCGATCTGCAAGCGGGCGGCTGGATACGCGTGGATGGCAAGCCCGTCACGGTGGACATGCGCGATGGCACGACGGCCATCGTCAACGTGGCGCCCAATATCTTCCTGCGCACGTTTGATCTACTGACGGTGAACACGCCGGCCATCACCAGCCTGCATCCGGCCAAGTTGCCGGGCGGCTTGCCCATCCTCGACGCGGGCCGCAGCCTGACGGCGGCCGAAAGCGAACCGATACGCCGCTACCGCCTGGGCTTCGAGGTGCGCGACGGCATCAGCCTGGCGCAGGTGGCCACGGACGGACTCGACTCCATCGTCTTCGACAATTCGCCCGTCATCGTGGCGCTGGACCTGGAAGAGCTGCGCAGCAATGCCTGCAACCCCATCGCGGGCGGCCTCGTGCATATCCTGTACACGATCGACCATCCGCATTTGCGCTTTTTCAATATCACGATTTCCAACAACAACGGCATCCAGCATCCGCCGCCACCGCTGCCGGCCGCCAGCTTTACCCCACCGCCGCCACCGAGCAACTATCTGTTCCGCGGCGGCGCGGGCGGACCGCATTTATCGGGCAACAATGGCGGCTTCCCCGTCAACGTGGCGCTCGATCCGCCGTGCGCCTACCGCGTGGCGATTTCGTGGCAGACACGGCATTACCTGGCGTCCAGCCACAGCATCGACAGGCTGTACTGCAAGTAGGCATGCTTCAGAAATAGCGCACCCACGCCCGTTGCGAAGTGCGCTTGTAGTTGGCGAACGCGCGGCAGGGAAAGTACAGCACGGGCATCAGGGCCAGCGCGATCAGCCACACTTGCCAGACATGCTCGACGCCATACCGGGCACCGTGGTTGGCGCCCAGCACGACCGTCAAGGCGAGGCCGATGGCCAGCAGCAGGTATAAATGCAGCAGATAGTAAAACATGGGCGCGCCGCCAAAGGTGGCGCACGCCCGCGTGAACCAGTTGTCGACGCTTTCCAGCCAGGCCAGGCCCAGCAAGCCCAGGCCCAGAGTGAACAGCAGGAAATCCAGCGACGGCGGATACTTGGTGAAGTTCAGTACGCTCATGACCGTGCGCAAGGCCGTGTCGCCCGCCACCCACGGCAAGGTTTCGCCATACATATTCAAACCGCGCAGCACGGCCAGCAGCAGCAAACTGCCGCCGCCCAGCGCCAGCAACAGGCGGCGCCGTCCTTCGACAGAGCGGCCGCGCGCATACAGGGGGCCGGCCGCATAGCCGAGCACGATCACGCCTATCCATGGCAGCAGCGGATAGCTGACCTTGATCTTCATGGCGCCGTCCGCCACTAGGTAACCCCGTTGCAGCAGCACCGTCAGCGCGTAATAGGCAAAGCTGCCCTCTTCCGCGCGCAAGCCGGTCAACAGATGCTGTCCCGCGATGATCGCCACGCCCAGCAGCGCCAGCACTTTCAATGGCAGCCGGTGCAGCACGGCCAGCGCCATCATGGCCAGGCCGATGACCCAGATCACCTGCAAATACAGCACGGCCGGCGGAAACGCCCCGCTCCAGGCGAAGTTGACGAAGACCAGTTCCAGCAGCACCAGCAGCAAGCCCCGCTTGAACAGAAAACCGCTGGCGCTGCGGGGCCCGGCCGCCGGATGCGCGTACAGCCAGGCGGACAGACCCGTCAGGAAGACGAACATGGGTGCGCACACGTGGGCCGCCAGGCGGGTAAAGAACAGGGCCGGATCGACGCTGGCCGCATCCATCGGGTCGCTCACCTGGTGGTGCAGGAAGACCGTTTCGCGCACATGGTCGAACAGCATGATCAGCATGACGAGGCCGCGCAATACGTCGATGACGGCGATGCGGGCGCGCAAGGTAGCAGTAGAAGTCAAGGTCATGGCGATAGCTTAAAAACGGTAATACGCGTTCAGGGTCAGCGTGCGTTCGGCCCCCGGCGCCACCCACAGCTGACTATAGGAACTCGCATAGTAGCTGCGGTTGAACAGGTTTTCCACGTTCAAGGCCAGGCGCAGTTTGGCGTTCGGCGAATACGAGGCCAGCAATTTGGCCGTCGTGTAGGCCGGCAGGGTAAAACTGCTGCTGACGGCGACGTCGCCCAGGCGCTCGCCCACGTACTGCACGCCGCCGCCCACGCTGGCCGTGCCCGTACCCAGCGCGAACTGCTGCGTGGCAAGGACATTGGCGCTGTGGCGCGGCACGTTGGCGAAGCGGCTGCCCGTCACGATCGTATTGTCGCCGCGCGTGACGGTGGCGTCCGTATAAGCATAGGCGCCCGAGACGCGCAAGCCGCGCGCCACTTCGCCCGACACGTCGAGCTCCAGGCCACGGCTGCGCACCTCGCCCGCCGCGATGGCGAAGTCCGTGTTGGCGGGATTCGTCGTCAGTACATTGCGCTTGCGGATGTCGTACACGGCCACGGTGCCCGTCAGCTTGCCCGTTTCCAGCTTCGCGCCCAGCTCATACGAGCGGCTGCGCTCGGCCGGGAAAGCCTGGTTGGCGATGCTGATGCCGCTGTTGGGCCGGAAGCCCTTCGCCGCGCTCGCATACAGCGACCATGCCTTCGATGGCTGGTAGACGAGGCCCGCGCGGGGGCTGGTGGCCGACAGCGACTGGCGGTTGCTCACGTTCAAGCGATTATTCCTCACATCCTGCGTGTAGCTATCGTGGCGCACGCCGACCAGCGCCTTCCATTGGGCACCCAGGTCCAGTTGATCCTGCGCATACAGGCCGCGCGCCCGTTGCCCTTCCTGCGTATCGATGGACAGAGCCAGCGGATCGGCCTTGCCGCCATACGCGGGATGGAAGATATCGATGGCATAGGCATTTGCTGCCGAGGGATTGCGCCGCAGCTGCACCCGGTGGTCGTCGAAATGATAGGCGTCGACACCGGCCAGCACTTCGTGCGCCAGGCCCCCCGTCCTGAACTTGCCCAGCAACTCGACCCGGGCCGACGCGTCGGTGGCCGAAAAATCGCGGTGGCGGCGCTGGCGGTTCAGGGTGCGGCCATCGGCCAGCAGCTTGTTCGCCTCGGTCGAATAGCCGGTCAGTTCGCTGTCGCGGTAAGAAACGCCCGCCTGCACCGTCCAGTCGTCGGACAGCGCGTGGTGGAGGAACAGCTGCTGCCCCAGCGACTTGACGGTCATGGGACCGTCGCCCGGTTCGCCCAGGAAGCGCGAGACGGGGACAAGTCCCAGCTGGCCATGCACGGCCACCACGCCCCGGTCGAACGGCGCGCGCTGCCGCACCGCTTCGATTTCATACGACACGGTCGTGTGTTCGCCCAGCAGCCAGAGGAAGGAAGGCGAAAACAGGCTGCGTTCGACCTTCAAGGTATCGCGGAAGCTGTGCCCCTCTTCATGCGCCGCGTTGAGGCGGTAGGCGATAGTGCCGCTCAACGGCCCCGTCAAGTCGGCGGCGGCGCGGCGCGTCTGGAAACTGCCCAGTGAAAAATCCGCGCCATATTCGGGCGTGAACTTCGGCTTTTTCGTCGTGATGTTCACCGTGCCGCCCGGCTCGCCCCGGCCGTACAGGGCCGAAGCGGGGCCTTTCAACACTTCCACCGCCTGCGTATTACCGCCGTCGCGCATGCCGTTGTAGCCGCGGCTGGAACTGAAACCGTTGACCATGTAGTCGGAACCGAAATTCGGGTCGCCCGTGAAGCCGCGCATGGCATAACTGTCCCACAGGCCGCCCAGCGGGCTTTGCTTCGCAATGCCGCTGGCCAGGTCCAGCGCGCCAGCCAGGGTCGTCACGCCCGCGTCGCGCAGCAAGTCGCCGGTCAGCACGCGCACGCTTTGCGGCAAGTCCATCAGCAAGGCATCCGTCTTGGTGGCGCCCGTGGCCGACAGGCTGCGGTAGTGCTGGCGCTCGGCCTTGACGGTGACGACATCCTGCCCAGCGGGCTTGTCGGCGGCAGGGTCAGCCGCCAGCACCAGGGGAGAGGCGGCGGCAAGCAAAAGCGCCACGGGGCGGCGGTAAAACACGGACATGGGATTCCTGACAATGGGCAATTCAATGCAATAGGCTTGCATTATAATTGATAATCAATTCTCATTAAAGATTTCATGGAAAATCTGCGCCAAGAACTCCACGGACACTGGCACCTTGGCCGTGGGCGTGACGACCGTTCACGTCGGCGTAACGGTGTCTGGCAGCGCGCGGCAAGCTGGTGGTGGATGCGGCCGGCTGAACGCCGGCTTGTTACTGGCAGGTGGAAGCGTTAATATGCAAGAACAAACTTGTATATTAACGAGGCCGGACATGCGTGAAAAACTGGAAAAACTGCTGGCGCAGGGGCGCGACAACGCCCTGCTGCGCTTTGGCCTGGGAGATGCTTACCTGAAAGAGCATGACGCGCAACAAGCGGCCCTGCATCTGGCGCAAGCCACCGTGCAGCAACCGGGCTATTCCGCCGCCTGGAAGCTGCTGGGCAAGGCTTTGCACCAGCTGGGCCGGCTGGATGACGCGCAAGCCGCCTGGACCACCGGTATGACGGTGGCCCAACAGCAAGGCGACTTGCAAGCCGTCAAGGAAATGACGGTGTTCCTGAAACGCCTGCAAAAACAGCGGCAGGCGGCACAGTAAAAACGGCTTAGTGCGCGTGCGCCGCGCCCTTGGCCTCCGCAGGCAGCGTTTCGCCCCGTTCCTTCGCCAGGCGCTTGGCCAGCAAGCCGCCCGCTTCGGCCGCATAGGCGCGGCAGGCGCTGGCGTCGATCAGGGGATTGTCCGTGCCGCTGCGCCTGGAGGCCTTGCCCAGCACGTCCGTCGTGCCCGGATGCACGGGGATGATGATGTCGCATGGCAAGGCCGCCACCTTGGCGATGCTCGCTTCGAACGAGGCTGAGATGTCAGGCGTGCCACCCTTGCCCGCGCCTTTGCCTGTATAGCGGAAATCGCCGCTCGCATACGGGTTCAGGCTGTCCGCATACACGACGTCCAGGCAGCGGTCGCCTTCGCACGAGGTCCACGTCCACGTCGTGCCGCCTGGCGTGTGGCCCGGCGTCATGTGGGCAGTCAAGGTCAACGGTCCGACCTTGACGGTATCGCCCTCGCCCACCAGGCTGACCTTGCGCACCTTGGCGACGTGTACGACGGGATTGGCCTGGTACTGCGGATCGTCCTTGCCGTTCGTGCCGCTTTGCAGGCCAAGGGCGCCCGAGGCGCTGGCCATCACGGTGGCGCCGCTGGCCCTTTGCAACGCGGCAATGCCGCCCGCATGGTCCCAATGGGCGTGCGAATTGAGGATGACTTTCACGTCCTCGATGCGAAAGCCCAGCGCCTGGATATTCGCAATGATCAGGGGCGCCGATTGCGGCAGCGCGCCGTCGAGCAGGATATGGCCCTGCGGACTCGTCACCAGCACGGCGGACAAGCCGGCCGTACCCACATACCAGGTATTGCCAAAGACATTGAACGGCTTGACGGGCGCGTTCCATTCCTTGCAACTATCACAATTAACAGGTTTGTCCTGCACCGGTGCGGGCGTCTTCGCCTGCACCGCGCCAGCCGCCATGGTCGCAACCGTAGCCAGCATCAACTTCGCCAATAGTGTCATCTTCATCTCCAGAGTGTCAAAAAGAAGGGCGCCCGCACTGGCGCGCCCGGGGGGGGTATCAATGCATGCGGCCGGTCCTGTCGGCCAGGGTGTCGCGGATGTGTCCGGCGTCGAGCGAGCGCCGCTGCGCGCCGGCGGCGTCCAGCAGCACCACGGTGACGTGCTTGCCGCCGCTGCGCATGCGCATCGTCAGGCAGCTGCCCGCCGCGTTGCTGCTGCCCGTCTTGGACAGCAAAATGTCCCAGCCCTTGCCGCCCACCAGCGGATTCGTGTTGTGCAAGGTGCGCGTCCTGCCATTGACGGCCACGCTGGCCTGCGGGTGGCTGGTGATGCGCGCGATGTCCGGATAGCGCGCGGCCGCCGCGACGATCTTCGCCACTTCGCTGGCCGTGGACGTATTCGCCGGCGAACTGCCGACCGGGTCCGTCAGGGTGGTGCGCGTCAAACCCAGCTGGCGTATCTTCGCCTGCAAGGCGAGGTGAAACGCCGCGCTGCCGCCGGGATAGGTGCGCGCCAGCGCGGCGGCGGCGCGGTTTTCGGATGGCAGCAGCGCCAGTTGCAACAGCGCGCCGCGCGACACGGCCACGCCCTCGGCCAGCAGGCTGTGGCGCTGCATGGAAGCGTCGCCATCGGCGCGCACGATGCGCAGCTGTTCCTCCGGGTCGAGGCCCGCATCGAGCACCACCATGGCCGTCATCAGCTTGGTGATCGAGGCGATGGGCACGACGGTGTCCGCATCCTTCGCCATCAGCACCTTGCCGCTGGCGTCATCGAACACCAGCATGTGTTTCGCGCTGACGGGCAAGGCCAGCATGCCGGAGGCGGCCTCGGCCAGGGTCGCCCCGTTGACGGCGGGCTTGCCCTGCACCTGCAGCAGCAAGGTGGCGCAAGCCAGCAACAAGGCGGGCACGGCCAGTTTCCAGCCGGCCGTGTCCGGGCCGGGCGCCATCAGGCGTTCTATGCGCGTCAGCAAGGCCCCGCCACGTGCCGACATCAGCAAGCCGGAATGTTGCGGCACGGCAGCGTGCAGGGACAGCGCATGCAGCGCCGTGGCCAGCTGCTGCGGGTCTTGCAGCGCTTGCGCCGCCAGGGCATCGGCCACCTGTTCCCGTTCGGCCCGCATGCGCGCCGACAGCCACCAGACGACGGGGTGAAAAAACAGCAGCGCCTCGGCCACGCTTTGCAACAGGTTGACCAGGTAATCCCAGCGCCGCACGTGGGCCAGTTCATGCGCCAGCAGCGCTTCCAGCAAGGCGACGGGCATGCCGCTCAGCAAGGCGGCCGGCAGCAGGATGACGGGGCGCCAGAAGCCCACGGTGACGGGGCTGGCCAGGCCCGCATGCAGCTTCAGCGGAATCTGGCCACTGCGGCGCAAGCCCATGCGCTCCGCCAGCGCATCGAGGCGCGCTTGCCAGATGGCCGGCGCGGCCACTGCCTGGCGGCGCAGCTTGCCAACCCAGGCCAGGCCCAGGCACAGGCGCAAGCTCATCAGGCCAACGCCCGCGCTCCAGGCCAGCACCAGGGCCGGCATCCACGCTTGCAGCGCGGCGCGCCAGGCGGGCGGCGCGTCCACCGGCAGCCGGGCCGGCGAGACGCCCGACAGCAGAGACAGCAGGTGCACAAAGGGAATACACAGGCACAACAGCAACGCCAGCGCACAGACGGCATAGCGCCAGCGCGCGCTGGCGTGGCGCAGCAGCCGGAGCAATACGGCAGATACGGCGCCGACGATCAAGCCCTGCCAGACGAAATACAGCAAGACCCAGCCCAGCGCGGGGACAAGGTTGCCCACATCGATGCCGAGGTGCATGTCCACGTTCATGGCGCCTTGCCATCCTTGCTGCTCAGAATTTTTTCAATTTCCAGGCGTTCCGCGTCGCTCACGTGCTCGCGCAGCGCCGTCAGCACGAGCGCCTTGCCGGAACCGGAAAACACCTTGCCGATCAAGTCCTTGAGCAAGCTGGTCTGCAGTTTTTCCTGCGCTTCGACGGCGGCATACAGCTGCGGCCGCTGGCTTTCATCGCGGCTCAGCAAACCCTTGCCATGCATCAATTGCAACTGGCGCAGCACGGTGGCGTAACTGGCGTCGGCACGCTCCGCGGCCAGGGCGTCATACACGGCGCGGGCGTCGGACGGACCGCGCTGCCACAGGATGCGCAGCAGGTCCAGTTCGGCGGCCGTGGGATGGGGAGTGGAGGTATTTTTTAGCATGACGCTAGAATACCCAGTCTAGAACGTCCTGTCTAGAACTTTTTTTCTAGATTGCCGGCAAGCCTAGAATTCGCGCAAGCGGTCGAACAAGTCCAGCAAGGCCGCCTCGTCGACGAGCGCGGCCCCCTGCCCGCCCGCTTGCTGCAATTGCTGCCGCAGCTGGGCCAGCAGCTCTGCCAGCACCGTGTAGATTTCCTCGCGCTCGACCGTCTCGATGATGCTGGCGCGCCGCTCGATCTTGTTGAATGCCTCCACATAGGCGGCGACCATCGCTTCCAGCGCGGCGGCGGCGGCCGTCGCCGCCATGGCCGCATCGATGCTGCGCGTCACGGCCAGCATGTTCTTGTAGGCCAGCGCCGCCTTTTTCGCATACGCAGGGGAAATTTGCTCGCGGCCATCCCAGTCGCGGAACGGGTTGAGCAGGTTTTCAGCCAGCCATTCCGGCTTGCGCGCCTTGGTGACCGATAGGTCCAGTCCCTGCGCCGCCGCTTTCTTGTAGCCGGCCTTGATGGCCTTGGCGACATCGGCTGGCAAGCTGGTCAGCCACAAGGCCGACAGCTGCGGCAATTGCGCGGCCGATGGGAACTCCTCCGCCGTGAAGCCGAACAGGTCATAGGCGGTGAACGTCCGCAGCCGGGTCAGCTGCGCAAGGCTGGCCATCTGCGACGCCATCCCCGGTTTGCCCCAGATGCGCAAGGATGTCAGATGGGGAAAACGCCGCGCCACTTGCGCCAGATCAACTTCCTTCATGCCGATCAGCGACAGGCCGCCCAGCTGGCCGAGACCGTGGAACGGCGGCAGCGCGTGCTTGCACTGCAGTGTCAGGTGGCGGCCATCTGCGCCATCTTCGATGCGCAGCGCCGGCGATGGCGCGCTGTCCAGCGCGAGAAGGTTCAAGCCTTCGTTCAAGACGAGGCTGGTGACGCCATCGGGCTGCAGGATCAGGCGTTCCAGGCCGCTGCCGCTGAAATCAAGCGCATGCACCGTCGATGATTGCCAGTCCAGCTCATTGATGAAGGGATTGCCCTGGATAAACTCCATCAAGGCTTGCGTGCCGTTGCCCGTCTCGATCGACATCAGGCAAGGCAATTGCTCCAGCTCGGACACGTCGCCCAGCGCCAGCAAGACGCTGTCATTGATTTTCGTCGCGTCTTGCCGGAAGACCTGGCCGCCCAAGGTCACTTCACGCTTGTCCGACGCGGCCTTGAACTGCTGGCGCCGCAGCGGATCGATGCGCTCCCAGTTGCGCTGGCGCAGCACGCTGTCGCCCACGTACCAGGCGCTGCGGTAGCTGTTGACTTCCACATCCACCAGCGGCGCGATATTGCCAACGAGCGTATAGCCAGGCGGCACGTTCGCCGTGGCATAGCAGTGATCGTGGCGATTGTTCCAGAAGAAATAATCGCACAGCAGCGGCCGCATGGCTTGCACGGCCGCCGCATCGGGCAAGGCGTCGCCGGTCCAGTCCAGCTCCAGCACGGCAGCTACCGGCCTGGACGAGGATGCATCCTTGATGCGGGTGACCTGGCAAGCCACATACTGCTGCAGCTCGGGCGAAAACACACTGTAAACATCTCCAACATTCGCTAGCACGCAACTTCCTTTTCAAAACACCTGACGGTCGAATGTTGAAAGATAGCAAAAATGACAGCGCGGTGTCGTCCTGTTCAGTCCGCGTGCAGCTTGTGGTGCATGCGGCGCAGTCCCAGCCACACGGCGGCCGCCACGAACGGCACCAGCGCGCCGACGAGGATTTCCGGATTCACGGGCAGGCCCAGCACCTTGGCCGCCTTGCCCGTGTAGCTGAACAGGCCGATCACGTAATACGAAATGGCGGCCACGGACAAGCCTTCCACCGCTTGCTGCAAGCGCAGCTGCTGCGCCGCGCGGGCGTTCATCGATTGCAGGATTTGCCGGTTCTGCAATTCCTGCACGATGCCCACGCGCGTGCGCAGCAAGTCATTCGTGTTGGCGATGCGCTGCGCCATCGCTTCCTGGCGGCTGGCCATCGCTGCGCACGTATTCATGGCGGGCGTCAAACGGCGATCCATGAATTCCTCGACCGTGGGGATGCCTTCGATGCGTACTTCGCGCAACTCGTCGATGCGCGCCTTGACGAGGCCCATGTAGGCTTTCGAGGCGGAAAAACGGTAGCTATTGTCGAGCGACAGCTTTTCAATGCGGGCCGCCAAACGCGTGATGCGGTCGAGCAAGGTTTGTTCGGCCACGCCCTCGTCGGCCTTGACCAGACCCGGCGCGTCGTCCGTGTCGACCATGGCGGCGGCCAGGGTCGCCAGTTCGTTCTCGATGGCGTTCAAGGATGGCGCCGCCTGCATGGCGTAAGGCAAGCCCAACAAGGCCATCATGCGGTAGGTTTCGATTTCCAGCACGCGCTGCACCAAGCGGCCCGACTGCTGCGAACGCATGCCCGCGTCGCGGATGACGAAACGGCTGAAGCCGTCGGACTGGATGGTGAAATCCGTCCACAATTCGCCGCCCTGCAATACCTTGCTGCCGGCCAGGGTATTGCCTTCAAACACGCGCGACAAGCCTTGCATGAAGATCTCGGCCGGCTCGGTCGCTTGCTCCAGCACCACGTGCGCCGCCACCATCAGCTTGCCCTTCAAGCCCGCCAGCCATTGCTGCGGCAATTGCGCCAGCGGCATGCGCTCGAACGCCTGCTCCAGCGGCAAGGCGGTACCGGGATGCTCGGCGAAGGTGAACGTGGCAAATTCCGTGTGGCATTCCCATTTCAGGCGGAAGCGGCCGAAGTCGTAATAAAAATACTTGGCTTCGGTGCTTGGCGGCGTGACGCCGAAATGCGTGCACAGGGCCGCCAGGGTGGCGTGCTGGGCCGCCATATTCGACGCACCGGGCGCCGCGCTGTCATCTTTATACACGGCCAGATGGGTGATCAGCTCGGGGGCGTCGAGCTGCAAGAATGGCCGCGAGTGGATTTCCGCGGCCAGCGGCACGCGCAAGGCGTGGTTCAAACTGGAGTTAATCAAGTGCATGATAGCCAAAGGTAAAGTTGCGAAACTGCTTAGACCCGCGCGGGTCTGATTGTCACAGTGTAACAAAGCAGAAAGCATGCCATCCTTTTCAAACTCCGCTCATGCCGTTTTAGCAACTCCCATCGCGCCCTGCGCCGCGTCCTGGCGCGTGCCCAGCCACCAGAAAAACGCGGCCAGCGCCACGGCCGAAGCCTGTCCCAGTGCCAATTTCAATGCGCTGTCGAACAGCAGCGGTGCGACAAAACCGGACACCAGCGCAAACACCAGCATTTGCACGAAGTTTTGCAACGAGGCGGCCAGGCCCCGCATCTGCGGGAAGATGTCGAGCGTCGACATGGTCATGCCCGGCAAGGCCAGCGACATGCCGAACGCGTACAGCATCACGGGCACGACGGCGAACGGGATGCTGGCCGCGAACCAGTGGTTGTAGGCTATGTTGAGCGCGCCCGTGGCCGCCATGGCCAGCAAGCCCCAGCGCACCAGCACGGTGCTTTTCACCGCATGGGCGAGCTTGCCCGACAGCGCCGAGCCGCCCACCAGGCCCGCCACCATGGGGATGAACATCCAGCCGAACGCCGTTTCCGGCAAGCGCAGCAGTTCCAGGATGAAATGCGGCGCGGACGCGATGTACAGGGCAAAGCCGCCAAACGCGAAGGCCACGGCCAGCGAACGCAGCAGGAAAGCCCGGTGGCGCAAGGCCAGCCAGTAATTGCGCGCGATGTTGCCTGGGTGGAAGGATTGGCGTTGCTCGACGGCTAAACTTTCCGGCAAGCCTTTCAGGCAGGCGAGCGCCAGCAGCACGGTGACGGAAAACGTGAAGACGAACGTCGATTGCCAGCCGTAGGCCACGTGCAGCCAGCCGCCGATGATGGGGGCGATGGCGGGCGCGATGCCGAACACCATCATGATATTGGCCAACATCTTTTGCGCGGCCGCGCCCGACAAGCTGTCGCGCACGATGGCTTGCCCGATCACCCTGCCCGCCCCCGCCGAGGCGCCCTGCATGCCGCGGAAGAACAGCAGCCAGCCAAAACTGGGCGCGAAGGCGGCGCCGATGGAGCCGACGGCAAAGATCAGCAGCGAGGCGAGGATCACGGGACGGCGGCCGAAGGAGTCGGACAAGGTGCCATAGAACAAGGTCATGAAGGCATACGCGGCCAGGTAGACGCTCAGGGTCTGCTGCACCAGCACGCTGCTGACGTCGAAATGCGTGCCGATCGCGGGAAACGACGGCAGGAAGGTATCCGTGGCGAACGGGCCCAGCATGGCCAGCCCCGCCAGCACCAGGGTCAGGTTGCGCGCCTTCATGCGAGCGCCTGCGCGGCATGCTGACGGCGCAAGCCATCGAGGGCGGCCAGCGAGAACGCGGCGACATGCTGCGCAATGCTGGCCGTGCCCGCCTCGTCATAGGTGATTTCCGGCGCCACCAATTCATGCACGATGCGCGACCGCGCGTAGAACACGGCCTGGCCGATCACGCTGAACACGCATTTCTGCACCACGTCGGCCGGCATGGCCTGCCCTACCACGCCACGGATCAAGCCCGTAAACAGCGCATGGTGCGCGCGCACATCGCGGTCTGCCAGCATGTGGATGGCGGCCGTCGGCTCGATCAGTTCGCGCGCCACCAGGCGGCTGAACAGCGAAGCCGGTCCCGGACGCAGCATGTCGAATACCATCGATTGTATCGCCAGGCGCAACTGTTCCACGGGCGCCACGGCCGCCGCAGTGCCGGCGTCCGGCGCGGCAGCGGCCGAGGCACGCGCCAGCGCGCGCGCATGGTCGAAGGCGGCCAGGTACAGCTCTTCCTTGCCATGAAAGTAATAATTAACCATCGCCACGTTGACGTGGGCCGCTTCGCAAATCCGGCGCACGGACGCGAGCCGGTAGCCTTCGTCGGCAAACAGCTGGACCGCCGCTTGCAGGATGCGCGCGCGGGCCGGTTCCGTTTCCTGCTCGCTTCTCTTTTCTTCCGTCATGCCACTCCCATCGTTTAAACAGCCGTTTAATATTGGATGGCATTATATCAAACAGCCGTTTAACTTTCAGGCGAACACAAAAAAGCCCGGCGCACCGGGCTTTTCAAGGGCGTATCGGCAGCTTAATGCTTCATGGCCGGCATCGGGGCCGAGGCGGCGCCCAGCGGACGGGCCACGGCATTGACTTCGATGGTTTCGCGGCGCTTGTCCTCGCCTTCGACGACGAGGGTCAGCGGAATCTTGTCGCCCGCCTTCACCTGTCCTTTAAGTTCCAGCAGCATGACGTGGTAGCCGCCCGGCTTCAGTTCGACGGCTTTGCCGGCTGGCAAGGCGATTTCCTTGACCTGGCGCATGCGCATCATATTGTCCGTCATGCTCATTTCGTGGATTTCCGCCACGCCCGCCACGGGCGAGCGCACTTCCAGCAGGCGCATGGCTTTCGGCGCCGTGATCTGCATGAAGGCGCCCGTGGCTTTTTGCTGCGGTACGGTGGCGCGCACCCACGGGTCGGTGATTTGCACGGCAGTCTGGGCAACGGCGGAGAAGGACAGCACGGTCAGGGCCGCGGCCAGCAGGGTTTTGACATGGGTCATGATTATTCCTTTCGTGATAGTTACAAGGTGTATTTCGATTTCATCAAGGTCTTGATGTCCTGCACGCACTCGTCGCCCGTCAACTGGTGCTTCAAGCCCAGGCGCATGCGCCCCTCGTTATCGAGCACATAGCTGATGGCCGTGTGGTCCATCGTGTACGAGCTGCCGCTGGGCACGCGGCGGTAGAAGACCTTGTAATTGAAGGCCGTCTGCGCCGTCGCCTGCGGGTCCGTGCGCAAACCGAGGAAGCTGGGGTCGAAGGCGCGCATGTATTCGCCCAACAACTCCGGCGTATCGCGCTCGGGGTCGATGCTGATGAAGATGACTTGCAGCTTGTCGGCATCGGCGCCCAGCTTCTGGCGGATTTCCAGCGCGCGCGACAACGCTGTCGGGCAGACGTCCGGACATTGCGTAAAGCCAAAGAAAACCATCACATATTTGCCCTTGAAGTCGGCCAGGGTGTAGACCTTGCCGTCGGGGCCGCTCAATTTGAAGTCGGGCTTGTAATCGCCTCCCGTCAAGTCGAGACCGTTGTAATGGGGTTTGGGCGCTTGTTCGCAAGCGGCAAGCGTGAGCAATCCCGCCGTGCCGGCGAGAAGGAAAAGACGACGTTTCATGGCATTCTGGCCCGATGGGCGTAGTGGATACAGTTAAGACGTGGAAAGCGTGACGGCTGCGTTCAGGCAGACGCAGGGGGGCCGCGCGGGCTGGCGGCCAGCCACGCGAACGGGGCCCGCGGCGCCTGGTAAAACAGGGGCGGATACAGGTCGTGGCCCGTGATGACAGGCAGCGTCGATGACGACGACGGCGGCAAGCCCACGCTGCCCGCATGGCTCATGCAGAACGGGCAATGTTCGATGTGGTGCAGCACGGAATCGGTGGTGGACTTGGCGGCCGGCGCCAGGTCCGCTTGCGTGTAGACGGCGCCGCTGGCCGAGCAGATTTCGACGGCGGCATTGTTCGCGTTGGCGTGCAGCGAGGCAAACGCATACGACAGGGATGGCGACAGCGCATTGAGCAGTATCGCCAGGCAGGCGAACCACATATGCCACTGTTTGCGCTTCAATAATGATCCCATGGCCCCGATTATAACGGAGTCTGGCTATCCGGGCGCCGGGCCGCGCAGGAACAGGCTGGGACGCACGCCCGCCACGTCCACGCAGGCGTCGCAAAACGCGGGGATCGAGGCAAAGCCGGAACCGGCCGCCACTTGCGCCAGGTCGCGTTCGCCGTCTTCGTCGTCGGCATCCGCTTGCGCCGCCGTGTGCAGCGCGTGCGCCAGGCGCTGTTCGCGCACCAGACTGAGCAGTGCCTCGCCCTCGGCAAACAGGCGCGCCCTGGCCTTGTGCGGCGTCACTTGCCACAGGGCCGCCAGGCGGGCCGCCGTCCACTTGCCTTGCGGCGTATCAAAGATGTGCTGCGCCAGCGCCTGGCTCCAGCGCTTGCCGCCGCCGTGGCCGCCCTCCGCCTCGTCGCCTTCCAGCGCCAGGGTGAACACGGCCGGCTTGCCCCGCCCCGGCATCACGTCGCAGGCGAAGCGCAAGAAGGCGGGCACGACGAAACTGTCGCCGCTTGCCAGTTTCTTGGTGGCGATTTCATTGTGCAAAGTCACAAAACCCTGGCGCACGGTAACGCGCAGCCGGAGCGGAAAGCGCAAGCCCAGCAAGTGCAAGGGGTGATCGGAAACGAGGGCCATGCGTCAGGTCAAGGTGGTGAACGAGCCGCCAGCATGCCACACATCGCGCGCCGGGTCTGTCATCACAGCGACGCCACGCCGTAGCGGCGCAAGCCGTCGAGGTCGACGACGCGGATGGATTGGTAGGCGATGCTGATCAGGTTCAATTCCGCCAGGTGGCCCAGCGCCTGATTCACGCGCTGTCGCGAAATGCCCGTCAGCAAGCCGATTTCTTCCTGCGACAGCTCAAGCACGCTGGACGTGCGCGGATATAACATGGGGTGGAACAGTTGCGCGATGGCTTGCGCCACTTGCGCGTCGACGGCCAGCAGGCGCTGGTTCTGGATGGTGGCGATGAATTGGCCCATGCGCTCGTTCAGCTGGCGGATGACGAAGGCATTGAAGGAGAGGCTCTCGGCCAGCAGCAGGTGAAACAGGTCCACCGGCACGAGGAGGATGCTCGATGCGCGCACGGCCACCACGTCGTAGCGGCGCAGTTCGCGCTTGAGTACGCTGCCCTCGCCGCACCAGCCGCCGGCCGGCACGCCGGAAAACGTGGCGCCGCGCCCATCGGCGTTGTAGACGGCCAGCTTGATCAAGCCCGTGTGCACGCCGATCCAGTGCGCCGACGGTTCGCCGCGCCGCGTGATGAAGGCACCCGCCTCGTAATGCCGCAGCACGCTGTCGGCGCGCAACAGGGTCTGATGCCGCGCGTCGAGGGCCGTGAACCAGTCATGGCTGTCGAGTTCTGGCACGGCAAGGCCTACACTATCGTTGCTATCCATTCCATCCTTCTGTTGTCACTCGTCACCTGTCACTAAGATGACAGTGATTTTCCAGCACCGGTGCTATGCTAACCGGTATCAATCCCGAAACAGGGAGCTATAGAATTTTATTTACCAGGAGACAAGCATGACACCTGATTTCAATACCGGCCTCGGCAAAAACAGCGCCAACTACGCCGCCCTCACCCCGCTCGACTATATCGCCAGGGCAGCGGCAGTATATGGCAATCGCCTGGCAATTGCACATGGCGCCGTGCGCCAGACGTGGCGTGAAACGTATGCGCGCACGCGCCGCCTGGCATCCGGTCTCATCAAACTGGGCGTGGGCACGGGCGACACGGTCGCCGTGATGTTGCCGAACACGCCCGCCATGGTGGAAGCGAGCTTCGGCGTCCCGATGGCCGGCGCCGTCCTCAACGCCCTGAACATCCGCCTCGACCTGGCCTCGCTGACCTTCATGCTGCGCCATGGCCAGGCGAAAGTCTTGCTGGCCGACACGGAATTCGCCGAGCTGGCGCGCCAGATGGCGGCGCAGATTCCCGGCTTGCGCGTGATCCAGGTCAACGACGTGCTGGGACCGGAAGTGGACGCCTTTTCCGACCTCGACTACGAAAGCTTGCTGGCCAGCGGCGACCCCGATTACGACTGGCAGCCGCCCGCCGACGAGTGGGACGCCATCGCCCTGAACTACACGTCCGGCACCACGGGCGACCCGAAAGGCGTCGTCTACCACCACCGGGGCGCGGCGTTGAACGCCCTGTCGAACATATTAGAGTGGGACATGCCCAAGCATGCCGTGTATTTATGGACATTACCGATGTTCCACTGCAACGGCTGGTGCTTCCCGTGGACGGTGGCCGCGCGCGCCGGCGTCAACGTGTGCCTGCGCAAGTTCGAGCCGAAACTCGTGTTCGACCTGATGCGCGAATTGCGCATCACCCACTATTGCGCCGCACCCATCGTGCACGCGGCGCTGGCCAACGCGCCCGCCAACTGGCGCGACGGCATCGATTGGACCGTGCGCGGCATGGTGGCTGGCGCGCCGCCGCCGGCGGCCATGGTGGCGAAGATCGAAGCCATGGGTTTCGACCTGATCCACTCGTATGGCTTGACGGAAGTGTACGGCCCGGCCGCCATCTGCGCCGAGCAGGACGAGTGGGCGGCCCTGTCGCAGGAAGAACGCGCCGTACTCAAATCGCGCCAGGGCGTGCGCTACCACTTGCAAAGCGCCGTGGCCGTGATCGACCCGGAAACCATGCAGCACGTGGCGGCCGACGGCGAACAGATCGGCGAGATCATGTTCCGCGGCAACATCTGCATGAAGGGTTATTTAAAGAATGAAAAGGCGACGCAGGAAGCGTTTGCGGGCGGCTGGTTCCACACGGGCGACCTGGGCGTCATGTATCCGGACGGCTACATCAAGCTGAAGGACCGCAGCAAGGACATCATCATTTCCGGCGGAGAAAACATTTCCAGCGTGGAAGTGGAAGACGCGCTGTACCACCACCCGCAAGTGCTGGCCGCCGCCGTCATCGCCCAGCCGGACGAAAAATGGGGCGAGACGCCGTGCGCGTTTGTCGAGCTGCGCGAAGGCGGCACGGTGACGGAAGCGGAATTGATCGCTTTCTGCAAGAACAACCTGGCCGGTTTCAAGGTGCCGAAAGCCATTTATTTCGGTCCCCTGCCCCGCACGTCGACGGGCAAGATCCAGAAGTTCGAATTGCGCAAGCGCATGCAGTCGGACAAGGCCATCGACGTCTAGGCTTAGCTGCCCTTGCCTGTCAGCCACGCCGGCTGCGCCACCACCAGGCGCGAGAAGCTGGCGATGCTGGCCACGGCGGCGAAGCCTGCCGCCAGGCAAAGCGCATACGTCGTGCCCCGGCTGGCGGAAACCGTGAAGCAATACGCGACCAGCGCCGCGCCCGTCGCTTGCCCGATCAGGCGCGACGTGGCCACCACGCCGCTGGCGCCGCCGGCCCGCTCGGGCGGCGCGCTGCCCATGATGGCCTTTAAATTGGGCGCCTGGAAGAAACCGAAACCGATGCCGCACAGGGCCATGCGCCAGCCGATGTCGAACACGCTGGGGTGGGCCGGTATCCACACGAGTGTCAGCAAGCCGCCGGCCAGCGCCGCCAGGCCGATGCCGCCCAGCACGCCCGGCGAATAGCGGTCGCTGAGGCGCCCGGCGACGGGCGCCATCACGGCCACCAGCACGGCCCACGGCGTCATCAAAAAGCCCGTCTCGACGGGCGAACGGCCCAAGGTGACTTCAAAATAAAACGGCAGCGAGACGAAGGCCAGCCCCTGCGCGGCAAACGTGCAGATGGCCGTCAGCGACGACAGCAAGAACAGAGGACGGCGGAACAGGTCGATCGGCAGCATGGGCGCCGCATGCCCCGCCTGGCGGCGCAGCAGCAAGACAAAGAACACCACCACGGCCACCAGTTCCGGCAGCAAGGTCGACAGCGCCGCGTGGTGGGCCGCGTCGCCGAACAATAAAATCAGCAAGCC
Source organism: Janthinobacterium sp. SUN033 (assembly GCF_030397595.1). NCBI lineage: Bacteria > Pseudomonadati > Pseudomonadota > Betaproteobacteria > Burkholderiales > Oxalobacteraceae > Janthinobacterium > Janthinobacterium sp. SUN033. Next base: position 54,366 of record NZ_JAPQNV010000003.1, read on the forward strand.
GAAGGCGCCCACGTTGTACAGGGCCGTGCGCGCATCGAGGGTATGCCCGGAAAGTCTGGTGGCCGGCAGCATGCGGCTGGCGAGGAAGAAGCCGGCCACGCCCAGCGGCACATTGATGGCGAACAGCCACGGCCACGACGCCGTCGCCAGGATCAAGGAGGCGGCCGTGGGGCCGATGGCGAACGCGACGGCCACCACCAGCGCATTGTTGCCGAACGCGCGGCCCAGCAAGTGTTTAGGGTACAGGGCGCGCAGCAGCGCCGTATTGACGCTCATCATGGCGCTGGCGCCGACACCCTGGAACAAACGCGCCACCACCAGCGACGGCAAGGACCAGGCCAGCGCGCACGCGAGCGACGCCAGGGTAAATAAAAACATGCCGGAGATAAACACGCGCCGGTAGCCGGCGATTTCGCCCAGCGCGGAAAACGGCAGCAGGGTCGCCACCATGGCCAGCTGATACACGTTGACGATCCAGACGGAAGCGGCGGGTGTCGTGTGCAGCTCGCCGGCAATGGCCGGCAAGGCCGTGTTGGCGATCGCCGTATCGAGCGAAGCCATGCCCACGCCGATGGCCAGCGCCAGCATGGCCCATACACGGGCGCCGGGCGGCAAGCCGTCCTCGCCCACCATCACGGCTTGCGTTTGCTGCCGCATAGACTGCTGCATAAATACACTACCTGTTCATCTTGTTGATCCGGGTAATACACTAAGTAATCCTCAGGAAATTATTGTGAATTTATGACGAACAGAACTGGATGCTATGCAAGGCGCACGCTGCGACGCAGTGCGAGCACTGCTAGCAGCGGGCAACGCCGCAGAGCGCCGGTTATGGAAGTCAGAAATCACAATAATTTATTGGGGGTTACTTGGCATGTATGTAAGAAATCTGCAGGACAGGCCAGCTTACTTCTGGCAATCGATGACCTTGAAATCTTTCGAATAGCAGATGCGCAACTCGCCCGAGTGCTTTTCATAGCCGAGCCAGCGGCCCTTCAATTGCGGATTATGCTGCTTCATCCACTGGAACAACTCATTCTTGGGCATGCTGGAGTCCGGCAACTTCAAGGCCTGGAACAATTCGCGCTCCTTCTCGAAATACTGCTTGGCCGTATCGAAATCGCAGGCGCCATGCTTTTCCCATTCGCCCTGCAACAAGGCTTCGCCCGGCTGCATGCACATATAGGGCAGGATCTCGGACGGCGCCAGCTTCGGCAAATTGCCCTTGCAGTAACGCGGATGCAACTCCGTCTTGCGCGGCGGCGTCACGGAAATGTCGTCGCAGCTGGCCGGGTTGTTCGACTGCGCCCACAGGCCATGCACGATCCAGCCGAAGTGGTTGCTGTCTGCACACTGGAAGGCGGCCTTCTTCGACACGGCGCCGCGGCGGCGCTGGCTGTCGCAAAAGCCTGGCGACCACGACAACGCCAGCATGAAGTAATCGGTGGGCACGTTGGTGCTTTGCTTGTAGCACGTGTTTTTCTCGTCCGACGGCTTGACGTCGTAATCGTAATAGCTGACGTTGCGGGGAATGGCGCAGCTGGCGTCGGCCGCGTGGACGGCGCCGGCAGACAGGCTGAGGAACACGGCGGCCAGCGCGGGCAAGACGGAGCGGATTTTCATCGAGTTTCCTTCAAGATATAAAAACGCCGGCAACTGAGTGCCGGCGCGGTATCAATCAAACAAGTTGATCAGCAAACCTTGTGCATCCAGCCATGCGTATCAGCCGCCGTGCCATGCTGCAAGCCCAGCAGCGCTTCGCGCAGGGCCAGCGTGACGGCGCCGTTTTCATTGTTGTTGATGGTCATTTCAAAGCCATTGGCCTTGGCCACGCCCACCGGGGTGATGACGGCGGCCGTGCCGCAGGCGAACACTTCGGTCATGCGGCCCGAGGCGATATCGTCGCGCCATTGCTGGACGGACAATTTACGCTCTTCCGTCGCATAGCCGAGGTCTTTCGCCATTTCCAGCAGGCTGCGGCGGGTGATGCCTGGCAGCAGGGTGCCCGTCAATTCCGGCGTCACGACGGTGACTTTCTCGCCATCCTTGTAGACAAAGAACAAGTTCATGCCGCCCATTTCTTCGATGAATTCGCGGTGCACGGCGTCCAGCCAGACGACCTGGTCGCAGCCCTTCTCTTGCGCTTGCGACTGGGCCATCAGGCTGGCCGCGTAGTTGCCCGCGCACTTGGCTTCACCCGTGCCGCCCGGCGCGGCGCGCACGAAGTCTTCGCTGATCCACACGGTGACGGGTTTCACGCCTTTCGGGAAGTAGGCGCCGGCCGGCGAGGCGAACAGCACGAACAGGTATTCTTCCGAAGGACGCACGCCCAGGTAAGGATCGGTGGCGATCATCAGCGGACGCATGTACAGGCTCTCGCCCGTGTTCTTCGGCACCCAGTTGCGGTCTTGCGCAATCAGCGCATCGCCCGCTTCCAGGAACAGCTCGACAGGGATGGCCGGCATGGCCAGGCGCGCGGCGCTGCGGTTGAAGCGTTCCGCGTTTTGTTCTGGACGGAAAGTCTTGATGCTGCCATCGGGCTGCGCGAACGCCTTATAGCCTTCGAAGATGGCCTGGCCGTAGTGCAGCGACGACGCGGACGGGTCCAGCATCAGCGGACCGTAAGCCTTCAGTTCGCCCTGCTGCCATTTGCCGTCGCGGTAAGGAATCACCACCATGTGGTCGGTGAAGATGCGGCCGAAGGCGGGATTGACCATGCGCGCGGCGCGTTCGGCGTCGGACAGGGGGTGGGCGGATGGGGTGACGACGAGATTCGGTGTGGAAGTGGTCATGGCAGCAGAAGACGAGTCAGGGAGAATAAAGAGATTCCCTATTGTAGCGCCTAATGCGCGCGGCGAGGCGGCGGATGGCCTTACAGCAATGTTGCGCCGCATCAAAAAACAGCGCCGTCAGGCGGCCCGCAAGGGCTTGCCCCGCCCCGCTTGCGCTTCCCCGGCGCACTGGCTGCAGCGCATCTGTACGGAAATCACGTTGGCGCCGATGTCCATGCCGTGCGCCAGCGCCGCCTGGCGCAGCTGCTCCACCAGCGGCGCATCCTGCACCAGCACGCTGCGTTCGCACACGCGGCACACGAGGTAGCAACTGTCCGTTTCCACCTGGTCGGGCTTGATCAAGTAGCGCGCCTTGTTGCCGCTGGCGCTAGCTTCGCGCTCGCGCAGCAGCAAGCCGGCCAGTTCCATTTCCTTGAGCACGCGGTAAATCGTGCCCAGGCTGACGGCAATGCCGATGTGCAGCAGTTGCTGATAAATGCTTTCCGCATTCATCGCTTGCCGCTGCGTACCGGCCAGCACTTGCAAGATGCAGATGCGCGCGCTGGTCGGACGCAGGCGCACGGCGCGCAAGCGCTCGAACACGCGGCCATCGCCCTGGTATTGAATGTCTTGCATGGGATTCTCCGCTTGTGCGTTCTGCTCTACTGACATTGCCAAGCGAGAAGCGCAAAAGGGAACCGGGAAATGAAAAAAAGCGCCGTTCCCGACTACTGGAACGGCGCCTTGCGCTACCTCAAACCGGCAAACATCAGAACTTCATGTTGGCCGTCAGGGTTGCCGAGCGGCCCGGTGCCACGCCAGCGTAATGCGGCGAGGAAACCTTGTCGAAGTACAGCTTGTTCGTCAGGTTCTGGATATTCAGCTGCAAGGTCACGTTGCGGTTGACCACATAGCTGGCCATGGCGTCGAAACGCGTGTAGGCCGGGGCAAACTTGTTGTTGGCCACGTTCGCGTAGACCTTGTCGACGTAGTTCACGCCGCCGCCCACCGTGATGGCGGGCGTGACCAGGTAGGACGTCCACAACGAGGCGCTGTTTTTCGGCGTGGTCGGGAACTGGTTGCCGTTGTACGGCGACGGTGCATACACGGGTACCGCCGTCGTGCCCGTATTGACGTAGCCATTGTTTTCCACGATGGCGTTCAGGTGCGTGTAGCCGCCGAACACCGACCATTCCTTGGTGATATTGCCGCTCACGCCCAGCTCGATACCCTTGACTTGCTTGTCGCCCACGTTTTGCGTGGTGCCGTCCGGTGCCGTCACGCGCGCATTGCTCATGTCGCTCTGGAAATAGGCGCCGCTCACGGACAGGCGGCCACCCGGCAACACTTCCCATTTCGTGCCCAGCTCGAAGCTCTTGCTCTCCTGCGGCTTCAGGTTCTGGATGGCGACCGTCAAGCCGTCGATGCCGTCGCCGCCGTCATTGCCCGGTGGCGTGGACGAGGTGCCGTAGGAAACATACACGCTGCTGTTGGTCGATGGCTTGTACACCAGACCCGCCTGGTAGCTGGCGAAGGTGGCGTGCACCTTGGCGCTGGTGGCGGCGGTGGTCTTGCCGTCGAGCGTGTATTGCGGCGTGTTCAGCGAACTCTTGTAGTCATCCCAGCGGATACCCACGTTGAGCAGCCATTGCGGCGTGAACTCGATGGTGTCGAAGCCGTACACGGAACGCGTGTTGGTGACGATGTTCGTGCGTGCCGGCGACACCGTGCGCGTGTAGACCCATGGGTCGTTGGCGTTCGGGTTGAGCAACGGTGCGCAGTTGTACAGGGTGGCCGCGCCATAGGTCGGGCAGTTGGAACCGACTTTTTCCAGCGGGTTGTTCGTCCCCGGGCTGAACATATAGGAGCTGCGATCCGTTTCTTCGCGGCCGATTTCCAGGCCCACCGTGTAGGTGTGCTTCACGCCGCCGGCCAGGAATTCGCCGCCCAGGCTGGTCGCATTGGCCAGCGCGTCCGTATCGGTCGTGCGCGTGTTGGCGCGGCGCCAGACGGTGCCGTACAGCATGGTGTTGCCCTTGGAATCGTCGGGCTGGGTCCACACGTAGTCATTGCTGGTCTTGCCGTAACGGGTCACGTTGCGCAAAATCAACTTGTTGCCGAAGTCGTGGCGCACGTCGATGGTGCCGATATCGCTTTGCGTGTCGCGGAAATCGCGGTTCACCAGGCCATAGAAGGTGTCGCGCGGCACGTTGACGGGGGTGCCGTTGCCGTTTCTCGATACATTCGCGCCCGACGAGAACGGGTTGTTGAACGGCAAGCCGGTGTCCGGCAATTCGCTCGACTGCATGTGGTAGTAGCTGAGCGTCGCCTGCGTGGCCGATTTCAGGCCGAAGGTGATCGATGGCGCGATGCCCCAGCGGTCGCCATTGATGTAGTCGCGGCCGGCCATGTGGGCGTCATGCGCCATCACGTTCAGGCGCACGGCCACGTCGTCGCTGATGACGCGGTTCACGTCGGCCGTGGCGCGGCGGTACTTGGCGCTGCCCAGGCCCACGGTGGCGTTGGTGAAATTGTCGACTTTCGGCGTCTTGCTGATCAGGTTGACGCCGCCGCCCGCGGACGAACGTCCACCGTAGGCCGAGTTCGGGCCCTTGACGACTTCGATTTGTTCCAGCGCAAAGATTTCACGCGATTGGGAACCCGTGTCGCGGATGCCGTCGATATACGTATCCGTTTGCGCGTTGTAGCCGCGGATGAACAGATTGTCGCCCACAGGATTGCCGCCTTCGCCGGCGCCGATGGTGATGCCCGGCACGGTGCGCAGCGCATCCGTCAGCGAGACGGCGCCCGTTTGCGAAATGATTTCGGCAGGAATCACGGTGACGGATTTCGGCGTGTCCAGCAGCGGCGCCGTCAGCTTGTCGTTGGCCGATTTGACGGGCGCCTGGATCAGGCGGTCAGCCGTGCCCACGACCTTGACTTCCTGCAACTGCTGCGGCTTGTCCACCGTTTGCGCGTGCAGCGCCAGCGGCATGGCCAGGGTGGCAAACGCGGCCAGGGCCGTGCCATGCATGCGTGGCGCGGAAGTGGTGTGGTGCTTGCGGCTGCGGATGAGGGCTGCCGGCTTGGCGGCGCCCGCTTGGTCTTTCAATGTCATCGCTATCTTTCACTCTATCGGATGGATTAAATTATGGCTGGCTACTGCGCCGTGGCGCCTGGCTGGCTCGTTGATTGCTTGGGTACGACAAAACTAGAACCGCCACAGCGCCGTCATGCGCAACGCCCGGGGCGAGCCGGGCGCGATGTTGTCGTTGCTGTGGGCGGAGGCAAAATATTTTCTGTTGAACAGGTTTTCCACATTCAGCTGCAGCTGAAAATTTCCTTGCGGCTTGAAGTAGACGGCGCCGTCGACGCGGGCATATCCCGGCAGCGCCACCGTATTCGACACGGACGCATACACGGCGCTGCGGGCAATGATGCCCAGCGCCGCGCCCCAGGCAGGCGAAAAATCGTAACGGTTCCACAGCGACAGGCTGTGCCGGGGCACATGGGCCACCGTGGCCCCCTCGAATGCCGTGGCCGATTGCATGGCCGTCAGCACGGCCCGCTGCCAGGCATAGCCGCCCGCGATGCTCCACCCGGGTTGGACCTTGCCCTTCACTTCCAGTTCCAGCCCCTCGCTGCGCTGGCCATCGACCAGCATGGCCCGCGTGGCGTCATTCGGGTCGGTGACGGCGACCTTGCTGCGCGTCAAACGGTACAAGGCCGCGCTGGCCGACAGGTCCGGCGTGGCTTCCCATTTCACACCCGCTTCCACATTGCGAAAACGCTCCGGTTCAAACACGGCGTTGCTGGGAGTCAATGACGCCAGCTGTTCGCCCGCGCGCGGCAAGAACGATTGGCTGACGCTGGCATACAGCGACAGCGCCGGCACGGGCTGATAGATCAGGGCCGCGCGCGGCGACCACGGCGCATCCGTGCGGGCGATGCGCGCGCCATTGCGGCGGTTGACGAAATCGACGGCGAAGCGCTCGTAGCGCAGGCCGGCAATCGCCTGCCATTGCGGGCTGAAGCGGACCTGGTCCTGCAGGTACAGGGCGGCCGTGTCGGCCACGCCATGGTTGTCGGCATCCGTGGCGCTGGGGCGGAAGGTCACGGGCAAGTCCGTCACGGGGTGCGAAGTGGGCAGGCTGATGTGCGTGACGCCCTCGCCCAGGGTGGTGAAATAGCCGGTGTTGCGCAGATTGTCCGTCGTCTGGCGGCCCAGTTCCCCGCCCGCCGTCAGGCGGTGCCGCACGGCGCCGCTGCTGACCGTCCACTCCACGTCCGTCTGGTTGAACAGGTTGCGCCGCAAGGTGGCGCTGTTGTACGCCAGCACCGTCACGCTGGCGCCATCCGCGCTGACGGGGCCGGGAAAGGCATTCTGGTACAGCTTGTCGTAATCGGCCAGGCGCGTGCGGTTGCGCAAGACCGCGCCGCCGACGAACGCATGCTCGATGGTCACGCCCAGCGCATCGATGTACGCCCACGACGGGCTGCTGCCGGCGATGCCGAAAAACGTGGACGGGTCCGTGTCGAACGGCCGGCCCCGGTACGACGGCACGCCCCGGTCCGTCACGCGGTCGTCGCGAAAATGTTCATAGCTGGCTTGCACGGTGGTGCGCGGCGACAGGCGCCAGGCCACGACGGGGTTGACGGCGCTGCGGCGCACCTTGACGCCCTGGCGAAACGAGCCGCTGTTTTCCGCCATGGCGTTGACGCGCACGGCCACGTCGCCTTTCACGACCTGTTGCAGATCGATGGCGGCGCGCCCGTTGCGCCAGGCGCCCAGGCTCAGCGTTGCTTCGCCGCCATTGACCCACTGCGGCTGCTTGGTGGCCCGGTTGATCACGCCACCGCCGCCGCCATGGCCGAAGACCAGGGCGTTCGGCCCCTTGATGGCCTCGACCGCTTCGATATTGTAGAAATCGCGGTAGTACTGCACGTCGTCGCGCATGCCGTCCAGATAGAAATCCGAGGTCGAGCTGTTGCCGCGCAGCACGGCCGTATCGCGGTTGCCCTCGCCTGCGGCCGTGCCCACGCCCGGCATGTAGCGCATGGCGTCGGCCAGGGTGCGCATGTCCTGGTCGCGTATCAATTCACGGCTCACCACGCTGACGGCCTGCGGCGTGTCATGCAGGGCCGTGTCGTTGCGGCTGGCGGCGGAAGAACTGGTACGGCGGTAGCCATCGTCGCCGCTGCCCTGCACGGTGACGGGCGCCAGCACTTGCAAGCCGGCGCCCTCCCCGTCCAGGTCCGCGCGCAGGGGCGTGGGCGCCAGGCGCACGATGTAACTTCCGTCCGGCAACTGCACGGCCACGAGGCCCGTTCCTGCCAGCAATTGCTGCAAGCCCTGGCCCGTGGCCACGGTGGCGTTCAAGCCTGCGCTGCGTTTGCCCTGCGTCAAGCCGCCTTCGGCCGACAGCAAGATTCCCGCCTGGCCCGCGAACTGGCGCAGGGCCTGGCCCAGGGGCGCGGCGGCGATGCGGAAGCTGTGCACGGTCTCTTCCGCCGCCGCTGCCATCGCATGCATGACAGGCACGGCCAGCAGCGCCGCGGCCAGGGACAGCGGCAGCAGACGGCGGGCAAACGGCAGGGAGACAGGGTACGGCGGCACGGCATTCCTTATTGATGTTGAGCAGCTTACTTCTACCTTGCCAAACAACTTTTCAAAAAGGGAACTACTTTTTGAGAAATATTCTCATTTACTATTTTGACTGCGGCAGCTGGGCTTCCACCGTCACCCACCAGTCATGCAGGCGATGTATTCTCACGGGCAAGGTCGCTTCCAGCGCCGCCAGGATGCGGTCCGTATCGGCCAGCGGGTAGCTGCCCACCAGGCGCAGGTGGGCCACCTCGGGCGCGCAGCCCAGGTGGCCGCGCCGGTAGCGCGACAGTTGCGCGAGGAAATCATCGAGCCGCATCTGCTCCGGCTGCAGGCGGTACTCGATCCAGGCGGCCCCGTTCGGGTCGGCGGCGTATGGCTCGCCGATGAAACCGTCGCCGAAGCGCACTTGCTGGCCGGCCGGCACGATGCGCGGCACGCCGCCATCGCGGGGCGCCACCTCGACGCTGCCCTCGTAGACGGCCAGCAAGGTGGCATCGCCCTGCGGCTGCACGCTGAAACGCGTGCCCAGCGCGCGCAGGCGGCCGTGCACGGTGTCGACCACGAGCGGGCGCGCCGGCTGGCGGCTGTCGCGCGCGGAGGAGAGATAGATTTCGCCGCCATGCAGGGCGATGCGGCGCAGATGGTCGCTGTAATCGATGTCGAGGGCAGTGGCCGTGTTCAGCCACAGTTGCGAACCGTCGGCCAGCGCCAGCTGGCGGATGGTGCCGACCGGCGTTTTTTCGCCCGCATGCAGGCTGGCAACCCAGCTGCGCGTATCGCGCCGCAGCAGCGCGGCGCCGCCCGTGCCGGCCGTCAGGCACAGCGCCAGCAAGCCCTTGACCAGGCTGCGGCGCGCGGCGTCGCTCTGGCGCGGGCCTGCGGCGTCGAGCGCCTGGCGCGCCGGTTCCGCCGGCACCTGGCGAAATTCGGCGCTGACGGCTTCCACCCTGCGCCAGGCGGCGCGGTGGGCGGGCGAGCTGGCATGCCAGCGCTCCCAGGCTTGCTGGTCGGCAGGACCGGCATCGTCCCCGCGCAGCACGGCGAACCATTCGGCCGCTTCCTGCAGGATGGCGTAGTCGGCCGGCGGCATGGCGGCGCCTGGCTTAGGCGGCATCATCCATGCACAGCATGCATTGCAGCATGGCTTGCGCCATGTATTTTTTCACCATGCGTTCGGATACGTCCAGCTGGCCGGCGATCTGCGCATACGTCAGGCCGTCGAGCTGCGCCAGCAGGAAAGCCTGGCGCGCGCGCGGCGACAGGGTATCGAGCATGGCGTCGATGCGGCACAGGGCTTCGACCACGAGGACCCGCTCTTCCGGCGACGGCGCCATCATTTCGGGATGGCTAGCCAGGGCCGCCAGGAACGTGCGTTCCAGGGTCAGGCGGCGCCAGTGGTTGACCAGCAAGCCATTGGCCACCGTGCTCAGGTAGGCGCGCGGCTCGCGCAGGCTGTCCGCCGATTGCGTCGCCAGCATGCGCACGAAGGTATCCTGCGCCAGGTCGGCCGCACCGTCGCGGCAACCGAGCTTGCGCCACAGCCAGTTATACAGCCAGCCATGGTGGCTGGCGTACAGGTCGCTAAAGGTATCGAGGGAGGGAGAAATGGTGGACACGGGCAAACAAACAAAGGGGCTGCCATACTTGCCGGTCAAGTGGGTCAGCACTGCATCACGAATGAGAATGATTTTCATTTTCACACAATTTCACGACGATGTAAATTGTCAAAAGCATCATCCCAGCCTGGCGCGGACATTTTGCGCAACAGTGCCAGCGCACCATCATTTGCGAATGATTCTCGTTTGCGTTAAAATGTCAGCCTTCCTTCTTCCCCGCCATGCCTGACACCCCCGCATGGCGGCGCCATCGAAAGCCGCCATGACGACCTCCTCCCTTCCACAACCCCAGTTGCGCGCCAGCGCCGACGAGGCGCCGGAGACCCGCCAACAGCAACGCCAGCCTGCCGCCAACCCGCCACAACGGCGCTGGCACTGGAGCTGGAAACAGGTGTGGTTTCAATTGCACTGGTTTATCGGCATCACGGCCGGCACGGTGCTGGTGATCATCGGCCTGAGCGGCGCCACCCTGGCATTCAAGGATGAATTGCTCGATGTCATGAATCCCGGCGTACGCCATGTCGCCGTGGAAAGCCGCGCGCCGCTGACGCCTGGCCAGTTGAGCAACATTGCCGCTGCCGAACATGGCCAGCGCGTCGCTTCCATCACCATGTACGCCGAGGCGGGCACGGCGCCACGCGTCTTCTTCGCGCCGAAGAATGGCCAGCGGCGCGGCGAGTCCATTTATGTCCACCCCTACACGGGCGCGACCCAGCCGGCACTGACGGGGGCGGGCTTTTTCGAGTGGACGGAATCGCTGCACCGCTGGCTGCTGCTGCCCCGCGATCCGGGCCGGCAAGTGGCGGGCGCGCTGGCCCTGTGCCTGCTGGGACTGGCCCTGTCCGGCCTGTATCTGCGCTGGCCCCGCCGTCCGCTGGACTGGCGCACCTGGCTGACCTTCGACCCTGCATTAAAGGGCCGCTCCTTCCTGTGGAACCTGCACGCCGTGGCCGGCACCTGGTGCCTGGTGGTGTACGTGGCGCTGACCCTGACGGGCATTTACTGGAGCTATGACGTGGTGCGCGACAATATCGACGCCTGGGCCGGCAAGCCGCCAAGGGTGGCGCAGGCGCCGGCGAAAAAGGGACCGGCCGGGGAAAAGAAAGAAGCGCCGACCGTCGACCTCGGCCCGGCCTGGAGCAGCTTCCAGCAGCACGCGGCCGGCTGGACCCTGGCCAGCGTGCGCCTGCCGACACGCGCCGGCGAAGCCGTGCAATTCACGTGGCTGGCCAGCGACGCGCCGCACGAGCGGGCGCGCAGCCGCATGAGCATTGCAACGGCCGACGGCGCGGTGACGGAAAACGAACCGTACAGCCAGCAAGCGCTGGGTGCGCGCCTCGTCAACATCATTTATCCGTTGCACATGGGCACGTATTTTGGTTTGCCGGGCCGCATCATCGTCACCCTGGCCAGCCTGGGCCTGCCCCTGTTCGCCATCACGGGCTGGATGCTGTACCTGGGCCGCCGCAAGGCGAAACGCGCCGTGCAGGCGCAGCGCGCCATGCTGGGCGCCGGCGCGCCGGGCCAGGCGAACACGGGCTTGCCCACCCTGGTGGCCTACGCCAGCCAGTCGGGACAGGCCGAGCGCCTGGCCCTGGAAAGCGCGCGCGCCCTGCAGCAGGCGGGCGTGGCCGTCGACGTGCAATCGCTGGACCGGTTCGATCCCGCGCAATTGCGCCAGTACGAACGGGCCCTGATCGTCGCCAGCACCTTTGGCGAAGGCGAGGCGCCGGATGGCACGCGCCGCTTCGCGCGCCTGCTGCAGCAAACCTCGGGCACGCCGCTGGCGGGCCTGGAATTCGGCATGCTGGCCCTGGGCGACCGCCATTACAGCGCCTTCTGCGGCTTCGGCCATGCGCTGGCGCAACAATTGCAGGCACTGGGCTCCACGCCCCTGTTTCCCCTGATCGAAGTGGACAAGCACGACCCCGCCGCCCTGGCCGACTGGTCCACAGCGCTGGCCCGCTGCAGCGGCAGCGCCATCGACGCCATCGGCGTGCAGGAAGAAGCGTCGTATGCCGAGTGGCGCCTGGCGCGCCGCGTGCTGCTCAACCCGGGCAGCCAGGGCGGCGAACTGCATGAAATCACCTTGACGGGCCCGGCCGGCGCCAGCTGGGAAGCGGGCGCGCTGGCGGAAATCATTCCCTGCAATGCGGACGGCAGCGATGGCGATGCCGGCAATGCCCATCACGCGCCGCGCAGCTACTCGATCGCCTCGCTGCCGTCCGATGGCGAACTGCAGTTGCTGGTGCGCCAGGAACGCCATGCGGGCGAGGAAAATCAAGGCCATGGCCTCGGCTCCGGCTGGCTGACCCGCTTCGCCCCGCTGAACGCCACCGTCCGCCTGCGCCTGCAAGCCAATCCGGCCTTCGCCCCCGCCCTGGTCGACGTGCCCTGCATTTATATCGGCAACGGTTCCGGCCTGGCCGGCCTGCGCTCGCACTTGCGCGCGCGCCAGCGGGCGGGACTGGCCCGCAACTGGCTGCTGTTCGGCGAGCGCCAGCAAGCTTTTGACAGCGTCTGCGGCACAGAGTTGCAAGGCTGGCTGGACGCTGGCCACCTGGCGCGCCTGGACCGCGTCTTTTCGCGCGATGGCGCCGATGCCGGCAAGCGTGAATACGTGCAAGACCGCCTGCGCGCCAACGCCGGAACGCTGCGCGACTGGCTGGCGCAGGGGGCCATCGTCTACGTGTGCGGCAGCCTGCAAGGCATGGCGGCAGGAATCGATGCTGTACTGCAAGAATTGCTGGGCCAGGAGGGTCTCGACGCCTTGCTGGCGGCCGGACGCTACCGCCGCGACGTGTATTGACCTGGCTCAAGCCATCGCCGGTGCCGCCCGGCTATGTGGGCCGGCGCACGGTCGGCGCCAGCCATCGGATTACAGTGGGGGCATGGCGGCAGGACGATAAACCCGCGCCGCCCCACCCACTGTCTGCGAGGCTTCCCATGAAAAACCCCTGGATGAGCATGTACCTGAGCGCCGCCAACCGCATCGCCAACACGGCGCGCAGCCATGCGACGGCCGCCGTCAAGCGCGAAGCGGCGAAAAATACGCGGCAATTAACGCAAGTGTGGTTCGATTCCTTCCTGCCGCCAACAGGCAAGCCCCGGCGCAGCCGCAAGGCGAAATAAGCTCCTGGCAATGGGCGAACTGGTGCGGTGCATCACAGCAATAAATTGAAGTTTCAATCAGATGAACTAAACTGCAAGCATGGTAGTACATAAGAAAGTGACCGGCAGGCGCCGCATCCCCGCGCCGCCGCCGGGACACCGGGAGACGACCATGTTGACGCTCAAAGTGCTGGCTTGCCTTGCCCTGTCGGCCTTGCTGCTCGTACCCCTCGTGCTGCGCGACGCGATGCAAACGTCCGCCGGGCAGCAGTTGCAGGTGCCGAATGTCGATGCGCAAGGCATGTGGGCCCACTGGCCTAAGCAATAAGACGCGCGGCTGAGAAAACACCGCTGACTGCGTTGCCGTGCCTCGTCGTACATTCGTACTGCCTTCGGCGCGGCGCCTTGCCAGCGGCGTTTTTCAGCGGCGCTCGGTAACACGTCGCATCGATGAAAACCGCTTGAGTGCGGGTGGGGATTTGTTCCCTTATGTTCTTTGCTTTTTTCGTATTGCCTTCCTTCCCTCTTCACCACACTTTTGATCCAGATCATGGATTTCCACCTTTGCTGCGCCCAAACTGGAACAGTCCGCTTCGCACCGTGACGGACTTAACCTGGAGCATCAGCATGGGTAAATCGGATTGGAAGGATGAGATGGCGCTGGGCGTTCCCGTCATCGACGAGGCGCATGAGGCGCTGTTTCAGGAACTGGCGCGGCTGCAGCAGTTGGGCGACCAGCATTTCAGCACGGCGTTTCGCGAGCTGATCGCGGCTGTCGAACGCGATTTCCGCGAGGAAGAGGATTTGATGGAGCAAATCGCCTTTCCCTCGCTGGCCAACCACCGCGAACAGCATGCGCGCGTGCTCAGCGGCCTGCACCATGCCTGGGCCGCCGTCGATGAAGGCGACCTGGAACAGGGGCGCCACGCGCTGTCGCTGTTGCCGCAATGGCTGATCTTTCACCAGGCCACGATGGACCTGGCCCTGGCGGCGGCGCTGGAAATGGTGCAGCGCCAGCCTAGCTAGCTTCTACAGCAGCAGCACCGTGGCTTGCTCGGGCAAGACGACGCGGTAGTGGCCCGGGTATTTGTCTTCGCCATCGAAAATCTTGCAAAACACGGGCTGGTTGATGTCGTTGACGGCGGCCTCGTTCATGGGCAGGGTGGCGATCAGCTGCTCGCCTTCGACCAGTTGCAGCGCGCTGCCCCGCTCGGCAGCGCAAAACGCCAGCGATTGCACATCGCTGGCGAACGGCCGCTTGTACCACGGCGTGATGGCCCGCACGGCGCGCCGGGCGTCCTGCAAGACCTGCCCCACGCGCTTGACGTTCCAGGCATCGCGCGCCACGGACGGCTGGAGCACGATATTCGCCGTCAACTCGCCCCTGCTCTTATTCACCAGGAAAGTACCGTCCTGCGCGGCGATGTCTTCGTTGAGCGGCACGACGAACACGCCGCCGTCGGACACCTTGATCGGCATGGGCGCACCATTGCCTTGCAAGGCCACGCGCACGTCGTCGATGGTGGCGCTCAGCTTGGCCGGAATCAGGCGCAGGGCCATGACCACGCTGCCGCTCGACACTTGCCACACTTTCCGGGCCGTCAGATAACTGTCGCGGTAAGCCGTGAAGCGCACGCGCGGCGCCTTGGCGTCACTGCTGGCGGTGACCGTCACCGTTTGCGATGGCAAGGTTTCCTCCGCGCCCGCCGGTGCCGCTGGCGCCACGGGCGTGGCTGGCGCAGGGAGTGGCTGCACGAGCGGTGGCGGCACGACGGCGGCGGGCGGCACGCTGGCGCTCTGCAGCGGCGCGGGGATAGCCGGCGGCGCGTGCTCCTGGGCCTGGCCCAGCGACACGACACACAACCATCCGGCACAAGCGATCCATGTACGCATGCATTTCTTTCAATGAGGAAAATATTTTATCAGCGCCTGCATTATCGCAGAAGGCCAGCCCATGCGCCGCCCCGGGTCTCCCTCCACTCCTGCCCGCACTCTTTTGGTGCGCACGCTTGATTATTTAACAAATACCACTTATATTGATAATGATTCTTATTCGCATAAGTGAAGGGAATCGCGCGCCCTTCTTTTCCACTGCCCGCACGCGCCGGGCCTTGCGGTGGAACTGCTATCCAAGCCAGACCACGGGCCAGCGTCACGCCATCCCCCAGCTACTGCGCACCTCGCCAGACGAGATAGGAAAACACACAACTACAATATGCCAGGAAAATGATGCAATCGACGACAGTCTTCCCTCCTTCGCGCCAGCCCGCCTTGCGCCCCCTCCCCCGCCTGTTACATGTCGCCCTGCTGAGCCTAGCCGCCGGCACAGTCTTGCCGGCCCAGGCCGCCGACGCCGCTGCGGCCGACGTCACCATGCCGGCCGTCACCGTGCTGGGCCAGTCGATGGCCGGCACGGAAGGCACGCAGTCGTACACGACAGGCGAAGCGCGCAGCGCCACGCGCATGGACCTGTCCCTGCGCGAAACGCCGCAATCGGTCAGCGTCATCACGCGCCAGTTGCTCGACGACCTGGGCGCCGTGCGCCTGGACCAGGCGCTGGCGCAGACGACGGGCATCCAGGTTGGCCAGAACGACACGGAGCGCACGACCTTTTATGCGCGCGGCTTCGGCATCAACAATATCCAGATCGACGGCATGGCGCGCGGCGGCCAAGCGCCGCTGCAAGACACGATTTTGTACGACCGCATCGAGGTCGTGCGCGGCGCCACCGGCCTGATGGGCGGCAAGGGCGACCCGTCGGCCACCATCAACATGATACGCAAGCGCCCGACGAAGGAATTCCAGGCCAGCGCCGGCCTCATCATGGGCCGCTGGGATGACCAGCGCGTCGAGGCCGACCTGTCCACGCCGCTGAACCCGCAGGGCAGCGTGCGCGCGCGCACGGCCCTGGCCTGGCAAAAACGCGATTCCTACCTGGACATGTATCACGAACGCAAGACGGTCGGCATGCTCATCGTCGAGGCGGACCTGCGTCCCGGCACCCTGCTGACGGCGGGCGTCGACTTCCAGGATAACCAGCCCACGGGCGCCACCTGGGGCGCCGTGCCCTACTGGAATGCGGACGGCAGCCTGGCCAATTTGCCGCGCAACACCAGCTGGACGGCGCCATGGAGCACCTGGGCCAAAAAACAGCACACGGTGTTTACCTCGGTGGACCAGCGCCTGCCGGGCAACTGGAATCTGCACCTCGGCTATGCGCGCACGGAAAGCACGAACCGCACCACCGTTCTGTATGCGGGCAAAGGTTATCCCGATCCCGCCACGGGCAAAGGCATGGAACTGTGGACGGGCGCCTGGGGCGCGGGCAAAAATTACAGCGACAATTTCGACGTCTACGCCAGCGGGCCGTTTACCTTGCTGGGACGCAAGCACACGGCCATCATCGGCTGGAATGGCGACAACAGCCAGGATCGCTCCATCGGCGGCAAGGAAAAAATCGATTACTCGAAACTCATCCCCGATTACCGTAGCTGGACGGGCAACATCCCCCGCCCCGTGTTCACCCCGGATGGCTCGCACACGGAAACCGTGACACGCCTGGCGGGCGGCTATGTGGCCACGCGTTTGAGCCTGGCCGACCCGCTGCACGTGATCATCGGCGCGCGCAGCAGCACCTATCGCACGGACACGCGCAGCTACAACACGCAAGGCGTGTACACGGGCAGCAGCGACTTTGTGGAAACGCGCAATGAAGTCACGCCGTACGTGGGCGCCGTGTTCGACCTCAACAAGCAGTATTCCGCCTACGCCAGCTTCACGCAGCTGTTCAATCCGCAATCGAGCAAGGACCGCAACAACCAGTTCCTGGCGCCGGAAACGGGCGACAATGCGGAACTGGGCGTCAAGGGCGAATTCTATGAAGGCAAGCTGAATGCATCGGCCGCCCTGTTCCACACGAAGAAAAAGAACCTGGCGGAACTCGACCGCACGGTACCGCCCGGCTTTTTGCTGCCCGACGGCAGCCAGGCCATGGTGGCCAACGGCGCCGGCGTGACGGCCAAGGGCGTCGAATTCGACGTTTCCGGCCAGTTAACGCCCGCCTGGGAAGCGAGCGGCGGCTATACCTATCTGCACGCGGCCGAGGCCGATGGCCGCCGCGCCGCCACCACCCAGCCGCGCCATTTGCTACGCCTGGCCACCAGCTACCGTTTCGACGGCCGCCTTGCAGGGCTGAAAGCGGGCGCCAGCCTGACGGCGCAAAGCGCCACCTACAGCGAATCGTGGTACGGCCGTCCGCCGTCAAGCGAGATGACGAACATCCCGCAAGCCGGTTATGCGCTGGTCAACGCCATGGCCAGCTATGCCATCAACCGCCATGCCAGCATGCAGCTGAACGTGAATAACTTGCTCGATAAAAAGTACTACCGCAACGTGGGCTTCTTCGATGGCGTGTTCTGGGGCGAACCGCGCAACATCAGCCTGGCCGTGCGCACGGCGTTTTAAGCGGGGTGCAGTGCCTCAGGCTGCCGGCGCGCTGCGCCAGTGCGCGGGCGCGGGCAAAGTGAAGCCTTCGAGCAAGGGACCGCCCACGGGCGCCAGCACGGCGGCGGCCACCTGCCCGAACGCATGCTGGCCGGCCGGCAAGTCGCTGGCGACCAGGCGCAGCGCGCCGTCCAGCTGCCCGGCGACGGCGGCGTCGAACGCCTGCAGGCGGCGGAACAGATGCTTGCCGCCGCCGCTCCATACGCCCGCCGCGCGCAAGTGCAGGTCGGCCAGCGCTTCGTACAGCTGGCAAGCCACGGCCAGCGCCTCGCCCGGATGCACGCTGTCGACCAGGTCTTCCAGTGCGGTGGTGATGGCGTAGCGGCGGCGCTGCAGGTTTTCCACGTCGAGCAAGGGCGGCCCGGCTGCGGCGATGGCTTGCGCCAGCGCCAGCAGCTGCGCGTGCTGCGCTCCGGGCGCAAGGATGTTTTCCCCTTCCACCACCATCATCACCAGCGGCACCTTGCCGCCCGGCGCATCGATTTCCTTGCAAAAATACGTGAACGTGGCCATGTCGTGCGCAAACAGTTCCACCGTGCGCCCTTCGGCCACGAGGGTGTCGCGCCAGGCGCAATCGACGTGGTCGAACAGCAGCAGCAAGTCGATGTCGGAAGTGGGCGTCTGCCGGCCCGTGGCGAACGAACCGCCGATGATGGCCGCCACGGCCGTGGGATAGCGTTCACGCACCAGCCGCACGGCGATCGCGCGGATAGCGTCATAGGTGGAAATGTCTGTCACAGCCAGTGCTCCTTGCCGAAAAGCACTATCCTACACGCGATACGCGGCCTGCCGCCATCCTGCTACACTGGCGCTCTCTGATCAAGGAACCAACATGGAATACGATTGCATCGTGGTGCCTTCGCCCGTGGGCGAGCTGACGCTGGTGGCGCGCGGGACGGCCCTGGCCGCCATCCTGTGGGAAAACGACAAGCCCAACCGCGTGCGCCTGGGCGCGATGCGCGTCGATGACGGTTGCGCCGTGCTGCAGGAAACGGCGCGCCAGCTGGCGGAATATTTCGCCGGCACGCGCCAGTGTTTTGACGTGCCGCTCGATTTCGCCGGCACCGCCTTCCAGCAGGAAGTGTGGCGCGCACTGCTGACGATACCGTATGGCCAGACGCGCAGCTATGGCGAGATCGCGCGCCAGATCGGCCGTCCTGCCGCCGTGCGCGCCGTGGGCGCCGCCAACGGCAAGAATCCCATTTCCATCATCGCCCCCTGCCACAGGGTCATCGGTGCCACGGGCGAGTTGACGGGCTTTGCGGGCGGCCTGCATGCCAAGGAAACCCTGTTGGCGCTGGAAGGCATCGCCCTGTCCAGCGACCGCGAAGCGCTGAAAACGGGCCACGCCCGCCGCCGCGCCGTGCCCGTCGATACGGCGCAAGGCTGCTTGTTTTAGACGCGGCATCGCTCCCCTTGTGGGATACTCACGCCCTCCGTTCAAGCAAACACACCCTATGCCCTACCTTGTCATCCTGTTCTTTGTCGTCCTGTATTTGCTGGCCACGTTCTTTTTTCACATCCCCGCCCTGGTTGCCCTCGTGTATGGCGTGCTGAGCCTGAGCTGTTTCGTTGCCTATGCGATCGACAAATCGGCCGCCAAAGGGGGCCGCTGGCGCACCTCGGAACGCACCTTGCTGCTGCTGGGGCTGCTGTGCGGCTGGCCGGGCGCCGTGCTGGCCCAGCAATGGCTGCGCCACAAGTCCAGCAAGCGCTCGTTCCGCATCCTGTTCTGGATCACGGTCGCCCTCAATATCGGCGCCTTCGTGTATTTCAGCATGCATTACGCGGCGCCCGATATCGGCACCGAGGTGGCGCCCATCGAACTGTAAAACCACTGCAAGCCAAGATGTAACAATTATTGCAGCCCGTTGTTCTTGAAATGATCGCCTGTCAGAATATCAATATTCACGATATTCAAGCCAATTCATTTACACGGGAAAGCCCTTTTCGACCATGCGTACCTTGCAATTCCACAATTCCTTCCTGTTCCGCCTTGCCGCCGCGATTTGTTTCGCCATCACCTTGGCGGGCTGCACAAGCTATCGCTTTATTCCCCCGGACTCCGATGCGGGGCGTCAATGCGTGACGAGCTGCGGAACCAATCGGCAAATATGCATTGCCGGCAAGGAACAAGTTGCCGCGGCCCAGGCACAAGCCTGCGAGATGCGCAACGTCAGTACCGTTTCCCTCTGCCTGGCCGTGGCGAAAACAGATGCGGACCGGGAACTATGCTCGAAGAAACGCCAATATTGCGCCTCAAACAACTCTGCAACGTGGCAATGCGAGGCGGATTACCGAAGCTGCTATACGCAATGCGGCGGCAGGATCGAGGAAAGCGAATAAACGCGGACAGCCTGATGCCGTCGAACAGGATGCCGCGTGGCAAGCGCAAGGCGCGATGAACGACGCGCGGCAGGCATCTGCTTACTCGCCCAGCAGGCGCAGCGATTCCAGCCAGTCCGCCTTCCATTCACGCAGCAACGGTTGCGTGGCGAACGCCTTCTTCAGGTGCGCCATCGGCACGCGGTGCACGTCGTGCAAGCCGAACGCCAACGTCACCGGATGCCACAGATGGCTGTTCTTGCCGCCGCGCGAATTCTTGCGCACGCGCGCGCCATCGTCGCCGAAGATGCCCACGCCGCTGGCCAGCCCCTTGTCCAGGTCGACCTTGCCCACGCCGGCGAAGGCCAGCAGAATCTGCTCGCGCCCCAGGCCCTTCAAGGCGCTGGGCAAGACCACGGGGCCCTTGTCCGCCTCTGCGACATCCGGCTGCGGATGCTGCAACTCCTTGAGCAAACGCAACAGATCGCGCTCCTGGAAGTGCAAGCCGTCCAGCGGCGCGCGCAATCCCGGCGCCTTCAGTTCGATGGCGATGTTGCCCGAGTCGCGCGTAAAGCGCAGCCACACGTCGTCCGCGCCCGAGGCCAGGTGCTGCTTGTCCCCGATAAACACGACGGGCGCCGCATAGCGCGTCACGCCGTCATGGAACAGCTCGGCCCATGCGTCGCTGTAATCGAGCCAGACGTAGGGCAAGCCGCCCTGCTCCAGCAAGCGCGCCAGGGTCCATGGCGTGCCCGTCTGTTCAGCCAGCCAGGCACAGGCGTCAAGGGCGGTGGCGCGGTATGGCAGGGATATGGCAGTCATGGCGGTTCCATCGATAAAAGTGGAGCGCAGTGTAGCAGACCTCGCCATCATCCCCTGCGGCAGGCGCTGCGCGATGTGCTAAGCTGGAAGCATCAGCACGCGCCATGCCCATTCCGGCCGCCTGGCGCACCACCGCGAGGGGATCACCATGCATTCGAGCACCAACGCCGCCACCGCACCTGCCCCGCCACCGGAACGCGATTCGCCCACGCCGGCCAGCGAAAGCCATGCCGAGGAAGCACTCGATGAAGCGCTGAAGGAAAGCTTCCCGGCCAGCGACCCGATCGCCATTGCCACGCCAAAACCAGCCGGCAAGACGCCGCCCTGACGGCGCGCCCCGCCAGCCACCGTTGCGGTGGCTTTTTTTTGCCTGAACTGAATCCGGACGCCCCGCCCCCGCGTAGATGGCTATGCCACGACCGAACGAAGTTACTACGCGGAAAGGAAACGCCATGCAGCACTACAGCAAAAAGACGGATACCCTGGACCAGCGCCTGTACCTGGCCCAGCGCATCGACCGGGCCGATGCGCGCCTGCAACACCTGCACGATGCGGCCGAGCGCGAACGCTGCGCGCAATGGATCACGGCCTGGGCCGTGGCGGCGGGCGCCGACGCGCCGCGCGGCATGAAGCTGCGCATCCGCGGAGAATTCATCCTGCTTTGATCCAAAACAAAAGCCCCGCCCGGTGCATGCGCACGGGGCGGGGCCAGTCAAACCGGCACGGACTTAATCGGACGTGTCGCGGTACTGCTCGGGCGTCGTGTCGCCATCGGCGACTTCATACCACATCGCATTGAGCACGGCGAAGGTCGCCGCCAGCGGAAGACCCAGTATCCAGGCGAAATACCACATAGTTATATCCTTTCGTTGATTCTTAGTAGGCGTGACCGCTGTCATCCTTGATTGCTTTTGCATCAACCTTGCCCCACAGCACTTTATACACCCACGTCGTGTACGCCACGATGAGGGGAATGAAGACGGCCGTGACGACCAGCATGATGAACAGGGTCATGTGGCTGGACGAGGAATCCCACACCGTCAGGCTGGCGCGCGGGTCGATCGACGATGGCAGGATGAACGGGAACATGGCCGCGCCCACGCCGAGGATGATGCCGGCGATGCCGGCCGCGCTGGCCAGCAAGGCGGGCACTTCGCGGCGCGCGCGCTGGAAGGCGAAGGCCAGCAGCGGGCAAAGCAGGCCCAGCGCGGGGGCGATCCAGGTCCACGGATGGGCGGCAAAGTTGAGGAACCAGGCGCCCACGTGGACTTCCGCCGTTTTCAGCAGCGGATTCGACGGACCGTCGACCACCACCGTGCTGCTGATGCGGTAGCCATCGACCCACAGCCACAGGGCCACGCCGGCCAGCGCATACAGCACGACGGTGGCAAGCGCCGCCACGCTGCCGTAGCGGCGTGCCCGTTCGGCAACCGGGCCGTCCGTTTTCAGCTGCAGCCAGGTGGCGCCGTGCATCACCAGCATGGCCACCGAGACGAGGCCGCACAGCAGCGCGAACGGGTTGAGCAGCGCAAAGAAGCTGCCGTCATAGAAGATGTGCATGTCTGGCGAGAAACGGAACGGCACGCCTTGCAGCACGTTGCCGATGGCCACGCCGCAGATCAGGGCCGGCACGAAACCGCCCACGAACAGGGCCGCATCCCAGCGGGCGCGCCAGCGCGGGTCTTCGCGCTTGCTGCGGAACTTGAAGGCCACGGGACGCACGATCAGCGCCACGAGGATGACGAACATGGCCAGGTAAAAGCCCGAAAACGACACGGCGTACAGCTGCGGCCAGGCGGCAAAGATGGCGCCGCCGCCGAGGATCAGCCACACCTGGTTGCCTTCCCACACGGGACCGATACTGTTGATGACGACCCTGCGCTCGAGGTCCGTCTTGCCGACGAAGGGCAGCAGGATGCCCGTGCCCAGGTCGAAGCCGTCCGTGATGGCAAAGCCCACCAGCAAGATGCCGATCAGCAGCCACCAGATCAGGCGCAGTGTTTCGTAAGAAATCATTTCATGCAAAATCATGGTCTGGCCCTCCTTAGGCGCGTTGAGTCTGAATGGCAGCGGGGGCTGGCGCGGGGGCCGGCGCCTTCTCTTCCGGCCCCTTGCGGATGGCCTTGAGCATGAGCTTCATTTCAATCATCAACAGCACCGTGTAGATGGCGGCAAAGCCGGCAATCGTGATCAGGAGGGTCGAGGCGCCCAGATTCGAGACGGCCACGGCCGTCGGCAGCACGCCTTCGATCACCCACGGCTGGCGGCCCACTTCGGCCACGATCCAGCCCGCCTCGATGGCCACCCACGGCAGCGGGATGGCGAACACGGCCAGCTTCAGCAGCCAGCGGTGCTTGTCCAGGGTGCGGCGCGTCGACAGCAGGAAGAACGTGCCGGTCAGCAAGATAAAGAACATGCCCAGGCCCACCATCACGCGGAAGGACCAGAACAATGGCGCCACGGGCGGCACGGTATCGAGCGCGGCCTTGCGAATTTGCTCGGGCGTGGCCTGGCGCGGGTCGTCGACATAGCGTTTCAGCAGCAAGGCATAGCCCATGGACTGGCCTTTCGACTCGAACATGTCCTTCGCATCCTGCGGCACGGGGCTGCCCGGCGCCACGCTGCGGATGGTTTGCAGCGCGTCATACGCCTTGATGCCATCCTTGATCAGCAGTTCGCCGCGGTCGACCAATTGCTCGATGCCGGGGATTTCCGTCGTCAGCGAACGCGTGCCGATCAAGCCCATCACCATCGGGATGTGCACGGCGTAATGCGTCTCGCGCGCTTTCGCGTCGGGGAAGCCGAAGGCCGTGAAGGCGGCCGGGGCCGGCTCCGTGGTCCACATGGCCTCGATCGCGGCCAGCTTCATCTTTTGGTGTTCCGACGACAGGTAGCCGCTTTCATCGCCCAGTACCACCACCGACAGCGAAGCGGCCAGGCCGAACGAGGCGGCGACCGTCATCGAGCGCTTGGCCAGCTGCACGTGGCGGCCCTTCAGCAGATACCAGGCGGAAATACCCAGCACGAACACGGCCGCGGCCGTATAGCCGGCCGACACCGTGTGCACGAATTTCGCCTGAGCAACAGGATTCGTCAGCACGGCGCCGAAATCCGTCACTTCCATGCGCATGGTTTGCGGATTGAAGGCCGCGCCGACGGGATTTTGCATCCAGCCGTTGGCGATCAGGATCCACAGGGCCGAGAAGTTCGAACCGATGGCCACCAGCCAGGTCGTGACCAGGTGGCCACGCTTCGACAGCTTGTCCCAGCCGAAGAAGAACAGGCCGACGAAGGTCGCTTCCAGGAAGAAGGCCATCAAGCCCTCGATGGCCAGCGGCGCGCCGAAAATGTCGCCCACGTAATGGCTGTAGTAGCTCCAGTTCATGCCGAACTGGAATTCCATGACGATGCCCGTCGCCACGCCCATGGCGAAGTTGATGCCGAACAAGACACCCCAGAACTTGGTCATGTCGCGCCAGATGGGGCGGTTCGTCATCACGTAAACCGTCTCCATGATGGCGAGGATCACTGACAGGCCTATCGTCAGCGGAACGAATATAAAGTGGTACAGGGCTGTCAGCGCAAACTGCAGTCTGGATAAAGCGACAATATCGAAGTCCATATGATTTCCTTGGTGTTTCCCTACTGTAATTGTAAACTTGGTATCTATCTGATGCGATTCGATTGGTTCCGCCGCCTTCGGGCTGGCGTGCGGCACCGCCTGTCTCCGTTCTTGTCAATCCCCCCGCAAACCCGCCAAGGCCGCTTCGAAGCCATCCGTGCCGCGCCGCAGCTCTTCGACGATGCGGCCGTCGCGGATGCGCAGCAGCCGGTCCGCCAGCGCCGCTTCGCGCCGCAAGTGGGTTGCGATCAGCAAGCTGCGCCCTTCACAGCGCGCGCGCAAGCGCTGCAAAACGTCGCCTGCCGTCCCCGCATTCAGTGCTTCCGTCGCTTCGTCGAGCAGCCACAAGGTCGATTCGTGCAGGAACAGCCGCGCCAGCGCCAAACGCCGCGCCTGCCCGCCCGACAAGCCCAGGCCGCCCTCGCCCAGCATGGTGTCGAGGCCGCCCGCCAGGGCGCGCACCTCGTCGTCCAGGCCGGCCGCCTGCAGCGCAGCCCACAGCTGCGCATCGCTGGCGGCGGGGTCGGCCAGGCGCAGGTTGTCGCGCAAGCTGTCCTGGAACAATTCCGTCTTCTGCGTGAACAAACAGGCGCGCGGCGCGCTCACCTTGCCCGACAATGGCGCCAGCTCGCGCGCGGCCAGGGCCAGCAAGGTGGACTTGCCCGCGCCGCTGGGGCCGATCAAGGCCACGCGCTCGCCGGCGGCGATGTGCAGCGATACGTCATGCAGGATGGCAACGTGGCTGCCCGCATGCGCGGCGCTGACGCGTTCCAGGCGCAAGCCCGGTGCGGCATCCAGGGGCAGCGTGGCGACATCCTGCTGCTCCAGGCGCGGCGCCAGGCGGCGCATCGCCAGCAGCATGCGCCCCGCCTCCAGCGCGCCGCGGCGCAATCCCGCAAACGGCTCCACGGCCGTCAGGGCGATCAGCAGGGCCAGCGCCGCGGCCGGCACGCTCAGCGCCTGCTGCTGCACCAGCGCGGCGACGGCCAGCAGCACCCCGGCCAGCGTCGCGCTGCCGGCCACGCCATACGCGGCGCCCGCCGCCGTTTCCAGGCGCAGCAGGGCGAAATCGGCTTGCGCCAGCGAGCGGTCGATCCGCCCCAGCGCCGCGCACTGGGCGTCGATGCGGCCCGCCATCACCAGGTCCGTCTGGCCGGCCACCAGGTCGATGGCGCCGGAACGCAGTTTTTCGATGGCGCGCGAACGCAGGATGGCCGGGCGGCGGGCGCGGCGCGCCACGCTCCAGCTGATGCCGCCGCCGGCGGCCAGCAGCCACGCGGCCAGGCCCAGGCCCAGCTGCCACTGCATCACGCCCAGCGCCACGCCAGCCAGCAAGGCCGCACACAGGGCCGTGAAGGCAGGCACCAGCAGGCGCAGATACAGCGATTCGAGCGCATCGATATCGGCCGTCAGGCGGAACAGCAGCTTGGCGGGCTGGCGCAGCAGGCGGCTGGCCGCTTCCGGGCGCGACCAGCCGCGAAACAGTTGCACGCGGATGCTGGCCAGCGCGGCAAACGTGGCGTCGTGCGTGACGAGCCGTTCCGCATAGCGCGAACCCGTGCGGCCGATGGCCAGCAGGCGGATGCCGGCCGACGGGCCGAACACGTCGAACAGGATGGCCGTCGAGGCGTGCAGGCCGGCAATCGAGGTGGCCGTGATGAACCAGCCGGACAAACCCAGTAAGGCCATGCCGGACACCGCCGTCAGGGCCGCCAGCAAGGCGCCCCCGATCAGCTTGCCTGGTTGGGCCAGCAGCAATTGCCGCAGGACGGGATTCGAGATCAATGTGGTGTTCATGCGCGCAACTCCTGTGCCTGCGCCCGGGCATCGACCTGCACCGTGCGCTGCAGGCGCCCGGCCAGCACGGGGTCGTGCGTGGCGACGATCATCGTCTTGCCTTTCGCCAATTCCAGCAAGGTGTCCGTCACGCGCGCCGCCGTTTCGCTGTCCAGGTGGGCCGTCGGTTCATCGACCAGCAGCAAGTCCGCGTGCGGATGCAGGGCCACGCGGGCCAAGGCCAGGCGCACGGCTTCGCCGCCGGACAAGCCCTGCCCGCCATCGCTGAGCATGACGGCCGGCTGCGCCTGCGCCACGGCAGCCAGGTCGGCCAGGTGCAGCGCCTGCGTCACTTGCGCGGCATGCGCGCCCACGCGGCCCAGGGTCACGTTCTGGCTGACGGAGGCGGCAAACACGTGGGGACGCTGGCCCATCCACGCCATGCGTTGGCGCAAGGTATTCACGGTGCCGTCGTTCAGGCGCACGCCGCCGATGCGGATCTCGCCGCCGCTGGCGGGCAGCAAGCCGGCCAGCAAGGACAGCAAGGTGGTCTTGCCGGCGCCGCTGGCGCCCAGCAGGGCGACATGTTCGCCGGCGCGCACGGTCAGGTCGAAGCCGTCGAAGACGGGCGCCTCGCCGGGATGGGCAAAGCGCAGTTGATGGATTTCGATAGCGGGCGGCGGCGCCACGGCCATGGCGGCGGCGGAGACGGCAGCGGCTGCCACGCCGGCGCCGGGCAGGGGCACGCCCTCCCCCGCCAGGTCGTGCAGGCCGGCCAGGCCCGCTTCGCCGGCCGCCTTGTCATGCCAGACGGCGGCCAGTTCGCGCAAGGGTTCGAAAAACGCGGGCGCCAGCAGCAGGATGAACAAGCCCTGCCCCAGGCTCAGTTCGCGGCCCCAGGTGCCGAAATTGATGCTGCCCAGCAAGGAGAAACCGATAAACGCGGCCACCATGGCGACACCGAGCGCGGAAAACAGTTCCAGCACGGCGGACGACAGGAAGGCGATACGCAGCACCACCATCGTGCGCCGGCGCACGGATTGCGACGAGGCATCCAGGCGTTCGGCCGTGGCATCGACGGCGTCGAGCGCGCGCAGGGTAGCCAGGCCGCGCAGGCGGTCCAGCAGAAACGCGTTCATGCTGCCCATTTCCACCATCTGCGCGCGGCTGGCCGCTTGCGCGCCCATGCCCACGAGGGCCATGAAGACGGGAATCAGGGGCGCGGCGATGAGCAGGATCAGGGCGGCGATCCACGACAGGGGCGTCACCACGGCGAGGATCACGAGCGGCACGAGCATGACTTTCCAGCGCGCGGGCTTGTAGCGCACCAGGTAGGGCACGATGGCTTCGGCCTGTTCGGCGATGACGCTGGCCGCCTGCCCCGACTGGGCGCGCTGGCGGTCCAGCGGCGAACGGTGCGCCAGCGCTTGCGCCACTTGCGCGCGCAAGGTGGACAGGTGGTCGCGCGCCGCCGCATACATGCGCCGCGCGCCCCACGCTTCGCCGCCGGCGCGCAGCACGCCCAGCAGCAGCACGCCGGCGGCCGGCAACAGGGCCGCGCGCCACGGTGCGCCGGCCAGCATGGCTTGCACGGCCCAGGCCAGCAAGGCCGCTTGCGGCAGCCACAGCAAGGCGGCGCCGCCCTGCGCCAGGCCGGCGGCACGGGGAAGGATAAAGCGGGGCAAGGACAGCGGCGTGGTAGGCATATCTATACTTTTTGAGTTTTCAGAATTTTCTGTAAATTCGATATTTTGTATAATACTGCGAAACATGACATATATCAATTGACCCTGCGGGTGTGGCGTGAAAAAATTCAGATAATTATGAAAACTCAACATATCCAAATGACGCCGCTGATCCTGACCTTCGTCAGCCATTTCGGCGAGATGGGCAGCCGCTGGGGCTTTAACCGGACAGTGGGGCAAGTGTACGCCTTGTTGTTTGTCGCAGAGCATCCTTTACACGCGGATGAAATCGCGGAACACCTGAGTTTTTCACGCTCGAACGTGAGCATCGGCTTGAAGGAATTGCAGGGCTGGGGCTTGATACGCCAGTCGCGCATCCCCGGCGACCGGCGCGAGTATTTTTCCTCGCTGGGCGATGTGTGGCAAATCTTCCGCGTGGTGGCCGCCGAGCGCCGCCGCCGCGAAGTGGCGCCGACCTTGACGGTGCTGCGCGAATCGCTGCTGGCGCCGGCCACGGAGCCCGTCGACCAGTATGCGCAGGAGCGCATGCGCGAAATGTATGAACTGGTCGACCTGGCCAACACCTGGTTCGACGACTTGCAGCGCCTGTCGCCCGAATCGATGGCGCAGCTGATGAAAATGGGCGCCAAGGTGCAAAAGCTGCTCAATGCCAAGGATCGCTTGTTCGGCGTCAGCAATAACAGCGACTGAAACCCGCCTCCCCTCTTCCCACTCAAGGCATTGCTAGCACAAGCTGGCATGCCTTGTCACGCCATTTCCGCTCGCCGTACAGGCTTTCGCCAGCACAGCCATACATAGCCGTATGCGATGTTGTCAAGCATGCCAATAGCATTATTTAAATTGTATTAATTTACATCAAGACTAAGCTTGCATATGCGTACTCACGCAAAGGCGACCGGGCGACAAGTCGACCTCCCTGACCGGACGGCGCGCACCCTGAAGCAGTGAAATGTCTGCAATAAAATAAAAGGGGATTTTCATGAAAAGCATAACAAGCATTGCCATACGGGCATCCATGCTGGCCGCCCTGACGGCCTGCATGGGCGTGGCACAGGCTGCTACATGGGTCGATGTGGGACCGGCCAGCGGTTTCAGCATCGAAGGCAGCACCGTCACTTACTCGCCGTCACCTGCCCTCATGGTGAAATACTATAACGACAATCTCGTGCCGCAGAGTCCCACCGACATCCAGGGCTACATCAACGGCGTTTTCGGCACCAGCCTGGGTGCGGCTGTCTCGTTTTGCGACAATGCCACCTCAGGCTGCACCGCCGGCACCACGGCAGGCGCCAGCGGCGGGGTGAATTCCTTCACGAGTGCGGCGGACTATGATTACCTGGCCATCCATTTCGGCCAGGGCGAACTGGTCTTCCACTGGGCAGCGCCCGTCGCAGCCGGCACGACCTTCACGGTGGAAGGCTTGCCCAAGGACCTGAGCAATTACCGCGCCTACGTTTCCGCCATCCCTGAACCGGAAACCTATGCCATGCTGCTCGCCGGCCTGGGCCTGCTCGGCATCCTGGCGCGCCGCCGCCAGGCAAAATAAGAGCATCGGGCAAGACCCGCAACACGGCGCCGGCGCACCCATGTTTACAGCGCGCTTGCGCCGCGCCGCCCACTCTTTACACCGTCTTTATGCCCCTCCCGCTATGCTGACCGGCATCTTCAGTCATCGTTGCGAGGGAGCCCACATGCATGAATCCCCATTCCAGCCGCGCGCGCGCCATGCGCTGCGCCAGCACTTGCCCGTGCGCGAACGGCTGCGCCTGGCGCGCCTGGCCAGCAAGAAAGTACTGTCGCTGTGTTCCGCGCTGCTGTGCGCGGCGCCGCTGCTGTATTTGTTGAGTGTGGTGCTGGGCGCGCAGCCCTGAACCGCTGCGCGAAAACCGGATGTGGGGAAAGATGGGGTGCGTTGCGGCAGCTTGCCGCCGCATGATCGTGGCCAGTATGAAACTGGTCCGCCCAGAGGGAATCGAACCCCCATTCACGGTTTAGAAGACCGTTGTCCTATCCGTTGAACGATGGGCGGAGAGGTGCAGTATTTTAATCCATGCGCGCCAGCAATGAAATGCCAGCGCGGAATAGAAAACGGGCTGTCATTTCTGACAGCCCGCTTATGACTTTGGTCGGAGTACAAGGATTCGAACCTTGGACCCCCTGGTCCCAAACCAGGTGCGCTACCGGGCTGCGCCACACTCCGAAGACAAGATAATAACGCCCCCACCCAATTTCGTCAATTGCCATAGACGAATTAGATGGAAATAACTATCGCTCCCTGCCTTTATGCACCGACCTTGTCGGCAATGCGGCGCGCCATCGACTCGGCCTTTTCCTTATCTTTCGCCTCCACCATCACGCGGATCAGCGGCTCGGTGCCGGAAGCGCGGATCAGCACGCGGCCCGTGTCGCCCAGCTCGGCCTCGACCAGTTCTTTCTCGGCCACCATGGCGGCATTTTTTTGCCAGTCGAAACCGGGCGCCACGCGCTGGTTGATCAGGGTTTGCGGGAACAGCACCAGTTCGGCCAAGCATTGCTGCAGGCTCTGGCCGCTGCGCTTGAGGGCGGACAATACTTGCAGCGCGGAAACGATGCCGTCGCCCGTCGTGTGCTTGTCCAGGCACAGCAGATGGCCGGAACCTTCGCCACCCAGTATCCAGCCCTTTTCCTTCATGACTTCCAGCACGTAGCGGTCGCCCACCTTGGCGCGCGCAAAGCCGATGCCCTGCTGCTTGAACAGCACTTCCAGCGCCATATTCGTCATCAGGGTACCGACGGCGCCGGCCACGGGGCCTGTCGCCAGGCGGTCCTTGACCATGACGTACAACAACTCGTCGCCGTTATACAGGCGGCCCGTGGCATCGCACATGATCAGGCGGTCGGCGTCGCCATCGAGGGCGATGCCCAGGTCGGCGCCGTGCTCGACGACTGCTTCGGCCATGGCCTTGGTTGCCGTGGCGCCGAAGCCCGCATTGATGTTGAAACCGTCGGGCTTGTTGCCGATGGCGATGACTTCCGCGCCCAGCTCATGGAACACGTGCGGCGCGATATGGTAGGCGGCGCCATGCGCGCAATCGACGACGATCTTCAGGCCGCGCAAGTCCAGCTCGTTCGGGAAGGTACCCTTGCAAAATTCGATGTAGCGGCCCTGTGCATCGTCCAGGCGCTTGGCGCGGCCCAGCTTGTCCGACGGCACGCAAGCCATGGGCTCGTCGAGTGCCGCCTCGATTTCCAGTTCCACGCTGTCGGGCAGCTTGGTGCCCTGGCCGGAAAAGAACTTGATGCCATTGTCGTGGTACGGGTTGTGCGAAGCGGAAATGACCACGCCGGCCGACAGGCGCAGCGCCCGCGTCAGGTAGGCGATTGCCGGGGTCGGCATAGGGCCGGCCAGCATCACGTCCACGCCGGCGGCCGACAGGCCCGCTTCCAGCGCCGCTTCCAGCATGTAGCCGGAAATGCGCGTGTCCTTGCCGATCAGCACCGTCGGTCGCGTCTTGCCGCCTTGCGACTTGGCCAGCACCTTGCCGGCCGCATAGCCGAGGCGCATGACGAAGTCGGGGGTGATCGGAGCCGTGCCCACCAGGCCACGGATGCCATCCGTGCCAAAATATTTACGCGTCATAGTATTTCTCTTTTTGTTGTTTATGATAAATCTTACAGGCTCAGTGTGCCATGCGCCAGACCTTCAGTGCATCGACGGTTTCAGCTACATCATGCACACGGATAATTTCCGCACCTTGCGCTACCGCAGCAAGCGCACCGGCGACACTGCCGGCCAGGCGCTGCTCGACGGGACGTCCCGTGACGGCGCCGATCATCGACTTGCGCGACAGCCCGGCCAGCACGGGCAGGCCCAGTTCGCTGCGCAACTGGCGCGTGGCGCGCAATAAGGCATAGTTCTGTTCCACCGTCTTGCCGAAGCCAAAGCCGGGATCGACGCACAGGCGCTCGCGGGCGATGCCGGCCGCCGTCATCGTGTCGATGCGCTCGCGCAGGAAGTCGATGACTTCGCGTACCACGTCTTCGTACTGCGGCTGGGCTTGCATTGTTTCCGGCACGTTTTGCATGTGCATGATGCACAGCGCGCAATCGCTGTCCCGCACGGCGTCGATGGCGCCCGGCGCGCGGAAACCGTTGATATCGTTGATCATGTCGGCGCCCGCCAGGATGGCTTCGCGCATCACTTCCGGCTTGTAGGTGTCGACGGACAGGGGTTTGCCGCAGTCGCGCAAGGCGTACAGCACCGGCATGACGCGCTGCAACTCGTCGTGCAGCGGCAGCGGCGGCGCGCCGGGACGGCTCGATTCGCCGCCGATGTCGATGATGTCGACACCGTCGATGATCATCTGCTCGGCGCGGGAAATGGCAAATTCCAGGTGCTGGTACTGGCCCGCATCGGAAAACGAGTCGGGCGTGATGTTCAGGATGCCCATCACCAGCGCCTGCGTGCCCTGCAGGTTGAAGCCGAAACGGCCGAATTGCAAATAGTGTCGCATGTGAATCTTTGTAGTCGTCAGGAAAAAACTGCTGCGGCAACGAAAAAGGGCAAGGATTGCTCCTTACCCTTCTCTTGCATGCCACGAATCAGGCAGTGGTCGCTATCAGGCTGGCGCCGTCACGTTGGGCGAAATGCCGCCCGTGCCGCTGTCGCCCGCATTGCGGCGTGGCGGGATGACTTTCGGTGGACGCGGCTCCAGGCCGGCCATGATGTCATTGATTTGCTCTGCATCAATGGTTTCCCATTCCAGCAAGGCTTTGGTCATCATTTCGACCTTGTCGCGGTTGCCTTCCAGCAAGGTGCGCGCCAAAGCATATTGCTTGTCGAGAATGTTGCGGATTTCAGCATCGACCTTTTGCTGCGTCGCTTCCGAGATCGTCTTCGTGGCGCCACCGAAGAAACCTTCGTTTTCGCTGTCTTCGTAGACCATCACACCCATGCTGTCGGACATGCCGAAGCGGGTCACCATGGAACGGGCCAGCTTGGTGGCGCGCGAAAAGTCGTTCGATGCGCCCGTGGACATTTGGCCCACGAAAATCTCTTCGGCGATACGGCCACCGAACAGGATGGAAATTTCTTCCAGCATCTTGTCCTTGTAGGCGGACAGATTGTCGTGTTCCGGCAACTGCCACGTCAGGCCCAGGGCCCAGCCGCGCGGCATGATCGTTACCTTGTGCACGGGATCGGCCTTCGGCAGCAGCTTGGCGACGACGGCGTGACCGGACTCATGGTAAGCCGTATTGCGACGCTCTTCCTCGCGGATGATCATCGATTTACGCTCTGGACCCATGTAGATCTTGTCTTTCGCATCTTCGAAGTCCGCCATTTCCACCAGGCGCTTGCTGCGGCGCGCGGCGAACAGGGCTGCCTCGTTGACCAGGTTGGCCAGGTCCGCGCCCGAGAAACCGGGGGTGCCGCGGGCCAGGATATCGGCTTTCACGTCGGTACCGATAGGTACTTTGCGCATGTGCACGTTCAAGATCTGCTCGCGGCCGCGGATATCGGGCAAGCCGACGGACACCTGGCGGTCGAAACGGCCCGGACGCAGCAGCGCTTTGTCGAGTACGTCGGCGCGGTTGGTGGCGGCCACGACGATCACGCCGGAGTTCGCTTCAAAACCGTCCATCTCGACCAGCAACTGGTTCAAGGTCTGTTCGCGCTCGTCATTGCCGCCGCCCATGCCGGCGCCGCGGTGACGGCCGACAGCGTCGATCTCATCGATGAAGATGATGCATGGCGAATGCTTTTTCGCGTTTTCAAACATGTCGCGCACGCGGCTGGCGCCGACGCCGACGAACATTTCCACGAAGTCGGAACCGGAAATCGAGAAGAACGGCACCTTGGCTTCGCCAGCGATGGCGCG
Organism: Janthinobacterium sp. SUN033; assembly: GCF_030397595.1. Lineage (NCBI taxonomy): Bacteria > Pseudomonadati > Pseudomonadota > Betaproteobacteria > Burkholderiales > Oxalobacteraceae > Janthinobacterium > Janthinobacterium sp. SUN033. The sequence goes on from NZ_JAPQNV010000003.1 coordinate 88,084, forward strand.
CGCCAGCAGGGTCTTACCCGTGCCCGGAGGACCGACCATCAGCACGCCGCGGGGAATGCGGCCGCCCAGTTTCTGGAATTTGCTGGGGTCCTTGAGGAAGTCGACCACTTCGTTGACTTCTTCTTTCGCTTCGTCGCAACCGGCGACATCGGCGAAGGTGACGGTGTTGCTGGCCTCATCCATCATGCGCGCCTTCGACTTGCCGAACGAGAATGCCCCGCCCTTGCCGCCGCCTTGCATCTGACGCATGAAGAAGACCCAGACGCCGATCAACAGCAGCATGGGGAACCAGGAAACAAAAATAGTTTGCAGGAAAGACGCTTCCTCGGGCGGACGCACATCGAAATGCACGCCATTGTCGCGCAAGTCGCCGATCAAGCCCTTGTCGAGGCTGGTGGCGGTGGTACGCACCTTGGTGTCGTCCATCAGCTTGGCGGTGATCGACGAACCTTCGATCACGACATCCTTGACGCGCTTGGCTTTGACTTCATCCAGCAAATCGGAATAAGCGATGGCCTTGCTGCCGCCTGTGGCGCCATGACTGTCGAATTGCTTGAACAGCATGAACAACAGCAGCAATACGACTACCCAGATGGCAGATTTGGAAAACATGTTATTCACGAAGACTCCTTGGATGCAGTGCGCATCTCTTTACCTATAGCTAGAAACACGATTTTACTCGCAATAAGCGGGCCGTGCCAAAGCCCGCCGATCCGTGCGCGCGAAAAAATCGCGTTCACGCAAAAAAATGCAGTATAAACAATTTAGGCTTTTATGCCATCAGACGCTACTGCACTTCTCGTTCCCATGTGCGGATTCCCTCTTAAATATCAAGGGCGGAATCATCTTCTTCCACGGCATTTTTCAGCGGATTCTTGATTCCACGGCCCATCAGGAAGATTTCCGACGATTTATCGCGGCTGGCCTTGGGCTTTTTCTGCACGACGACCTTGAATTCGGCGCGGAATTTCTCCACGATCTGGCTGAAACCCATGTCCTTGAAGCATTTCACCAGCAGCACGCCAGACGGTTTCAGGTGCAATTGCGAAAATTCGATGGCCAGGTCGATCAAGTGTTCCATGCGCGCGGCATCCGCCGTGGCAATGCCCGACAGGTTGGGCGCCATGTCCGACAGGACCAGGTCGACCTTGCGGCCCTGCAACACCACTTCTAGCTGGCGCAACACGCGCGCTTCGCGGAAGTCGCCCTGGATGAAGTGGAAATCGGCGATTGGCTCCATTTCCAGCATGTCCAGGCCAATCAGGGTACCATTGACCCCGCCGCCGTCCTTGCCGGCCAGCTTGCGCCGCGTGTACTGGGCCCAGCTGCCAGGAGTGCAGCCCAGGTCGACGATCACCTGGCCAGGTTTGATCAGTTTCTCGTCTTCATCGATTTCTTTCAGCTTGTATGCTGCCCGGGCGCGGTAGCCCTCTTTTTGCGCCAACTTCACATATGGATCATTTATGTGGTCGTGCAACCAGTTTTTGTTTAATTTCTTCTTTGCCATTCGCGTAGAATACTGCTTTTAAGGGAATTACTAAATATTATTATGCTAAAACTTACACCCGTAGAGCGCAGCGCACTGCGCGCCGAAGCACACGCGCTGAAGCCTATCGTCATTATTGGCGAAGCGGGCTTGACACCTGCTGTCCTCAAAGAGATCGACCTTGGCCTGGATTCGCACGGTCTGATTAAAGTCCGCGTGTTCGGCGACGACCGCGAAGCCCGCGTCGGAATGTACGATACGATTTGCGGCAATCTCGGCGCCGCCCCGGTACAACATATTGGCAAACTGCTGGTAATCTACCGTCCGAAAAAAGAAGTGGTTAAGGAGAAGGTCAGCGCCGGCAAAGGCATGCGCGAAGTGACCATCGTCAAGGCCAGCGCCAGCGGCACCAAGCGCCCGAGCGTGACGAAAGTCATGATCAAGGGCAATGAGCGCGTTACCGAAGGCGGTTCCATCAAGCGTGCCAAGCCACGTCAGAAAAGCGCCAAGAAAAGCGCACTGGGCAGCAAGTAAGCCTGTTCACCCGGCAACCGCGAGGCGGCCGGGCTTGAAACAAGAAGCGGAGCACGGGATATTCCCTGCTCCGCTTTTTTATTGCTGCTGATTCAAGATTACTGCTGTTTCCAGATCAGCACGCCCGCCAGCAGGCTCTGCACGGCAAAGATCAGGGTCGACACGCCATGCAGCATGCCGAAGCGGCTGCGCATGGCCTCGTCCATGAGGCCCGACGGCGCTTGCGCCTTGATTTCGGCCATCAGGGGCGAAATGCCGAAATGGCTGAGCAGCGCGCACACCAGCATCGATAGTACCAATGCGGCCAGCAAGCGCCGGCGCTTCAGTTCCAGCGCGCCCGCGCCCCATTGCAACAGGGCCAGCAGCACCAGCGCACAGGCGATGGACAGCCAGGCCTCGGCGCGGAACATGCTGCCGGCGATATTGCCCGCCAGCACGCGGTCACTGAGGGTGCCGAACAGGGTGGGCGCCACGATGAAGCCGATGGTCCACAGGCTGCCGGCCCACAGGGTGGCAACGAGGAGGCGCACGCGCGTCAGCATCAGATGTACAGCACTTCCAGGATTTCGTATTCGCGCGGGCCGGACGGCGCCTGCACTTCCACCACGTCGCCGGCGTACTTGCCGATCAGTGCGCGGGCGATCGGGGACGTCACGGAAACCTTGTTCATTTTCAAGTCGGCTTCATCGAGGCCGACGATCTGGTACGTGACTTTCTGGCCCGATTCCAGGTCTTCCAGGTTCACGGTCGAGGCAAACACCACGCGGCCTTCCGCGTCGAGCGCGGTCGGGTCGATGATTTGCGCTGCGCCCAGCTTGCCTTCGAGCTCGGCGATGCGGCCTTCGACGAAGGCCTGGCGTTCCTTGGCGGCATCGTACTCGGCGTTTTCCGACAAATCTCCGTGCGAACGCGCTTCGGCGATCGCATCGATGACGATGCGGCGTTCCTTGGTCTTCAAATGATGCAGCTCTTCCTTCAAGAGTTCTGCGCCGTATTTGGTCAATGGGACTGAGGTCATGTTATCTCTACTATCTGCTAGTTATCGGCGCCGCTGTCCGTGTTTTGCCACGGTTAACGGACTTACCAAGTGAAAACCACAGAGGCCGCGCGCTGCTCTGCACGGAACTCTGTGGTTGATAAGCATGCAGTGTACCGCCTAACGGCGGCCACTGCAAACGCACTTAGTTCAAGGTCTTGTGCAGACCTTGCAAATCGTACACACGCAGCTCATCCAGGTGGCGGATGCCTTCGACGGCCGCTTCCGCGCCGGCGATGGTGGTGTAGGTCGTCACGCGCGACGCCAGGGCCGACGTGCGGATGGCCCGCGAATCGACGATGGCGCTGCGTTTTTCTTCCACGGTGTTGATCACCAGCACGATTTCATGGTTCTTGATCATGTCGACCACGTGCGGACGGCCTTCGATCACCTTGTTCACTGGCGTGACGGCGATGCCGGCAGCAGCGATCACGGCGGCGGTACCCTTGGTGGCGACCACGGTGAAGCCGGACTCGACCAGGTCACGCGCCACTTGCACGGCGCGCGGCTTGTCCGACGCTTTCACGCTGATGAAGACCTTGCCCGATTTTGGCAGGTTCACGCCGGCGCCCAGCTGCGATTTCACGAACGCTTCGCCGAAGGTCAGGCCGACGCCCATCACTTCGCCCGTCGATTTCATTTCAGGGCCCAGGATGGTGTCCACGCCCGGGAACTTGACGAACGGGAACACGGCTTCCTTGACGCTGAAGTATGGCGGCACGACTTCCTGCGTGATGCCTTGCGAGGCCAGCGACTGGCCAACCATGCAGCGCGCGGCGATCTTCGCCAGTTGCAGGCCGGTGGCTTTCGAGACGAATGGCACGGTGCGCGAGGCGCGCGGGTTGACTTCCAGCACGAAGACGACGTCTTTCATTTCGCCATCGATCTCCTGCTTCTGGATCGCGAACTGCACGTTCATCAGGCCGACCACGTTCAGGCCCTTGGCCATCAGCGCCGTCTGGCGTTTCAGTTCTTCGATGGTTTCCGGCGCCAGCGAATACGGTGGCAGCGAGCAAGCCGAGTCGCCCGAGTGCACGCCAGCCTGTTCGATGTGTTCCATCACGCCGCCGATGAAGGTCGTTTCGCCGTCGGAGATGCAATCGACGTCGCACTCGATGGCGTCGTTCAGGAAGCGGTCCAGCAGTACCGGCGAATCGTGCGACACCTTGACGGCTTCGCGCATGTAGCGCTCGAGGTCGCGTTGCTCGTGGACGATTTCCATGGCGCGGCCGCCCAGCACGTACGATGGACGCACGACCAGCGGGTAGCCGATTTCCTGCGCCAGCGCCAAAGCGTCGGCTTCCGTGCGCGCGGTGCGGTTAGGCGGCTGGCGCAGTTCCAGCTTGTGCAGCATTTGCTGGAAACGCTCGCGGTCTTCGGCCGCGTCGATCATGTCGGGCGACGTGCCGATGATCGGTACGCCGTTCGCTTCCAGGTCCAGCGCCAGTTTCAATGGCGTCTGGCCGCCGTACTGCACGATCACGCCCACCGGTTTTTCGATGGCGACGATTTCCAGCACGTCTTCCAGCGTCAGGGATTCAAAGTACAGACGGTCCGAGGTATCGTAGTCGGTCGAAACCGTTTCTGGGTTGCAATTGACCATGATGGTCTCGTAGCCGTCTTCGCGCATGGCGAGGGCCGCGTGGACGCAGCAATAGTCAAACTCGATACCCTGGCCGATACGGTTCGGGCCACCGCCCAGCACCATGATCTTTTTCTTGTCGGTCGGATTCGATTCGCACTCTTCGTCGTACGTGGAGTACATGTACGCCGTGTCGGTCGAGAACTCGGCCGCGCACGTGTCGACGCGCTTGTAGACGGGACGGATGTTCAGCGCATGGCGCTGCTGGCGCACGGCCGTGTCGGTCGTCTGCAGCAGGAAGCCCAGGCGGCGGTCCGAGAAGCCCTTCTGTTTCAACTTGTACAGGGTGTTCTTGTCCAGGTTTTCCAGCTTCTGCGTGTCGAGCCACAGTTCCAGGTCGACGATTTCCTTGATCTGGATCAAGAACCATGGATCGATCTTGGTCAGGTTGTGCACTTCTTCCAAAGTGAAACCTTGGGCAAACGCATCGCCCACGTACCAGATGCGCTCAGGACCAGGCTCGCCCAGTTCTTCTTCGATCTTTTCGCGGTCCTTGGTCTTTTCATTCATGCCGTCCACGCCCACTTCCAGGCCTCGCAAGGCTTTCTGGAACGATTCCTGGAAGGTACGGCCGATGGCCATCACTTCGCCGACGGATTTCATCTGCGTCGTCAGGTGGTGGTCGGCGGTCGGGAACTTCTCGAACGTGAAACGGGGGATCTTGGTGACGACGTAATCGATCGACGGTTCGAACGATGCCGGCGTGGCGCCGCCCGTGATTTCATTGCGCAACTCGTCCAGGGTGAAACCGACGGCCAGCTTGGCGGCGATCTTGGCGATCGGGAAACCCGTCGCTTTCGATGCCAGGGCCGACGAACGCGATACGCGCGGATTCATCTCGATGACGATCATGCGGCCATCGACGGGGTTGATCGAGAATTGCACGTTCGAGCCACCGGTGTCGACGCCGATCTCGCGCAGCACTGCCAGCGAGGCATTGCGCATGATCTGGTATTCCTTGTCCGTCAGGGTTTGCGCAGGCGCAACCGTGATGGAGTCGCCCGTGTGCACGCCCATCGGGTCGAGGTTTTCGATCGAGCAAATGATGATGCAGTTGTCCGCCTTGTCGCGCACCACTTCCATCTCGTACTCTTTCCAGCCCAGCAACGATTCTTCGATCAGCAACTCTTTCGTCGGCGAAGCTTCCAGGCCGCGCTTGCAGATGGTTTCGAATTCTTCTTCGTTGTAGGCGATGCCGCCGCCGGAGCCGCCCATGGTGAACGATGGACGGATGATGGTCGGGAAGCCCAGGGTGCGCTGCACGGCCCACGATTCTTCCATCGAGTGCGCCACGCCGGAACGGGCCGAACCGAGGCCGATCTTGGTCATCGCGTCCTTGAACTTGGAACGGTCTTCGGCCTTGTCGATGGCTTCCGGCGACGCGCCGATCAGCTCGACGTTGTATTTTGCCAGCACGCCATTGTTGAACAGGTCCAGCGCGCAATTCAGCGCCGTCTGGCCGCCCATCGTCGGCAGGATGGCGTCAGGACGCTCCTTGGCGATGATGCGTTCAACGACCGACCAGGTGATCGGTTCGATATAGGTCACGTCGGCCATTTCCGGATCCGTCATGATGGTCGCAGGATTGCTGTTGACCAGGATGACTTTATAGCCCTCTTCGCGCAGGGCCTTGCACGCTTGCGCGCCGGAATAATCGAATTCGCAGGCCTGGCCGATCACGATCGGGCCAGCGCCAATAATCAGAATACTTTTGATATCTAAACGTTTAGGCATTTTTCTTTTTCTCCTCCGCAGCCATCAAGTTGATGAAGCGGTCAAACAGGTAAGCAACATCCATCGGGCCCGGCGACGCTTCAGGGTGGCCCTGGAAGCAGAAGGCCGGCTTGTCCGTGCGGGCAAAGCCCTGCAGGGAGCCGTCGAACAGCGATTCATGGGTCACGCGGCAATTCGCGGGCAAGGTTGCCGCATCGACTGCGAAACCGTGGTTTTGCGAGGTAATCAAGACCTGTTTCGTTTCCAGGTCTTGCACCGGGTGGTTGGCGCCGTGGTGGCCGAACTTCATCTTCAGCGTTTTCGCGCCGGAAGCCAAAGCCATGATCTGGTGACCGAGGCAGATGCCGAAGGTCGGGATGCCCTTCTCGATCAGTTCCTTGGTCGCCGCGATGGCGTAGTCGCACGGCTCCGGGTCGCCGGGGCCGTTCGACAGGAAGATGCCGTCCGGATTCAACGCCAGGGCGTCGGCAGCCGTCGCTTGCGCGGGCAGCACGGTGACTTTGCAGCCGCGCGCCGTCAGCATGCGCAGGATATTGCGCTTGACGCCGTAGTCGAAGGCGACCACGTGGTATTTCGCGTCCGCGTCGGCCAGCTGGCCGTAGCCTTCGCCCAGCGTCCATTCCGTTTCGCGGTACTCGTAGGCGTCCTTGCTGGACACGACCTTGGCCAGGTCCATGCCGGACAGGCCGGGGAAGGAGCGGGCCAGTTCCAGCGCTTGCGCGGCGGATGGCTCGTTGCCTTGCGTACCGACGAGGATGGCGCCGCCCTGCGCACCTTTTTCACGCAGGATGCGCGTGAGCTTGCGTGTATCGATGCCGGCGATGGCGACGATATTTTCAGCTTTCAGGTAATCGGACAGGGAGAGGGTGGAACGGAAACTGGATGCCAGCAATGGCAGATCGCGGATGATGAGGCCAGCGGCGTGAACCTTGGAAGATTCGACGTCTTCCGGATTGACGCCCGTATTGCCGATATGCGGATAGGTCAGGGTGACCATCTGGCGGCAATAGCTTGGGTCGGTAAGGATTTCCTGATACCCGGTCATCGAGGTGTTGAAAACAACCTCGCCCGTGGTATGACCGGCGGCACCGATCGAAAAACCTTTAAAGATCGTTCCATCAGCAAGCGCTAATATGGCTGGAACGGCAGGGCCAGAAAAAAATGGCGGCAAGGGCAACTCCTGATAAAGTTACCGTAGCTGCGCCACGTCAGACCGACCGCCTAGATACCCGAGCCAGATGCACTCAGGGTGTTTCAACGGTCATTTTGAATGAGGGGATGGGTAGTCGCTACGGTATATGTGTGATTGGCTAAACCTTTGAATTATAACCAAAAGGAAGCTTTTCCACAAGGAAGAAAACTCGGAATCGGCGGCATTTTTTTGCGCAGCAGCATAAATCCCCCGCCCCATGAAAAAAGCCGCCCGGCTTGCGCGGGGCGGCTGGTTCATTCTTCTGAACTATGCAATTGCGGTTATTACTTAAACCAGATAAATCACAGTTGACGTCACGACACTTGGCAAAACCGTAGCGAGCGGATGTGATTTGTGGCCGAGAAGCGCAACCGTACTAAAGTACGGTGAGCATCGCCGGCCGCAAAGCGCGCCGCGCAGTAGGTTTGGCCAGGTGTCCATCACACCAAGGCGGCGATACCTGCTTTCGCGATTTGCGCATCTTCCGCCGACTTGACGCCCGAGACGCCGACGGCGCCCACGTAATGGCCGTCGAACACGATGGGCACGCCGCCTTCCAGCAAGCCGTCGATTTCCGGTGCGCTCAGGAACGAGACGCGGCCGCCGTTGATCATCTCTTCATAGATGCGCGATTCGCGGCGGCCCAGCGCGGCCGTCTTGGCTTTCGATGGGGCGATGTGCGACGAGATCGGCGCCACGCCATCCATGCGCTGCAGCCACAGCAGGTGGCCGCCGTCGTCGACGATGGCGATCGTGACCGCCCAGTTATTCTTGACCGCTTCCGCTTCGGCGGCGGCAGCGATTTTCTTTACGTCGTCCAGGGTCAAAATCGGTTTCGATTGCATGGTGCATCCTTGTTATGTTGAATCAAAATTGTATACGAAATGCGCAGCGGCGCTATCCCCTACTGCTCGCGCTTGGCTTTCAGCTTTTGCTTGAGCTGCGCCATCACGGCAAAGGTCGCCTGCTCGCCCGCCAGGATCGCCTGGTTGCGGCTGTTGAAATCGTTGCCCTTCATGGTGCCCAGGCTGGGCTGGATCACCACGTCCGCATCCTTGAGCTCGAACTGGTTGATGCGCTGGCCCATGATGGCGAAGGTCTGCATCAGCACTTCCATCGAGCTGATGGCCTTCTGGGTATCCGTTTGCGACGAGATATTCACGGCGATGATGAAATCGGCGCCCATGTCGCGCGCAAAGCGCACGGGTACGGGGGCGACGAGGCCGCCATCGACATAGGTGTGGCCGGCAATCGTCACGGGCTGGAACACGCCCGGCACGGCCGACGAGGCGCGCACGGCCATGCCGGTGTTACCGCGCTGGAACAGGATCGGCTGGCCATTTTTCAGGTCGGTCGCCACCACGCCAAACGGAATTTTCAGTTTTTCCAGCGGCACGCCGCCCACGGCCTTGTTGACATAGCTTTGCAGCGCTTCGCCTTTCAGCACGCCGGACGACTTGCCGAACAGGGGCAAGGCCCAGTCGGAAATGGCTGCCTCGTCCATGTCGAACGCCATCTTTTGCAGGGCAAAGCCGGAGTTGCCCGCCGCATACATGGCGCCCACCACGCTGCCCGCGCTGGTGCCCGTGACGATGTCCGCGTTGATGCCCTGCGATTCGAGCGCCTTGATCACGCCGATGTGCGCGAAACCGCGCGCCGCGCCGCCGCCCAGGGCCAGGCCGATCTTGATCTTGCGCGGCGCGACGACGATGGGCTCGGGTGGCGTCAATACCTGGATAGGTTTCGGGGCGGTGGTTTCGCAGCCGGCCAGCGCAAAGGCGGCCAGGGCAAGCAGGGTCAGGCGTTTAGGGAACATGGTGGAGAATGAGAACCGCGCGCGGCAGTGGCAACAAAGGAGAGCCGATTGTAGCGCAAGCGGGGCCGCCCGCACTGAAGGCCGCCTTAAATGTTTATAAATGACAAGATTCTGAATCGTGCGCGCCACTGCGGCTGCTAGACTGGCGCCTGGCTTACCGCATCATTAATGTTGTTTTTAATATAATCAATTGCGCGCACCAGCCTGGCGCCGCAAGCCAACCTATATTGATCGGCTTATGAAAACAGACCTGTTACGCCTCATCGCCCATCCATGCCTGCTCGCTGCCGCCCTGCTGGGTGCGGCAGGCGCCAACGCCGTCGCGGCGACGCAGGGCGCCAATAACATCGCGGCGAAAATGGCGGGCTTTACCTGCACGGGGAACTTGCAGATGCCCATGGATCCGGGAGAGCACACGATAGCGCTCAGCTTTGACGCCCCCGACCAGCACGGGGCGCAAGGCACCCTCATGGTTGACGAGCGCGGCAAGGCGAGCAACTTCTACGACTGCCGGCAAAGCGGCGACAACCTGGCGTGCACATATGACGCGGGACCGGCCAGCGGCCCGCTGACCATGCGCTTTAGCGGCAAATTGAAGGAAGTAAAGGGCGAGATCAATTCCCCGTTTGAAAACAGCGCCACCATGCACTTTTCCGCGCGCTGCCAAAAATCGGCGCAGTAGCAGCCAACCCTCCGGCGTCGCAGCGTCCGGTGTATTGCTCAACCCTGCTTGCGCAACCCTGCCCCTGGTCTGGCAGGCAGTCAACCTATAAACTCTTCTCACTAGCCGAATCACAGAGCATGTCCGACGCATATCAATTTTCCGACAGCCGCGCCCTGAGCGACCCGTTTGCGCAACAGCTATCGCAGCAGCCGCCCGACGGCGCCCTCGCCTGGCTGACCGCCATCCTCGCCACGCAGGCGCCCGCGCTGCGCTCGTCGAACGCCACCTTGCTGGCCTACACGGGCAATCCGGCCGCCCTCGCCTGGATCGACGCCAATGTGGGCTCGCCCGTGGCGGGGCAATGGGGCGTGGCGGCGGCGCTGCTGGACACGCCGTGGCCGCGCATCCTGGACTGGCTGCAGCGCGGCGGCCCGCACCGGCTGATGGCGCTCGATACCTTGCTCGCCTACCGCAAGCCGGCCGTCAACATGTCGCCGCTGGAACAGATCGCCGCCCCCGTACTGCCGCAAGCGCCCGCGCGCGCCGACCTCGACGCCGCGCTGGCCGCCTGCCTGGCCGCCTCGGCGACGCCGCGCATCCAGGCGGCCGTCAACTCGATCCAGCAGCATGCGGACGACATCCTGCGCGGCGGCCCGCGCGGCGTGGCCGTGGCCGACTTGCCGCGCCTGTATCTGGACCCGGCGCCATTCCAGAATGCGTCCGCTCTCCTGGAACGGCACGAAACGGTGGTCGCCGGCATGCGTGCAAACCTGCAGAACTTACTCAAGGGAATAGTGTGAAGAGACCAACCCTTGTGTCAATCGACTTGAGCGATATCAACTCGCCGCGCCAGCTGCACGCGGCGCTGGCCGCCGCACTGGGTTTTCCTTCCTTCTATGGCATGAACTGGGATGCTTTCCACGATGCCATCACGGGCCTGGTGGACATGCCGCAACAGCTGGAGCTGCGCGGCTGGCCAGCCTTCGCCGCGCGCCTGCCCGACGAAGCGGCCATCCTGCAGCGCATCCTGGCGCGCATGGCGCAAGATGCGCCGGACGGGGCGGCGCAGCTATGCTATGCCTGACATGTCAGCACCTTTTTACTTCGAGTAACCCTGCTCATTGAATTGCCCCGCATCCAGGGTCGCCCAGGCATGGCGGATGCCCCACCACATCAGATAGGCATTGCCGCCGCCGCGCGCGCGGAACCACGGTTTCACGGGGTCGATGGGCCGCACCTTGGCCGGGGGCAAGATCAACACGCCCCTCGTCTGGCCCGCGTCGCTGGTGCCCGCCACCAGCACGTTCTGGCCGAAGTGATTCGCCTGCGCGATGCCCAGCGCCACGTTCGTCAAGGCCGTGGCGGCGCCCATCTCGCCCAGCAAGGCCGGCGTATTGAACGTCTGCTGGAGAAAATCGAAGGCCGGCAATTCCATCGTCAAGGTTTGCGCCAGGTAGGCGATGCGGTCCGATGAAGCCGGATGCGCGTTGTGCGCATCGTGGATCACATAGCCGATCTCGGCATCGGTCTTGCGTCCATTCACGGCCGCCTGCGCCAGCGTCGCCTGCCACGCCTGCACCGTCGGCGGCGGCAAGCCCTTCTGCGCAGCAAAGGCGCTGACCTGCTGCGTGGCCGGGTAGCCTATCCACGCCAGCGCATCGCGCTCCGTCTTGTAGTGGGGACCGGCCAGCACCAGCAACACCATGTTTTCATTGATCTGCTCATCTTTCGGAAAACTGGGCGCATCCCAGCTCATCACCCACACCGTTTCCTTCGGATGCGCCTGCAGGTAATCGAGCGCGGCCGCCAGGGAAACAAATCCGGCATGCGCGCCACCGGCCGTCACACGCACGTCAGGCGGGGTGGACTTGGTCCAGGAGTTGGGGAAGCTTGGATTCCCGATGGAAAAAGTATCGATGATTTCTTCGCGCAGGGCGGCGCCGGCCAAGAGAGGATCAAAACGCTCTGCGGGCACGGCATATTCGACATGAATGCCCGCCAATTCATTCCAGCCTTTTTTATGTTTGAAGTCGTGGGCGTTATAAAAATAGGTGGGATTGGAAAAATACACACCGTGGAAATTACCTATCATTTCAAACAAATATTTACCATGAAAATTAAAAAAAGTGCCCTTTCCATTATTTGACGAAGCTATCCCCGAAACAGATCTTACTTCGGAAAATATAGCAGGATATTGTTCTAACATATCGTCTTTTTTATTTGGCTTTACTTTCCCGAGCGTCCATAGCAGTTGCCATTCGGTTGGATAATCCTGACGCTGCAGCGGATTTAACCATTGCACACCGACCACTTGAGCAACGAATGGCTTCTCTGCTTCGATTGCTTTTAGCATGTCGTCATTAGTAGTAGTTCCCGAATGCACAGCGCAGGAAGATAGTCCTATTGTGGCCATGAGCGCGACCATGGAGGTAAATCTGAATTTTTTAGCCATTATTAATCCCTCTAATTTTAATTACTGGCATCTTCGCGTGAATCTATAATTTTTTCCGGCATTGCTCCTCCTGTGGATTCTTTTATCCACTCCGAGGCAGTCTGCCGTTTTAATCTCCCTTTTTTTAGATACTCCTTAAATACGAGCATATCCTTGCTTCCCTCAAAATCATTAAGAAACCGCCAATCCGCCATCGTCCTCAATTCCCGCAGCTCCGTTTCCAGCAGATGACAACAGCCCACGGCCACGTCATACGCCAGCGCCTTTCTGGCGTGCTCGCTGTTGGTCAGGATGGTGGAGTGATCGGTGGCATAGGTGCCGACGTTGCCAGCCAGGCCCGCCTGGATTTTCCGGTGGCGCCAAGCGGTGTATTCGGCGCTTGCCGTTTCGGGATGGTCTTCTTCGGTGACATGTTTGTCTTTCTGGACCTTGCCTTCGCGCTTGGCCATCATGCGCAGGGAGGCGTGGTATTCGTATTGCAGGGCCGCTTCGCTGCCTTCATCGCCGCGCGCCGCGTCCGTGCGCTGTTTTTCGCCATGCAGGCCGCCGCGCGGTATCGGCAACTCGCGCTCGCCATGGAAAGGGTCGCCCTGCGGATGGGCGGCATCCTTGTTGCGTTCCCAGCCGTGAGGATGCAGGCCCATGTCAAAGCTGGGGCAGATCGCGCCAAACAACTTCGCCTGCGGGAAGAACTTCTCCGGCAAGTCGGGCGCTTCCAGCGGGATTTTCCAGTACTTGTCGGGCGAGGCATTGATACGCTTGCGCATCAAGGTGGTGGCCACGATGGCGATGGGCGCAAACGCCACGGTGAGTATCTGGAACAGCCAGTTTTCTTGCGCCTCCAGCCCCTTTTCCACGCTATACGTGGAAATCATGGACGGCGGATTCCAGAAATGGTCGCTGCCGAAATCAATGGCAGGACGATGATCGCCCCAGTAGTCGTACGCGCCCTTTACGCCGACGGGAAAACCCTCGGCAAACACGCGCTGGGTAAATATTCCCTCGCCACCTGCCCTGGCGATTTCGCCAGGGTCGACCTTGCCCTGGCGGTCTCTCCTGGGCAGGCCGTCCTTGTTCAGCACCGGGCCGGCCAAGCCGCGCCAGCCGATGCCTTGCACCGTCAAGGACGAAATCACCTGGTCGTGCGGATTGCAATACAGGGTCACGCGGCCCACGGTTGCGCCCCGCACGCCATAGGCATCGATATCCTGCTGCGCCTTGAACGGGTGGTGCGCACTGCTCATGGCCTGGTCGATCTTCCCGGCCGGCCATTGTGCGGCGCGCCGCTCGCCGATGAGGGCGAAAAAGGCCGCCAGCGTGTCGATGCGCGCCGCGGCCGTCTGGCGGCCCGTGCTGCCGTCCGCCGCCTTCAGGTTGGACGACGTCCAGTTCTCCGCCATGTTGTCTTCCACCACGCTGTAGGGTGGATTACACAGGACATAATTATCGGCAATGCAAGGCCATAGCCTGCCTTGGGAGTCCGCCACCTTGGGCAGGCGCTCGCCCAGGAAGGCCGCCGCCATGCTGACCATATTGCCCTGGCTGTGGCACACGATGGTGATCGGCACATCGGCCTGCTTTTGCCGGATGGCCTCGATCAACCGCGCCAGGCGGTAGGCGGCCAGCACGAAATACGGCCGTGGCGGGCAAGCGTACACCTGCCGGTCATTGGTGGGATTCATGTGCTGGATCTGCATCCACAGGAATAGCTGGTCCGACAGGCCTTCGCCCCACAAGTCCGGCAGCGAAGTGCAGCCATTGGCAAAGGGCCCGCCGCCCCAGTAATTCTGTTCATTCAGGAAGATGCCGTCGCCATACGTCTGCAACTCGATATCATTGGCTGCGTAACCCCAGCGAAAACGGATCACGGGCGAATAGCCGTCGCCCTCCATGAAGGTTCTGGGTTTCATCAGGGGATTGATGAAGCCGTCGCGCGTCAGCTGCTTCAGATAGCGGGCCGGCGTCATGGCGATGCCTTCCTGGGCGCCACGCCCGGCATCGTGTACGCGCCGGTGCAAGCGGGCATTCAATCCCGCGCACAAACCGGCTTCCGCCTCGTCATACCACTCGCCATCAGAGTTGACGCCATGCACGAAAATCATGATCCCCGGCAAGGGCAAGCGCGTGGTAATCGGCAAGGTGTCATGGTCGAAGCGCAGCAGGCCATCGTTTTCGCCTATCTGCAGGTATTTGCTTTCATCGAAGGGCAAGGAACCGGCCTTGGGCTTGTGTACACTCATGCTTGACTCCCGTGAATGGTGGACAATGCACGATCCATGCTCAGTCGCGCGGCCTGAAAATACGCACCTTGAGTTTTTCCAGGCTGTCGCCCACGATGGCCGCGCCCTTGCCTTCGCCATCGGCATCGACTACGTGCTGCGAGCCATCCTCGCGCTCGACGACGATCTTGACGCCGCTGACGGGACTGCCGTCGAGGCCGGAAAGCACCTGCGGCATGCGGCCCAGGTCGCCTTCGTCAAAGCTCGGCAGTTCAGCCTTGCTGCTGGCCGGCCCATTCCAGTGATGGCCGTCAGTCTTGATGGTCAGCGCACCGGGGCCGCCCAGTTCCACGCTGCCGCCCGCCAGTTTCAGATAGGCGCCCCCGGCCGTCATGAACGTGATTTCATCCTGCGCCATGCCGATCAGGCGGGTATTCGCCGTCAATTGCAGGGCCTTGGCGGCGTTGAGCTGCATGTCGTCAAACTGGCTCTGCATGAGAAATTTGCCATGGTGCGCGATCTGGGCGATGCCGCCCTTGTGGGCAAACACGGAAACGCCATCGCCGGCCTGTACGCTGCAGCGCTGGCCGGCGATCACGTGCACATGCTGCTGCGCCACCGTGTCGACATTCACGCCGGCATAGCTGACGATGGTCTTGGGACTGCTCAGCGCCAGCCCCGCAGGCGCCGTCAGGCTGGCCGCAGGCGCCTCGGCACCAGCCACCGCTTCTTTCAAGGCGGCGGCGGGCGCCACGTCGACCGGCAGCGCCTGGTGTGCGCCAGCGTACTCGCCCAGCGATTTGAACAGGTTCAAACACTCCTGCATCAGGGCCACATGTTCCTCGGCCGATAGCTGGCCGCCTGCGGCGTCGAGCCGGCGCCAGGCCGACAGCAGCAATGCCTTGCCGCTGCGCACGGCGCCGCCATGATCGCTGCGCAACTCGAATCCGTCGCCGCGCTGGCGGCCTGCGCCGCCCGCGCGCGGCTCGACGAGAAATCCCAGGTTGAGCTCGGTGGCGGCGTGATCGCTGGCCAGCTGGGCGCTGATTTGCCGGGGCGTATCGTCGAAACGCAGCTGATTGCCGCCCTGGCCCCGCACTTCGCGGCTGCGCATGCCCGCCAGGTAGCGGTTGCCCGGCAGCGCGCCCCGCTTGCTGAGCGCCGGTGGCGGCGCCACCGTATTGAACAATTGCCCCAGGACAATCGGCCGGTCGGGATCGCCGGCCAGAAATCCGATCAGCACTTCCGAGCCGACGCGCGGCAATGCCAGCGTGCCGCACTGGTGCGCGCTGCCCTGTCCATCCCCAGCCCAGTTGCTGACGACACGCAGCCAGGCCGTGTCGCGCTCCGTATCCGAAGCACCGGAACCTTGCGCGTGCGCATGATCGGCAGCACGGGTAGCGGGGAAACGCACCTTGATGCGCCCTTGCTCGTCGCAATGCACTTCTTCGCCGCCGGGTCCGACGACGATGGCGCTTTGCAGTTGCGGCTGGGGCACATCGCGCTGCGGATCGAAGGCGGGCACCAGGGCCACGCTGGAACGCACGCAGCGAAAGCGCATGCGATAATGCGGCGTTCCTGGCCCCGTCTCGCCCGCTCCCCAGGCCGCTCCTTGCCCCTGCCAGCCATTCGAGGCGAACAGGCGCGCGATGCGCGCATCCAGCGCTTGCGGCAGATTGTTGCTGGCATGCACCTCCAATGCCGTCACCAGGAAACGCCGGCCCTCCGGCCGGTGCTGGTCGATCTCCGGATGTCCCGCCAGACTGAACTGCTGCCCCGCGCACAGCGTGCGCACCACGCCTTCGCCATGAAAGCACTTGGTTTCCACGTCATGGCGTGCCATCGCCAGCAAGCCCAGCCGTCGAAAATCCTCGGCGTCATTGCCCAGGTGCGGCGTCGCCACCAGATAATCGTCGAGGCTGGCGGCAAAACTATTGCCGCTGCTTCCCTGATCCGCCATCCCGCCAGCGTCCACCTGCATAAACTGGCGGTTACGCGGCGCCGCATAGTCCCAGCTGTGGTAGCCGGCACTGCCGGCTTGCAAGGTGCGCACGGCGCCCCAGGCCGTGATGGTATCGCTCTCTTCCGTGGCGTCCGCGCGGTGGTAGCGGATCACCGGCGCCGCATTCTCGGGCAGGCGGCTGGCATCATCGAACAGCAACAGGACGTGCGAGGGCACGGCGTCGGATGCCCCGCTCAGTGCGGCGCCAGGCTGGATGACCCAGGAAATGCCGCGCCGCCGCAGCAGGCGCCGGATGAATGCGGCATCGGATTCATTGTGCTGCATGGTCAATTCACGGGCCGGGAATCGACGGTCGGCCAAGGCCTGATCGATTTTGCAGGCAAACGTGGCGCCGATGATGGTGCTGCCCAGCCGCCATTCGGCGATCAGCAATTCGACGATTTCCAGCTCCGTCTTGCTGCGGAAAACACGCGTATTGCGGCGTTTCTCCATCAACGTCAGCGTATCGTGCAGCACCAGCTGGTAGGTGGCGAGGCCGCCATCGCTCAGTCCCGCGGATGCCTGGCCGACGATGCCGCACACGCTGCGCAACTGCCCTGCGTCGGTCACGATCTGCAACTCCGCCGGCACGCCGATGAACTGCTTGAGCGGCAGATGCGCATCGAGCGAGACGCAACGTATGTCGTACTCCAGGCTGCCGCAAATGGCTTCACGGCCATGCACCTGCTGCGGTAACAGCACATCATCGTTCACGCCGTCCGCATACGCCAGCCGCAGGCGCAATGGCCGGTTGCTGGAGTTCAACTCCTTCGCCCCCAGCATGAATTGCATGAATTCTTCCGCGCTATCCATTCCACCTCCCTGCATGCCGATACGCATCGCCCCAAGCTCATCAGTATTCATCTATTTACCGGCGGCCAATTGCGGCGCGTCAAGCGGAACCGGGAAATCGGACGTCATAGTGCATGGCGTCGCAGTCGCTGCCTGCCGCTCCCGCCAGCAAACGCGCAGCTTGCCCGAGGCAGGCAGCACCCTGCCGAGCCGCCAGGGTGCTGCCGTGCACATCGGCAGCGCGCAGGATCAGACGGATGTCGTATTGCACGCTAGGTAGGCCAAACAGGCTCAACATGCTTTTCAAGGCCAGTGCGCCCGAATTTCCAGGAAGAAAATCGTCGAACCGTGCCCGCGTCAGAGGGCCCAGGCACAGGCGCACGCGCAAATCCCTGCGCCGGCAACGGGCGCCCAGCATGG
This sequence comes from Janthinobacterium sp. SUN033, assembly GCF_030397595.1. Taxonomy (NCBI): domain Bacteria; kingdom Pseudomonadati; phylum Pseudomonadota; class Betaproteobacteria; order Burkholderiales; family Oxalobacteraceae; genus Janthinobacterium; species Janthinobacterium sp. SUN033. The sequence continues at coordinate 106,073 of NZ_JAPQNV010000003.1, forward strand.
CCCCCTGCCCCAGGCTCGCATTGCTGCGATTGAGCAGCGAATGCTCATTGCTTGGGCGCACGTGCCAGGTGCTGACGAACGATTCGATGCGCAAGGGCACGTTAAAATAATCGGCCAGCACGTCCGCCATCCATGCGGCGCTGACGGGCCGCTGCCGCAGCGCCGCCGCGTAGTAAGCGAGCGCTTCCGGTGGCAATGCGCCTGTGCTTGCCAGGCGCGACGGCCAGGCGCCAGCCAGCGCCAGCTGCAATGACAGGAAGCCGGGGCGGCCGCTGGCGTCGACCTGGCACTCAATCCGGCTGCCGGCCCAGGCCTGATACAACAGCACGGGAGCGCGTTGCGACAGGGCGTCGAGAAAAGCACGCGCGCCGGCATTCCCCGTCGCCCGCTCCTGGCGCACCAGCCGCTCCGTATAGTGCAGGGGCAAGGTGCCGTTCACACCCAGCAAACCCGTGAAACTGGGCCGCAGGTGCAGGCGGCCATGCTCGCTGTCATGCCACACTGCCTCTATCTCGCAGGCAGGAAAGACCAGGGCAACGCTATGATGGAAACGCAAACCATCGTGCAAGGCCGACTCCGCGCACGCCCCCTGCCGGCATAGCCAGCGTTCGAGCAGGCGTACGGTCTGGAAGAAACCGAAACGGTACGGCGCCTGGGACAGCAGCGCGACTACGCCAGCGTCTGCTGGCCATTGCGGGGCAGGCATCGCAGCAACTCCTTCCCGCTTTTGTGCGAAATCACGAACAAACGGCAATAGCTGTTCACATGCACATACATGCCCAGCACATGGTCGATCACTTGCGCAAAGACATGCAGGCCACTGCCGATATAGGCTTCTTCCTCCACTGTCAGCAAGACGTCGATGCCAAACACCAGTACGCCGCCACTGGCGTCGGGCATCCAGGTGCTGCTGGCGCGGTGCGTCAATGCCTTGATGCCCTGAATTTGCCGTTGCGACATCAGGGAAGCCGGCAAATCATGCAGCGTCAGCATTTCCTGAAACAGCGCCACGCCATCGTCCAGCAAGGATTGATGATTCAATGACAGCAATGCCAGCAACCGGGCTTGCGCAGCCAAGTCGGCTTTAAAGCGGTACGCCGGACTCGGTTGACGCAACAGGCGCACCGGCAGCGCGCCAGCCGCCCCCTCGTGCCGCAGATCGCCGCCGGGCGAACCGAATGGCAATGCGCCCGGCAAATCGCGATTGCTGCACGTCAGGTCGACCGATACCGTCGCCATGCCCCCATGCGTATCGTCCTCGTCGCTGTCGACAAACGCCAGGCTGCTTTCGTAACCGGGATGGGCGAGCGCCCGCGCCTCGTCGCGCCGCAGCACCCAGCAAGGGCTCTTCGCGCCGGCAGGCTGCCCATGGTGTATGGCATAAAACGGCTGGCATTGCGTGACCGTGCCGGCATTGGCCCCCTGCCGCACCAGGCGCACGGCGTCGACACTATGGATGTCATACGCATGCGCATATTTATGTTCGGCGAGCAAGGGATACTCGCTGTGCGTTTGCGTCAGCCTGATCGGTGCTGCTGCCTGCTGGAACAAGTTAATGACCGGCGTGCAGCCAAGCAGCAGATTGCTTGCCGATACAGAGCGCAGCAAACGTGCGCCAGCGCTGCCGGCAGCGATGTCCCGCAAGCCCAGGTGCAAGGTCCAGCGCTCGCATCCGGGCGGCAAGCGTGGCGTAATCAAGCCAAGGTCGATATCAAAAAACTGGAATTTCTCAGGGAAGGCAAAGTATTCGGTCAGCAGGCAATAGGCGCGATGCGAGCCCGGCTTGCGCGGCAGCAGCGCTTCATCCGGCAAGAAACCGACGGCACGCAGCGGCACTTGCGGCAGTGGCAACTGTACGCCTCCCGCCTCGACCCACGCGTGCGCGGCATGCAGAAACAGGGCATCGCGCAACGTGGCGGCGAGCGATGGCGTGCCGTCGATGAAGACGCGCACGGCAGGCAGCGTGCATTGTTCCAGCGTGCCGGTGGCCGACGTGGAGACAATCTCGATGGCGATCGCGGTCGCGATGTCGGCGGGCAAATGCATCGCCGCAGTCACATCAATGATGGGAATGAAACGCGCACCGGCAAGGCTGAGCGGTGCCAGCACCACATCATAAGCGGTGCGAAACTTGCAGACGACACCCTGATATTGGGCTGCATGCATCAAGGTTCCGCGCGGCAACGTATCGATGCCGTCACGCGCCTGGCCCGCCGCCCCACTGGCGTCCACATGGGCAATCGAACACGCTGGAAACGGCCTCAGGTAGTGTGGGAAATTCACTTCCAGCATGGACTCGGTGAAGACACGGCGTGCGTCATCGACCTTCTTGGCCGTGCGGGCATTGCACAGGGCATATGCCTCGATCAGGCGTTCAATGTGGGGGTCCTGGCAATTGCTGCCCACGATACCCAGTGCGGCAGCGACACCAGGATAGCGCGCGGCAAATTCCTGCTGATGCGTACGCAGCATGCCCAGTTCGAGTTCATAGTATTTCAGCAAAGATTCCATGCCGGCGGCTCCAAGGCAGGACGGGCGACACATATCGCCAGACGGAAACTGCATTATTCAATAATGATAAAAAAGTAAATTGCGCAAGAACAATAAGTCGACCTGCGGCGTGGCGGCAGCATCGTTCCCTGCTGAAATATGCTTGACAGCCCCGCCTGATTTCCCGTACATTAAGTGCATGTCCTCCTTCAAACATTCCTCCCCTTCCCTGCTGTCGCTATCGCGACTACTACTAGCACGCGCATAAGTTTGCCGCATTGCTTCGCCTGGCCACACGCCGGCGTGTTTCAAAAACCCTGGAAGGTTTGATGATGTTTGCACCATCCCCATTCGTACACGTAATCCCCACTGCGACCGCCCCCGCTGGCATCGTCGCTGCACTGCTATCGCTACCGATCGCTTGCCTGGCCTAGTGTTGCGTGGCCGCCCGGCAAGCTTGCGCCACAACCATTGATTTCCCCCTATCTTCAGGAGTACCCGATCATGATGTTGCAAAACCCAGCTTCCAAATACCGCGCCTTTCCTCCCGTCAAATTGACCGACCGTCAATGGCCGAACCAGATCATCAGCAAACCGCCTATCTGGATGAGCACCGACTTGCGCGACGGCAACCAGTCGTTGATCGAGCCGATGAGTGCGGAAAAGAAGCTGCGGTTCTTCGACATGCTGATCGCCATCGGCCTGAAAGAAATCGAAGTGGGTTTCCCATCGGCATCGCAGACGGATTTCGATTTCGTCCGCAAACTCGTCGATGAAGGCCGCATCCCGGACGACGTCACCATCATCGTGCTGACCCAGTCGCGCGAAGAGCTGATCCGCCGCACGGTGGAATCCGTCGTCGGCGCCAAGCGCGCCATCGTCCACCTGTACAACTCCGTGGCGCCCGTATTCCGCAAAGTCGTGTTCGGCATGTCGCGCGAAGAAATCACGAATATCGCCACCACCGGCACCACCCTCGTGAAGCAATTGGTGGCGCAGCATCCGGAAACGGAATGGGGTTTTGAATACACGCCGGAATCGTTTTCCACCACGGAACTCGATTTCTCCAAGCATATCTGCGACGCCGTCAGCGCCATCTGGAAGCCGACGCCGGCCAACAAGATGATCATCAACCTGCCCTCGACCGTGGAATGCAGCACCCCCAACGTGTATGCGGACCAGATCGAATGGATGTCGCGCAAGCTGGCGCGCCGCGATTCCATCATCATCAGCGTGCACCCGCATAACGACCGCGGCACGGCCGTCGCGTCGGCCGAGCTGGCCGTGATGGCGGGCGCCGACCGCGTGGAAGGCTGTTTGTTCGGCAATGGCGAGCGCACCGGCAACGTCGACCTCGTCACCCTGGCGATGAATCTGTACACGCAAGGCGTGCATCCGGGCCTGGATTTCTCCGACATCGATACCGTGCGCAAGTGCGTCGAAGAGTGCAACCAGTTGCCCGTCCACCCGCGCCACCCGTATGCGGGCGACCTCGTGTTCACGGCCTTCTCCGGTTCGCACCAGGATGCGATCAAGAAAGGTTTCGCCAAGCAAGAAGCCGGCGCCATCTGGGAAGTGCCGTACCTGCCGATCGATCCGGCCGACCTGGGCCGCAGCTATGACGCCGTGATCCGCGTCAACAGCCAGTCCGGCAAGGGCGGCATGGCGTACTTGCTGGAACAGGAATACGGCCTGGTCTTGCCGCGCCGCCTGCAGATCGAATTCTCGCGCGCCGTGCAAGCCGTGGCCGACGCCACGGGCCGCGAAATCGCCGCGCAGGATATCCACGACATCTTCCAGCGCGAATACCTGGAGCAGACGGCGCCGTACGCCTACGCTTCGCACCGCATGGTGGAAGACACGAGCAGCGACGAATCCGTGCAGATCGACATCAGCCTGTCGCACCGCCAGACGCCGCTGGCCCTGCAAGGCGGCGGCAACGGTCCCATCGACGCCTTCGTCAATGCGCTGGGCTTGGACATCAAGCTGATGGATTACCATGAGCATTCGATCGGCTCCGGCGCCAATGCGCAAGCGGCTTGCTACGTGGAATTGCGCCTCGACAACGGCCCGACCCTGTTCGGCGCCGCCATCGACAGCAATATCGTCACCGCCTCGTTCAAGGCCGTGCTGTCCGCCGTGAACCGCCGCATCGGGCAAACGGAAGCCGAAAAAACAACAGCGGCCGACGTGGCTGCCAGCGCCGCCTAAGCAATTTCGGCGCGCTCCAGAGGGAGAAAAAGCGGTACGGCTTGATCGCCGTGCCGCTTTTTCATTTCTATAGGGCAATTAGTAGTGCAAATCAGGTATCACCCGCCGTATAATTGTTTCATAACAAGACCACCGGAGACAGATCATTAGCTACCGAGGGAATCAGTATGAAATTAACGGATATGAAGATAGGCGTGCGCCTGGGTGCCGGTTTTGGCGTGGTGCTGCTGCTGATGGCAGTGCTGGTGGGCACGGGCCTGCTGCGCCTGGATAAGATCGGTGCGCTCAGCGAAGCCATCATCGAGAAAGACTGGGCCAAGGCCGACGCCATCGCCACCATCCGCAGTACCACGCGTTCGAACGCGGCACTGGTGCTGGAACTGTTCATCCATGAAGATCCGGCCCGCGCCAACGCCATCCACGGCGAAATCGATGCCAACAAGGCCACCATCACCGATGCGCTGGTCGTGCTCGATCGCCTGATCGTGCTGCCTGAAGGCAAGGAACTGTTGGCCACCCTGAAGCAGCAGCGCAAGGCCTATGTCGTGTCGTTCAGCCAGGCCGACAAGCTGCTGGTGGCGGGACAGCGCGCGGAAGCGGCCGTGCACGTGCGCGACGACACCCTGCCCGCCCTGAACCAGCTGCAAAAGACGGTCAACCACCTGAATGAAATCCAGCGCGGCGTGGTCGTGCATGGCGGCCAGCAAATCAAGCAGAATATTTCCGCCGCCAATATGCTGATGGCCAGCCTGGGCACGGCCGCCCTGCTGCTGGGCGTGCTCTTTGCCTGGTGGGTCACGCGCTCGATCACCACGCCGATCGCGTATGCCTTGCGCGTGGCGCAAGCCGTGGCCGGCGGCGACCTGAGCAGTAAAATCGTGGCCGACGGCAAGGATGAAGCGGGCCAGCTGCTGCAGGCGCTGCGCGACATGAACACCAACCTGGCCACCCTCGTGGGCCAGGTGCGCGGCGGCACGGGCACGATCGCCGTGGCGTCGAGCCAGATTGCCAGCGGCAATGCCGACCTGTCGGCCCGCACGGAAGCGCAAGCGAGCGCGCTGGAAGAGACGGCCTCCTCGATGATCGAGATGACGGGTACCGTGCGCAGCAACAGCGACAATGCGCGCCAGGCCGACAGCCTGGCCCGCTCGGCATCGGCCATCGCGCAGCGCGGCGGCTCGGCCATGGCGGAAGTGATCGGCACCATGGACGCCATCAATGCCTCGTCGCGCAAGATCGTCGACATCATCGCCGTCATCGACGGCATCGCCTTCCAGACGAATATCCTGGCCCTGAACGCGGCGGTCGAGGCGGCACGGGCCGGCGAGCAGGGACGGGGCTTCGCCGTCGTGGCTTCCGAAGTGCGCAACCTGGCGCAGCGCTCGGCAGCGGCCGCCAAGGAAATCAAGGAACTCATTGCCGACTCCGTCAGCCGGGTCGACCAGGGCGCGCAGCTGGTCAGCCAGGCGGGCGCGACGATGGATGAAGTGGTGGCCAGCGTGGGCCGGGTCAGCGCCATCGTCGGTGAAATCAGCGTCGCCAACCACGAGCAAAGCGAAGGCATCGAGCAAATCAATGCCGCCATCATGCAGATGGATCAGACGACGCAGCAAAACGCGGCGCTCGTCGAGGAAGCGGCCGCGGCGGCGGCTGCCATGCATGAACAGGCGGGCGACCTGGAAACCCTCGTCAGCCAGTTCAAGCTGGAACAGAGCGCTGGAGGCCAGGCGCCAAGCCGCCCTGCCCCGTCCGTTCCGCGCCTGCACTAAGCCGCTTATTCCACCTGGCGCGCCAGGCGGATGCCGGAAAATTGCCAGCGCGCACCGGCCGGGAAGAAATTGCGGTAGCTGGCGCGCGCATGGCCGGCCGGCGTGGCGCACGACGAACCGCGCAACACGTATTGATTCAGCATGAACTTGCCGTTGTATTCGCCGAGTGCCCCGGGCGCCGTGCGGTAGCCCGGATACGGCGCGTAGCTGCTGCAGGTCCATTGCCAGCAGTGGCCGAACATTTGCCGCAAGCCTGCGCCCGGCGCACCGGCGGCCGGATGCAGCCGGCCCGTTTCCACGGCGACACCTTGCGCCGCCACTTCCCACTCCGCCTCCGTCGGCAGGCGCGCGCCAGCCCAGTGCGCATAGGCGTCCGCCTCGAACAGGGACAGGTGCGTGGCCGGCGCCTGGAGATCGAGCGGACGCAAGCCGAACAAGGTGAATTCCTGCCAGCGGCCGGCGTCATCGCGCTGCCAGTACAGCGGACACGCCAGTTGCTGGCTGCGCACCCAGTCCCAGCCTTCGGCCAGCCACAGGTGCGCCGTGCGGTAGCCGTCCGCCTCGATGAAGGCGAGATAGTCGCCATTCGTCACCAGCGCGCTGGCCAGTTCAAAGGGCGCCACGTATTGCGGATGGCGCGGCAATTCATTGTCGAAGCAAAAACCGTCTCCCGCATGCCCGATCTGCGCCAGGCCGCCGTCGAAGGCGAGCCAGGCCGTGGGCTGCGCGTGTTCTTGCGCTGGCGCAAGTCCGCTATCCCCGCGCTCCAGGTAGGCGGGAAACAGGGCGCTCTGCGCCAGCAGATGCTTGACATCCGTCAACAGCAACTCCTGGTGCTGCTGCTCGTGCTCGAGCCCCAGCGCCAGCAGCATGGTCAGCCGTTCGCGCTCGTCGCGCGCCAGTTCGCCCGCCAGCAGGCGCGCGATGCGCGCATCGACATTGGCCCGGTAGGCGCGCACGACCTCCATGCCGGGGCGCGTCAGCAAGCCCCGCTGGGCGCGCGGGTGCTTCTCGCCGACGCCGTTGTAATACGAATTGAACAGCACGCGGAAGGCCGGGTGGAAAGGCGCGAACGCCGCTTCCATGCTTTCCAGGATAAACGTTTCGAAAAACCAGGTGGTATGCGCGAGGTGCCACTTCACGGGACTGGCATCCGGCATCGATTGCGCGCCGCAATCCTCGTCGGACAGGGGTTCGGCCAGCCGCAGAGAATGCTGGCGCACTTGATGGTAATGATCGATCAGCATCGTCGCCTTTTAGTCTCGAATCACGCGTGCGTAAATGACGGCAAACCACTGCTGCGGGTCCGTCCAGACTTGCACGGTGGAAAATCCTGCCTGCTCCAGCAAGCCGACGAAGGTGGCGCGCGTGTATTTGTAGCTGTCTTCCGTATGGATGCGCTCGCCTTTCGCGAAGCGCCGCTGTCCACCTTTCCAATGGACAACTTGTTCGCTGCGCGCTTCCAGGTGCATTTCGACGCGGCGCTCGTCGGCATTGAAAAAGCCGTGGTGCTGCCACGCGCGCACGTCGAAATCGGCGCCGATCAGCCCGTTCACGTGGCGCAGCATGTTCAGATTGAAGGCGGCCGTGACGCCCAGCGCGTCGTCATAGGCGGCGTCGAGGATGGCGTCGTCCTTGATCAGGTCGACGCCGATCAGCAGGCCGCCATCGCCATCCGCATTCGCGCGCAGGCGGCGCAGGAAGGCGGTCGCTTGCTCTGGAGCAAAATTGCCGATCGACGAACCGGGATAGAAGAACAGGCGCCGCGCCTCGCGCACGCTGTCGGGCAAGTCCAGGCGGCTGGAGAAATCCAGGCCCAGGCCCGTCATCTCGATGTGCGGAAAGCGCTGCTGCAGCCGGCTCAGCGATTCGCTGAGGAAATCGTAGGAAATATCCACGGCCACGTACTGGGCCGGATGCAGCAGCGGGAACAGGCTGGCGGCCTTGGCGCAATTGCCCGCGCCCAGGTCGATCAGGGTGCTGCCCGGCCCCACGGCATGCGCGATCTCGGCGCCGTGGCGGGCGAAGATGGCCGCTTCCGTGCGCGTCGGATAGTACTCGGGCAAGGCGCAGATGGCTTCGAACAGTTTCGAACCGAGCGCGTCGTACAGGTACTTGGGCGAGGTCCAGGCCTGGCGCGCCAGCAGGCCGCTGCTGATCTCGGCTATCGTGGCAGGAGTGGCGCTGGCCGCGGCGGCGTGGCTGGCGGGGCGGAAATCGGACTGCTGTTGCGCAAGTGGCATGGTCATGGGCTGGCGTCGTCAATGTTAGGTTCACTAGTTTCACGAAAGGCTTGCACGGTCGGCCACCGGGCGCGCCGCCCCTGCCGTAGTGCTTGGCGGGCGCCTTGCCGATGACTTTTTTCCATCATAACGGAATCCGCGCAAGCCAGCCGTGCGGCAGGTAACTTAGGGTCCATATCGGCGGCGTGCACGCAAAAGTGGTATTGCCAAGCAAAAAGCATAAGCCTGTCGTATACTACACATTGCCGGCCAAACAATCCGCGCCCCTTTGCAGTTCCCAGGCCCCCCTCTCCCCCGCGTGCCTCCCTTTACGATAGCCGTTAACACCATGCTCGAATTGCGCCATCTGTCGAAATCCTATGCCAATGCCCGTCCCGTGCTGGCCAATATTTCCTGCCGTTTCAAGGCGGGGGAATTCATCGCCATCATGGGCGACTCGGGCGTGGGCAAGTCGACCTTGCTGAACCTGATCGCCGGCCTCGATACGCCCGACGCGGGTGCCGAAGCGCACCCTATCCTGGTGGACGGCATTGCCATGTCCAGCCTCGATGACGCCGCCGCCACCCGGCTGCGTCGCGCCCGCATGGGCTTTATTTTCCAGGCTTTCCACGTCTTGCCGCACCTGACCCTGCTGCAAAACGTGGCCCTGCCGCTGCTGCTCAACGGACTGCCCCAGGAGCGTGCCGCCAGCATGCTCGAGGCGGTCGGCCTGGGCGGACGCGGCGGCGACTTCCCGCAGCAATTGTCCGGCGGCGAAATGCAGCGCGTGGCCATTGCCCGCGCGCTCGTGCACAAGCCGGCGCTGGTGCTGGCCGACGAGCCTACCGGCAACCTCGACCCGGACACGGCGCACAGCATCCTGCAATTGCTGCGCGCCGAAATCAAGGCCAACGGCAGTTGCGCGATCATGGTCACGCATTCGCTGGCCGCCGCCGAAATGGCGGACAGAACCATGATATTGACCAAAAGCGGACTACAAAATACAACAATCGTCAACCAAATTGATCAAACAATCAGTTAATTTAACTGACCATCTGTCACAAGTTTTGTTATCGTAGTATTATTGAAAACACTTGCCTGGTTATCAATGTTTTAACGCGAATGTTGTACTACGTCACCCAGACAGCCGTACTGCGATGACGAACTATAGCCGGGACCACCCAAAGTGGTCTCGTCCCTTGCATAACCTGAAGGAGGAGTAAATGAACGTTCGGCAAAAGAAGCTGGAAATGATTGAAGCGATGAACCGGGCGCGTGCGCTCGAACCATCGAGTTTTGTGCCCAACAAGCTGCTCGACACCCTGATCGAGAAGATGAACCTGAAAAATGATGCGGAACTGTGCCGTGTACTGGAAGTACAGCCTCCCATCATCAGCAAGATTCGTCACGGCAAACTGTCGGTCGGTGCAACGATTTTATTGCGCATGCATGAAAAATCGGACATCACCATCCGCGAACTGAAGGAACTGTCCGCCACGCCAGTCCATTGAGTTACCCGCTGTTGTAATGCCATGCCAGGCACCCAGGTTCCCGGCGCCATGAACTTTTGCCATACAATTCGCGTAGTTCGTTCACCGCACCGCATCCGGACACGATAGCGAAGAGACCCAGCCCAAACCATGCTGACCGTTTCTCTGCCTTCCAGCGCCCTCCCCGCTTCTCCCCTGCATTTCCACTCAAACTTGATCTGACACAACACGCATGGTCCGCGCAGGCATCAAGGTCAGCTTTTAACCAGCGATCCCAACCGCATGTCCAGCGATCCCCTTGCGCCGCCCGTGCTGCGCCTGACGCTCACGCGCGATCCCCTCGCCAGCGCCGGCGATTGCCCCGCCGCGCCCGGCTGGCATAGCCAGACCCACGTGCTGTCCGGCGCGCGCGGCATCGGCAGTTGCCGCATCGCCCTCGATATCGGCCCGGACGACGTCGTGCAACTGCTGCTGTGCGACGGCAGTTCGCTGCTCGCCGGCAGCCTGGACCTGCCACGCTACCTGGGGCCGGCCACGCTGGGGCGCGACGGCGCGCCCGCCAGCATCGAAGTGGGACTGGCCTTGCGCCCGCAGGCGGCGCGTCCGCCGCCCGGCGCCAGCCGCGACGGCCTGGGCGCCTGGATGCTGCGCGCCGTGCGCGTGTACCGCTGCGGCGGCGCCGCCATGACGGCGCTGGCGGCGGCGGGCGCCTTCCAGGACCGCCAGCTGGAACAACGCCTGGGCCTGTACCGCTGCGGCATCGAGGCGGGCAGCATGACGGCCGTCGCCAGCCTGACCGCCGGGCCGGAACCGCTGCTGCTGCTGTTGCACGGCACGGCTTCGTCGACTCAGCGCAGCTTTGCCGGCCTGTGGCGCAACGGCCTGGCGCCGCAACTGGCGGCGCAGTACGGCAACCGCATCTATGGCTATGAGCACCGCAGCCTCAGCGACAGCCCCATCGAGAACGCGCTGGCCCTCGTGCGCCAGTTGCCGCACGGCGCCGTGCTGCACCTGCTGAGCCATTCGCGCGGCGGCCTGGTGGGCGAATTGCTGGCGCGGGCGCAGCGCATCGACAGCCGCGGCGCCGTCGACCTGGCAGGCGACGGCCTGGAGCGGCTGAGCGAAAACACGGTGGGCGGCGAAGCGTTCAACAGCCACGATATCGACCACTTCACGGCGCAGGCGCGGCTGGGCGAACGCGGCGGCTACGACGGGGATGCGGCGCGCCTGCGCGACTTGAGCATGGAGCTGAAGACGCGCGCCATCCGCATCGCCCGCTTCGTGCGCGTGGCTTGCCCGGCGCGCGGCACCACCTTGATGTCGGGCCGCCTCGACCGCTGGGCCAGCGCGATGTTCAACCTGCTGCTCCACGGCGGCCTGCCCGACGGCGCCATGGCCTTCCTGCTGGCCGTGGTGCAGCAGCGCTGCGACGCGCGCATCCTGCCGGGCCTGGAAGCGATGATGCCCGACTCGCCCCTGGTGGCGCTGCTCAATGCGCCCGACGTGCGCGTGGCCAGCCCGCTGCATGTGCTGGCCGGCGCGTGCAGCGGCGATGGCCTGCTGGGCTGGCTGGGCGACTGCCTCGACGACCAGCTGTATGGCGGGCAGAACGACCTGGTGGTCAATTGCGCCTCGATGGCCGGCGGCGCCACGCGCAGCACGCCCGTGCGGCAACTGCTGCTGCGCGGGCCGCACGCGCACCACCTCAACTATTTCGAGCGCGCGCCGTCCGGCCTGGCCGCCGTGCAGGTGCTCACCGGCGACGAGACCGCCTACCTGCCGCTGCCCGGCATCGAGCACGGCCCCCTGGCGCGCGGCGGCGAAGTGCCGAAACGGCGCGCGCACGCGCCCATCGTGCTGCTGCTGCCCGACATCATGGGCAGCCACCTGCAAGTGGGCAGCAACCGCATCTGGTTCGACCCCGTCAACCTGGTCGAAGGGCGCATCGAACGCCTGGCCGTGGGCCAGCCGCACATCGTCAGCGCCGGCTGGGTCGAGTCCTGCTATGAACCGTTTGCCCGCTTTCTCGCGCAAAGCCAGGAAGTGCGGCCCTTTGCCTATGACTGGCGCTTGTCGCTGCAGCACTCCGGCAACGCCTTCCTGCCCGTGCTCGACGAGGCCATGCGCGACGCCGAGCAGCGCGGCCAGCCGCTGCGCATCGTTGCCCACGGCATGGGCGGGCTGGTGGCGCGCCTGGCCCTGAAAGACCGCTGGCAGCGCTTCGGCGCCCTGCCCGGCAGCCGCCTGCTGCAGGTGGGCACGGCCAACCGCGGCACGCAGGCGATGGTGCAAGTGCTGCTGGGGCGCGACCGGCTGGTGCAGATGCTTGCGTGCTGGATAGGCTGGAAGCACACGCGGCGCCAGTTTCTCGGCTTCGTGCGCGCCTTTCCCGGCGTGCTGGACATGCTGCCGTGGCCACAGCCGGGCGGCATCGATTATTTCGACGCCGGCGCGTGGGCGCAGCTGGCCGCCGGCGACGCGCAGGCGGGCCTGCCCGGCGGCTGGCAGGCGCCCGAGGCCCAGGCGCTGGCCGCGGCGCGCGCCACCGTGGCCCTGCTGGAAGCGGCACCGCCCGACGCCCGCCATTGCAGCTACCTGGCCGGCTGCGCCGACACGCCGGTGGCCCTGCGCCTGCGCGACGGCGGCATCGAGACAGCCTGGTCGCCGGACGGCGATGGCCGCACGGCCTGGCAAGGCGCGGTGCCGGACGGCGTGGCGGCCTGCTACCTGCCGGTGGCGCATGGCGACCTGCTGCTGCAAAAGGAGTACTACCCGGCCATCGCGCAACTGCTCGACAGCGGCCAAGGCACGGGCCTGCCGCGGCACCCGCCGCACGCGCCTGGCGGCGCACCGCCCCGCTTCCATCCGTACGCCCCCGACGCCACGCCGCTGTACCCGCAGCCGCAGGAACTGCTCGACGCCGCCCTCGGCGCCGCCGGCCCCGCCATCGCGCCGGAGAGCCTCGCGCCGCAGCTGAGCCTATCCATCATCCACGGCAGCATGGCCTCTGCCGACGCGCCCGTCATGAGCGGCTGCTACGCCGCCGAATCGCTGCGCGGCAGCATGAGTTTTCTCGACCGCCTGCTGGCGGGCAAGCTGCAGGAAATCCACGCGCTGGGACGCTTTCCGCAGCGCCCCGACTCCGCCCTGGTGGTGCTGCAGCCCGATGCGGCGCGCCGGCCCGGCGGCGCCATCGTCATCGGACTGGGCGCGCTGGGCGAGCTGACGCCGGGCGAACTGGCGCGCGCCTTTGCCGGCGGCCTGCTCGAATACGCGTGCGTCTGCCTGCAGGTGCGCGCCGCCGGCCATGCGGCCGTGCCGCCGATGGGCGAGCACGGCTTGCGCGTGGCCAGCCTGCTGTCCGGTTCCGGCTATGGCGGCTTGAGCATCGCCCTGTGCGCGCGGGCCCTGCTCGACGGCGCGCGCAGCGCCAACCGGCGCCTGGAAGACGCGGGCATGGCTTGCCGCATCGGCCATATCGCCATCTACGAACAGTCGGAGGCGCGCGCCATCGCCGCCGCCATGGCCATCGAGCAGATCATGGCCGAGGCGCGCTACCAGGGCAGCTTCACGTTCGAGCAGCGCATCCGCCACAGCCCCGGCGGCTACCGGCGCATCTTGCCCAGCCTGAGCGGCGACAATGGCTGGCGCCGCGTGCAGATCGTCGCCGCCGACCTGTCCGGCGCCCTGCGCTTCACCGTGCTGACGGACCGCGCCCACAACAGCGTCGACGAAGAGCCGAACCAGCGGCAAGCCGTCGATGGCCTGATCATGGACGCCACCGACAACACCACCGACCAGCCGGGCCTGTCGCGCGCGCTGTATGAACTGATGCTGCCCAATGGCCTGAAGGCGGCCATCCCCGAAATGCGCGGCCTGATCCTGGCCGTCGACCAGAGCGCCGCCATCTATCCGTGGGAGCTGATGCGCGACGAGGCGGGCAGCGAGGAAAGCCCGCTGTCGACGCGCATCGGCATGGTGCGCCAGCTGGCCAGCCTGCGCGAGCAGCCATCGGCCGTCAGCCCGCCCAGCAACAGCGTGCTGGTGATCGGCGACACCGATTCCGGCCTGCCCGAGCTGCCCGCCGCGCAGGCCGAGGCGCAGGACGTGGCGCGCATGTTCGGCGCGTACGGCTACCAGGTGCGCGAGCTGCTGCGCCCGCAGGCGCAGCGCGTGCTGGTGCACCTGTTCGACGAGCGCTATTTCGCCATCCACCTGGCCGGCCATGGCGAAGTGGCCGGCCCCGGCATCGCCCATACGGGCCTGGTGCTGGGGCCGAAGACGCGGCTGACGGCGGCGCAGGTGGGTAAATTGAAGCGCGTGCCGCAATTCGTCTTCATCAATTGCTGCCACCTGGGCGACATGCGCCCGGACGCCATCGCGCCGTGGTCGAAACTGGCCGCCAGCCTGGCCACGGCCTTCATTGAAATGGGTTCGCAGGCGGTGATCGCGGCCGGCTGGCGCATCGACGACCAGGCGGCCAGCATCTTCGCGCACAGCTTTTATCACGCCATGCTGAGCGGCGAATATTTCGGCGACGCCGTGCGCCTGGCGCGCGAGGCGGCGTACCTGCAGTTCCCGGCCTCAAACACCTGGGGCGCCTACCAGGCATATGGCGACGACCGCTACCGCTTCCCGAACACGCAGAGCCGGCCCTGGCAAGCGCCCGACTACCACTACCACGGCCACCTGCTGGCCGACCTGGAAACCCTGCACGCGCGCCTGGCGGGCGCCGATGCGGCGCGGCGCGCGGCCATCGAGGAAAAGCTGGGCAGCATCGAGGAAGCCGTGTGCGCCCGCTTCTTCGGCTGCGCCGACATCCGCGAAAACATGGCCGCCACGCGGGCCGGCCTCGGCGGCCTGGAGAACACCCTGCGCGCCATCGAACACTACCGGGCGGCGCACAGCGCGGCCGACGGCAAGGTGGGCTTGCGCGCGCTGGCGCACTGGGCGGAACTGGAAATACGCCAGGGCGCGGCCCTGTGCGGCCTCGATGCGGGCGCCGGCATCGAGGTGCCGGCCGTGCCTGATATGCCACAGGGCCGGCAGTTGCTGCAGGATGGAAAACAGCATATCGACCTGCTGGTGGCGCTGGCGCCCACGGCGCAGCGCCTGGCCCTGCTGGGCCGCTACTGGGCCTTGCAGGCGCGCCTGGCCTGCCGCGCTGGAAGCTCCGGCGCGCCGGCCCTGCGCGCCATGACGGACGCCTGCCTGGCCGCGCTGGAGGAAGCGCGGCGGCGCAGCGGCGTGGCCGACTGCGACCTGATTTTCCAGGTGCTAGCGGGCGCCCTGCTGTTGAAAGCCCATGGCGACAGCGGCGCCTGGCGCGCGCTCGATCCGCAGCTGGGCGACCTGCTGCACGACGCCATCGCCTATGCGCGCCAGCGCCACGCGGACGAACACCGCGCCATCGACGCCGGCGCCCCCGTGCGCGCCGCCCTGCTGGCGGCCCTGTGGCAGGCGCCGGACGGCCAGCCTTTCGACGCGGCCGCGCGCACCGCATTCCTGGCCCTGTACCACGACGCCGTGCGGCGCCACGGCAGCATCGGCGAACCCGAGGCGATCACGGCGCCGCTGCGCTTCCTGCTAGAACTGCTGCCGCCCGACGGCGCGGACACCGGCTTGCGCAGCGCCGTGCAGGCGCTGGCCAGCCAGCTGCAGTCCTCACTTCCCGCTCTTAGCCAGGCACCACGCCATAGTGGCGCGCATAGCGCTCGTCCAGATTCGCCAGCGGCATCATCATGAACATGTCGGCGCTTTCGAAATCAGGGTCCCACGCCGGTTCGCCGCAAATCCAGGCGCCCGAGCGCAGATAGCCCTTGATCAGCGGCGGCACCTGCGGCTTGTGCGCCGCTTCCACCTGGTGGATGGGGAAAGGCAGGTGCGGCGTGACGCGGTATTCGCTTGGGGCCATGTGCTTTTCGGCCAGCGCCTGGTACACGGCGACGGCGTTATGGCCGCCATCGGCCAGGCTGATGCTGGCGCAGCCGACCAGGTAGTCGCAGCGCTCGCGGCGCATGTACTCGGCCAGGCCGGACCACAGCAGCATGATCACGCTGCCGCCCCGGTATTTCGGGTGAATGCAGGCGCGGCCCGCTTCGACCATGCGTCCGCGCAGGTTCTTCAGGCGGCTCAGGTCGAACTCGTTTTCCGAATACAGGCGGCCGATCTTGGCTGCCTTTGCCGCGCTCAGCACGCGGTAGGTGCCCACCACTTTCAGGGTATCGGCGTCGCGCACGATCAGATGATCGCAGTGCGCATCGAATTCATCGCTGTCGAGGCCATCGGCGTTGGCCAGCGACGTCAAGCCCATGGTCTCGATAAACACCTTGTAACGCAAACGTTGGACTTCGCGCAATTCCGCAGCGGTCGTGGCCTGGCTCAGCACCAGTTGGACCGGCCGGGCCTTGGCTTCGTTTGATGCGACTATGTTCTGCATGGTTTCATCCCCTGTGATCAAGACGACTCCAGCGTACTTGTCTAATATGTCAGGAAAATGACAGCCGAATGTCATTTCCATGACGCAAGTCAATGTCATCCGGGGATCGTGCATAATTACCACACTCGCCCAGCCGAAAGAGCCCATGAAAGACCAGGACGCACCGCACATCACGCCCTACACCAGGCCGGCCGCCGGCTGGGACGCCTTGAAACACGTGGCCATCAGCCTGCGCCAGGAGCGCGTCGCGCCCGGCAACCTGAAGGCGCTGCTGGCGCAAAACCAGCCGGACGGCTTCGATTGCCCCGGCTGCGCCTGGCCCGACCGCGACCACGCTTCCACGTTTGCCTTTTGCGAAAACGGCGCCAAGGCCGTCGCCGCCGAAGCGACCAGCCGCCGCGCCGGCCCGGAACTGTTCGCCAGCCATACCGTCACGCAGCTGCTGGCACAGTCGGACTACGCGCTCGAGCAGCACGGCCGTTTGACGGAGCCGATGGTGTACGACGCCGCCAGCGACCGCTACGTACCGATCTCCTGGGATGACGCCTGCGCCCTCGTGGGGCGCCACCTGCGCGCCCTGGCCGACCCGAACCAGGCCGCGTTCTATACGTCGGGCCGCGCCAGCAACGAAGCGGCCTTCCTGTACCAGCTGATGGCGCGCCTGTACGGCACCAACAACTTCCCCGACTGCTCCAACATGTGCCACGAGGCGACCAGCCGCGGCTTGCCGGCCACCGTGGGCATCGGCAAGGGCACGGTGACCCTGGCCGACTTCGAGCTGGCCGACACCATCCTCATCTTCGGCCAGAATCCCGCCACCAACCACCCGCGCATGCTGGGCGAATTGCGCGACTGCGCGCGCCGCGGCGGCAGCATCGTTTCCATCAATCCCCTGCGCGAGCGGGGTTTGCAGCGCTTCATGGCCCCGCAAAGCGCGCTGGAAATGGCAACCCTGGGCAGCACGCGCCTGGCCGGCCTGTTCGTGCAGCCGACCCTGGGCGGCGACTTCGCCCTGATCAAGGCCGTCGCCAAGCGCGTCGTCGAACATGACGACGCAGCGCAGGCGGCGGGCGCGCCCGCCGTCATCGACCACGCCTTCATCCTGGAACACTGCAGCGGCTTCGAGGCGTTTTGCGACGACCTGCGCGCAGAAAGCTGGGAACTGCTGGAGCGGGAATCGGGCGTGGCGCGCGTGCAGATCGAGGCATTGACGGACATCTTCGTCAAGGGCCAGCGCATCATCGCCACCTGGGGCATGGGCTTGACGCAGCACAAGCACAGCGTGGCGGCCATCCGCATGCTGTCGAACCTGATGATGCTGCGCGGGCAGATCGGCAAGCCGGGCGCCGGCCTGTGCCCCGTGCGCGGCCACTCGAACGTGCAAGGCGACCGCACGGTGGGCATCGAGGAAAAGCCGGCCAGGGCCTTCCTCGACCGCCTGGGCCAGGTGTATGGATTCGAGCCGCCGCGCGCGCATGGCCACGACGTGGTGGCCACCATCGCAGCGATGCAGTGCGGCGAGGTAAAAGTGTTCATCGCGCTGGGCGGCAATTTCGCCGCCGCCACGCCGGACACGCCGCTGACCTTTGCCGCCCTGCGCCAGTGCGCGCTGACGGTCCAGGTGGCCACCAAGCTCAATCGCAGCCATCTCGTCATCGGCAAGGAAGCCTTGCTGCTGCCCACCCTGGGACGTACGGAAATCGACTTGCAGGGCGGCGTGGCGCAGGGCGTGACGGTGGAAGACTCGATGAGCATGGTGCATATCTCGTACGGCCGCAATGCGCCCGCTTCGCCGCAGCTGCGCTCGGAAGTGGCCATCGTGGCCGGCATGGCCGAAGCGACGGTGGGGAGCAGTCTGGTGGACTGGCGCGCCTATGCGGCCGACTATGCGCGCATCCGCGACGACATCGAAAAGGTGTTCGACGATTTCCACGACTACAACGCCAGGGTGGCGCAACCGGGCGGCTTTCACCTGACGGTGGCGTCGCGCGAGCGCGTGTGGAAGACGGCCAGCGGCAAGGCCAGCTTCCTCGTCGCCCCGCTGGACCTCGATACGCCGCTGCACCGCGCGAAACAGCGCCATGGCGAGCGCCTGATGATCCTGATGAGCACCCGCTCGCACGACCAGTACAACACCACCATCTACGGCATGGATGACCGCTACCGCGGCGTGTACGGCACGCGCAAGGTGGTCTTCGCCAACGAGGAAGATATCGCCATGCTGGGATTTGCCGATGGCGAGCTGGTGGACCTGATCGGCGCCTGGGACGATGGCGTGGCGCGCCGCGCCGACGGCTTCCGTCTCGTCGCCTACGACATCCCGCGCGGCTGCCTGGGCGCGTATTATCCGGAAACGAATGCGCTGGTGCCGCTGGCCAGCACGGCGGACGGCGCCGGCACGCCCACGTCGAAGTCCGTGCCAGTTTTGCTGGAGCGCAGCGGAAGCTACAAGGTGATACCGGGCGTGTAATCGACGTACGCATCCTGGCGGCAGAAACCCACCAGCTTCATGCCCGCCTGCGTGGCGATGGAAATGGCCAGCGAACTGGGGGCGGAAATCGTCGCCAGCAGCGGAATCTGCATGCGCGCCGCCTTGCGCGCCAGCTCGTAGCTGCCGCGGCTGGACAGGAAGACGAAGCCGCGCCGCATGTCCGCCCCGCTCAGTGCCAAATGGCCGATCAGTTTATCCAGGCCATTGTGGCGGCCGACATCCTCGAAGACGTGCACGATATCGCCATCGGGCGTGCACCACGCGGCCGCATGCACGCCGCCCGTTTCGCGCATCAGCGCCTGGTGCGCGCGCAAGCCGGCGGAGGCACGCGCCAGCGCGGCCGGCAGGTCGACATGGATCAGGGCCGGCGGCAGCGCCTGCGGCTGCAAGTCCAGCATCTCGATGCTGTCGATGCCGCACACGCCGCAGCCCGTGCGGCCCGTCAGCTGGCGCCGCCGGTCCTTCAGGCGCACGAAATCCTCCTGGGCGATGCTCAAAGCCACTTCGGCGGAGTCGGGACGCAGGAACACTTCGCAATCGAAGATGGCGCCGGCGGAAGCGACCACGCCTTCCGTCAGCGCGAAGCCGTAGGCAAACGCTTCCAGGTCGCGCGGGGTGGCCATCATGACGACGTGGGAAATGCCATTGAAGACCAGCGCGACGGGGACTTCCTCGGCGACGTGGTCGATGGCTGGGGTAGAGACGCCCGCCTGGTGGCGGACGATGGCGCGCTCGACGAAGCCGGCGCGTTCGATATCTGTATCTTCTGACATGGTAACCATGGGGGAACTATCACAGGCCCCATGGTAAACCAGAATGGACAGGCAGGGGCGGCCCCTGCCCGCGCCATCAATCCTTCTTCGGGCGGCCCGTTTTCAGCTGCGGCAGGCCAGCCAGCACGTTTTGCAGGGTCGCCAGGTCGATCTGGCTGATCAGCGCCACGCCGATGCGCAGCAATTCGCTTTTCTTGATCTCGAAACCGGCCTTCAGGCAGGCTTTCTTGACCTGGCCCAGGACTTCGTATTCCGCTTCCGGCATGGTGAAGCTGTCGCGCACCAGTTTCGGCTTGCGGGCTTTTTCCTTGACGGCGGCGACCTTGGCAACCGGCGCCTTTTTCGCTGGCGCAGGCTTGGCGGCCGCCTTGGCTACCGGTTTGACGGCGGCTTTCGCGGCCGGCTTGGCGACGGTTTTCACTGCAGGCTTGGCCGCCGGCTTGGCGACAGCTTTCACGGCTGGCTTGGCTGCCGGTTTGACGGCGGCTTTGACGACGGCTTTGGCCGCAGGCTTGGCAACGGCGGCCTTCGCTGCCGGCTTGGCGGCTGGCGCCTTGGCCGCCGCTGGTTTGGCTGCCGCCGGCTTGGCGACTGCCGGCTTGACGGCGGCTTTTGCCACAGGCTTGGCGGCTGGTTTAGCGGCGGGCTTGGCAGCCGGGGCGGCCTTGGCCGCTGCCGCATTGATCGAAGCGCTGGTAGGGAACATCGATACGGGCGCGCTGTCGGCTTTTTTCGCTGGGACGGTTTTGGTCATGGATTTTCCAATCTGGTAATTAATATAAACAATATATACTGTTTTTTGAAATCTTGCTTGCTGCACATCAAGTCATGCGCAAGGCATGACCTTCTAGGCGCTGGCGCGGATGGTGAAATCGACCCCGACCTCATCCCAGAATTCCTGCTCCTTCTCGATCCAGAACGACACGGTGGGATGGTGCGCCACCCAGCCGCGCTTGATATCGAGTTCGATGCGGTTCTTCATGCGCAGGCGCAGTTCGCTGAAATCGGCTTCGATGCGCGCATGCATGAGCAGGATCGACAGGCGCAGCGCCAGCACGGCCTTGGCAAAATCGGGGTCGGACAGCACTTCGCCGATCTTGCGCAAGTTGCCCTTCTGCGCCAGGATCAGCCGGCTCATGGTCTTCTGTTCGCGCGTGGTAAAACCGGGCAAATCCGCGTTCTCCACGATGTAGGAAGCGTGCTTGTGGTAGCCCGTCTGCGACACGGCCAGTCCCACTTCGTGCAGCAGGCTGCTCCAGCGCAGGGATTTCACCAGGGCGTCGGACGTGGGCTTGAGCTGCGCATACATGGCCAGCGCCTGCTCGGCAACCCGGCCGGCGCGCTGCTGGTCGATATGGAATTTCTCCATGCAGCCCTGCACCGACTGTTCGCGGCGGTCGCGCTTGGTCGAGCGCAGGTACAAATCCCACATCACGCCCATGCGCAGACCCGCCTCGATCGGCGTCATGACGGGAATCGCCAGTTCGCGGAACAGGCCGATCAAGATGGCCAGGCCGCCGACGATGGTGCTGGCGCGGTCGGGGCGCAAGCCGGGCATGTCGATGCGGCTGGTGTGGCCGAGTTCAATGAAACGGCGCGCCAGCGCATCGAGGCTGGCGCTCGTGAGCAGGCCGTCGCCCAGCTTGTTGCGGGCGATGATGTCGGCGATGGTGCGGATGGTGCCGGAAGAGCCGTAGGCCGTTTTCCAGTGCTGCGGACGGTACGGCGGCGCGGCATCCTCGAAATGGCTGCGCGCCGACAGGATGGCCGCCTCGAACGACGGCGCGTCGATGCGCCCGCCGATGAAGAACGACAGGCTTTGCTTGACCGTGCCCAGGCTGAACGACTCAACCCGTTCGATATCGTTGCCGCGCCCCAGTATCAGTTCGGTCGAGCCGCCGCCGATATCCATCACCAGCCGGCGTTCGCCGGGAATGGCCAGCGCATTGGCCACGCCCATGTAGATCAAGCGCCCCTCTTCCTCGCCCGAGATGATCTCGATCGGATGGCCGATGGCTTGTTCGGCCAGCGGCAGGAAGACGGCGCCGTTGCGCGCCACGCGCATGGCCGACGTGGCCACCACACGCACGGCATCGAGCTCGAAGCCGGCGAGAATGGCGCGAAAGCGCTGCAGGCAAGCCAGGGCGCCCTGCATGGCCGCCTCGGTCAGGTCGCCATTGGCGTCCAGGCCGGCGGCCAGACGTATCGGGTCGCGCACGCTCTTGACCACGCGGATCGTGTCGCCATCATGCTTGCCGACGTGTAAACGAAAACTGTTGGACCCCAGGTCCACCGCTGCATACATACTGGCCTCTTGTCTTGTCATTACTGTGCCGACTGAAAAAGTTGGCAAACTCAGTTGCTAAACTATATAAATCATTTAAACGATTTAAAAATCCTACCACACTACCCTCATCGTATGACAGCGGCGTGACAGGATTGTGACAAAACGGCGACCAGCCGCGGTGCTTATGGGACGATAGTGGTAAACAGATAGACCGCGAAAATCACCAGGTGCACCGTGCCCTGCATGACCGTGGTGCGGCCCGTGCCCAGCGACAGGGTGGCCACCATCAGCGACAGCAGCAGCAGCACCGTCGACTTGATGTCGAGTCCCAGGGTAATCGTCAGGCCCGTGGCCAGCGACACCACCACCACGGCGGGAATCGTCAGGCCGATGCTGGCCAGCGCGGAACCGAGCGCCAGGTTCAAGCTCGTTTGCAGGCGATTCGCGCGCGCGGCGCGCACGGCGGCCAGGCCTTCGGGCAGCAGCACGATGGCGGCGATGACGATGCCGACCAGGGTTTTCGGCGCGCCCATGGCGGCGATCGCCGTCTCCAGCGCGGGCGCCAGCGACTTGGCCAGCAGCACCACGGCGCCCAGGCACACCAGCAGCGCGCCGGCGCTGACCCAGGCGACGGTGGCCGTGGGCGGCGCCGCATGCACCTCTTCATCGCCAACGGCTTCCTTGGGCAGGAAGTAATCGCGGTGGCGCACCGTCTGCACCAGCACGAAGGTGCCGTACAGGACCAGGGAAATGACGGCGATGAAGATCAGCTGGCTGGAATTGTAGAAGGGACCGGCGGCGCTCGAGGTGTAGTTCGGCAGCACCAGGGTCAGAACGGCGATGGCCGCCAGCGTGGCCAGCGAGGCGCTCACGCCCAGCAGGCCGAAGGTCTGCTCCTTGTGGCGCCCGGCGCCCAGCAGCAGGCAGATGCCGACGATGCCGTTCAGGATGATCATGATGGCGGCAAACACGGTGTCGCGCGCCAGCCCTGTCGTTTCCGGTCCGCCGGCCAGCATCAGCGAGACGATCAGCGCCACCTCGATCAGGGTCACGGCCAGCGCCAGCACCAGCGTGCCGTACGGTTCGCCGATGCGGTGGGCCACCACTTCCGCGTGGTACACGGCGGCCAGCACGCTGCCGATCAGGCCCGCCACCAGCAGTATCTGGTAGGCGCCGCCGACATTGAAGGTGGAACCGAACAGGAACAGCCAGCCGGCAACGGGGGCGGCAAGCGGCCATACAGGCAGGGATTTGAGCATTTTCATTATGGGCCTGGCAAGAGTAAGAAAGAGGAACTGCGGTGCGGACGGCACAGGGCAGCCTGGCGTGCGCTCGATAGCATAACTTGCTTAGCTTAAATGAAAGTTAGGGAATGCACACGTTCGGGCAGCGGCGACCCGCGCCTTGCTCACCATTCGAGCGCCTTGCTGTGATGCACCTGCTTGCTACCAGTAACTATAGTCCCTTTGGTAACATGCCGTTGCAATTTTCTTGTGTTTTTGCTTCCGGCTGGCATCATAATGCCAGGTCCGCCCTCGCGGCACCGACCAAGGACAGACTATGATTTCCGTAAACAGCGCCGCCATGCGTGCGTTCATCCTCGCGGGCAGCTTGCTGAGCGCCGCCGCACACGCGGACACACCGCCAGCGCAGGTCGACGCGAACTGGGCAACCGCGCCCGCGCCCGCCGCACAGCCAAGGTGGCAAGACAGCCTGCCACCCGCGCCGCCCGTGGAACCACGCGAAGAAAAGATCCTGCCCAGGAGCGAATGGCTGACCGTCGAACCGATGAAGGCGCCTGACCATCGCTGCGATCCCGGCCTCGATGCCTTGTTCTTGCCCAAGGAATGCGGCAAGGAACCCAGCTGGCTCGGCTCGCGCAAGAAGTAAGCGGGCTTACACGTCCAGCGTACTGGCGCCTTGCGCCTCGACGACGCGATTGCGGCCCGCCTGCTTGGCCGCCTGCAGCGCCTCGTCGGCCCGCTTGAACAGGCTGACGGTGCTGTCTTCGGCACGGATGGTGGTTACGCCCAGGCTGGCCGTCAGTTGCAGCACGGCGCGCTCCGTCTTGACGGGCAGCACTTCGACGGCGGCGCGGATGCGCTCGGCCACCATCAGCGCATCGGCCAGGGTCGTGCGCGGCAGCTGGATGGCGAATTCGGCGCCGCCCAGGCGGCCCATCAGGTCGCTGTCGCGCAGCTGCTGGCGGCAGGTGTCGACGATGGTTTTCAGCACCGCGTCACCCACCGGATGACCGTAGCTGTCGTTGACTCTCTTAAAGTGGTCGATATTGAGCACCACCAGCGCCGTCGGCAAGCCGGGCCGGCGCGCCAGCGCCATCCACGGCGCCAGCGCCTGGTAAAAGCCGCGCCGGTTCGGCACGCCCGTGGCCGCGTCGAGCACTTCCAGGCGCGCCAGTTCGCCGCCCAGCTTTTCACGCGACAGCAGCAGATAGCCGAAAGCGTTCGTCAGCATCATCAGGTACAGGGCGCCGAAGCCGGCCAGCTGCATCAATTCCGCATCGAAACCGGGCACGGCGGCGGCCAGCACGCCGCGCGCGGCGATCAGCAGCGACAAAATACCCATGCTGACGACGAGGAAGCGGCGCAGCATGCTTGCCTCGCGCCATTTCAGGCACAAGGCCGCCACGCCGGCGAGGAAAAAGCCGGCCACGATCAGCGAACCGCCGGCGCTGCGCAGCAGCGGCGCCACGTCGAACAGATAGCAGGCGGCGAACAACGCCACCGACAGCCCCAGCGCCGGCAGCACGGTGCGGCGCCAGCCGCTGCGCCCGGCCGCCTGCCACAGTGCGCCCGCATCGAGCGCCATGCCGGCAAACAGCAGGCTATTGCCCAGCAAGATGGAGAGAAAATCGGGCAGCACGCCGCGGAAATACAGCAGGCACCAGGCCACGGCCTGGCATTGCTTGGCCACCGCCCAGGTGGACATGCTGAGCGACTTCTTGCGCTCATACTCGAAGAAGAACAGGGCCGCGCACAGGCTCAGGTTGCCGAGCGCCAGGGCCAGTACCAGGGTCTTGATATCCATGGGTTACGCCGTCGCCGCGCAGGCGCGGCAGGCCAGGTCAGATTTCGTGTTCGACATTGGTGCTGCCGTCGCCGATCTTGCTGGCCCACGCCTGCACGAAATACTGTTTTTCCACCTCGCTGGGCGCCTCGTGCCAGAAGACGATGAGGGTGCCCTTGTGGTCGTGGATTTGCGCCACTTTTTCAATAAAGCCGACGTTGGCGGCCTGGTCGGCCAGCGCCGCCGCGTAGCCGTACACGCGCGTCAAGCGCTCGATGCGGTCGGGCTCCGTAAAACTGTTCGTCGCCGTAATGATGGGGTGATCCAAAAACATGCTTGTCTCCATGGTGCCCGACTGCGCGGCCGTGCCGCCGCGCGCCAATATACGCATGCTCGGCGCGGATTAATCGGGTATGCTCACGGGAGCTTATCAGATTTCTCTGAATGCAACAAAGCATCTCCCCCAGTCCACTCAGCGAAGTCGTCCCATGCCGGAAAACAGAAGCACCACCCCGCTTGCCCCGCAGGTGCATACCTGTGGCGACCGGCGCCGCCTGGAATTCCAGCCCGGCATGATCCAGAGCGAAATGCTGCTGTCGCGCCCCGACCATCTGCTGCTGCGCTATGCGCGCGCCATGATGTGCTTTACCCTGTTCGTACCCCGTCCCCGCCACATCCTGATGGTGGGACTGGGCGGCGGTTCGCTGCTGAAATTCTGCCACCGCCACCTGCCCGACACCCGCATCACGGTGCTGGAACTGCGCGCCGACGTGATCGCCCTGCGCGAGCAATTCATGCTGCCGCCCGACGACGCGCGCCTGCGCGTCATCGAGACGGACGCCGTCAGCTATATCCGCCAGCATCCGGGCTGCGCCGACGTGCTGCTGCTCGACGGCTATGACGAAACGGGCTTGCCGCCGGCACTGGGCAGCGCGCGCTTCTATGCGGACTGCCTGCGCGCCCTGCTGCCCGGCGGTGTGCTGGTGGCCAACCTGTTCAGTTATGACGAACACTACCCCGCCATGCTGGCGCGCCTGATGCTCACCTTCCGCGGCGCCGTGTGCCACTTCGACGGCATCGCCGGCAATAACCGCATCGTCTTCGCCGCCAAACCCGGGCAAGGCGCCGACGGCCGCGCCGTGCGCGTGGTGCGCCTGGTGCGCTGGCGGCGGATAGCCGGCCTGGCGTTCCTGAACCGCTGGCTGCCGGCATGGCAGTTGTGGCGCTTGCGCCGCCAGTCAGGCGCGGGCAGCGACTGAAAGTCGTCTTCCCCGGTCATAGATATTGTTGCTTATTAGCAGTAATTTGGTGCAAAATCCGCATGATGGATGTGGTTTATGACAAACTACCGCCTGCGTGGGGCCGGCAGGCGCCGCCGAACCCAAGTGTCCATGAAGTGAGATAGGAAAAACCATGCTGCGTGGCCGCCTGCCATTGTCGATTTCCGCCGCGGCCGCGCTGACCTTTGCCTGCGGCGTCAGCGTGACGGCCGTGCTGTTTGCCGCCATCAGCCAGCTCGAATACGACAAGATGGGCCTGAGCCTGCAGCAGCGCGCCGGCGCCAGGGTGGCCGCCATCGAGCAGGGGCTCGACGACGCGGTCGAGGTGCTGACGACAACGAACCAGCTGTTTGCCGCCGTCGTGCCCGTCACCCGGGAACAGTTCCACGACTTCACCACACCGCTGCTGCAACGCCATCCGTTCATCCAGGCCTTCAATTTCCACCGCATCGTGCCGCATGCACAGCGCGCCGCCTTCGAGACGGAACTGCGGCGCATCGTGCCCGACTACGCCATGACGGAAATGCGCGACGGCGTCGTCGTGCCGGCGACGACGCGCGCCAGCTACCTGGTGGTCGACTATCTCGAACCCCTGCAGGGCAACCGCCCCGCCTTCGGCCTGAACGTCAGCCCGAGCGGCGTGCTGGCGCGCGCGCTGGAACAGGCGATCGTCAGCGGCCAGACCACCGCCACCGGCCTGCTGGCCCTGGCGCAAGGGCCGCAACGGGGCTTCGTCATCGTGCGCCCCGTCTATCGCCACGGCGTGCCCCTGCAAACGATACAGCAGCGGCGTGCGGCGCTGATCGGCGATACGGCCGTCATCGTGCGCGCCGGGGAACTGGTGCAGAAAATCCTCGCCGGCGCCGACCTGCTGGGCGACTCGCAGCTTGAACTCAGCGTCTACGCGGACGCCGGCGCCGACCCGCACCAATTGATCTTCCGGCATGGCCAGGCGCCTGCCGACGAACCGGGCGGCGCCTGGGAGTCGCTGCCCCGCTGGCTGCACTTTGCCTACCATAACCATTATGACCGGGCTTTCACTTCCGCCGGCCGGCCCTGGCATGTGCGCGTGGTGGTCCATCCGCGCCCCTTCCTGGCCGACCATCTGGGCTCCCTGTTTACCCTGATCACGGGTTTGCTGTTCAGCGTACTGACGGCCGCCTTCGTGCAGTCGCTGACGCAGCGCTCGCGCCGCGTGCAATTGCTGGTGGAGCAGCGCACGGCCGACCTGAAACGCAGCAATGAACTGCTCAGCGCCGACGTGCGGGCGCGCCAGCGCACGGAGCGCGCCTTGCAGGAAAGCGAAAAGCGCTTCCGCCGTCTGCTGGCCCTGTCCTCGGACTGGTACTGGGAACAGGACGCCAACTTCTGCTTCACCCACATCACCAGCGGTTTCACGGACAAGTCGAACATGCCGCTGGAACGCTTCATCGGCATGACGCGCTGGGACAACAACCCGGAAATGCGCAATTCGCGCTGGGGCAAGCAGCATATCGCCAACCTGGAAGCCCACCTGCCCTTTTCCAACCTCGAATATGCGATGCACGACCGCGATGGCCAGCTGCGCTGGTTCAGCATCAATGGCGAGCCGCTGTTCAACGAACTGGGCGACTTTCGCGGCTACCGGGGCACGGGGTCCGAAATCACGGAACGCAAGCTGGCCGAGCAGCAAATCCAGCACATCGCCCACCACGACGTGCTGACGGGCTTGCCCAACCGCGCCCTGCTGCGCGACCGCCTGGCGCAAGCGATGGCCCTGTCGCGCCGCAAGAACCGCGCATTATGGGTGCTGTTGATCGACCTGGACCGGTTCAAGTTCGTCAATGACAGCCTCGGTCACAAGGCGGGCGACCTGCTGCTGAAAACCATCGCCACGCGCTTGCAGTCCAGCCTGCGCGAAAGCGACACGGTGGCGCGCCTGTCCGGCGATGAATTCGTCGCCATCCTGTGCGAGCAGGCCGACGAAGTGCTCAGCGGCGCCATCGTGCAGCGCGTGATGGATGCCGTGGCGCAGCCGGTATTACTGGACGGCAAGGAATTCTTCGTCACCTGCAGCATCGGCGTGGCCGTCTACGACATGTCGCGCTACGACGCGCCCGGCGACGTTACCCTGAATGGCGAGACGCAGAACCTGATCGAGCAGGCCGACATCGCCATGTACTGCGCCAAGAAACAGGGCCGCAACAACATCAAGTTCTACACGACGGCCATGAACCAGGCCACCCTGGAGCGTCTGCGTATCGAGACGGCGCTGCGCAACGCCCTGGAACGCGAGCAGTTCGTGCTGCATTACCAGCCGCAGGTGGACCTGGCCAGCGGGCGCATCGTCGGCGTGGAAGCGCTGCTGCGCTGGCAGCATCCGGACCTGGGCATGGTGGCGCCGCAGCGCTTCATCGCGCTGGCCGAGGATACGGGCCTGATCGTGCCGATCGGCGCCTGGGTCATGCGCGAAGCGTGCGCGCAGGTGAAACGCTGGCATGCGGCGGGACTGGACACCTTGCGCCTGGCCGTGAACCTGTCGGCGCGCCAGTTCAACGAGCCGAACCTGGTCGCGTCGATCGCCGACGTGCTGCTGGAAACAGGCTTGCCGCCCGCCTGCCTGGAACTGGAACTGACGGAAAGCCTGTTCATGCACGACGTGGCGCTGGCCGTCAGCCAGCTGCACGACATGAAGGCGCTGGGGGTGCAGCTGTCGATCGACGACTTCGGCACCGGCTATTCCAGCTTCGCCTACCTGCGCACCTTCCCCATCGATGTGCTGAAGATCGACCGCAGTTTCGTCGGCGACGTGGCGCGCGACGCGGACGACGCGGCCATCGTCGTCTCCATCATCGCCCTGGCGCACAATTTGAAGCTGCGCGTGGTGGCCGAAGGCGTGGAAACGGCGGAGCAGCTCGATTACCTGCGCCGCCATGGCTGCGACGAGGCGCAGGGCTATTATTTCAGCCGGCCGCTGCCCGCCCATGAGGTGGAAGCCCTGCTGCGGGCGGAAGAATCGCACGTCATGCTGTAGGCGACGGCGGCACCCTTGCCCCGAGTTCGAGCTCGTCCCAGTCGTCGTCCAGGCCGGATTGCGCCAGCAGGGAAGCCACATCCGTGGCATGCGCCGGATCAATGTCCTGCTCCGGATGCGGCCACACGAAATCGCATTCCGTGCAGACGATCACCTGCTGGCCCGTCTGGCGGACCGTGGCGTGCACCAGGTCGCCATATTCGTCGCAGGTGGGGCATTGCATGCCATGTGCGCTCATGTCCGGGCCTTACAGTTTCTGTTGCAGGAATTCGAGGAAGCAGCTGATGCGCTGCGCCAGCTGCGTGTTGCGGTAGTAGACGGCGTGGATCTGCTGGCGGTAGCCCGTGTAAAACGGCTGCAGCACCCGCACCAGCCGGCCGGCCGCGATGTCGTCCTTCGTCATGAAGTCGGACAGGCAGACGATGCCCTGGTCGTGCAACGCCAGCTGGCGCAGGGTTTCGCCGCTGGACGCGGCCAGCGCCGGCACGATCTGCAGGCTGTTGCCCGCTTCGTGGCGCAGCGGCCAGTTATTCCCCAGCTCATATTGCGCAAAACCCAGCAACGCATGGCCGGACAGCGCTTCCGGCGTGGCGGGTTCGCCGTGGCGCGCCAGGTAGGCGGGCGTGGCCAGCACATGCAGCGGACTGGCGCTGAGCGGG
This sequence comes from Janthinobacterium sp. SUN033, assembly GCF_030397595.1. Lineage (NCBI taxonomy): Bacteria > Pseudomonadati > Pseudomonadota > Betaproteobacteria > Burkholderiales > Oxalobacteraceae > Janthinobacterium > Janthinobacterium sp. SUN033. Next base: position 136,224 of record NZ_JAPQNV010000003.1, read on the forward strand.
CGCGCATGCAGGGTCGAATCGACCAGGGCGCCGATGCGGATGGCGATATCGGTGCGGTGCTCGAGCAGGTCGGCGATCTGGTCGTTGCTGGTCAGCTCCAGGCGGATGTCCGGGTACATGGCGCGAAATTCCGCCACGTGGGGCACAACGCAATGGAGCATGAAGGGCGAGGCGGCATCGACGGACAGCCGCCCGGCCGGCTTCTGGCGGCGGATGCGGATCGATTCCTCCACGTCTTCCATCGACGCGAGGATGGCGCGCGCCTTGTCCAGGAACAGCTGCCCCTCTTCCGTCAGCTCCATGCGCCGCGTGGTGCGCGTCAGCAGCGAGGTGGCCAGCTTGTCTTCCAGGCGCGACAGGGCGCGGCTGACGCCCGAAGTGGTTTGTCCCAGGTGCACGGCGGCCGCGCTCAGGGTGCCGCTGTCGATGACGGTGACGAAGATTTTCAGGTCGTCCGAATTGATATCCATTGTTGCCTTATTATTGCCGCATTGTTGCGCTATTTTCACATATCGCGCCATTATAATGGAATCATGGCAACAGTGATGGCAAGGGATAACGTCAGGCAACGTAGAACAAAATGGCGATAAAATGACAGCTACTGCCGGCCAGCACGAACAGGTGCCAGATGCCGTGGCCATGGCGCAGCTTGTGGTCGGTGGCATAGAAAGCGATGCCGCCCGTGTAGCACAGCCCGCCTGCCACCAGCCACAGGAAGCCGTTCCACTCGAGCGCCGCCAGCAGCGGCTTGATGCCGATGACGATCAGCCAGCCCATGGCCACGTAAATCACCAGCGACAGGATGCGCGCGCCTTTCGCGTACACGTATTCCTGCACGATGCCAAGCAAGGCCAGGCCCCAGACGACGCCGAACAGCGACCAGCCCCACGGCCCGCGCAGGGTCACCAGCATGAAGGGCGTGTAGGTGCCCGCGATGAGCAGGTAGATGGCGCAGTGGTCGAGCCGCTGCAGCATGGCCTTGGCCTTGCCGCGCACGCTGTGGTACAGGGTGGAAGTGAGGTAGAGCGTGAGCAGCATGGCCGCATACACGCTGCAGCTGACGATTTTCCAGGGATCGCCCGTGCGGGCCGCCGCGACGATCAGGATGACGCCGCCGATGGCCGCCAGCGCGGCGCCCACCGTATGGGAAATGCTGTTGAACCGTTCACCGTAATACATGCTTGACCGCCCGCCGCGTTAAAAACAGGCTCATCGTACACGCTTGGGGGAATGGCGGTGGTGCGCATGCACCGAACGTATTGATACGCAGCAAAGTTCAGGGGTCAGACACGACGGGGCTCGGCGTCCCCGTCTGACCCCAGTTCTTGCTTTGGGGCGTCAATCAATCAACTTCCGCCTTCTTGCGCGCAGGACGGCGCGCCGGCGTCTTGCGCGGCGCCTTGGCCGGCTTGTCTTCCGCCACGGCAGCCACTTCCACCGGCGCCGCTTCAACGACAGGCGCAGCTTCCACCACAGCTTCTGCCGCCTTCTTGGCCGGTTTCTTCGCCGCAGCCGCCTTGCGGGCCGGCGTGCGCGGCTTGGCCTTCGGCTTGGCTTCGGCGGCGGCTTCCACCGGCACTTCGGCTACCGGCTCAGGCGCAGGCGCAGGCGCAGGCGCAGGCACGGCTTCCGCCACCGGCGCCACCTCGACGGCGACAACTTCGGCGCGCGCTTCGCGGGCGCCATCGCCATTCTTGCGGCCACCGCGGCCATTGCGGCGCGAACCGCGCTTGGCGTTGCCCTCGTCTGCAACCACCTCGGCCACCGCTTCGGCGGCGGCTTCGGCCACTTCGTGCTGCACTTCCGGCTGCGGCGCCGGCGCATACTGCTCGATGACGACGGCTTCGGCGTCGGCCACCGGCACGAAGGCCTGTGGCGCGGACTCGCCGCGGCGTTGCTCGTTCTGCTTGCGGCCGCCACGGCCATTGCGGCGCGAATCGCGGCGGCTGCCGCCTTCGCGGTGATTGCCCTCTTCCGCCGCCACGCCGGTCTCGCCGCCGGCCTCGCTGGCTGTATCCGCGTTCACGGCGGCCGGCACGGCCACCAGGCCGCTGCTGCGGTAGACATAGGCGCCCGATTTTTCATCGCGGCCAAATTCCAGCAAGCCGCGCGTCTGCGCTTCTTCCAGCAGGTTGCCGAAGGTGCGGAAACCGTAGTAGGACTCGCTGAAGTCCGGCTTGCGGCGCTTGATCGCTTCCTTCAGCATCGAGGCCCAGATCTTGCCGCTGTCGCCGCGCTCGGACACCAGCGCGTCGAAGGTCTCGACAGCCATTTCGATCGCTTCCGTCTTGCGCGACTCGTATTTTTCCTTGCGGCGCACTTCCTCGTCCGGCGAGCGCTTGGCGGCAGGCGTGTCGCGCGCGTCGCGCTTGGCGGCCGTGCGGCGGCTTTCGCGCACCAGGTCATCGTAGAAAATGAATTCGTCGCAGTTGGCCACCAGCAGGTCCGACGTCGACTGCTTGACGCCCACGCCGATCACCTGCTTGGCGTTTTCGCGCAATTTCGACACGAGCGGCGAAAAATCGGAATCACCGCTGATGATGACGAAGGTGTTGACGTGGGCCTTGGTGTAGCACAGGTCCAGCGCATCGACCACCAGGCGGATGTCGGCCGAATTCTTGCCCGACTGGCGCACGTGGGGAATTTCGATCAGTTCGAAGTTCGCTTCATGCATGGTGCCCTTGAAACTTTTATAACGGTCCCAGTCGCAATATGCCTTCTTGACAACAATACTGCCCTTGAGCAGCAAGCGTTCCAGGATGGGCTTGATATCGAATTTTTCGTAATTTGCATCTCGCACGCCGAGCGCGACGTTCTCGAAGTCGCAAAACACGGCCATGCTGAGGTTTTCTGGGGATGACGCCATAAGGGTGAATTCTCGCTGATGATAAGGGCGGACGGGAAGCGCAACGCCTCCCTTTTCGCCTAGTATATTCGCCCATCCCCCGTTTCGGCGACAACTATCGTGCGCGGCGGCCTATTGCGCGCCGCCGGCGGCGCTTGCGCTGGCGCCGGCGAGCGGCCAAACGACGCTTTCATCGACCGAATACAGCTGGCACGGCAGGCTGCTGCGCCGCTGGCACGAGGCCAGCGCGCGCACATCGGGGCTTTCACCCTCCTCGGCCCAGCCCCAGGCGCCGCTGGCCGACAGGGCAAAGGCGCGCGGCGCGGTTTTCTCCAGGAAGACGCGGTAGGCGGCGCGCCCCTGCTCTTCCAGGTAGGGCACGGCGGCGATATCGTCCTGCAGCGCGAAATGCGTGGCGGGCGGAGACGGCGCATCGGCCACGCGGTAGACCTGCCGCACCGGCATGCCGATTTTCTGCAGGAAGCGCTCGGTGGCGGGCAACCACACGGCCACGCCGTCGCGGCTGCCCAGGGTCAGGTGCGCGTCGCGCTTGAACGGGCCATAGGCGAGCAATTGCGCCCGGCCGCCCGAACCGGTAAAGGAATTGAACAGCCGCCGCACCAGCGCCGGCGAAAAATACGAGTCATTCGCGCCATACAGCCACAGGCTGGGGATGTGGTTGTAGGCGCCCAGGGTGGCGAAGGACTTGGCCAGCGCCCCTTGCCAGTCGCAGCCCGGCATGTCGACGCGCAGGCCGCCGGAAAAATTGAGCACGCCCCGCACGCCGGGCAGCACCCGGGTGGCCAGCGCCAGCGCCGCCATGCCGCCATACGACTGGCCCGCGACGACGATGCGTTCCGGGTCGACCCAGCTCTGGCGGCGCGCATACGCGAGCGCGGCCAGCATGTCGCGCGCCTGGCCCTGGGCGTTGCCCAGCATGTCGCAGCCAAAATCGCGGTAGGCGCCCGTGGAACGCGCAAAGCCGGCGCGCATGGGCAGCATCACCGCATAGCCGCGGCGCACGAATTCGGTCGCCATATAGATGAAGCGCTCGCGCGCCTGCAGCCGGGCCGGGCCGGCCTGCTTGCCATGATTCATCAGCAGCAGGGGAAACGGGCCGGGACCGGCTGGACGGAACACCGTCGTTTCCAGCATCTCGCGCAAGCCATCGCCGGCCGGCACCATGATGACCTGCTCGTTCAGGCGCACATCGAGCGGCAACTGGGAGAGAGCAAGCTGGGCTTTCAGGGGCAGGCAAGGCAGGCTGAGCAGAAAACCCAGGAAAAGAGGACGAAACAGGTGAAAAATGGCGGACTCCGTGGATGACTTCCCTGCCAGTCTAGGCAGCGAAATGCCACAGAACAATATAAAAAAATTACGTGATGCACCTATTTTTTGCGGCAACCACCCGCGTGAAAAAATGTTGCCTTGCACCAACCACTTTTCCCGCTGGCGGGAGTAAACTGGGTGCATTCTGAAGGAGTTGCCATGTCCATATCCGCCCTCACCACCGGTACCTCGGGGCTGACCGCCAACCAGCGCGCGCTGGATGTGGCCGCCAACAATATCGCCAATGCGAATACCCAGGGCTTCCAGCCGCAGCAAGCCGAGTTCCAGGAAGCCAGCCCGGCCGGCACGGGCGTTACCCTGTCTGTCGAAGGACGCAAGCTGGCCGCCAGCGAAAGCGTCAGCGGCGCCAACGCGAATGCCGCCAAGGCGGCGGAAAGCCGGCCGAACGGCGTGGGCCTGGCGTCCGAGCTGACGGATAACCTCGTCTACAAGGCCGGTTTTAATTTATCGGCGAATGTCGTCAAGGCAGCCGACCAGGCTTTGGGCAGCCTGATCGACGTCAAGACCTGAGGCAGCAAACATCCACGGCAACTATCGACACGCTAGTCTGGTTTTTGCATTTCCAGCACCAAAGGCGCCATCGCCGGCGCAATCAGCGCCAGCAGCCGTTCGGCCGGAATGCCGTCGCGCGCCTGCACCGACAGGCCATGCAGCAAGGCCGCATAGTAGTCGCCCAAGGCCTGCACGTCCGCCTCCCCTTTTAATTCTCCCGCCAGCTGCGCCGCGCGCAGGCGTTCGATGACGGCTTGCGTGCGTGCGCGGCGGTGCTGCGCCAGCCAGTCGGCGATGCCCGCGTTTTCCGCGCTCGTATTCGTGGCGGCCGTGACCACCATGCAGCCTTGCGGCTGGCCGCTGCGCGTGTACAGCAGCACCGCTTCTTCCAGCATGCGCGCCACGGCGTCGCGCACATTCAGGCTGGCAGCCAGCGCATGCACGGCAAAGGCGCCCTCGCCCGTTTCATACAATTCCACGGCTTCGCGGAACAACTGCTCCTTCGAGCCGAACGCCGCATAGATGCGCGCCGAGGCGATGCCCAGCGCCGCCACCAGGTCAGCCATCGATACACCCTCGTAGCCGCGCGTCCAGAACGCGTCGCGCGCTTTTGCCAGCGCCAGCGCGCGGTCAAATTCCCTCGGTCTTCCTGCCATCTTGATCCTCTGCTTGCGAAGTGGCGGCCAGTATAACGCCTGGCGCCCACGGCGCGTTCCCGATTTATTTTGCATCACGGGCTTGACCGAAGGGAAAATTTCGCCTATTCTTTGTCGATCGACAAACAATAGGAGCCGATATGAAAACCATCCAAGGACCAAGCCTGCACCTGGCACAATTCGCCGCCGACACGGCGCCCTTCAACACCCTGCCCGCCATCGCCGAGTGGGCGGCCGGCATGGGCTTCAAGGCCCTGCAGATTCCCGCCTGGGATGCGCGCCTGTTCGACGTGGCGCAAGCGGCGCACAGCCAGCAATACTGCGACGACCTCGTTGCCATGCTGGCCAGCCATGGCCTCGTCATCAGCGAACTGACGACGCACATCCTCGGCCAGCTGGTGGCCGTGCACCCGGCCTACGACGCGCTGTGCGACAGCTTTGCGCCGGCCCACCTGCACGGCCAGCCGGCGGCGCGCACCGAGTGGGCCATCGAGCAAGTGAAACTGGCGGCCATGGCCTCGAAGCGCCTGGGCCTGACCGACATGGGCACGTTCTCCGGCTCGTTCGCCTGGCCCTACCTGTTCCCGTTCCCGCAGCGCCCGCCCGGCCTGATCGAGGCGGCCTTCGACGAACTGGCGCGCCGCTGGCTGCCCATCCTCGACGTGTGCGAAGAACAGGGCATCAACCTGTGCTACGAAATCCACCCGAGCGAAGACCTGCATGACGGCATCAGCTTCGAGATGTTCTACGAGCGCGTGGGCCGCCACCCGCGCTGCAAGATGCTGTTCGACCCCAGCCACTTCGTGCTGCAGCAGCTGAACTACCTGGAATTCATCGACATCTACAAGGACCATATCCGCATGTTCCATGTGAAGGATGCGGAGTTCAATCCGACGGGGCGGCAAGGCATCTACGGCGGCTACCAGTCGTGGGAAAACCGCGCCGGGCGCTTCCGTTCGCTGGGCGATGGCCAGGTCGACTTCAAGGCCATCTTCTCGAAGATGGCGCAAAACGACTACGCGGGCTGGGCCACGCTGGAATGGGAATGCTGCCTGAAGGACCAGGAAGTGGGCGCGCGCGAAGGCGTGGCCTTCATCAATGCCCACATCATTCCCGTGACCGACAAGATCTTCGACGACTTCGCCGGCGCCCCCGTCAGCGCGCAGCAGATCAATACCCTGCTCGGCATCGAGCACAACTAACAAGGAAACACCATGCATCAGAATCAAGACAGCTACACCCACGACTACGTCCGCATCGACGGCCAGCGCCTGCATTGCGTCATCGCCGGCGAAGGCAAACCCGTGCTGCTGATCCCCGGCTGGCCGCAAACCTGGTACGCCTGGCGCCATGTGATGGCGGCGCTGGCCGCCCAGGGCTACCAGGCGATCGCCATCGATCCGCCCGGCAGCGGCCACTCGGAACGCCCGGCCGGCGGCTACGACACGGGCGCCGTTGCCGCCACCCTTCACCGCGCCATGCTGGCTCTGGGCCATGCGCAGTACGATGTCGTCGGCCACGACATCGGCATGTGGGTCGGCTATGCGCTGGCCAGCGATTTCCCGCAGGCCGTGACGAAACTGGCGCTGACGGAAGCCGTCATTCCAGGCCTGGCGCCGGCGCCGCCGATTTTTGTCGCGCCGTCCGACAACATCTTCCTGTGGCACTTCATGTTCAACCAGGTGCTCGATTTGCCGGAGATGCTCACGGCCGGCAAGGAACGCGAATACATCCGCTTCATCCTGGACCGCTGGTCGTACCGCCGCGACAAGGTGGCCGTCGATGTGTATGCGGACGCCTATGCCACGCCGGGCGCCCTGCGCGCCGGTTTCGCCTACTACCGCGCCATTCCGGAAACCATCCGGCAAAACCTGGAGCGGGCGAAAAAGAGCCTGGCCATGCCCGTGCTGGCCATCGGCGCCGACCATGCGACGAATGACGCGCCCCTGCTGACCATGCAGGGCAAGGCCGATATTTTGCAGGGCGCCATCGTCGCCGAATGCGGCCACTTCATCATGGAAGAACAGCCGGAAGCGTTCATCGCCCACCTGCTGCCCTTCCTGGCCGGAGCACCCGCATGAGCCTCGACCCGCTGATCGCCGCCTGGCTGGACGAGGGCAAGGATGCGCCGCAGCCCGCCTCGCTGGCGGACTTGCGCGCCGCCACGGAAACGGGCTTGCGCCAGCTGCACGGACCATTGGAAGACGTCGCGTCGATCAAGGACTACGTGCTGCCCGGCGAGCATGCGCTGACCGTGCGCGCCTATGTGCCTGCCGGCGCGGACACGGGCCAGCCCTTGCCCGCCATCGTCTTTGCGCATGGGGGAGGATGGTGTCTGTGCTCGCTGGACCTGTACGACAATCCGTGCCGCGCGCTGGCCAACGCCACCGGCTGCGTGGTCTTTTCCGTCGACTACCGGCTGGCGCCTGAGCACAAGTTCCCCGTGCCGCTCGATGATTTTTATCGGGCGCTCTGCTGGGTCGCGGACCATGCCGAGGCGCTGGGCATCGACGTGAAACGGCTGGCCGTGGGCGGCGACAGCGCGGGCGGCAACCTGGCGGCGGCAGCGGCCCTGATGGCCCGCGACCAGGCCGGTCCCGCGCTGGCGCACCAGCTGCTGCTGTACCCGGCGCTCGATTTCGCCTTCGACACGCCATCCTACCAGCGCTATGCGGAAGGCCATTCGCTGACACGGGAAGCCATGCGCTTTTGCTGGTCGGCCTACCTGAACGAGCCGGCTGATGGCGCGCAGCCCTACGCGGCGCCCCTGCGGGCCACGTCGCTGAAGGACTTGCCGCCGGCGACCGTGCTGGTGTGCGAATACGACCCGCTGCATGACGAAGGCGAAGCCTATGCGCGGTATTTGCGCGACGACGGCGTGGCGGCGCAATGCGTGCAGCTCGACGGCATGATCCATGCGTCGATGCACATGCTGGGCTTGACGCCAGCGGCGCGCGGCCTGTTCGACGTGGCGGGCCAAGCCATGCGGCAAGCGCTGGCGGCATAAAAAAAACGCGCCGGGGATGGCTCCACGGCGCGTTTTTTCCATCAGCTGCGCGTCACTCCACCAGCTTGCGCACCTCGATGTGGTTCAACCACTTCACGTGGCGCGGACCCGTGCGGATATCCCTGGCCGAGATCAGGGCGATCTCGCCATCGCTCTCGTCAAGCGCCTTGCCGTTCTTCTCGTAGTAGACGATCACGCCCTCGCCGGCCGGCGCGTTATACAGCTCGCCCCAGGAAAACACCACCGCATAACCGTCGGTGGCCGTGGCGATGATGGCAAGTTTCTTGACATCGTTATGGCCCGGCGCATCGAGCGCCGCCTTGTCGAGGATATCGCGCAGGCGCACGCCCTTGTAACTGGTAATGGTCTCGGCCTTGTCGCCGTTATGGCGCGTGACGGCAAGCTCGCCGCCATTCGCCGGCGGCAGCTGGCGCAGGTCGGCCACTGTCAGGGTCAACGGCGTTGCCACCTTGCCCGTCACGGTCAGCACATGGCTCATATGCTCGCGCGCCGGCGCCGGGCCGGCCCATGCGGGCGCCGTCGCCAGCAGGGCGGCCGAAGCAAAACCAAGGAATATTTTCTTCAACATGCTGTGTCCTTTCATGGAACAATCAAAAAATCAGAACTGGTATTGCGCATTGGCCAGCCAGGTGCGCCCCGCGCTGGGGAAACCGTCGGCCAGCGCGTAGTTGCGGTCAGCCAGGTTGCTCACGCCCACTTCCAGGGGCAAGGCCGGCAAGGGCCGGTACACGGCCTTCAGGTTGACGGTGGCAAAGCCGCCCAGTTCCAGGGTGTTCGAGACCCAGCGCCCGCTATTCGCTTCCGCGATGGCCACCACGTCGAGCTGGCGCGCCGCGTGCAGCACGGCGTGCGCAGTCAGCTTGTGGCGCGGCACGTCCGTCAGGCGGATGGCGCGGTCGCTGACGTTCTTCATTTCCGTGTAGGTGTAGTTGCCGCCGAAGTCCAGCCACGCGCCGGCGCTGCCGCGCAAGCCCAGCTCCGCGCCGCTGATATGCGCCCTGCCCGCGTTGCGCATCTGCGCGCGCACGCCCGCCACATTCGCCACGCTCTGTATCTTGTCCTTCACGTCGCTATAGAACAGGGCGGCATCGAGCGCCAGCCCGCGCACGCTTGCCTGGTAGCCCACTTCATAATTGAGCGCCTCCTCGGCGCGCAGGGACGGGTTTTCAATATACGTGCCCAGGCGCTGCGAATAGCGGTCCTTCAGGGTCGGCAGGCGCGACTTGCGCGCCACCGTGGCGTACACCTTCGCCTCGGGACCCATTTTGTGGAACAGGCCCGCCTGCATGTCCGTGGCCGATTGATTCTCCGGCAAGGTATACGCGTTGCCGGCGCTGTAGACGGTATCCGGGCGCAGTGCATTGCGCGACACGCCCAGCGACAGTTCCGTCGCCGCATTGAGGGCGATGCTGTCTTCCGCGCCCAGGGTCCACAAGGCATCCTTGTACCAGGTGGTGCGCACGCCCTTGGCGTCGAGTTCCTGATGCTCGTCGGCCTTGTAGCTGGCGACAAAGCGCAGGCTGTGCGCGGCCAGGCGGAACGATTCGAGCTCCACCGCGCCACCGTTCGTGCGGTCGTTGTAGATGCTGCGCCCGCCGCTGACGCTGCCCTGGCCGCTGGTTTTCAGGGTCGCGTAGCTGCCGTTCGTGTACGAAGTGATTTCATTGTCATAGCTGTCGTGGTACAGGCGCAGTTTCAGGCGCTCGGCGTCGCCCAGGCGCGTCTGCGAGACGAAGTACACGCTTTCCTTGTTCCAGTACGGCCATTGCCAATAGCGCGCGCCGACGGGATTGGTCGATGGCGGCTGGCCCTTTTCGCCATGCTGCTTGTAGTAGCTCAGTGCATACTCGTCGCCTGCCTGCGCGCCATCGGGCGTGTAGCCCACCTTGAACGACAGTTTATGATCCTTGCGGTAGGAATTGTTGCGCATGCCGCCGTCTTCCGTGGCCGTGGGGCGGAAGTCCGACGACAGGGGAAAACCGTCGCTGTCGATATACGACACGCCCGCCTGCAGATACCACAGGCCCTGGTTCGTGCCCACGTTGGCCGACACCTGGCGCTCGCCGCCCGAGCCGAAGCCGACTGCAGTGTCGCCTTCCAGGCGCGCGGATGGCTTGCGCGACACCAGGTTGATGGCACCGCCCAAGGTATTGGCGCCATACGCCACGGAGCTGTAGCCCTTGGCCACCTGGATGGCGGCCAGGTCGCTGGTGGTGAAGCGGTTGAAATCGACATAACCGTCGTACGGCACGTAGACGGGAATGCCGTCGATGTACAGCGGTACCTGGCGCGCATCGAAGCCGCGGATGGCGACGGTTTTTTCATTGCGCGAATTGGTCGACAGCGACACGCCGGACAGCAGATTCAATGCGTCGCCCACATTGTCGCGGTTAAAGCGGCGCATCTCGGCGCGGCTCACTTGCGCGCCCACCTGCTGTTCCATTTGGCCTGCCTGCTCGCGCTGGCCGATCACCGTCACCGTGCCCAGCACGAACGGCGCCGCCTCGTCCTTGCCGGCGGTTTGCTGCGCCCGCGCCGTCTGTGCCATGTGCGCCAGCGCCAGCATCACGGCGCCTGCCAATACCTGTTTCAACATCGTTTCGATCTTTCCACTGTCGTTATATAGAGTCTCATATAGCGATACTCAAAAAAGCGGCCACGCATGCGGCGGCCGTCACCCAACAGCGCAATATACAGACGTATATAACGATGCTCAAGCGACAAGCGCCAAAACGCCTGCGCAGGTCAATTTTCCGAGAAAAATTCATGCAGCGCAGCATTTCGCTGTGCGAACGAATGTTTCACAAAATGGTTGACACGTCGATTTTGGCTAGGCAAACTGATTTCCAGGGAGCCTGAAAATGAATGCAAATATGACAAATATTCAGACCACAGCAGATCCGGAACTCATCGTCTTCAGCGATGACGAGGAAGGCAAGGACCGCCAGTTCGTCAACGCACTGGCGCGCGGGCTGGAAGTACTGCGCTGCTTTCGCCCCGGCGAAGTGTTCCTGTCGAATGCGGACATGGCCAGGCGCACGGGCATTCCGAAACCGACGATTTCGCGCCTGACCTATACCCTCACCAAACTCGGCTACCTGAATTATTCGGACAGCCTGGGCAAGTACCAGCTGGGTGCCGGCGTGCTGGCCCTCGGTTACCGCATGCTGTCGAACCTCGATGTGCGCAAGATGGCACGCCCGCTGATGGAAGAACTGGCCGAACATGCGCAGGCCTCCGTTTCGCTGGGCACGCGCGACCGCCTCAGCATGGTGTACGTGGAAACGTGCCGCAGCAGCGCCAACGTCACCCTGCGCCTCGACGTCGGCTCGCGCATCCCCCTGATGACGACGGCCATGGGCAAGGCCCTGCTGTGCATCCTGCCGCAGGCCGAACGCGACTACCTGATGGACCATGCGCGCGTGCACGAGACGGAACGCTGGCCGCGCATCAAGGCCGGCATCGAACAAGGCTTCAAGGATTACCAGGACCGGGGCTTTTGCATCTCGGCCGGCGAATGGCAGAACGACGTGCATGCCGTGGGCGTGCCCATGCTGGGTGCCGACGGCGAACAGGTGATGGCCTTCAATTGCGGCGGCCCCGCCTTCCTGCTGTCGCGCGAAAAACTCGAGTCCGACCTGGGACCGCGCCTGGTCGCCCTGGTCAAGACAGTGGAAAAAAACCTGGGCCGCGGTTAGACTGCGCGCCCCCTCTCAACATCGCCTCCGAGGACCCTGATGATACGCGACGAAGAAACCCTGAACATCCTGCTCGACAGCATCGCCCGTTTCGTGCGCGAAGTGCTGGTGCCGAACGAGGCGCTGGTAGCTGAAACGGACACCATCCCGCCCGCCATCGTGGCGCAGATGCGCGAACTGGGCCTGTTCGGCCTGTCGATCCCGGAAGCCTACGGCGGCCTGGAACTGAGCATGGAAGAAGAAGTCCGGGTCGCGTTTGAAATCGCCCGCACCTCGCCCGCCTTCCGCTCGCTGATCGGCACGAACAACGGCATCGGCTCGCAAGGCATCGTCATCGACGGTACGGAAGCACAGAAACAATACTATCTGCCCAAGCTGGCGGCCGGCGACATCATCGGCTCGTTCGCTTTGACGGAAGCGGGGTCAGGTTCCGACGCCGCGTCCCTGCGCACGACGGCCGTGCGCGACGGCGACTTTTATATCCTCAACGGCAGCAAGCGCTATATCACCAACGCGCCCGAAGCGAGCATTTTTACCGTCATGGCCCGCACGGACCCCGTCAAGCGGGGCGCATCGGCCATTTCCGCCTTCATCGTGGAAAAGGATACGCCCGGCCTCTCGCTGGGCAAGATCGATAAAAAGATGGGCCAGCAAGGCGCGCATACCTGCGACGTCATCTTTGAAAACTGCCGCGTGCCTGCCGCGAACATCATCGGCGGCAAGGAAGGCGTGGGTTTCAAGACGGCCATGAAGGTGCTCGACAAGGGCCGGCTGCATATCGCCGCCGTCTGCGTGGGCGCGGCCGAACGCATGCTGGCCGACGCCCTGGCGTATGCGATGGAGCGCCAGCAGTTCGGCCAGCCCATCGCCGAATTCCAGCTGATCCAGGCCATGCTGGCCGACAGCAAGGCGGAAATCTACGCGGCGCGCAGCATGGTGCTCGACGCGGCGCACCGCCGCGACAACAAGGAAGACATTTCGACGGAAGCGTCGTGCTGCAAGCTGTTCGCCTCCGAAATGTGCGGCCGCGTGGCCGACCGCTCCGTGCAGATCCACGGCGGCGCCGGCTATATCAGCGAATACGCGGCCGAGCGCTTCTACCGCGACGTGCGCCTGTTCCGCATCTATGAAGGCACGACGCAGATCCAGCAGATCGTCATCGCCCGCAACATGATCAAGGCAGCGCAAAAGTGAAGGAGGCCGCCATGGATATTCCCGCCCTGCTGGCCGGCTTGCCGGCGCGCCTGTCGGCCATCCCCGTCCACTGGGCGGCGCGCGCGCCGGACGCGCCCGCGCTGCATGAAGCTGGCCGCAGCTGGACCTATGCGCAGCTGCAGCACAGTGTAGAAAATGCCGCGCAGCTGCTGCGCCAGCTGGACGTGCGCGCCGGCGACCGCCTGATGGTGGTTGGAGAAAACGGCGCGCTGCAGGTGGCGCTGATCTTCGCGGCGGCCAGCATCGACGCGTGGATCGTCAACGTCAACGCGCGGCTGTCGGCGCGGGAAATCGACACCATCGCCACGCACAGTTCCGCGCGGCGCGTGCTGTTCCTGGCCGGCGCCTCGCCGGAAGCGGCCGCGCATGCTGCACGTCTGGGCGCGGCCAGCGCCACGGTCGACGGCATGGGCGAGCTGCTGGTCGGCGACTTGAACGAAGCTACTATCGTCGAAGACACGGTCCCCGGCAACGAACAGGTGGCCGCGCTGATCTACACGACGGGCACCACAGGGCAGTCGAAAGGCGTGATGCTCACGCACCGCAACCTGCTGTTCATCGCCGCCGTGTCCAGCACCCTGCGGGGATTGAGCAGCACCGACCGCGCCTACGGCGTGCTGCCGATTTCGCACGTGTACGGCCTGGCCTCGGTGGCCCTCGGCACCCTGTATGCGGGCGCCGCCCTGTACCTGGTGCCGCGCTTTTCCGTCGACGGTCTGCTCTCGGCCCTGAAGGACGACGGCTTGACCATCGTGCAGGGCGTGCCCGCCATGTACGCGAAACTGCTGCAAACCCTGGGCGGCGCCGATACCCCGCTGCCGACGAAGCTGCGCTTTGCGTATGCGGGCGGCTCGCCGCTGGCGCCATCGCTCAAGCACGACGTAGAAAAGCTGCTGGGCACCGCGCTGCACAATGGCTACGGCATGACGGAAAGCGCGCCCACCATCAGCCAGACGCGCCTGGAAGCGCCGCGCCGCGACGATTCCGTCGGCACGCCGATACCGGGCGTGGAAGTGCGCGTGGTGAGCATTGACGGCCTTGATGTGGCGCCGGGCGAGCCGGGCGAACTGTGGATACGCGGGCCGAACGTCATGGCCGGCTATTACCGCGAACCGGCCATGACGGCGGCCACCATGCGCGATGGCGGCTGGCTCAATACGGGCGACATGGCGCGCCAGGATCCCGACGGCGCCCTCTTCATCGTCGGCCGCACCAAGGAGCTGATCATCCGTTCCGGCTTCAATGTGTATCCGCTGGAAGTGGAAACGGCGCTGAACGCCCACCCGTCCGTGGTGCAGTCGGCCGTGGTGGGACGCACCGTGGCCGATGGCAACGAGGACGTCATCGCCTACGTGGAGCTGGACCCGCGCCAGCCCGCCAGCGTGGCACAATTGCAGGCCTGGCTGGCGCAGACCCTGTCGCCGTACAAATGCCCGTCCGCCATCATCGTCATGGACGCGCTGCCGGCCGCCGCCACGGGCAAGATTTTAAAGGGGCAGCTGCGGCAAATGGCGCAGAATGCACGATAAGTTGACCATGTATTACCAGAACCGACAATAAAACCAAGCCACATCACCGGAGGAGACACGATGAAACGCACCTACACACGCATCGCCATGGCAGCACTGGTTGCCAGCGCCTGGATGACGCAGGCCAGCGCCGACGAATTCCTGGTCGGCGCGGAAATCCCGCTGACGGGCAACCTGGCGCGCGTCGGCGCCGGCATGCAGGAAGGCATCATGGTCGCGGCCGAAGTCTTCAACAAGACCAACGGCAAGCACACCATCAAGATCATCACCGTCGACGACGAATCGGCACCCGCCAAGGCCATCGCCGCCGTGGAAAAGCTGGCCAGCCAGGGCGTGGTGGCCATCACGGGCGGCTATGGCTCGAACAATATATCGCCCGCCTCGGACACGGCGAACAAACTGGGCCTCGTCTACATCACCTCGGGCGGCGTGGACGACAGCCTGGTGTCCAGCGGGCGCAAGAATTTTTTCCGCATCAATAACACGGCCGGCTACGAAAAAGCCATGCTGGGACTGCTGCAAGACGTGGGCGCCAAGTCCGTCTCCATCGTGTACTCGACCAAGGACGCCACCACGGGCCTGGCGAAGGACGTGGAAAAAGCCCTGGCAGCCAAGGGCGTGAAAGTGACGACGCACTCGTTCGACCCGGCGATTACGGACTTCAAGCCCATCATCAACAAGATCAAGCTGCAGGACAAATCGGAAGTGGTGGCCATGGTCGGCTATGAAAACGACTACGTGGGCATCATCCGCGCCGCCCGCGTCCTGAAGCCGAAGATCAAGGCCATGGTGGGCGTGTGGTCGCTGGCCACGCCAAAAATGGCGGCCGACTTCCCCGACCTGATGCCGAACGTCTTCGGCACGGCCCTGCTGCCCTTCCCTACCGAATTCAAGACGGCCGACGGCAAGGCGTTCAGCGACGCCTACAAGCAGCTGTACAAGAAGGAACCGGACTACCTGGGCCAGTTCGGCTATGTGCAGTCGATGCTGCTGTTCGAAGCCATCGCGCGCGCGGCCGACAAGGGCACCATCAAGAAAGGCGGCGTGGCCGAGGAAATGCGCAAGACGGACCGCGAAACCCTGATCGGCCGGGTGCAGTTCGCCGCCAACGGCGACAACCAGAACTTCGTGCACCGCATGGCGCAGCACCAGGACAAGAAAGTGGTGATCGTCTGGCCGAAGGAACACGCCACGGGCAAGCTGGCCTATCCAGCCCTGCCCTGGTAGGCAGCCTCCCGCTGCGCACGCGCGCGTCCGCCCGGGCGCGCACCGATGAACGGCAGCCCTGGCGCATCCTCGCGATGCTCGTCGGCTGCCTGACGGGATGACGACATGACAGAATTAATCTTGCAAGCCCTGTATTCGGGCTTGCTGCAGGGCGGCTCCTACGCCCTGATCGCACTGGGACTGGCGCTGGTCTTCGGCACCATGAAAGTGATCAACCTGGCGCACGGCGAACTGGTGCTGCTGGCCGCCTACATCGCCTACAGCGTCGAATCGGGCCTGGGACTCGGTCCCATGTTCGCCATTCCCATCGCACTGGTGATCGTCAGCCTGACGTCCGTGGGCGTCTACCTGATCGTCAGCCGCATCAAAAAGGACCGCGAAATCAATTCGCTGATCCTTACCTACGGCATCGGCGTCATCCTCACCAATTTCATCCTGCTCGTGTGGAAGGCCGACATCCGCTCGACGTCGTCCAGCTGGCTGCAGGAAGGGTTTGAAATCGGCCCGTTTTTCAGCATGCGCAGCGAAGTGATTTTCTTTGGCGTCAGCCTGGTGCTGATGGCGGCGCTGTGGCGCTGGCTGTCCACCAGCTGGTATGGCCGCGCCGTGCGCGCCGTCTCCAGCAACCGCGACGCGGCCAAGCTGATGGGCATCGACCCGGGCCGCACGGAACTGGTGTCCTTCCTGGTCGCCGGTATCCTGGCCGCCTTCGCCGGCGTCGCCTTGTTCAGCTATGGCGTGATCCAGCCCGCCTACGGCGGCGCGCTGACGGTGAAAGCCTTCATCATCACGGTATTGGCCGGCATCGGTTCCATTCCCGGCGTGCTGCTGGCCGCAGTGCTGCTGGGCGTGGCCGAGGCGCTGACCGTCACCCTGGCCAGCTCCGCGCTGCAGGAATTGTCCGGCATGGTGCTGTTCCTGCTGGTGCTGTTCATCATGCCGAACGGCTTGTTCGGCGCACAACGGAGGCGCGGATGAAGCGCTCGACACTGATTTCCACGGCGGGCCTGCTGCTGGCCGCGTATATCGTCGTGCCGCTGGCCCTGGGCGCCAACCAGTATGTGATGAGCATGGTGGTGGCGGCCCTGATCATCGGCGGCGTGGCCATGTCCTGGGCCCTGCTGGGCAACTTGGGCGGCATGGTCAGCTTCGGCCACGCAGCCTTCTTCGGCGTAGGCGCGTATGTCTCCGCGCTGGCCACCGTAAAACTGGGCTTGCCCGTGTTTGCCGCCATGCTGCTCGGTGGCGCGGGCGCGGCCATCGCCGCCGTCATCATGCTGCCCGTGCTGCGCCTGCGCGGTCCGTATTTTGCGCTGGCCATCCTCGCCTACGCCCACATCTTCCGCATCCTGGCCACGGAATGGAGTTCCGTCACGGGCGGCGCCGGCGGCATCAACAATATCCCGGCCTTGCCTACCGTCTTCGGCTTCGACCTGGCCAGCAAGACAGGCGCCTACCTGGTGGTACTGACCTTGGTGGTGGCGTGCGCGTTTGCCTACAGCCGCATCCGCGCCAGCCACTACGGCATTGCCCTGCGCGCCATGCACGACAGCGAAGACGCCACGCGCGTCGTCGGCGTCAACAGCACCTTGCTGAAAGGCGCCATGCTGCTCGTGTCGGCCTTCATGGCGGGCCTGTTCGGCGCCTTCAACGCCCACTACATCAATTTCCTGGAACCGGACTACGCCTTCAACAGCCTGTGGGTGACCTTGCCCATCGTGGCGGCCATCTTCGGCGGCTACCGCACGATACTCGGCCCCGTGCTGGGCGCCGTGGTGGTCTACCTGGTCGACCAGCTGATTTTCAAATCGCTGATCCCCACGGGCCACCAGCTGGTGCTGGGCATGCTGCTGGTGGCGATGATCGTCTTCAGTCCGAACGGCTTGCTGCCGCTGCTGCGCAAACTCGTCAAAGCGAAGGAAAAAGCACATGCTTGAACTCGATAATGTGTCCGTGCGCTTCGGCGGCCTGACGGCCGTCGATTCCGTCACCCTGAAGGTGGGCAGCCACGACGTGATCGGCCTGGTGGGCGCGAACGGCGCCGGCAAGACCACCCTGTTCAACGCCATTTCCGGCCTGGTGCGCCCCACCAGCGGCGGCATCAGCTTCGAGGGGCGCGACATCATGGCCACGCCCATGTACCAGCGCGCGCGCCTGGGGCTGGGCCGCACCTTCCAGATCCCGCAGCCCATGCATGAATTGACGGTGCGCGAAAACCTCGTCGTGGCGCAGCGTTTCGGCACCGGCAAGGTAGATATGCGCAAGATCGATGAAATCCTCGACTTCACGAGCCTGGCGGACAAGGCACAGCGCGACGCGGCCAGCGAACTGGCGTTGACGGAATTGAAAGCGCTGGAAGTGGCCAAGGCGCTGGCGACGAACCCGAAACTGCTGCTGTTGGACGAAGTGCTGGCGGGCCTGGAAACGAATGGCAAGCGCCGTTTCATGGGCATGCTGAAGGATTTGCATGCCGCCTTTGGCGTGGGCATCGTCATGATCGAGCACGATATCGAAACCATCAGCAATCTGTGCCAGCGCGTGGCCGTGCTCAATTTCGGCCAGCTGATCGCCGACGGCACGCCCGATGCGGTCTTCCGCGACCCGGCTGTCATCGAAAGCTATACGGGAGCCGCGCATGCTTAACATAGAGAATCTGCGCGCCGGCTATGGCGCCATCAATGTGCTGTGGGATGTGTCGCTGTCCATCCAGAAGGGCAAGCTGACCACCATCATCGGCCCGAACGGGGCCGGCAAGACCACTCTGCTGCGCGCCATCATGGGCTTGCTGCCCGTGGGCGCGGGCAGCATCGCGCTCGATGGCACGCCCATCAACGGCACGCCGACGTGGAAGATGAGCGACGCGAGGGTCACGATGATACCCGAGGGGCGCATGACGTTCCGCGACATGAGCGTGGAAGAAAACCTGATCATGGGCGCGTTTCCGAAGGAGCACCGCAGCCACATGCCTGCGCGCCTGGCGGAAGCCTACGCCATGTTCCCGCGCCTGCACGAGCGCCGCAGGCAGCTGGCAGGGTCCCTGTCCGGCGGCGAGGCGCAGATGCTGGCCATGGCGCGGGGCTTGATGTCGGATCCATCGCTGCTGATCATCGACGAACCTTCGCTGGGCCTGGCGCCGCTGGTGGTCAACGAGCTGTTCGAGATCCTCGCGCGCCTGAACGACGGCAAGCGCACCATCATCCTCGTCGAGCAGAACACGGCGCGCGCCGTCGGCGTGGCCGATCACGTCTACCTGATGCAAAGCGGCAAGGTGGCGCTGTCGCAGGCCGCCTCAGAGGTCGACCTCGAGCACCTGCATGCGCTCTACTTTGCGCGCTAATCGGCGGCAAACACCAGCCCTGGCATCTTCGCCACGCAATCGAGGTTCAAGGGCGCGCGCGGGTCGCGCAGGAATGCCAGTGTCAGCTGTCCGCCGCAGCGGTTGAACATGGCGCCATGCGCCTGGCCCGGTATCTGCACGAAGCGCGCGTTGGGCATGCTGCGCAGCAGGCGCCGGCCCCAGGCTGGCGGCGTCACGGGATCGAATTCGCCGGCCAGGATCAGCACCGGCACGTCGCTTTTCACGGCATCGTTAGCCGACGCCGCAGCCGCTGCAACGCGCCAGGCGCCGCACATCCCGGGCGTCGCCGTGCGGTTATCCACGCCGCCCAGCCCCAGGGCCGGCGCCACTTGCGCGGCCATGCGGCCGGGCTGCTCGAACGGCATCTCCTCGCCGCACCAGATCGACAGGCGCAGTCCCCAGTTGAAACTGGAAGGAGCGCTGCGCAGCAATGGCAGCAAGCCTTGCGGACGGCCCTGCCCCGCTTCGCTGATCAGGCGAGGCAAGGCGGGGATCAGCGCGGGCTGCTGCAAGCCCTCGGCCAGGGCATTGACGATATCGCGCCGGCGCAGCACGCGCCCGGGCGCCGCGATGCCGTCGCGGTCCCCGCGCACAAGCAGCGCGTCCAAGCGTCCGCGCAAGTCCGGGTAGCGCACGTCGCACGCGGGTTCCGTCGCGCAACCGTCGAGGACCAGGTCGATGGCGCGCCGCAGCGGCGCGGCGGCCATTTCGTCATAGTTGACGTCAACCGGCAGCACGGAGTCGAGCACCACGCTGCGCACGCCCTCGGGATGCCGCGCCAGCACCGTCTGCGCCAGGCGGGTGCCGTAGGAGTAGCCGATCAGGTTCCACTGCGCGATGCCGAGCAGGCGGCGCAGGTCGTCGAGGTCGTCCGCCGATTCCGCCGACGTGTAGCCGTCCAGATCGATGCCGGAAGCCTCCAGTGCGGCGCGGCAGCGCGCAACGGCCTCGGTCTGCGCGGCCGGCGAGGCCTCCGCCGCCCGCAGCGCATTGAGCTCAGGACAGGCGAGCGAAGGCTGCGCATGCTTGTTGCCGCGTCCTTCCAGCAGTATCTGATCGCGTTCCAGCAGGAAGGGATTGCCTTTGCCGCTGCTGCGCCCGTCGATGCTGCTCAAGCCCGGCCCGCCCGGGAGATACACGACGGGATCGGCGGCGGGCGTGGCCGCGCCGCTACGGAAAATCATGACCGGCAAGGCGATGGCGCGGCTATCGGCCTTGCCCCGATGTTCGGGTACGGTCAGCATGCCGCACTCTATCTTTTCGCCGGGCAGCACCGGCACTGCGCAGGCGGACGGTGCAAAGGCCGGTTTGACGGGCAGTGTGTCCGGCGCGGCGGCGCAGGGCTGCGCCGCTGTTACCAAACACGCGGCGGCAAGCATGGAACGGCGAAATGGAAGCAAGGAACCTCCTCGGCAGCATGGGCATACGGCAGGATGGAGTGGTACATTGGCCACTCATTTAGTTGCCAGATTACCACGCAATCGCGGCCCTGACCGCAAGAATCTGCTACCGGGCCGGGGTGCAGTTCGACCGGCCTGCGGCCATCACTCGTCGTCCTCGTCGTCGTCGTCGGCCAGCTTGTCAAACACCTGCAGCTCGGCCTTGCTCAGTCCCGTCATCACGAAGGGATCATCGGCAGGAAAGCGGCCAGTATCGACCAGCATGCGCAGCTTGCTCAAGCGGTCGCCCAGCGCCAGCGCTTGCGCCTGCGGATCGGCGTGGTCATCGGCGCCGGCCTGCCCGATCGCGCGGGTCACGGACTCGGGAAACTCCCATAATTCGGCGATCCGTACCGACAAGATGCGCGCTTGCGCAAACACCTGGGCAATGAAGGCGTCCGATTGCGGGAAGGCATCGGGCGCGTGCATCTGGTCGATCAGGCGGAACGCCACCACCAGGCCCACATTGGCCATCAGCCCCGCCAGATAGGCGTCGAAGGCGTTGGCCTGCATTGCGGGCGCGACCAGGTTGGCCGCCAGCGCACATTTCTCGGACTGGCGCCAGATCAGCGGCGCCGTGCGTATGGTCAACCCGCCACTCTGCATGCTGACGATGGGGCGGAAGGCGACGCGGGCGAGCAGCATGCGCATGCCGTTTTGCCCGAGCAGCATGATGGCGCCTTCCATATTGTTGATCGACGGACTGGCGTTGTAGCGCGAATGGTAGCGGGGCCGGTTCGCTTCGCGGTAGACCTCGGCGACCAGCGGCACGTCCTGGGCCAGCTGGCGCGACAGCTCGGCCGCGCTCATGTTTTCATTTTGCAAGGTACGCATCAACTGCGGAATGATGGCGGGAATGCGCGGCACCAGCGCGGCGCCGGCGATCGGTTCACTGGCCAGGCGCGTCAACTCGTCCAGAATCTGCTGTTCGGCCTGCGCTGTCGCCTGCGCCGAACCCGCGGCCGCCAGCCAGCGGTAGTAGATGGCATCGATTTCGGCGATGGTCGCTGGCTGCCGTGTCATCTCGGGCGCCGCCGCTGCCGTGACTGGCGCAAGCTTGCTTTTTTCGCCGCCGTTCAGTAATTTTCCTATCCAACCCATTTTGCTTTTCCAGCCCTATATGCATCACTATCGCGACATCCGCTGCGCGATTTTACTTGATGACAGCCGTGCCGGTGCGATGGGCGTGGCCGCCTTGGTCCACCTGCCGCAAAGTGCTACAGTGGCGCTCTCGCAGTTTCCCCTCTTTGCAAGGTAAATCATGAGCAACATGCTGGCCCGCTACGTCACCACCCAGGCGTACAACAACGCCTGGAGCAACCACCGCCTGCTGAAAGCCTGCGGCGAGCTAAATCTGGCCGAATTCCAGGCGACGCGCGTCAGTTTTTTCCCCACCATCCAGTTCACCCTGAACCACATCCTCACATGCGACTGGTTTTATCTCGACGCGCTGGAGCGCGAGCTGCGCGGCGAGGCGCCGCATGCCGACTGCTATGCCTTCTTTGAACAGGACGAGCCTTTTACCGACTGCGCCACGCTGCAGGCGGCCCAGCATGCGTCCGACGCGCGCCTGATCGCCCACTGCCGCAGCCTGTGCGACGCCGACCTGGCGCGGCCCGTGACGATCCTGCGCGACACGCCGCAAGTGGATACGCGCCAGCGCATGCTCGCGCATTTGTTCCAGCACCAGATCCACCACCGGGGGCAAGTGCACGCCATGCTGGCCGGCACGCGCATCGCGCCGCCCCAGCTCGACGAATTCTATTGCGCCGGCGAAGCGGGCGAGCGGGTGCAGGATTTTGCGGAACTGGGGTGGACGGAAGCCAACGTGTGGGGGCCACGCTGAATGCAAACATGAGAAAACTTCTTAGATGCAATTGAAATAAGAGAAATCGCAGCTAACGATAGTGCTGGAGCAGCAAGTTGTTGATCGGAATACCGACTACAAGTCTTGAACAATGCTACGTATGCAATCCTCGATACCATTGTCGCGGGAAACTTCACTGTTGGGTTGCAGCGAAATATGACCTACTTTGGCGCGGATAGCAGCCACGAATCGTCAGTTGTCTTCGAATAGTCCGCCATACGCGGCATCTCCATTACAGCAAAATGGCTCATGCACAGATTGAAGTGAAATCTTTGAAGTGGCATACTCGTCCATCGGAAAGAAAGCGCCCCCAGGCTCACAATATATCGCGAAATCGCCTTGTTTCATACCGCAGTTTTCACAGTGGTTCATCCAATATGAGCTGTTGGTAGTTTTGCTGAAGTCCACGTAATAGTGACGTGTTATCGGTTTAAGACGAGCGATAACGGTAGGTGGAAGATCAGTAACGTAAAGAGCCATCGCCGAACTATCGTGCTCATACCATTCATCGACACCGTCCTCGTCCTGCTCTACCGTCTGATGCCCTGGTGGCAAAACAAATCCATATACTCGCGTCAACTCGTCGCACTTCCAGCAAACTGTCTCTGTTTGAGCGATACCATAACGCTGTGATCGAATATTAACGTCCGGTACCGTCGGCAGCCAACGACCAAAAGCACTGGAGTCCACACCGTCAGGCACAAACCAAACCTTCAGGGTAGCATCCCATCGAGCTCCAAGTTGCTTGGCTTCGTCTTTCTCAGAAAACGGTACGTTGAGATTAATACGTGCCATACGGTTCCTCCTCACCTTTTAATAGTCGTCAATAATAAAATTGATTGGCGTCACCACAACACTGACTTCGCACAACCGAATATCCTTGAATTATATAACGAGCCAGTGCCAGGTAAATTCCGCTTCCGAACAATTCTTGCTTTTTAAATGCATCAATTAACCGCGACAATATTCTCGGCCTCAAAAAACCAATGGATAAGAAACTCGGATTCCAGAGGCTGCTTATCGCAGATGCAAAATCTTCTTATTTTTAAAATTCATCATCCCAAACAATAATTTTTCAAATGCAAATTAGCTGTAGTTTGATGACCAAACCAAGTCTAACTTTTCTAATGAGGAAATGTATTTGAGGACGAAGTATGCTTTTGTTTGACGAATGTAGAAGCTTCATCTGATGGTTTACTAGCGGCCGGAATTATTCCCCGGCGTGGCAGCACACGCACAGCTTGTTACCATCGAGGTCGCGGAAGTAGGCGCCATAGTAATGGGCGTGGTAATGGGGCCGCAGGCCGGGCGGCCCTTCGCACACGGCGCCCAGCGCCAGCGCGGCCCGGTGGCAGCGGTCCACCTGCGCGCGGCTGGCCGCCAGCAAGGCCGTCGGCCATTGCCGGGAGCCGCCGGCAAGCCGTCGTGCGGCGCCGTCAGCACGAACAAGGGCCGCGGCGCATCCTGCGCCATCCAGCCCGCCCAGGGCTTGTCCCGGTCATGGAATTTTTCGATCAAGCCCAGCTCTCCCAGCAGGGCAGTGTAGAACGCGTAAGCGCGGGGAAAGTCGTTGGTGCTGAGACAGATATGGGACAGCATGCTGCTCCTTCATGAATTCATGCATGTGCGGCGAGATGCGCGAGCTGATTATAATGGCGCATCGCATTCCCACACGATCCCATGCCAGACCTCGACCGCCTTCAGTTGTTCGCCCCCTCCAGCGCCGACCTTTCCACCTTGCTGGCCTTCGAACTGGAAAACCGCGCGTACTTTGAAAGCTGGGTTACGGCGCGCGCGCCATCCTATTACCACCAGGAAGCCATCGCCGCCGCCATCGAGCAGGCGCAGCGCGAGCGCCAGCAGGATCTCGCCTACCAGTATCTGGCCAAACTGGACGGGGAAATCATCGGCCGGGTCAACCTGACGGCCGTCACGCGCCCCTATTTCAACAAGGCGACGCTCGGCTACCGCATCGGCGAACGGTTCGGCGGACGCGGCTATGCCACGCGCGTGGTGGCCCTGCTGCTGGAAGAGGCTTTCGGCACACTGGAACTGTGGCGCCTGGAAGCGACGGCGCGGCCGCAAAACCTGGGCTCGGTCGCCGTCATGCAGCGCAACGGCTTTCACCAGTATGGCCGTTCGGAAAAAGCCATGCGCTTCCAGGATGCCTGGTCGGACTTGCTGTACTTTGAACGGCGCAAGGAACACGCGGGCGCCTGAAAAACCGAACAACTGCTCTCTAAAACAGGCAGCCCTTACCTGATGTTGCAAAATAGGCAAATGTGGCGCGACGTCGGCCATGTCGCTTGCCAGCCTTTCGCGCACGCGGATGCACTCACACTCAGGGAACAACATGCGCAATACAGACAAGAAAGCCTACCTCGTCGGCGGCGGCATCGGCTCGCTGGCCGCGGCCGCCTTCATGATACGCGACGGCGGCATGCAAGGCAGCAACATCACCATTTTCGAAGCGTCGCCCGTGACCGGGGGCAGCCTCGACGGCGGCGGCAATGCCGAAGATGGCTATACCCTGCGCGGCGGGCGCATGCTGACCACCGACAATTACGAGTGCACCTGGGACTTGTTCAAGAGCATCCCCTCGCTCGAGCATGCGGGCCAGAGCGTCTACGACGAAACCGTCGCCTTCAACGAACTGCACCTTCCCCACTCGCGCGCGCGCCTGGTCGACCGCAACCGTTTCAAGGTCGACGTCAGCAGCATGGGCTTTTCCATGCAGGACAGGCTGGAATTGCTGAAGCTGACGGAAGCGGACGAAGACACGCTGGGCAGCGGCGCCATCACGGACTGGCTCTCGCCCGCATTCTTCGACACCCGGTTCTGGACCATGTGGGCCACCACGTTCGCCTTCCAGCCCTGGCACAGCGCCGTCGAGTTCAAGCACTACCTGCACCGCTTCATGCTGGAGTTTTCGCGCATCGAAACCCTGGCCGGCGTCAAGCGCACCGTCTACAACCAGTACGATTCGCTGGTGCGCCCGCTGGTCGCCTGGCTGCAGGCGCAAGGCGTGAACCTCATCATGGATTGCACGGTGACCGATATCGAGGTGCAAGAATCCGATGGCCGCCTGAGCGCCACCGCCATTGCCTGCCAGCGCCGCGGCCTGGCCGACGTGGTCCCCGTCGCCGCGGACGACCTGGTGTTTTTCCAGAATGCCTCGATGACGGATGCGTCCAGCTATGGCAGCATGCACCGCGCGCCCGCCAGGCGCACGAAGCACGACAGCCAAGGCTGGCGCCTGTGGGAAAAGCTGGCCGAGGGACGCCCGCAACTGGGCCGTCCCGCCGCTTTCAACAGCAGCATCCCCGAATCGTACTGGGCCTCGTACACGGTCACCCTGAAGGACGGCGCCTTCTTTGACAGGATGGAACGCTTCACGGGCAACAGCGCGGGCACAGGCGGCCTCGTCACCTTCAAGGACAGCAACTGGCTCATGTCCATCGTGCTGGCGCACCAGCCCCATTTCGCTGGCCAGCCCGCGGGCGTGCAAGTATTCTGGGGCTACGCGCTGCACCCTGACCGCATCGGCAACTTCGTCGCCAAGCCCATGTCCGACTGCAGCGGCGAGGATATCCTGCGCGAGCTGTGCGGCCACCTGAACTTCGACCTCGAGCTCATGGCCACGGCGAACTGCATTCCCTGCAGCATGCCGTACATCACCAGCATGTTCATGCCCCGCGCGAAGAGCGACCGTCCCCTGCCCGTGCCGGCCAACTCCGTCAACCTGGCCTTCGTCAGCCAGTTCGTGGAAATCGCCGACGATGTCGTCTTCACCGTGGAATACTCGGTGCGCGCGGCGCAGACGGCCGTCTACCAGCTGCTGGACGTGCAGCGCGCAGTGCCGGCCATCCACGCGCACGACAAGTCGCTGAAGGTCAAGCTGGACGCCGTCATCAAGGCGTTCAAATAGCCGTATTTTGCGGGCTCAACGCCGTTTTCAGGCTATCGGCCGCGACTTTGTGGCAGCGCAAGGTACCGTGATAATGGACTGATAACGTCAAGGTTCGGGAATCTTATCTATCTTGCAAAGTCCAACATGAAAGTGCGGCTACGCCTGTTCGAACATGTGCTGCTGGTGCTGGCATTGGCCGTCGCCATCTTTGCCGCCGCCATCGTGCTGGCACGCATGACGCAGTGGGCGGAAGCGCAGGAATTGCCCGTCTACCTCGTGCAGGGCATGCACCTGGTAGGCAAGGTGCTGTTTTTCCTGGATGGCTGCATCGTCATTGCCGTCAGCAGCATTCTGGCCGCCCGGCTGTTCCGCCTGCTCACCAAGGAGGATTTATGAACGACCTTCACTACCTGTTCACGCTCCGGCATCCGCGCCGCTTCTGGGGCAGCGCCATCGCCATCGCCGTGGCCTCGGCCACCCTGCTGGGTCCCTGGCTCGACAGCATTCCCTGGCTGGTGGCGATCCCCTTCGTGGCTGGCGGCTTGCTGGTGGCGCTCGGCGAGCTGTGGGACGAGATGCACGGCAAGCGCCGGCGCAACGGCGACGACGACGCGCATGCGCCGTGCCGGCATCCCTGAGACAGGGTGATGCGTGCACGCAACAATGGTCACGCCATCGGCCGCGCCTGCGTTGATTTAAGACTGGCTTCAGTCTCGCCGTGCATCGTGATATGGCGCCAGCAGCAATGGCGCTTCCCTTCACCCTCACGGGCACTGCCCAGCGAAAGAGCCGACATGAGCACATGGATGCGCGCCAACAAAGGTTTTTTGATGTTCCTTCTGCTGTTCGGCGTGTTCCGCACGGCCATGGCGGACTGGAATCCCATCCCGTCGGCGTCGATGCGCCCCAACCTGCTCGAAGGCGACGTGGTCTTCGTCAACCGCCTCGCCTTCAACCTGAAAGTGCCGCTCACCGATATCATGCTGCAGCGCCTGGGCGAACCGCAGCGGGGCGACATCGTCACCTTTTCCTCGCCGAAAGACGGTACGCGCCTGATCAAGCGCATCATCGCCCTGCCCGGCGACACGGTGGAAATGCGCAATGAACAGCTGGTCATCAATGGCCAGCCGGCGCAGTACACGGCGCTCGACACGGCGCCGGAAACCGTCGCCCACCTGGGGCAGCTGACGGCGCAGCGCATCCGCGAACGCAACCCGACCGAGCAGCACCGCATCCAGGTCTTGCCGCAAATGGCGGGCGCGGCGCGCAGCTTTGCTCCCGTGACGGTGCCGGCCGACCATTTCCTCATGCTGGGCGATAACCGCGACAACAGCGCCGACTCGCGTTACTTCGGCTTCGTGCCCCGTGAATTGCTGATCGGCAAGGCCGAGCGCATCCTCGTCTCGGCCAATATCCAGGAGCATTGGCAGCCTCGGCTGCAGCGTTTCGGCATGAAGCTGGAGTAAGCCGGCCCCTTGCAACGGCGCCGTGCTTTTCGGTTAGCATGGCGCATCATGCAAAATTTTTCCTCAGCCAGCCAGCCGCCAGCCAGTACCCACCACGCCCTCGATCAGCTGGCGCAGTTCCTGCGGCGCCATCCCGACGTGCTGCTGCTGACGGGCGCCGGCATCAGCACGGCGTCCGGCATACCCGATTACCGCGACACGCAAGGCGTGCGGCGTGGCAATGCGCCCGTGCAAGGCCCCGATTTTCGCCGCCAGGAAGCCGTGCGCCGCCGCTACTGGGCGCGCAGCATGGTGGGTTGGCCGACCCTGGCGCGCGCTACGCCGAATCCCGGCCACCTGGCCATCGCGCAACTGGCCCGGCGCGGGAGAATAGGCGGCCTGGTCACGCAAAACGTGGATGGACTGCATCAGCAAGCGGGCAGTCCGGCAGTCACGGAGTTGCACGGCAGCATACATGGCGTGGTCTGTCTCGATTGCCGGGCTCGCCACACGCGCCGCCTGATCCAGGATCAGCTCGAACACGACAATCCGCAGCTGCTGGGCGCCACGGCCACGCCGGCGCCCGATGGCGACGCCTTGCTGGAGCCGTCGCAGCTGGCCACCTTCCACCTGCCTGTCTGTCCCCGCTGCGGCGGCACCCTGCAGCCGGACGTGGTGTTTTTCGGCGATGGCGTACCCGCCGCCTGCGCGGCCGAAGCCGAGCGCAAAATGATGGAAGCTGGCGCCCTGCTGGTGGTGGGCTCGTCCGTCATGGTGTATTCCAGCTTTCGCCTGTGCCGCATGGCAGCCGAAACGGGCAAGCCCGTGGCCGCCATCAACCTGGGCAAGACGCGCGCCGACCATTTGCTGGCCTTCAAGACGGAAGCGCCGGCGCAAGATACCCTGCCGCTCATCGCGGCCATGCTGGATTGATGCGGTCCCTGCCGCTGCCACGCGGATCGGCACGCATGCTTGCCGGTGCCGGCATCGCCGTGCTGCTGCATGTGCTGCTGTGGCAAGTACTGCGTTCAAACAAGCTTCCGCCCCCCCCTTTGCTGCCGCAGCGCAGCATGCAAATGCTGTTTTTGGCCCCCGTAGCGCGGCCCGCGCGCCCCCTGCCGCCAGCCGTCTCAAAAAGCCAGGCGCGACCCCGGCATGCCGTGGCCATCACGCCAGCGCCAGCAGCAATGCCCGCGCCCGCTGCCGACGCCGCAGCATTGCCGCCGCCCGCTGCGCTCGATCTTGACGCCTTGAAACGCCAGACCAGGGAAGCGGCGCGCCAGGAGGGGCCATCCCTTGCCGGGCCAGCATTGACAACCAGCAACAAGACGGCGCAAGCCATCGCCAGCGCCGCGCGGCCCAAGTGCGACAACGATTACAAGCCGCGGCTGGGCAATGTGGAATTCACCGGCCTGGCCAAACTGCCCTTCCTGCTGAAAGGCGCGACGGGCGACAGCGGCTGCAAGTGGTGACGCGCCTCCGGCGCCCGCCCATGACAGCGCTCCCCCACTCTGGCTATACTGTGAGATTAACGAGGAGAATTCATGCTGGAACTGTTGAGTGAACACGCCTGTTTTGGCGGAGTACAACGCTTTTATCGCCACGACGCGCAAGCCATCGGCTTGCCCATGCGCTTCTCGGCCTTCATTCCCGATACGGCGCCAGGCAGCGTGGCCGCCACCAAACGCCCCGCCCTGTTTTACCTGGCGGGTCTGACTTGCACGGAAGAAACGTTCATGATCAAAGGCGGCGCGCAGCGCGTGGCCGCGGAAGAAGGCTTGATCCTGATCACCCCCGACACCAGCCCCCGTGGCGCGAACGTCGCGGGCGAGAGCGAATCCTGGGATTTCGGCGTGGGCGCCGGCTTTTACGTGGACGCCACCGAGGCGCCGTGGAGCAGCCACTACCGCATGTACAGCTACATCCTGGAATTGCGCGCCTTGCTGGAGCAGGAACTGGCCATCGATGCGCAACGCACGGGCATTTTCGGCCACTCGATGGGCGGCCACGGCGCGCTGGTGCTGGCCTTGCGCAACCCGGACCTGTTCCGCTCCGTTTCCGCCTTCGCCCCCATCGCCGCACCGAGCCAATGTCCGTGGGGCAAGAAAGCGTTCACGGGCTACCTGGGCAGCGACGAGGCCAGCTGGCAGCAATACGACGCCAGCGCGCTGATGCACGGCCTGCAGGGCCAGCCGCCACTGTTCCCCGAAGGCATCTTGATCGACCAGGGCCTGGCCGACAAGTTCCTTCCCGAGCAACTGTTCCCCGACGTCTTCGAAGCGGCATGCCGCGACGCTGGCCAGCCCCTGCAACTGCGCCGCCATGCCGGCTATGACCATGGCTATTACTTCATCGCCAGCTTCATGGAAGAGCACGTGCGCTTCCATGCGAAGAACTTGCGCGCCGCCTGAGCCGCTGCGCTACTGCGCCGTGCTGGTATGCCCGTTGAAGTGGCGCGTGTACCAGTCCGTGGCCAGCAAGGCCGCCTGGTGGCGCGTGTCGGGGCCGCCAGGGGCGGCGATCTGTTCCAATTGTTTGTCGCAGCGCAAGGTGGCGAACGCCATGCGGTTCAGGCCAGCCACGTCGGGGTCGCGCCCGCCCACGATCAGCAGCGACGGCACGCGCACGTTTTCCAGCGCCGCCTTGCCGGCCATTTCCACCTGGCCATCGCACACGGCCAGCGCGGCGATTTCCGCGCTGCGCCAGGCCGCCAGCTGCATCACGACGGCCGCGCTGGTGCCATAGCCATACAGGCCGCAGGGCAAGCGCCGCGTGGACGGGTCGAGCTGCAGCCAGCCCAGGGCTTTTTCCAGCTGGCGCGCCAGCAGCACGATATCGCTGCGCACGAAATACGCGTGGCCATTGCTGCCGCCGCCAGGCTCGACGCCGCCCTGGTCGAAGCGCAGCGTGGCGATGCCCGCTCGCAAAAAATCCTGGGAAGTGGCGTGGCTGGAAGCGCCCAGGTAGTCGCTGTCGGCGCCTGCACCGTGGGCAAACAGGACGATGCCCACCGGCCGTTCGGGCATTTCAAGCACGCCATCCATTTGAAGTTCATCGGCCGTAATGCTGACAAATTGTTCTTGCATGGTTGCCTCCGCAATCGAGCTGGGATCAAGCTAAAGCTGAAGTCAAGCTGTACGCTGATTTTACGCTGATCTTGCCGGGCCGGGGACAGCCTGCGTGCCCCGGGCGGCCAACTTCAGTGTAGCAGCCCGCGGCCATTCCTGCGCAGCCGTTCGCGCATCGTCACCGGCAAGGCAGGACTACACGGCGCCGTGCCGGTCCAGCCCTTTCAGCACGGCTTCCGGGCGGATCGGCAAATGCCGCACGCGCGACGCCACGGCGGCGAAGATGGCGTTGCCGATGGCCGGCGCCACGGCCGTCGTGGGCGGTTCGCCCATGCCCGTCCCCGTATGCGTGCTGGCAACGAATTCGATGTCGAGCTCGGGCACGTCGGCCATGCGCAGGGGCGTGTAGGTATTCAGGTTGGTATCCTTCACTTCGCCGTTCAGGAAAGCCGTGCCTTCATGCAAGGCCATGCTCACGCCCCACAGGGCGCCCCCTTCCGCCTGCGCCAGCGCGCCATCGGGGTCGACGATGCTGCCCGCATCGATCACCATGAACAATTTTTCGACTTTCACCATGCAAGTGCCGCGGTCCACCTTGACCCGGGCGACGCACGCCGTCCAGGTGGGCATGTCGCGTTCCTGGCCGAACGTGGCGGCGATGCCCAGGCCCGTGTCGGGCGGCATGGCCTTGCCCCAGCCCGCCTTGTCCGCCACGCGCTGCAGCACGTGGGCCAGGCGCGCGGCGCCGCCGACGGCGTTCGGCGCGCTGCCCGCATTGCGGCCCGACGCCTGCAGCAAG
Organism: Janthinobacterium sp. SUN033; assembly: GCF_030397595.1. Lineage (NCBI taxonomy): Bacteria > Pseudomonadati > Pseudomonadota > Betaproteobacteria > Burkholderiales > Oxalobacteraceae > Janthinobacterium > Janthinobacterium sp. SUN033. The sequence goes on from NZ_JAPQNV010000003.1 coordinate 168,150, forward strand.
GACAGGCGGAACGCCAGCGGATCGACCTTGGCCGCCTGCGCCGCCTCGTCCATGAAACTTTCCACAGCCCAATTCGTCCAGCCGGGACCCACGGAGCGCAGCCAGCCGGGGCGGAAACTGCTGTTGGCCAGGTCGTTCGACACGGCCCGCACGCGCTGCGCACCCACCGAATACCAGTGGTCGGCGCCGGCGATGGCGAACGGGTCATACGGATGGCCCTGCGTATCCTTGGCCAGGAAGGCGGGGATCATGGCTTGCGTGGGCCAGCCGGCGCTGGCCTCGTGCACCATTGCCGACACCTTGCCCGCGTCGTCGAACGCCATGCGCACATGCTGCACGGACGGCGAACGGGGCGAATCGAAGCGGGCATCGTCGGCCCGCGTGCAAATCATCTTGACGGGCCGCCCCACGGCTTGCGCCGCCAAGGCGGCCGGCACGCAATAATCGCCATTCAGACGCCGCCCGAAGCCGCCGCCCAGCAGATAGGTATGCAGCATGACCTTGCTCTCCGGCACCTTCAGCGCCTGCGCCAGCACGGGCAGGATCAACGATTGCCACTGGTTGCCCGCATGAATGTGCCAGACGCCGTCGATTTCCTGCGCCAGGGCATTCACGGGTTCCAGCTGGAAATGCAGCACGGTGCTGGTCGTGTAGCGGCGCTCCAGTTGCAGGCTGGCATCCTTGAACGCTTGCTCCACGCCGTCGTCGTCGACCACGCGCGCGCCCAGGCTGGCATCGGCCAGCTGCTTGGTGGCGTAGTTGAGGATATCCTGCTCCGCCACGTGGGCCGCCGCGCCGGCCCGCCATTTCACTTGCACCAGCTCGGCCGCGCGCATGGCGGCCGCATACGTTTCGGCCACCACCATGACCCAGCCGGGCACAGTGCCGCTGGGATCTTGCAAGGCGAACGAACGCAGGTAGCCCTTGACCTTTTTCGCGGCCGCATCATCGATGGACACCACTTTCGCACCGTAGCGCGTGGGCGGGATCTTCGGGCGCGCATACAACATGCCCTCGACGTGCGCATCGATGCCGTACACGGCCGCGCCATTGATTTTCGCGGGAATGTCCAGCGCCTGCACGTGCTGGCCGATCAGGCTGCGCTGCTGCGGCGTTTTCAGCACGATCGCTTTCAATTGCTCCGGCGTGTACTGGCGCGCCAGCTTGCCACGGCGCACGATGTCGCCATAGCTGATCGACCGTCCCCGGCCATGCACGACGCCCAGCCTGGCGTGGCAGGCGGACACGGGCACGCGCAGCAGGCGCGCGCCCTCCTCGACCAGCGCCAGGCGCCCGGCCGCGCCGGCACGGCTGAGCGGGTCGAAATTCTGCCAGACGGACCAGCTGCCGCCCGTCACCATCAAGCCCCATTTCGGGTCCGTATCCACATAATGCAGGCGTACCTTGCTCCAGTCCGCTTCCAGTTCCTCGGCGACGATGCGCGCCAGGGCCGTACCGATATGCTGGCCCATTTCCGCCTTGGCGATATTGACGGTGATCATGCCATCGCGGCCGATCTGGAACCAGATGCTGGGGTCGAACACGGGCGCGGCCGGCTTGGCGGGCGGCACGCGTGCCACCTTGCTGTCGGCCAGGGAACTGTCGGCGCGCAGAAAGGCCAAAGTAAACCCCGTGCCGGCGGCGGCGATCAGGAAACCGCGCCGGCCCAGCGAGCTGGGACGGGCGGCAGAATTTTCTTTCGGCAACTTAAACACCGGGCGCCTCCTGCATGCCGGCCGCCAGCTTGATGGCCTTGCGGATGCGCACATACGCCATGCAGCGGCACAGGTTGCCGCTCATGACGGCATCGATATTCGCATCCGTCGGCTGCGGATAATCTTTCAACAAGGTGGCCGCCTGCATGATCTGGCCCGACTGGCAATAGCCGCACTGGGGCGCCTGCGTGGCCAGCCACGCCCGCTGCAAAGGATGCGTGCCATCGGGCGAGAGGCCTTCGATGGTGGTGATGGCGCAGCCGGCCACGGCGGCAATCGGCGTGATGCACGAACGCATGGCGCGGCCATCCACGTGCACGGTGCAGGCGCCGCACATGCCGATGCCACAGCCAAACTTCGTGCCCTTCAAGTTGACTTCATCGCGCAGCACCCACAGCAGGGGCGTCTCGGCGTCGGTCTCGGTGCCGAAGGGCTGGCCATTGACGGTAATGTTATACATAAGAAACTTTCAAGAGTTACTTGCCGGCGCGCGTGCGCGCCACGGCCGCTTCCAGGTTCGTCCAGGCCGGCTGGTGGCTGCGGCTGCGGCGCAGATAGGCGGCCAGCTGGGCCACGTCATTGTCCGTCAGCGAGGCGGCAAAGCCGGGCATCAGCACGCCGGGCATGGCCGCATCCTTGCTGATGCCGTGCAATATCACCTGGATCAGGTTGGCGGGATCGGGCGCACTGACGGCGCTGTTCAGGCTCAGTTCCGGACGCAGGGCCACGGGCCGGCCATCGCTGTTCGAGTGGCACGACGCGCAGGCGGCCACATACAGGCTGGCGCCACGGTCGTTGTCGACCAGGCTGACCCTCTGCGAGCGGGCGATGCCGGCCTTCACCACGGCATCCGTATCGACCTGGCGTTGCTCTGCCCCGGCCACGCCGGCAAAATATACGGACAGCGCGCGGATATCGCTATCGGGCGAGGCGCCCATGCCTTCGTGCACGACGGCCGACATGGGTCCTGCCGCCACGCCGTGCAGGGCCGTCGCGCCCGTGCGCAGGAAGGCGTACAGCTCGTCCTGCGTCCACGGCAAGGGGGCCGTGTTGGCGCTGGTCAAGGCCGGCGCATACCAGTGGTCGATGGCCGCGCCCAGGTAGGGCGAACCGGCCAGCTCAGCACCCAGCGCATTGCGCGGCGTGTGGCAGGCGGCGCAATGGGCCAGGCCTTCGGCCAGGTAGCGGCCCCGGTTCCAGTCCAGGCCTTGCGCAGGATCAAGCTGGAAAGGCGCTGGCTTGAAAAACAGCAACTTCCAGCCTGCCTGCAAGGGGCGCAGGTTCAGGGGAAACGGTACGCTGTTGGCGGGCGCTGCCGCATACACGGGCGGGCGCGTCATGAAATACGCGTACAAGGCCGTCAAGTCCGTATCCGAGACGAGGTTGAAATGCGTGTACGGGAAAACGGGGTATAAATGGGCGCCATCGCGGCCCACGCCTTCGCGCATGGCCCGCTGGAAGGCGGCCAGCGACCAGCGGCCGATGCCCGTTTGCCGGTCGGGCGTGATATTCGTCGCATAGATCGTGCCGAACGGCGTGGCCAGGCCGTGGCCGCCCGCGTAATCGGCGCCGTCCCTGGCCGTATGGCAGGCGGCGCAATTGCCCATGCCCGCCAGGATGCGGCCCCGCTCCACCACTTGCGGGGAAAATGCCGTGGCGGCAGGCGGATCGATGGGCGCCAGCGCGGGGCGCCAGTAATACAGATACGCGGCCAGGGCCGCCACGATGAGCAATGCCAGCGACAACAGCAGGCCGGTGAAGATTTTCTTGAGCAAAACAGGAACCAGTGAAAAGTAAAGGCCAGGGTGTAAGCAAGGCGCACGGGCCGCCGGCCAACGGCGGCGGCAACAGGGCCACGGTGACAATCTTACCGCGATTGTGACTTGTTGTATGTACGCAATGACACGCAGGCAACGCCGCAGGCGGGCTGCGCCTTATAATCAGCGTTTCAGCACGCCGCCGCTCCTTCATGCATACCGTTACCATCATCCTCATCCTCGTCCTGACCGTCGTCCTGTGCGGCTTTCTCGCCCGCTCGCGCTGGGTCAGGCTGCCCCTGCCCCTGATCCAGATCGCCGGCGGCACGGGATTGGCCTTGTTTGGCGTGCAAGTACCGCTCGACCCCGACATTTTCTTCCTGCTCTTCATCCCGCCGCTGCTGTTTCTCGACGGCTGGCGCATCCCCAAGGGCGCCTTCTTTTCCGACGCGCGCTCGATCCTGATGCTGGCCATCGGCCTGGTGCTGTTTACCGTGCTGGGCATGGGCTTTTTCATCGACTGGCTGATCCCCAGCGTGCCGCTGGCCGTCGCCTTCGCGCTGGGCGCCATCCTCTCGCCGACGGACCCCGTGGCCGTCTCGGCGATCGCCGCCGGCAACCCGATCCCGCCGCGCCTGATGCACATCCTCGAAGGCGAATCGCTGCTGAACGACGCTTCGGGCCTGGTCTGCTTCACGTTTGCCGTAGGCGCCATGATGACGGGCGGCTTTTCCATCGGCGCCGCCTCGCTGAGTTTCCTGCAGGAAGCGGGCGGCGGCATCGTCATCGGCCTGGCCATCTCGTGGGGCGTGGGCCTGGCGAATAAATGGCTGGTGAGCAAGGTGGGCGAAGAACCGGGCCTGCAAATCCTCATCAGCATACTGATCCCGTTCGCCGCCTACCTGGGCGCCGAGCAAATCCACGGTTCCGGCATCCTGGCCGCCGCCACGGCGGGCGTGTCCATGCATTATGCCGATCTGATCGGCCGCCCGCTGGCCGCCACGCGCACCCAGCGCAAGGCCGTGTGGGATACCGTGCAACTGGTCTTGAACGGCGTGATCTTCGTCATGCTGGGCGCGCAACTGCCCGCCACCGTGGCCGGCTTGCCGGCCGCCTCCGCCGAAATCGGCGCCGGCAGCGCCTGGAAGCTGCCCCTGTTCGTCATCGCCATCACGGTGGGGCTGACCTTCATGCGTTTCCTCTGGGTCTTCATTTCCATGAAACTGACCCTGTTCAAGCACCACAAGAAAATCGCGGGCGAACCGAAGGATGCGGCGCTGCTGGCGCGCCCCAGCCTGCGCCTGCTGCTGGTGGCGTCGTTCGCGGGCGTGCGCGGCGCGCTGACCCTGGCCGGCATCCTGACCCTGCCCCTGTTCTTGCCCGATGGCAATCGTTTCCCGGCGCGCGACCTCGTCATCTTCCTGGCCATGGGCGTGATCCTGCTGTCGCTGCTGCTGGCCAGCGTCACCCTGCCCCTGCTGACCAAGGGCCTGGTGTTCGCGCCGCCCGCGCGCCGTTCGACGGAAGAACGCAATGCCCGCGCCGCAGCCGCCGAAGCGGCCATCGCGCGGCTGGAAAAAGTGTGCGAAGGCATCGACAAGAATGACAAGCAGCAAGTCGTCACGGAAGCGGCCAACCGCCTGATCGAAGCCTACCGGCGCCGCCTCGCGTATGGCGAAAGCAGCAACGACGAAGCGATGCGCTTGCAGGAACTGGCCAAGGCCGAGCGCGCGCTGCGCCTGGAAGCGCTGAATGCGGAGCGCGATGAACTGTTCCGCCGCCGCATTTCGGGCGAACTGGACGACACCATCCATTTGCGCCTGCTGCGCGAAATCGACTTGCTGGAAGCGACACTGGAAGAATAGCAACACTCTGGCGTGCCACGGCAGTGTTGACAAGTAATTCTCATGGTAAAGAATGCAAGTTTTCACATTCGTGTTTATAATGCAAGGTTGTATGGCGTAGCGCCGTGATTTACTTTCAACAGGGACTTCCGTAGAGTCTGTGTTGCTGAGTAACAGTATAAGTAGCCACCCGACCCGAATAAAGACACCGACGCCGTGCCCTCCTCCCCCCGCCACCGGCAGCGCTCCGCGCCGCCAGCCCTGTTTGCTGTCGTGCTGCTGGCTTCGCTGCTCGCCGGCACCGCGCTGGCGCCGTGTGCGGCGTGGGCGCAAGCGGGCGCGGCGGCCGACGCCAGGCGTCCCGCCGAGGTGGCCCAGGTCCTGTTTGGCATCGTCAGCTATGTGCGCTGGCCCGTGGCGCGCCAGGAAGTGCGCGTCTGCATGGTCGGTGCGCCCCGTTACGGCGCGGCCATCGTCGACACGCCCGCCTCCAGCCTGGGCCAGCGCATCCGCGTGAAAATCCCGGCGCTGGCAAGCGCGGCCAGCGAATGCGACGTCGTCTACCTGGGCAGCCTGCCTGAGGGAGAGCGCGAGCACTTGCTGGCGCAGCTCATCGGCAAGCCGATTTTATCGGTCGCCGAACCCGGCACGTCGTGCACCGTGGGCACCATGTTCTGCCTGCGCCTGAACGAGGCGCAGATCGGCTTTGACGTCAACCTCGACGCCATCGCCCGCAGCGGCCTGCGCGTGCATCCGAACGCCTTGCAAATTGCACGTCGCAAGGGACCGCCGCCATGAGCGCCCGCATGAGCACCAAGCCTGCCCGCACGCCCCGCCCCACGCTCGACAGCGTGCTGCGGCGCGCCCACCTGAGCGTGTCGCTGATCGCCGTGCTGGCGGCCGGCCTGACCCTGACGGCCGTGGCGCTGCTGGCCCTGCGCGTGTATTCGGACCAGAACCTGCGCCTGGTGGCCCGCTCGATGAGCTACACGGTGGAAGGGGCCGTCGTCTTTGGCGATTCCCAGGCCGCCAGGGAAGCGCTGGCCTTGATCGGCGTCAATGAAGATATTGACCAGGCGCAGGTGAGCGACACGGCCGGCAAGGTGCTGGCCCGCTGGGAACGTGGGCAACATGGCACGCGCTACTACATCGAACGCGCGCTGACGGGCTGGATGCTGCCCGATTCGCTGACTTTCCCCATCACGCGCAATGAACAAGCCATCGGCAACATCACCCTGGTGCCGCACAGCCGCAGCCTGCTGCCCTTCCTGCTCAGCGGCCTGGCCTGCCTGCTCGCCTGCCTGGTGCTCAGCCTGGCCGTCGCCGTGCGCCTGTCGCGCCGCATGGAAACGGAAATCACGTCGCCCCTGCGCCACCTGGCGGAAACGGCCCACCGCGTGCGGCGCGACCGCTCGTTCGAACTGCGCGTGCCGCCAGCCAATATTGCCGAGTTGAACCAGATCAATGACGACTTCAACGCCCTGCTCGACGAACTGGAAGCATGGCAAAGCCATCTGCAAAAGGAAAACGCCTCGCTGTCGCACCGCGCCAACCACGACAGCCTGACGGGCCTGTCGAACCGCGCCTTCATGGAAGCGGAGCTGGAACGCGCCATCCTCGAAGCGCGGGTCGGCAATGGCAAGGTGGCCGTGCTGTTCCTCGACAGCGACCGCTTCAAATACATCAACGACACCTTCGGCCATGCCTCGGGCGACCGGGTGCTGGTGACGATCGCCGCGCGCATCAAGCAGCAATTGCGCGAGGGCGACCTGGTGGCGCGCCTGGGCGGCGACGAATTCGCCATCCTGCTCAAGCCGCTGCGCAACAGCAGCGACGCCATGCACATCGCCGACAACATCATCGCCGCCATGGCGCAAGCCATTGAACTGCCCACTGGTAACAGTATCGTCAGCTCGCTGACCATCGGCGTGGCCGTCTTCCCCGACCACGCCATCGACGCCGTCTCGCTGGTGGGCGCGGCGGATGAAGCCATGTACCGCGCCAAGCAGGCACAGCGCGGCACGCGCCAGGTGGCGCGCCTGCCGCAACCCCATATTCACCCCTGAACCAAGGAGCAACACCATGCAATTTCTCTACGCACAATTACGCCGCGGCGTCCTCGGTCTGTTCATGCTGGGCCTGCTGGCCGCCTGCCAGAGCACGCCAGAAATCAAACCGCTGTTCAACGCCGAGCAAGTCGCCACCTTGAAGGAGCAAGGCTTCAACCAGACCGACGAAGGCTGGGAACTGAGCTTTACCGACAAGCTGCTGTTCGAATTCGATGCCGCCAAGCTGACGGCACCGAGCCGCAACGCCATCCAGAAAATCAGCGCCGCCCTGCTGAAAGTGGGCATTACCCACATGCGCGTGGAAGGCCATACGGATAACGAAGGCACGGAAGCGTACAACAACAAGCTGTCGCTGGCGCGCGCCAACGTGGTGGCCGACGCCATGAGCGCATCGGGCATTCCGCGCGACAACATCACCGTCAAGGGCCTGGGCATGAGCAAACCGGTCGCCTCGAACGCCAGCAAGACGGGCAAGGCGGAAAACCGCCGCGTCACCGTCATCGTTTCGGCGCCTTGACCTTGCACCTGGACGTGCCCGCCGTGCGCTGGGTCGTGATGGGCGTGTCCGGCTGCGGCAAGAGCGCCGTCGGCAGCCTGCTGGCCGAGGCCCTGCACGTGCCCTACGTGGAAGGCGACGACGTGCATTCCCCGCAAAACGTGGCCAAGATGGCGGCCGGCATCCCGCTCGACGATGCCGACCGGGCCGGCTGGCTGGCCGCCCTGCGCGAACGCATCGCTGCGGCGCGCGCGCAAGACAGCGGCCTCGTCGTCTCTTGCTCGGCCCTGAAGCGCGCCTACCGCGACATGCTGCGCGCAGGCGATCCGGCCCTGCGCTTTGTCCACCTGGACGGCCCGCGCGCCGTGCTGGAAAGCCGCTTGCAGCGCCCGGGCCACTTCATGCCCGCCAGCCTGCTCGACAGCCAGCTGGCCACCCTGCAACCGCTGCAGGCGGAGGAGGCCGGCATCGTGCTCGATATCCGCCAGCCGCTGGCCGTGCTGCTCGAACAGATCCTGCAAACGCCCTGACTGGCGGCCGTGCGGCTGGACAGCCCGCGGCCCCCTGTGTAGACTGGCGCGCACTTTCATGAGGGATTTCTATGAGCACACCAACGACAAAACCAGCACCGGGCCCGGAATTCTGGGAACGCGCCGACCAGGTCATCGCCCTGGCCAATGAGCAATGCATGCACAGCGGCGGCAATGAAGTGGCCACCTCGCTGCTGTACGCGGCCGCCCGCTTCAACGCCTTCCTCGTCGCCAGCAAGAGCAACGACGTGGCCAAGATGCAGGCAGAGAAGGAAGGCGCCGTGGCCTTCTTCACGGAACAGTACAAGCGCATGCTGACCGACAACTTCAACGATTACATCACCAACTTCGACAAGTACACGCAACCGTCGTCGGCCCCCAAGGGCTGATGCCAACGGCCAGCCTGGACAGTCACCGCGTCCGCGCCAGCCACGCTGGCGAAGTGCTGGACGGCGTGGTGCGCTACGCACCGCTGCCATCGCTGTGGCTGACGGCCATGCTGGCCGGCGCCGTGACTGGCGCCCTGTTCTTCTTCAGCTGGACGGGCGTGGCGCTGTTTATCGTCAGTACGGCCATCGTCCTGCTGTTCGGCCACTCGCTGGGCAGCCACCGCAAGCTGATCCACGACAGCTTCGAATGCCCGCAATGGCTGGAATATGTACTCGTCTACCTGGGCGTGCTGGTGGGTCTGAGCGGCCCGCTGGGCCTGCTGCGCCAGCACGAGCTACGCGACTATGCCCAGCGCCTGCCCGATTGCCACCCGTATCTGCGGCACGGCGCCGGCTTCTGGCGCGATGCCTGGTGGCAACTCCACTGCTGCCTGGACCTCACCCACCCGCCCCACATCGCCATCGAGCCGCGCATCGCGCACGACCGCTTTTATCGTTTCCTGGAAAAAACCTGGATGCTGCAGCAATTGCCGTGGGCCATGCTGTTCTACGCCTGGGGCGGCTGGGGCTACGTCTGCTGGGGCGTCTGCGCGCGCGTCAGCGCCGGCGTGCTGGGCCACTGGCTGATCGGCTACTTCGCCCACAACCATGGGCAAATGCACTTCCATGTCGACGGCGCCGCCGTGCAAGGCCGGAATATCCGCCTGACCTCGCTGCTGACCATGGGCGAATGCTGGCACAACAACCATCACGCGTATCCGGGTTCAGCCAGGCTGGGCCTGCTGCCGGGCGAATGGGACCCGGGCTGGTGGATGCTGCTGCTGTTGCGGCGCCTGGGCCTCGTCTCCGGCCTGCGCCTGCCGCACGACCTGGCGCCGCGGCCGGAACTGCGCCAACGGCTGCCCGCCGATAGTTATTGACCAATCGTTCACCAATGCCTATAGTGGAAGCAGATACGGGACATCCCGCCCCGCCGCACGCATTGCTTACGTACCATGGCCAGACCGCGCAACTTCGACGAAACGACCGTCATCAGCCAGGCTGCCGCCGTCTTTGGCAGCCTGGGCTACAACGCCGCATCGATCGATGACCTGGTCAAGGCGACCGGTTTGCTGCGCGGCAGCCTGTACAAGGCATTCGGCTCCAAGCGCCATCTGTTCGAGCGCGTGCTGGCGCAGGCGCTGCAGCCTGGCTGGCCGGCGCGGGAAGAAGCGGTCGATTTGCTGATCATCGCCTTGAAGGAACTGGCGCCCTCCGACGCCGCCATCACGGTGCTGTGCCGCGCCGCCGTGCAGGACACGGGCGCCGGGACGGCCCGCCTGCTGGGCGAACGCCTGTTAAGCCATCTGGATCAATCACCAAAGGAGACACCATGCCTGTCCTCGAATTGAACGACGATGCACTGACCATCCGCCTGGCCCTGTGGGAAAAGCTGGCCTCCTTTCACGGCAACCTGCGTATTCCCCTGCAGCATGTGCGTGGCGCCACCGACGATGACGGCTTTCGCGGCACGGCCCTGGGCTTGCGCGCCCCGGGCACCAACCTGCCTGGCGTCATTTCGGCGGGCACCTACCACAAGGGTGGCGACCGCCAGTTTGTCTTCATGACGCGCGGCACGCAGCCACTGGTCATCGAATTGCAGGGCGAAAAGTGGGCGCGCCTGGTACTCGGCGTGCCTGACGCGCGCGCCATGGCGGCGCGCATCAATGCGCTGGCCACGGCGCCAGCCTGACGCATCAGCCCGGCTCGCCGGCCAGGTAATTGTTCTTCACGCGCACGTAGTGCTCGGCCGAATAGCGCAGGTAGGCGATCTCGGCCTCGGTCAGTGCGCGCACCTTGGCGGCGGGACGGCCCACGTACAAATGGCCGCTTTCCAGCACCTTGCCCGGCGACACCAGGCTGCCCGCGCCCAGCATCACGTGTTTGTCCACCACCACGTCATCCATGACGATGCTGCCCATGCCGATCAGGCACTCGTCGCCGATGGTGCAGCCGTGCAAGATCACGGAATGGCCGATGGTGACGTACTTGCCGATGGTCAACGGTGAACCGTCGGGCTTGGCCGCATTCCTGTGCGACACGTGGCCCATGGAAAAGTCCTGGATATTGCTGCCTTCGCCGATGACGATGCGGTTGACGTCGCCGCGCAGCACGCTGTTGCACCAGATGGAACAGTCGTCGCCGATCTGCACGTCGCCAATCACTTGCGCCGTGTCATGCAGGTAGACGCGCTCGCCCAGCACGGGACGGGTATTCAGGTAAGAGCTTACAGGCATTGTCTTCTCGTTTCTTTAACATTAAACAACAGATTTCACACCCAGCCGGCGGCCAGCGCAAAAATCGCCAGCCCATGCGCGAGGGATGCGCCGAGCAAGCCGGCACGGCAATATACCAGCCCCGCCACCACGCCTTCGATCACGGTGAACACGAGGATGGGCGCGCCCACCTGCGTGACGGTGGTGGCGAGAAAGGCGTGGCACAGGCCAAACAGCAGGCCCGACACCAGCGCCGCGCGCCAGGCCGGCAGCCAGGCGCGCAATTGCTGCTGCAGCAAGCCGCGAAACAGCAATTCCTCATAACAGTTGGCCGCCAGCGCAAAGCCCAGCAGCAAGGGCAGCGCGGATGGCGCAACGGGCGCCAGGGACGGCAAGCCGGACAGGGCTTTCAAGCCCGTCGCCAAGGCGATGATCACGCACGCGCCCGCCACGCCCAGCAACACGGACAGGACCGGCCGCATGCCCAGCCAGCGGATCTGGCGGCGCGCCTCGCTTTCCAGCCAGCAAGTACTCGCCACCAGGGCCAGCGACATGGCCCCCAGCGCCAGCAAGACCGGCGGCGGCGCCGTGAAACGCAAGCCGCCCGCCGCCACTTGCCAATAGCCATGCGCCGTCATCGCGTCGCGCGCCAGCACGAAAAACAGCATGTGCACGAGCACGCGCAGCAGCGGCACCGTCCGGGGAACGGCCAGCAGCAAGGCGGCGCAGACGAGGAAGGCGGGCGTGATCGCCAGCAGATACTGCGCCAGGGAAGTGATCTCGGGCATCGTTCAATCGTTCAGTGGTGCCAACGGGCACGGGCGCAGCAATTGTATGCGGCGGCCGGCAACATGGGCAAGCTGTCCGGCGATGCCGCCGTCATGCCGCCTTGCGCCAGCCATGCATCAGCCCATGCGCCGCCAGCCCGGCCGCCAGTCCCCACAGGGCGCCGCCCACGCCCAGCAGGGTCACGTTCGCGGCCGTGGCCAGGAAGGTGATCAGCGCCGTTTCGCGCATGCGCACGTCCGCCATCGCCTGCGCCAGGCTGTTGCCGATGGCGCCCAGCAAGGCCAGGCCCGCCAGCGCCGTGATGAAGGGGCGCGGCAAGACCATGAACAGGCTGGCCAGGGTGACGCCGAAGATGCCCACCAGAATGTACAGCACGCCGCACGCCAGGCCCGCGACATAGCGCTTCGACGGGTCCGCATGCGCATCCTTGCCCGTGCAGATGGCGGCCGTGATGGCGGCCACATTGAAGGCGTGCGCGCCGAATGGCGCCATGAGCAGCGAACCCAGGCCCGTCACCGTCAAAATGGGATTGGCGCTGACCTGGTAGCCGTCATTGCGCAACACCAGCATGCCGGGCATGTATTGCCCCGTCAGGGTGATCAGGAACAGGGGCAGCGCCACGCCCAGCAGAGACGCCACGGAAAAGCGCGGCATCTCGAACACGGGCGCGGCCAGGGCCAGTGCGATGCCTTGCGTATCGATGCGCCCCTGCGCCAGCAGCAGGGCCAGGCCGATCAGCATGATGCCCACCACGGCAAAGCGCGCCGTGAAACGGCGCAGCACGGCGTACGACAGCAGCAATACCACCACCAGCAGCGGATCGGCGCTGGCGCCGCCGAACGCGTTCACGCCGAATTGCAGCAGGATTCCGGCCAGCAAGCCGGCGGCGATGCCGCCCGGTATCAGGCGCACCAGGCGCTCGAAGGCGCCGGACATGCCCAGCAAGATGAAGGCGATGGCGGACACGATATAGGCGCCGATCACCTCGGCATATGGCGTATGCGGCATGACGGTGGCCAGGAAGGCCACGCCGGGCGTGGACCAGGCCGTGATGATGGGTGCGCGGTAACGGTAGCTGAGCCAGATACCCGTCACGCCCACGCCGATGCTCAGCGACCAGACCCAGGACGCCGTCTGCGCGGCGCTCAGCTGGGCCAGCTGGGCCGCCTGGAACACCAGCACGAAGGTGCCGCCATAGTTGACGAGGACGGAGATGAAGGCCGCCATGGCGGGGGACGCCAGGTCGCGCCAGCGCGCCCGTGTCGTGTTGTCGATCGACGCCGATGATGTGGAACTGGTCTGCATGCGTGTGCCCTTGCCTGAGGTTCAAAAGGGGCATCTTAACGGCCGCATGGACTGCTCAGGCAGGCCACTTTGCGCATGCATAGCAGACCACTTGAGCGCTCACCCCAGCGCGCGAGCCAGGCGGACGATGCCGCTGTCGATCTCGTGCGGCGTGAGCGCGGCAAAGCCCAGCAGCCAGCCGCCCCGCTCCGGCGGCCTCGCGTACAGCCGGCTCAGGCCCGGCAGCACGATGCCCGCCTGCGCCGCCAGGCGTATCGTTTCCAGCTCGTCCCTGCCCCCGTGCAGCAGACACGGCATCTGCAAGCCGCCCGGCGGCAGCTGCGCCGTCACCACGTGCGGCAAGTGCCGCTGCACGGCCTGCGCCATCGCATCGCGGCGCACGGCGTAGACCTTGCGCATGGCGCGCACATGGGCCGCGAAATGGCCATCGGCGATGAAACGGGCCAGCGTCAGCTGGTCCAGCTGCGGCGTATGCCCGTCGAGGATGCTGCGCGCATACGTCATCGGCTTGACCAGCGCGGGCGGCAGCACCATGTAGCCGAGGCGCAGCCCCGGATACAGCGATTTGGCAAAGGTGCCCAGGTAAATCGTGCGCTGCTGCGTATCGAGCCCCTGCACGCAAGCCGTCGGCAAGCCCGCGTAGTGAAACTGGCTGTCGTAATCATCCTCGATGATCCAGCCCTGGCGCTCGGCGGCCCAGGCAGTCAGGGTCAGGCGGCGCTCAAGCGCCAGGGTGGCGCCCGTCGGGTATTGATGCGACGGCGTGACGTAAATCGTGTTGGCCCCGCTGCGGTCCGCGCGCAGGTGCTCGATGGACAAGCCATGCGCATCGACAGGCACGGGCACGACCCGCAATTGCGCCATCTCAAACGCCTTGCGCGCGCCGAAATAGCCGGGGTCTTCCATCAGGATGGGGCCGTGCGCGTCGGCCAGCACTTGCGCGCACAGGTACAGGGCCTGGCGCGTGCTGCTCAGCACCAGCACCTGGTCCGCCGTGGCCCGCGCACCCCGCTCCAGGTTCACATAGTCGGCGATGGCCTGGCGCAAAGGCCCGGCCCCTTGCGGGTCGCCGTGCAGCAGCACGCCGGCACTGTGTTCGCCGGCGGCCTGGCGCCGCAAGCGCTCCCACACGTCGAGCGGAAAGGCCCGCGTTTCCGGCAAGCCCGTGGCGAAGGCCTTCACGCTCTGCTGGTCGGCCACGCCGCCGCTGGCGAAAATCTGCGCGCCGCGCGCGCTGAGGGCCGCCGGCAGCGCGGACAAGGGCGGCAACGCAGTCGCAGGCTTGCCCAGCAAGCTCGCGCCTATCGTCGGCGAGACAAAACTGCCCGATCCCGCCTGCCGCCGCACATAGCCATCGAGGCGCAGCTGCGCATACGCCATTTCCACCGTCTCGCGCGACACGCCCAGCGACTGCGCCAGCGCGCGCGTGGCCGGCAGGCGCAGGCCGGGCGCCAGTACGCCGTCGAGTATCAACTGGCGCAGCGCGCGCTGCACCCGCACGCGCAAGTCGAGCGCCGCCAGTTCAGGCGCGGCGATGCGGATTTTCAGGGTGTCGAGTTCGAACTGCGGCGTCATAGGGCCTTGACGCGGGCCGCATCCACGGCGGCCATGCTGCTGGCCAGCGAAAAGCCATGCTGCTGCAGCACCGCCACCAGCTGCTCGCCGGCGCAGCCCAAACGCAGGTTTTCCACCACCCAGTCATGCCAGGCAGCGCCGATCTCCGGCATGGGTTCTTCTTCCAGCGTGAGACCGAGTATGCAGCTGGCCAGCAAACCGTTGATGCGCTTCGTGTCGATCAGGTGCTGCACCACCGCATGGCCCGACTGGGGATACGGGTGCAGGGTGCAGCGGCCGAAGGCGGCCAGGCGCTGCGCGTGCATGGCGTCGAGGTTCACCGATTCGCTGGCACTGGCGCCCGCATTGGCGACGTCAGGCCGCGTGCCGAACACCAGGTGCAGCTGCGTATCGGCCGTCGCCCTGGCGCGGCACAGGGCGGCCAGGTCATAGTAGCCAGACGGCGGCGGGTCTTGCGCCAGCGACTCCATCACGGGCAGCCAGCGCAGCTCGTGGTACAGGCGCGCCTGCTGCACGTCCAGAAAAGACAAGGGTCCGAAGGCGACGATGTGCTGCGCCTCGAGCAGCAAGCCATACATGACGGCCGCGTACGCGCCCATGGACTGGCCGACGGTGCTGACCTGGCCGGGCGCGATGCGGCGCACCAGCTCGCGCAGGGCTTGCGCCGTTTCATCCACGTGATTGCCCAGCCCAGCGATGCGCCGGTGGTACCAGGCGTTGCCCGAATCGCGCACGAGGATCTTGTTCAGGTGCTGGCCGCTGGCCTGTTCCAGCTTGCGCAGGCGCCCGTAAAAATCGAAGGCGGGACGCGTTGTCCACGAGACAAAGCCAAAGGCGATCACCAGCGGCGCGCCGGGCACGATGCGGTCGACCAGCACGTCGTCGGCACTGGTGGCGACCAGTCGATTATCCAGCGCTTGCGCTTGCAGCATCGGCCCGGCTCCCGATCAAGGTTGAAACAGCAGAAAGCATGAGTGTAATGCCAGTACTGGCAAAATGAAAACATTCGCCGCTGCGGTACGCCAGCAGATACGGGAAAACTGCTAATCTTGCGGCTATACACCTTGATACTGGAGCTCGCCATGCTGCATCGCCTCACATACCTGTCCCTCGCCGCCGCCATCGCCATGGCCGGCGGCTGCGCCGCCACGTCCGACAGCGTCAAGCCGGACACCGGCCTGACGCCCAGCTACAGCCTGACGAATACCTACTGGAAGCTGACGGAACTCGATGGCGCCCCGGTGACGATGGCGCCGCAGCAGGAACGCGAAGTGCGCATCACCCTCACCGACGATGGCAAGGTCCATGGTTTCACGGGCTGCAACCAGGTCATGGGCGGCTACACGCTGGCCGGCACGGCCCTGCGCTTCACGCAGCTGGCCGGCACGCGCATGGCCTGCCCGCCGCCCCTGATGCAGCTGGAAAGCGCCGTGCTGGCCAACTTGAACAGCGTGACGGGTTACCGTTTCGATGGCGAGTACCTGATCCTGCTCAAGGATGGCGCGCCCGTGGCCAGGTTTGAATCGGTCTACCTGTGAAATAAAAATCGACTGCCGTTACAATGGCTTCCAGCCCATCATCCGGAAGGAAGCCATGTCCGCACTGCCCTCGCCGTCTTCATCCCCGACACCATCGGCCGCCGGCCGCTACCGGGCTTTTCTGTTCGACATGGACGGCACCGTCATCAATTCCATCGCCGCCGCCGAACGCATCTGGGGCACCTGGGCGCAGCGCCAGGGCCTCGACGTGGCAGCCTTCCTGCCCACGATCCACGGCGCGCGCTCGGTCGACACCATCGCCAAACTGCGCTTGCCCGGCGTCGACGCGCAGCGCGAATCGCAGGGCATCACGGACGCCGAAATCATCGATGTGGAAGGAATTATTGAAATCGCGGGCGCGCTGCGCTTTTTGCAATCGCTGCCGCCCGCGCAATGGGCCATCGTCACGTCGGCGCCGCGCGCGCTGGCCACGGCCCGCCTGAAGGCGGCCGGCATGCCGATACCGGCCATCATGGTGACGGCGGAAGACGTCAAGGCGGGCAAACCCCGGCCCGATTGCTATTTGCTGGCGGCGGAAAAACTGGGCGTGGCGCCCTCCGATTGCCTGGTGTTCGAAGATGCCTCCGTCGGTATCGAGGCGGGAGAAGCGGCTGGAGCAAAGGTCATCGTCGTCACCGCCACGCATGCGCACCCGCTGGCCACGCGCCACCCGGCCATCGACAATTATGAAGCCATCGTCGCGACGCTCGACAGCGACGGCTTCATCGTGCTGGCGCAGTTATCTGACCCTGCGGTTGCAGCACGCGCGACAAGATAGCCTGCTCCAGCGCGGCGAACGCCGCATGGCCGCGCTGGCGCGGGCGCGGCAAGTCCACCGGCACGTCCATGGTGACCTGTCCATCCTCGATCAGCAGCACCCGGTCGGCCAGGGCCACGGCTTCGGCCACGTCATGCGTCACCAGCACGGCCGTGAAACCGCGCGCCAGCCACAGCGACTCGATCAGCTGCTGCATCTCGATGCGCGTCAGGGCGTCGAGCGCGCCCAGAGGTTCGTCGAGCAGCAGCAGTTGCGGCTCGTGCACGAGCGCGCGCGCCAGCGCCACGCGCTGTTTCTGCCCGCCCGACAGCGCTGACGGCCAATCGTCCGCCCGCTCGGCTAGGCCCACCGTCCACAGCGAGGCGGCCGCCGCGCCGACGGAACGGGGCAGGCCCAGGGCCACGTTGTCGAGCACCGTCTTCCACGGCAGCAGCCGCGATTCCTGGAACATGATGCGGATATCGGGCGCGCCCACGCCGCTGCCGATGGCGATTTGGCCTTCATCGACGCTTTCCAGGCCCGCGATCGAGCGCAGCAAGGTGCTCTTGCCGCAGCCGCTGCGTCCCACGATGGCGACAAATTCGCCCGCTTCCAGCTGCAGGTCGACGTTTTTCAGGACCGGACGTTCGCCATAGGCCTTGCTCAATTGCGTCAAGGCCAGCGGCACGCCGCGGCGCGCCAGAGGGGCCTGCGGGGCGGCCCTGGCCTGCGGCGGCGCGCTGGCCGGGTCGTACTGCACGAAGTGCGACAGGAAATCCGTTTCGATCTGGATGGGGGCAAGCAGCATGGTGTCTTCTTTCGTCATTAGCGGTAAGCGGGGTTCCAGCGCAGGCAGTGGCGTTCCAGCCGGCGCGAGAACAAATCGGCCAGCTTGCCCAGCAAGGCATACAGCAGTATCCCCACCAGCACCACGTCCGTTTGCAGGAATTCGCGGGCGTTCATGGTCATGTAGCCGATGCCGGCCTGCGCCGAGATGGTTTCGGCGACGATCAGCAGCACCCACACGAGTCCCAGCGAAAAACGCACGCCGACCAGGATCGACGGCATGGCGGCCGGCAGGATCACGTCGCGGTACAGGGGCCAGCCCGACAGGCCATAGCTTTTCGCCATTTCGATCAGACCCTGGTCCGCCGAGCGGATGCCGTGGAAGGTGTTCAGGTAGACGGGAAAGAAGACGCCGACGGCCAGCAGGAACAGTTTCGCCGTCTCGTCGATGCCGAACCACAGGATCACCAGCGGGATCAGGGCCAGGGCCGGGATGTTGCGCACCATTTGCAGGGTCGTGTCGAGCAGGGTTTCCGCGTGGCGGAAGCTGCCCGTCAAGAGTCCCAGCAGCAAGCCCAGTCCCGCGCCGACGGTAAAACCGACCGTGGCGCGCCACAAGCTCGTTTTCAGGTGCAGCCACAATTCGCCCGACACGGCCAGGTGCCAGAAGGCTTTCGCCACGGCCCACGGCTCGGGCAAGATGCGGCTCGACAGCCAGCCCCACTGCGCCGCCAGTTGCCAGGCCAGCAGCAGCGCCACGGGCAAGGCCCACGGCGCCAGCGCATTGCGCCACGGCGTGCCGGGCAGACCTTTGACGGTGGCCGTCGCCATCTCAGGCCGCCTTTTTCTGCGGCGCGGCCGGCACGATATTGCTGGCCATGACTTCGCCGAACGGTCCCGTCAGTGACTGCTCACCCACAGCCTTGCCCTTGCCCAGCAACGGGAATACCAGTTCGGCGAAGCGGTACGACTCTTCCAGGTGCGGGTAGCCGGAGAAAATGAAGGTGTCGATGCCCAGGTCCGCGTATTCCTGCATGCGCGCCACCACCGTCGGGCCATCGCCCACCAAGGCCGTGCCCGCGCCGCCGCGCACCAGGCCCACGCCGGCCCACAGATTCGGCGACACTTCGAGCTTGTCGCGCCGCCCGCCATGCAGGGCCGCCATCCTTTGCTGGCCCACGGAATCCATCTTGCCGAACGCCGCCTGCGCCTTGGCAATGATGTCGTCGTCCAGGTGGCTGATCAGTTCATCGGCCGCGCGCCAGGCCGCCTCGTTGGTTTCGCGCACGATCACGTGCAGGCGGATGCCGAAGCGCACCGTGCGTCCCCGCTTGGCGGCGCGCGCGCGGATGTCCGCGATTTTCTCGGCAACCGCGGCAGGCGGCTCGCCCCACGTCAGGTACACGTCCATCTGCTCGGCCGCCAGTTCATGCGCGGGCTCCGACGAGCCGCCGAAGTACAGCGGCGGATATGGTTTCTGCACGGGCGGATACAGGGTTTTCGCGCCCTTCACCTGGATATGCTTGCCCTCGAAATCATAGCCGGCCGCGCCGCCCTCGCCCGCCAGGGTGGCGCGCCACACCTTGATGAATTCATCGGAGATTTCATAGCGCTTGGCATGGTCGGCAAACAGACCGTCCGCTTCCAGTTCTCCCTGGTCGCCGCCCGTGACGACGTTGATGAGCAGGCGCCCGTTCGACAGGCGGTCGAAGGTGGAGGCCATGCGCACGGCCAGGCCCGGCGTGGACAGGCCGGGGCGGATGGCCACGAGGAATTTCAGCTTTTGCGTCACGCTGATCAGGGACGAGGCCACCACCCACGCATCTTCGCAGGAGCGGCCCGTCGGCAGCAGCACGCCGTCGTAGCCCAGGGTATCGGCGGCCACGGCCACCTGGCGCAGGTAATCGGCATCGACGGGGCGCGCGCCCTGCGACGTGCCCAGGTAGCGGCTATCGCCGTGGGTAGGGATGAACCAGAAGACATTCAATGACATGGTGCGCTTTCCTTTGCTTGTTTATTTTGTGCTGGTGGCCAGCTGGCGCGCCGGCAGCAGCGCGTCCTTGACGACGATCGGTTTCGGTATCAGCTTCAGGCTGGAAAACGCATCGGCCACCCTTTGCTGCGACGCGATGACGTCGACCGACACGGGTTTGACGCCATACGCATAGCGCGAGGCGGCCAGCGCCACGACATCCTTGCCCAGCCCCGTCTGCGCCGACAAAATCGTCGCCACTTCTTCCGGGTTGTTGCGGCCCCAGTCATCGACCTTGGCCACTTCATCGAGCACGATGCGCAGGATTTCCGGGTTTTTCTCGGCATACGTGCGCGAGGCGAGATAGAACTGGTAGTTCGCCACCAGGCCCTTGCCATCGGCCAGCACGCGGGCGCCCAGCTGCTTTTCGGCGGCCGCCAGGAACGGATCCCAGATGGCCCAGGCATCCACGCTGCCTCGTTCGAAGGCGGCGCGCGCATCGGCCGGCGGCAGGAATACGGGCTGGATGTCGGCGTAGGCGACGCCGGCCTTTTCCAACGCCTTCAATAACAGGTAATGCACGTTCGAGCCCTTGTTCAGGGCGATTTTCTTGCCCTTCAAGTCAGCCAGCGTGCGCAGGCCGGAACCCTTGGGCACGACGATGGCTTCGCTGGCGGGCGACGCCGGCTCATTGCCGACGTACACCAGGTTGGCGCCGGCCGCCTGGGCAAAGATCGGCGGCGCCTCACCCACCGTGCCGAAATCGATGCTGCCCACGTTCAGGCCTTCCAGCAGCACGGGACCGGCCGGGAACTCCGTCCACTTCACACCCACGCCCTGCTCGGCCAGGCGTTTTTCCAGGGTGCCGCGCCCCTTGAGCAAGGTCAATGTGCCGTATTTCTGGTAGCCGATGCGCACCTCGCCCTTGGCTTGCACTTCCCCCTTGGCTTGCGCCTGCGCCGCGACCGGCATGCCGGCCGCCATCACGCCGGCGACGGCAGAAAACAGCAAACCCAGGGTGGTACGGCGCGAGAGTCGTTGTGCGTGGCGGTGTGTCATGGCAGTTCCTTGGTCGGTGAATAATCAGGCGGCTTGATACTGGGGCGCGTAAGGCTGGTCTTGCAGCGAACGCACGGGGACAGAAATATCGGCGGGCGCGGGCGGGCGCTGCCCCTGCAGCACGAACAGGCCGGTGGAGAGTTCCTCGATGCCCGCCTGCACGCGTTCGGCAATCGGCGCATCCAGGCTCAGGCCCCGTTCTTCGTGCCACGCCAGCTGCTGCGCATTCGCGTAGATGCTGGTGAAGACTTGCTTGGCGCCCAGCGCATGCAGCACGGGACGCAGCGCGTAGTCGAGCGCCAGGGTGTGGGCATGGCCGCCGCCCGTGGCCAGCGGCAGCACCAGCTTGCCGGCCAGGCCATCTTGCGGCAGCAGGTCGAGGAAGGCTTTCAGCAACCCTGTATACGACGCCTTGTAGATGGGCGTGGCAATCACGATGGCGTCGGCGTCGGCCACGGCGCGCACGGCGCGGGCAATCGCCGCATCGTCGTAGTCAGCCAGCAGCAAGGCGCGCGCCGGCAGGTCGCGTACATGCAGCTTGACGTAGCTGTGGCCCTGCAGCGCCAGCTGTTCGCCGATATGCAGCAGCAGGCGGCTGG
The DNA here is from genome assembly GCF_030397595.1 of Janthinobacterium sp. SUN033. Lineage (NCBI taxonomy): Bacteria > Pseudomonadati > Pseudomonadota > Betaproteobacteria > Burkholderiales > Oxalobacteraceae > Janthinobacterium > Janthinobacterium sp. SUN033. The sequence goes on from NZ_JAPQNV010000003.1 coordinate 189,585, forward strand.
AACTCGAGGGGAGTTGCGGGCTACCGCCCAATAACAAGATGCTCATGTGATGCCCGTCCCTGTAGGTTGTCGGATTGGAGTTGCTCGGATGCTTGCAGCCTATCGCCATCAGCAGTCCGGCAAAACGAATGCTTTCGCGCTTCGATATGCGTTTTTCGACTATTCGGGCCTGACGCCCCGCAAGCGGAGGCGCCGGCTTCCGCGCGGCTTTTTTCGCATATGCATGCGCGGTTTTCTTCGTGTACGGCGCACGCCTGGCGGTGCAATATCGGCGTCATCGTCTTTCTGGAATGTCACCCATGTCTAGCGTTTTTCTCCATGCCGCCCGTCCCCAGCCGCCTGTGCCGGACCCCCTGCAGGACGCCATCCGCATCGCAACAAAGCTGGCCGCGCGCCTGGCCGAAACGGCCAATGCCCGCGACCAGGCTGGCGGGCACGCGGCGCAGGAACGCGAATGGCTGCGCGAGTCGGGTCTGCTGACTTTGTCGATCCCCGTGGAATTCGGCGGCCAGGGCGCGTCCTGGCCCCTCGTGTACCAGGTAATCCGCATCCTGGCGCGGGCCGACAGCGCGCTGGCGCATGTCTTCGGCTTCCACCATTTGCAGTTGGCCGGCCTGCAGCTGTATGGCAGCGCGCAGCAGCAGCGCCGCCTGCTCACCTTGACCGTCGACGAGCGCCTGTTCTGGGGCAATGCCTTGAATCCCCTCGACAAACGGGTCACCGCGACCGACAGCGACGACGGTTTCACCCTTGACGGCATCAAGAGCTTTTCTTCCGGTTCCGTGGGCTCGGACTGGCTGACCGTCTCGGCCTGGCACGCGCCCACGCAGACGGCGCTGATCGCCGCCCTGCCCACGCGCCAGGATGGCGTGACCGTGCAGGCGGACTGGGACGCCTTCGGCCAACGCCAGACGGACAGCGGCAATGTGCATTTCCAGGCAGTGGCCCTGCCGCGCGAGCTGGTGCTGCAGGCGCCCGCGCAGGCCGCCACGCCGCAAGCCACCGTGCGCTCGCAGATCGCGCAGCTGATCATGGCCAACCTGTACCTTGGCATCGCCGAAGGCGCATTCGAGGCGGCGCGCCGCTACACGGACGAACAGGCGAAAGCCTGGTTTGCCTCGGGCGTGGCCAAGGCAACGGACGACCCCCTGGTACAGCACCGCTATGGCCAGCTGTGGCTCTTGCTGCGCCCCGCGCAGGTGCTGGCCGACGCGGCGGCGCAGGAACTGGAAAAAGTGTTCCGCAAGGGCGCGCTGGTGACGGCGCGCGAACGGGGCTTGCTGGCCGTCGCCGTGGCCGAAGCCAAGTGCCTGGCGCACCAGGCGGGACTGGAAATCAGCAGCCAGATGTTCGAACTGACGGGCGCCCGCTCCACCTCGGCCCAATACGGCTTCGACCGCTACTGGCGCAACGTGCGCGTGCATACCCTGCACGACCCCATCGACTACAAGCTGCGCGACCTGGGACGCTTTGCCTTGACCGGCACGGTGCCCGAACCAACCGCGTATTCCTGATTCACCCACCAAGGAGCCACCATGACCATCGCCCGCCGCAGCATCCTCCTCCTCAGCGCCCTGACCCTGGCCTTGACGGCCACCTTCGCCCACGCCAAGGACCCGAAGGACATCACCATCGGCACCAGCGCCGGGCCGTACGCAGACCAGATCAAGCTGGGCATCAAGCCCATCCTGGAAAAGCAGGGCTACAAGGTCAAGCTGGTGGAATTCAACGACTACATCCAGCCGAACTTCGCGCTGGCCGAGGGTTCGCTGGACGCCAACGTCTTCCAGCACATCGTCTACCTGAAGAAATTCGCGCTGGAACACAAACTGGCGCTGACGGACCTGATCACGATCCCCACGGCGCCGATCGCCATCTACAGCAAGAAGCACAAGACCCTGGACGACGTGAAGGAAGGCACGACGGTGGGCTTGCCGAACGATCCGACCAACCAGGCGCGCACGCTGGTGCTGCTCGACCAGCTGGGGTGGATCAAGCTGCGCCCCAGCTTCGACCCCGTGCGCGCGTCGGAAAAGGATATCGCCGTCAACACCAAGAAAATCAAGCTGCTGCCGCTGGAAGCGGCGCAACTGCCACGCTCGCTGGGCGACACCGATTACTCCTTCATCAACGGCAATTACGCGCTGGCGTCCGGGCTGAAGCTGACGGATGCGCTGGTGGCCGAGAAAATCTCGCCCAACTACATCAACCTGGTGGCCATCCGCACGGCGGACAAGGACAAGCAGTTTGCGAAAGACCTTGCGGCCGCCTACCGCTCGCGCGAATTCCTCGACATCACGAACAAGCACTTTGCCGGCTACTCGAAACCCGATTACCAGCAAGCCTTGCAGACGGCGGCCAAATAAGCCATGGCCAAGTCGATACGCTTCAACGCCTTCCAGATGAATACCGTCGGCCACCAGTCGCCGGGGCTGTGGACGCATGCGCGCGACCGCAGCCACCGCTATACCGATCCCGAACACTGGACCGAACTGGCGCAACTGCTGGAAGCGGGCCTGTTCGACGCGGTTTTCCTCGCCGACGTGCTGGGCGTGTATGACGTGTACCGGGGCAGCCTCGATGCGGCCCTGGAACACGGCGTGCAGGTGCCGCTGAACGACCCGCTGGCGCTCGTGCCCATCATGGCGCAGGCCACCACGCACCTTGGCTTTGGCGTCACCTGCGCCCTCACCTACGAGCACCCGTACACGTTCGCGCGCCGCATCTCCACCCTCGATCACCTGACGAAAGGGCGCATCGGCTGGAATATCGTCACCGGCTATCTCGATAGCGCGGCGCGCAACCTGGGCTTGAACCAGCAACTGGGGCACGACGAACGCTACGACCTGGCCGACGAATACCTGGACGTCGTCTACAAGCTGTGGGAAAAAAGCTGGGACGACGACGCCGTCGTCAACGACAAGGCGCGCGGCATCTATGCCGATCCGGCCCGCGTGCATCCGATCAACCATGCCGGGCGCCACTACCAGGTGCCCGGCATCCATTTGTGCGAGCCGTCGCCGCAGCGCACGCCGCTGCTGTTCCAGGCGGGCACCTCGCCGCGCGGCACGCGCTTCGCGGCGCGCCATGCGGAAGCCACCTTTGTCAGTGGCCCCAGCAAGACAGTCGTCAAGCGTTACGCGGACGACTTGCGCGCCGCCGTGCGGCAAAGCGGGCGCGATGGCGACGCATTGCTGATCTACGCGCAGGCGCTGGTCATCACGGGCGCCACGGAGGAAGAAGCGCGCGCCAAGCATGCCGATTACCTGCGCCACGTGAATATCGAGGCGGCCCTCGTCCTGCTGTCCGGCTGGACGGGCGTCGATTTCAGCCGCTACCCGCTTGACGCCACCATCGAGTACATCGATTCACCGGCCGGCCGCTCGGCGCTGGCCTCGTTCAGCCAGGCCGACCCGGACCGCCGCTGGACGGTGCGCGAAGCGGCCGAATACATCGGCCTGGGCGGACGCGGCCCAGTCATGGTCGGCGACGCGCGCCAGGTGGCAGACCAGCTGGAAAGCTGGCTCGATGAAACGGGCATCGACGGTTTCAATCTGGCCTTCGCCGTGGCCCACGACAGCATGGCCGACGTGGTGCAATACATCGTGCCGGAACTGCAGCGGCGCGGCCGCTACCGCACCCATTACGAGGAAGGCAGCTTGCGCCACAAGGTCTTCGGCCAGGGCCCGCGCCTGCCCGCCGATCACGCGGGCCGCCAGGTCAGCATCGCCCCCGCCGACGCCGCCCTGGCAGCGGCCTGACGCATCAGATTTCCCACTCAAGGACACCATGAAACGCAGAACCATCTTGCAACTGGCCGCCAGCGGCGCCACCATCGCCGCCTTGCCCGGCCTCGCCCGCGCAGCCACGCAAGCGCCCCTGAAGGAGCTGCGCCTCGACTACGCCTATTATTCGCCCACCAGCCTGGTGCTGCGCCGCTTCGGCTGGCTGGAAGACGCGTTCAAGCCGGACGGCACCAGCATCAAGTGGGTGCTCAGCGCGGGCAGCAACCGCGCACTCGAATACCTGAACGCCAACAGCATCGACATCGGTTCGAGCGCGGGCCTGGCCGCCCTGCTGGCGCGCGCCAATGGCAACCCTATCCGCGCGCCGTATATTTTTTCGCGTCCCGAATGGACGGCGCTGGTGGTGCGCAAGGATAGCCCCATCCGCAGTCTCGCCGACTTGAAGGGCAAGAAGGTGGCCGCCACCAAGGGCACCGACCCGTATCTGTTCTTGCTGCGCGCATTGAAGACGGCGGGCCTCAAGCGCGGCGACATCGAACACGTCAGCCTGCAGCATGCCGATGGCCGCGCGGCGCTGGAGCAGGGCAAGGTCGATGCCTGGGCCGGGCTCGATCCCCACATGGCCGCCAGCGAACTGGAAGCGGGGTCGCGCCTGATCTACCGCAACGTGGCCTTCAACACCTACGGCTTCCTGAACGTGCGCGAGGACTTCCTGGCCAGCCGCCCCGCCGAAGTGGGCAAGGTGATACAGGCCTACGAGCGGGCGCGCGCCTGGATACGCGCAAATCCGGCAGAGGCAGCGAAAATCCTGTCGGAAGAAGCCAAGGTCAGCCTGCCGGTGGCGCTGCTGCAGGTGAAACTGCGCAGTGACTTCAGCAATCCGCAGCCGTCGAGCGAACATGTGAAAGCCCTGCTGGTGGCCGCGCCCATCCTCGCCGAGGAAGCGCTGGTCAAACCCGGCGCCGACGTGAACCGCGCCATCGCGGACCTGGTCGACACGCGCTTCGCCGCCCCCTTCATCAACAAGGCGTAGGCGCTCATGGCCAGAGACACGCTCGCCGCGCCGGCACCGGCCCACGACACGGGCGTCCGGCCCAAACTCTTTCGCCCGCCCTTGCCACGCGCGGCGCTGGGCCTGCTGCTGCCCGTACTGGCGCTGCTGGCGGCGGAACTGGGCGTGCGCACGGGCGCCATCCCCGCCAACCTGCTGCCTGCGCCCAGCGACATCGGCGCCACCATCGCCGAACTGGCGCACCAGGGCCTGGCCGGCCATGCGCTGGCCAGCACCGCGCGCGTGGCCATCGGCTTTGCGGGCGGCGCACTGCTGGCCATCGTGCTCGGTGCGGCGGTGGGCTTGAACCGCACTGCGGAGGCGCTGCTCGATCCCACGTTCCAGGCCCTGCGCGCCATTCCCTCGCTGGCCTGGGTGCCCTTGCTGCTGCTGTGGCTAGGCATCGATGAAGCGCCTAAACTGGTCCTGATCGGCATCGGCGCCTTCTTCCCCGTGTACATGGGCGTGGCGTCGGGCATCCGCGACGTGGACCGCAAGCTGATCGACGCGGCCCGTTTATACCGTTTGAGCCGCCCCGCGCTGGCGCGGCGCGTGCTGCTGCCGGCCGCGCTGCCAGCCATCTTCACGGGTTTGCGCAACGGTTTGAGCCTGGCCTGGATGTTCATGGTGGCGGCAGAACTGATCGCCGCCAGCCAGGGCCTCGGCTACCTGCTCAGCGACGGGCGCGAAACAAGCCGCGCCGACATCGTGCTCGCGGCCATCGTGCTGCTGGCCGTGCTGGGCAAGGCCAGCGACAGCCTGATGCAGCGCCTGGAAACCCGCTTGCTCGCCTGGCGCGACAGCTATGCCACTTCCTGACGAAAGCCCCCACGCATGACTGCCCTACTCGACATTGCCATCCATGACAAAGCCTATGGCCTGCGGCGCGTGCTGCATAACCTGCAATTGCAGCTGCGCCAGGGCGAGATCGTCAGCCTGATCGGCGCCAGCGGCTGCGGCAAGAGCAGCCTGCTATCCATCGTGGCCGGTCTCGATACGGACTTTCGCGGCACCGTGCGCCTCGACGGCAAGCTGCTGGCGGGAGTGCATGCTGACATCGGCCTGATCTTCCAGGAACCGCGCCTGTTTCCCTGGCTGACAGTGGCGCAAAACATCGCCTTCGGCCTCGGTCCCAAAGGCGAAGACGATCCCAGGGTCGCGCAATTGCTGGAGGAAGTAGGCTTGCAGGGCCATGCGGACAGCCTGCCCAAGCAGTTGTCGGGCGGCCAGGCGCAACGCGCGGCGATTGCCCGCGGCCTGTTTGGCCAGCCCCGCATCCTGCTGCTGGACGAACCATTTTCCGCCGTCGATGCTTTTACGCGCATGAAGCTGCAAGACTTGCTGGCCGCCGTCACCGCGCGCCATGGCCTGAGCGTCCTGCTGGTGACGCACGATATCGATGAAGCGCTGTACCTGAGCGACCGCATCGTCATGCTCGACACGCGCGCCGGACCGCCACGCGCCCAATACGACGTGGCCGCGCCCCGGCCCCGCCTGCGCACACCAGCGGCGCAGGCGCAATTAAAAGAGGCCATCCTCGGCGAACTGCACGCCGCGCACGCGATCTGAGGCTTGCGCGGCGGCGCCAGTGACAAGTCTTGTCATTCATGTTAGCTTGCCATGTTGAAAACATACAGGCGGCGACGTGCACCTTCCTTCCCTTCCCATCCTCGCCATCCTGGCCCTCGGCCACCTCGCGGCGCACGCCGGCACGCAGGCTGACGCGCCAGCCGCGGTGCCGGCGGAGACCGGCCAGTCCATCCACATCAACAGCATCCGCAATCCGGAATTGAAATCGTACCGCGTGATGGCGGCCGGCCTCGATGCCTTCGATGAATACCATGCGCTGGCGCCCGGGGCGCGCGAAGTGCGCTTCAAACTGGTCGCGGGCAGCCGCGCGCCGGCGGACGCCATGCAGGACCTGGCCTTGCGCATCGCCGGCAACGAAACGTCGATTGCGCTGCCCCTGGCCGCCGACGGCAGTTTCACGCTGCCGCGCAGCGCGCAGGCCGACAGCGAGGACGCGGACCTGGTCACCAACAAGAAAAAGGGCAATTACCGCTGGCAGCCATCCATTCACAGCGACGGCGTGCCGGCCGGCATGCGCCGCCTGGGCGACCTGCGCCTGCAATGCCAGGTGACGATTGCCATCGCCAAGAAAGAGATACCGTTCTGGGTACGCACCCTGGTCGGCACCCTGCTGCGCACCACCGACTGGTGCTCCGCCGAGCAGCTCAAGTTGGGCACCCGCAGCGATGTGCCTCTCGCCAGCGCCACCCTGCTCGATGGCGAGCGCCGCATCGCCCTGAAGGTGGAAAAGGAAGGCCGCTCCTTCCTGTCGCCCATCGGCGACACCCGCTATGCGGACGATACCCTGATCGAACTGGTCTACCAGCAGGATGCCGCCGGCGCGCCGTCCGCCGCCCCTTAGGGTTTGCGTCCAGCCCCGTTCCATGTCAGCATATGCCACCCTGGCACCACGGATAAGGATCGCAATGCCCCCCACTCTTACGCGCGCGCTGACACTGGCGCTGCTGGCAGGCCATGGCTCCCTGGCATCGGCGCAGGCGCCAGTCACGCCGCCGACGCCTGGCTGCGAAGTCTGCGCCACCTGGAATGCAGACCAGGCGCCGTTCCGCATCTTCGGCAATACCTATTATGTGGGCGTCAAAGGCCTCAGTTCCGTGCTGGTGACGTCGCCGCAGGGCCACGTGCTGATCGACGGCGGCTTGCCGGAATCGGCGCCCAAGATCATCGCCAATATCGGCACGCTGGGTTTTCGCATCGAGGACGTCAAGCTGATCCTCAATTCGCACGGCCATATCGACCATGCGGGCGGCCTGGCCGAACTGCAGCGGCGCAGCAATGCGCTGGTGGCCGCCAGCCCGTCGGCGGCGCTGGACCTGGCGTCGGGCGAAGTGGGGCCGGACGACCCGCAATACCACGCGCTGCCCAAATACCCGCCCGTGAAGGACATGCGCCTGGCGCGCGACGGCGGCCAGTTCAACGTCGGTCCCGTCAACCTGACGGCGCACGCCACGCCTGGCCACACGCCCGGAGGCTTGAGCTGGACGTGGCAATCGTGCGACGGCCCCCGCTGCCTGAACATGGTCTACGCGGACAGCCTCAACGCCGTCTCGCGTCCCGGCTTCAAGTTCAGCGACAGCAGCGAGTATCCGAATGCGGTGGCGGACTTGCGCCGCAGCTTCGAGACCCTGGAAAAAATGCCTTGCGACGTGCTCATTTCCGCGCATCCGGAGGCTTCACAGTTGTGGGAGCGGCTGGAGGCGAGCGCCACGGCCGGCAGCGACGCCTTTGTCGACCCGCAAGCCTGCCGCGCCTATGTGGCGGCGGCGCGCACCGTGCTCGACTCCCGGCTGGAACAGGAAAAGCAGCAGTGAACTTGCCAATGCGCTTGTCAACCGTGCACGCTGGCGCAGCGCCGATCTGCTACGCTGGCGCCATTCATTTAAAGAAGGAACCGCCATGTTCAAACTCGCCAGCCTGATTCCCCTCGCCGCCATCGTCGCCATCACCGCCGGCTGCGCGCAAACGCCGGTGCGCAGCGACGCTGCCGCCGCTGCGCCAGGCGCCACCTCGCCCGCCAAGCCGGCACCGAAGCTGACGGGCACGCAGTGGAAGCTGAAGGAATTGAAGGGCAAGCAAGTGGTGCGCAAGGCGCCCGAGCAGCGCGAAGTGACCCTGCTGCTGGCTGAAGGCCGCGCCAGCGGCAACAGCGGCTGCAACCAGATGATGGGCGGCTACACCAGCGATGGCGTCAGCACCCTGAACTTTGGACAGCTGGCCGGCACCATGATGATGTGCCAGCCGCAGGACATGGAGCTGGAACGCCTGCTGCTGACCACCCTGGGCGAAGTCAATGGCTACCGCTACGCCGACCAGGAATTGCTGCTGCTGAAGGATGGCGTGCCCGTGGCGCGCTATGAAGCGCTGACGGTAAAGTAAGGTCATCACAAAGCCAGGAACCCTCTCCTGGCGCGAAGAGTGCCCGAAAAACGCTCAGGGCAAGGCGCAGCGCCGCCATGGACGTTTTCTCGGCCACGCTTCAATCGTTGCGCATCTGCGCCTGCGATACATTGCTTTCTGGCGGCACGCTCTGTGTCAGCCACACATTCCCCCCGATGGTCGATCCCGCGCCGATGGTGATGCGCCCCAATACGGTCGCGCCCGCGTAAATGACCACGTCGTCCTCAACGATGGGGTGACGCGGCGTGCCCTTGATCAGCGCACCGCTGGCATCGGCTGGAAAACGCTTGGCGCCCAGGGTGACTGCCTGGTACAGGCGCACGCGCTGGCCGATGATGGCCGTCTCGCCGATCACGACACCCGTGCCGTGGTCGATAAAGAAGGAGGCGCCGATATGCGCGCCCGGGTGGATGTCGATGCCCGTCAAGGTGTGCGCGATGTCGGCGATCAGGCGCGCCAGGAAGGGCGCACCGAGCGCATGCAGCCGGTGCGCCAGGCGGTGGTACAGGATGGCGATGGTGCCCGGATAGCACAGCATGATCTCGGCCACCGAGGTGGCGGCCGGGTCGCCCGCGTAGGCGGCCTGCACGTCCGACACCAGCAGCGCGCGGATATCGGGCAGGCTGGCGGCAAAGGCGCGCGTGATGTCGCGCGCCTGCTGCGCCAGGGCCGCATCGTCGCTGGCGCCATCGCCTTCATCGCCGGCCGGCACGGAAAAGAGCAAGCCGCGCCGCACCTGCTCGCTGAGGCGGTTCAGGGTGGTGTTGAGGGTGTCGCCGACAAAATAATCGATGCTTTCGTCCGTCAGGTTGGGCCGCCCGTAATGCGTGGGGAACAAGGCTGCCGACAGGCCGTTGACGATGGTGGTAAGGGCTTCGCGCGACGGCAGTTCGCGCACCCTGCCGTTATGGCGGATTTTGTGCTTGTCTTCGCGCGAGCTGCGCAAGGCCTGGATCACGGGCCCCAGGTTCCACTGGGCCGTGTCGTCGGCGGGCGCCGCGGGATAAATACTGTGCATGGCGTATCACTTCCAGAAAACGGCAAACAAGCCGGGTCGCCCCAGCTTAGCGGCGGCGGCAAGCGATGCAAACGAAGAATTTCAAGATTCCATATACGAAAAACACATATGGATGGCAAAAAGGCCGGCGCCAAACCTGATTCCGGTCACTAGCGTAAAATGACGGACTAACAAAAACACTGTTCAACATGACTAAATTATTAACATGGATTTTGGCGGGCCTGGCGATGGTCGGACCGCTTGCAATTGACACCTATCTGCCGTCTTTCCCCGCCATCGCGCATGATTTCAATGCCAGCCCCCTGCTGGTGCAGCAAACCCTGAGCTTTTTCCTGTTCACGTTCGCCTTCATGATGCTGTTTTACGGCACCCTGTCCGACTCGTTCGGCCGCCGTCCCGTCATTCTCGTCTCGCTGGTGCTGTATGTGATCGCTTCCGTGGGCGCCGCGCTGGCGCCGTCGCTGGGTTGGCTTCTGGCCTGGCGCGTGCTGCAGGGCCTGTCGGCGGGCGCCGGTTCCGTCATCGGCCGCGCCATCGTGCAAGACCGCTATTCGGGCGCCGCCGCGCAGAAAATCCTCTCGCACATCATGATGGTGTTCGCGCTGGCGCCGGCCATCGCGCCCGTGCTGGGCGGCTGGCTGCAAGTGGGCCTGGGCTGGCGCTGGATCTTCTGGTTCCTGACGGCCTTCGGCGTGCTGATGTTCGTCGTCGTCTGGCGCGCGCTGCCGGAAAGCTTGCCGAAGGAGCAGCGCCACGCCTTCCACCTGGGCGACATCGCCGTCAATTACTGGAAAGTGCTGTGCCACCGCCAGTTCCTGCTGCTGTCGACGGCCATCGGCGCGGCCTTTGGCGGCTTCGCCCTGTACATCGGTTCGGCCGCCTACTTCATCATCAACATCCTGCACCTGCCGGAGACGGCATTCGCCTGGCTGTTCATTCCCTTAATTAGCGGCATGGTGTTCGGTTCGGCCCTGTCGGCGAAAATCGCGCACCGCTACAGCCAGCGCCAGATGATCTGGACCGGCTTCATCCTGATGCTCATCGCCGCGCTGGTCAACATCGGCTACAACTACTTCTTTGCCGCCGAAGTGCCGTGGGCCGTGCTGCCATTGTTCTTCTACTCGTTCGCCCTGTCGATCGCCATGCCGCCGATGACCCTGATGGCCCTGAACCACTTCCCCAACAACAGCGGCCTGGCATCGTCGATGCAGTCGTTCATCCAGATGCTGCTGTTCGCACTGGTGTCGGGCCTGGTGGCGCCGCTGCTGTTCGACAGCGCCCTGAACCTGGCGTATGGCGTGATGGCGGGATTGTTGGTGAGTTTGCTGTGCTGGGTGTTTGCGCAGGGCGGGACGGCGGAAGCGGTCAAGCAGTAGCTTTTACAGCGGATTTTTCAGGTCGGAAGCACCTGAAAAACGTTCAGGACAAGGCGCCGTGCCGCAGGCAGTACGCCAGTACGGCTAGGCACGGCAACGCAGTCATGGACGTTTTCTCAGGCGCTCCTCAAGGCCAGGGGGCGGGCGTCACATCCACATACTGCGCGCCGCCCTGCTCCGGTTCCGCTTCATTTTGCTGCGCCGGCTGGTTCAGGGAACCGGCCGGCGAACGCAGGCTCAAGATTTCCTTGCGCGCCTCGACGAAGTCGGCGGAACTGAGCGGGTGTTCCTGGTCGGGCCAGTGGCTGACGGCCCATTCCTGCAAGGTTTCAAAGCGCCGCCACAGTTCCGCGATGAATTCGCGGCGCGCCTCCTCCAGCTGTTCCGGTGTCTTTTCAATTGCTTCGCTGATATTGACTTCCATGGCCGTTCCCTCGCTGACAAGTTGTCTTGCCAGACTACGCAGGGACCAGCCAGGCGTCTGTTCGCGAACGAACACAGAAACTATTCGGGCATCTTGCGAAAGCCCACGGCCAGGCGGTTCCAGGTATTGATGGAGCCGATGGCCAGGGTCACATTGACCATTTCCGCCGGCGTCAATTGTTCCGCCAGCGCCGCATACACGTCATCGGGCGCCTGGCTTTGCGGCAGCAGGGTCAGCGCTTCCGTCCAGGCCAGCACGGCCCGCTCGCGCGGCGTGAAGAACGGCGTTTCGCGCCAGACGGACACGGCATACAGGCGGCGCTCCGTTTCGCCCGCCTTGCGCGCGTCGCTCGTGTGCATGTCCACGCAAAAGGCGCAGCCATTGATTTGCGAGGCGCGCAGGCGGATCAGCTCGAGCAGCGAGTGTTCCACGCCCAGCCTGGCAATCGCCGCTTCCAGCGCGTACATGGCCTTGACGGCGTCCGGCGAAGCTTGTGTAAAATCGAGTCGTTGCTGTGTCATGATGCATTCCTTGAGGGAGTAGAGATGCACCATTGTAGTAGCCCAGGAACAGCACGCGGCAGGCCAATCCCCCCGAAAAACAGCAGACCACCAGCAGATACTCCATGGAATTACATATCCTGATCGACGGCACGCGCGACCTGGGCGGCCAGCTGTACCGCCAGCTCAGCGAGGCCATCCGCTCGGGCCGGCTGACGGATGGACAGCAATTGCCCCCCTCGCGCCTGCTGGCCAGCCAGCTGGGCCTGTCGCGCAAGACGGTGTCCGACGTGTATGACAAGCTCGGTTATGAAAAGCTGCTGGTCGGCAAAGTGGGCGTGGGCAGCTTCGTGCAGACGCCGCACGCGTCGCCGCAGCGCCGCCACGCCAGCACGCCCCTGGCCAGCGCGCAGCGCATCGCCCGCTGGGAAGCGACGCCCACGCCCTTGCGCCGCGCCAGCCAGGAAGAGCCGGCGCGCTACGCCTTCATCGGCGGGCGCGCCACGCCCGCGCACTTCCCGCAGGATGAATGGCGCGCCTGCATGCTGCACGCGCTGCGCCAGGGTGGCCAGGCACGCGGCCGCTATGGCCCGGTCGCCGGCTTGCCGGCCTTGCGCGCGGCGATCGCCGGCCATGCCGCTTTCAGCCGCGGCATCCATTGCACCGAGGAACAAGTGCTCGTCACCAGCGGCGCGCAGCAAGCCCTGCACCTGCTGGCGCTGACCTTGCTGGAAGCAGGCGACACGGTTGCCGTGGAAGAACCCGGCTACCCGGTGGCGCGCGCCGTGTTCGCCAGCCAGGGCGCCCGCGTGGTGGGCATCGACGTGGACGAGGATGGCCTCATCGTCGGACAAATCCCGGACGGCACGCGGCTGATCTATGTCACGCCCGCGCATCAATTTCCGCTGGGCATGCCGATGAGCATGGCGCGCCGCCATGCCTTGCTGGAGCGGGCGCAGCAGCTGGGCGCCATCATCATCGAGGACGACTACGACAGCGCCTTCCGTTACGAAGGCCGGCCCGAAGATTCCCTGCAAAGCATGGACCGCTACGGCGTCGTCGCGCATGTGGGCAGCTTTTCCAAGATCATGCTGCCAGAATTGCGGCTCGGCTATGTTGTGCTGCCGCAAGCTATCGTGGCCGCCGTGGAAACGGTGAAATACCTGAGCGATTGCCACACGGCCAGCCTGGGCCAGCATGCGCTGGCCAAGTTCATCGGCGACGGCCATCTGCTGCGCCATATCCGCCGCTGCCACGATATCTATGCGGGGCGGCGCGAGCGGCTGCAGCACTGGTTCAACGGCCCGCTGTCGCCGTGGTTCCGCCTGGTGCCCGCCAGCGCCGGCTTCCACGTGGCGGCCCTGGCCCAGGCGCCGCTCGACATCGCCGAATTGCTGCGCCGCGCGCGCCTGGCCGACATCAGCCTGTATGCGCTATCGGGCTTTTACCATGGCGTGGCACGCCACGCAGGCCTGTTCCTCGGCTATGGCGCCATCGACAAGCTCGATATCGACACGGCGCTGGCCCAGGTGCTGGCGATCCTGCAGGAGATCGCTCCCCTGCCCCTCAGCGCGGTTGCCAACGATAGTGTCCCGTGATGGGATAGCTGAATAGAATATTTTCCTCGCGCGCGCCTTCGCCGATGTTGTGGATGATGAGCGGCACGCCGCCCCACGACTGCTTGTCGCTGACGATGCCGATGTGCGTGAGGTTGCGCGGCAGGCGCCAGGTGACGATGTCGCCCGCGCGGTAAGCGTTCGCTTCCTTGCTTGGCGGTAAGCTGGTGCCGTGACGGGCAAAGTAGGTGCCCAGGTTCGGCACGCGGCGGTGGTCGATATTGCGGTCCGGCCCCTTCATCTGCCAGCGCCCCTGCTGCTGGTACACCTGCCACGCCTTGCGCATGTCTTCGTGCACCAGCACCTGCAAATCCTGCCCCAGCTGGCGGTAGGCGCGCACCACCACGTCCGTGCACACGCCCCGTTCCATCGGCACGTCGCCGCCCGGATAGGCGAGCCGTTCGTAGCGCGGGTCGTACTGCAGGGTCACGCCCACCTGCTTGCGGGCGGCGGCGACGAGGACTTGCGGGGTGGCAGGAATGGCCGAGGCCAGCATGGGCGCCAGGGCAAGCATCAGGATGGAGAGCAGTTTGATTGGCATCAACGTCAATGGTCGGATGAAAATGCCAACTTTACCGCAGCAGCAAGGAAAACGGCGTACGCTTAGACCCCGGCCAGTTGCGCCAGGTGGGCAGGAAAATCCACGGCCGGTCCCGCCGCATTGATGGTGTCGAAGTAATCATGCCAGCCCGTGGCGGCGATGCCGGCCAGCAAGGCGTCCAGTGCCGCCTCGTCCGGGAAGCGCCAGACGGCATAGAATTGCTGGGCAGCCCCATGCAGCTTGCCGCCATCGATGGCGCCCATGGCCAGCGCTTCGGCGCCCGTGCCGGACAAGGCCGCCATGCCGGCGCCCACCGTGCCGAAATACGCCTGGCGCGCGGCGGCGTCGAGGGCCAGCCAGGCGGGTTTCGGGCTGTACAGTTCCAACAGATAATGCATGGTTTCTCCTTCAGTGATCCATCGTCAGGCCAGCGAGCGTTGGGCGCGCTTGCAGATGCGTTGGGTGGCGGCATTGGCACTTTCCTGCAGCCATTGCGCGCACAGGCTGCGCACCCAATCGGGCTGGCTCTTGGCCGCATCGTTGAGCCAGTTGGCCACGGAATCCTGCACATAGACTGCCGGATCGGTGCGCAAGGCGTGCAACACGGGCAAGGCTAGCTGCGGCTGTTCTTTTAACCGGCCAATATGCGCGCACCACACGCCGCGCGGGCGCAGCGCTTCGCAGGCGAAACGGCGCAGGCGTTCCGACGGGTCAGCCGTCCACGGCGCCAGCAAGGCAATGGCCTCGTCAAGGCTCTCCGCCAGATGGGGCCGCAGCGCCAGCCAGGCCCATTCGCGCACGCCGAAATGCCCATCGTCGGCCAGCGGCCGCATGGCCGCCAGCCGTTGCGGCAAGGTCAAGCCGGTTTGGGCGGCGATGGCAAAGCAGACCCAGCCCCGTACCGTGTCGGAAGCATGGGCTTGCAGCAGCGCCAGGTCGGCGTTGGCTTCCAGCAGCAATTGCGCCGCCAGCGCCATGCGTTTGGTGATGCCGGCTGCTGCCTGCGCGCGCAGTTGATCCAGCCGAGCGGCGCCGATAGCGGGCACGGCCGCAGCCAGCAACTGGGCGAAATCGATGGCCAGCCCTTCCGTCAGGGTGGCGCTGGCCACGCTTCCGCCATTCAGCAGGGCCAGGCGCGCGGGAGCGATGTCGGCGACGCCGCGGCTCATGGCGCACCCTGCATTTCACCTCTATCCGTCTTGCGCCAGGCTTTTTCCAGCAGCGCACTCAGCAACTGCATTTCTTCCGGCGTGAAATCGGCAAACAGGCTGGCGATCCATTGCGCGTGCTCGTCGACCAGGGTCGCGGCGGCCATGTCACCCTTGGCGCTCAGGCGCACCAGCAGCTTGCGCCGGTCGACCTGGTCCGCGTGGCGCGCCAGGAAACCATCACGCTCCAGGCCGTCGAGCAAGCCCGTGATGGTGCCGCGCGTCACGCCGGCCCGCTCGGCCAGCTCGTGCGGCGACAGTCCGCCTGGCACGTCGCGCAGCAGGGACAACAGCACAAATTTTCCTTCCGACAAGCCATGCCGGCCCAGGCGCGCGGCGCAATCGCCATCGATGGCGGAGGCCAGGCCCAGCACTTCAAAGCACAGGCGCAAGCGCGCCGTGGACTGCGCCATGTCGAGACCGCTGGCGCGGCGCTGCACGTCGCCCAGCAAGGCCGTGTATTTCTGTTCGAGCTTTATCATATGGCGCAATATAATATGGCGCCATATTAAATGTCAAATGAAAAACCTCAATGGTTTTCCTGTGCGTTTAGAAACGCGCCTTGTCGCGCGCCCAGGCGATGATGGCTTGCGCATCGATGGCGCCCGGCTGGCGCGCCACTTCCACGCCTCTGCGGAACAGGGCCAGGGTGGGAATGCTGCGGATATTGAAACGGCTGCCCAGGTCCGGCGACGCTTCCGTATTCACCTTGACGACGCGAAATGCGGGTTCCAGGGTCTTGGCGGCTTGCACATAGAATGGCGCCATGCTGCGGCACGGACCGCACCACGGCGCCCAGAAGTCGACCAGCACGGGAATGTCGCTGCGTTCGATATGCTTGAGGAAGCGGGCGCTGGCCAGGTCCACGGGCTGGCCCGTAAATAAATCCTTCTGGCACTTGCCGCACGTGGGCTGTTCGATCAGGCGCGCCGCCGGCAAGCGGTTGACGGCGTCGCAATGGGGGCACACGATGTGCAGGGAGTCTGGCGTGGTCGAGGTCATGGCATTCCTGGAAAGAGTAGCGTACAGTTGCCGGACATTTTACGGCGTATCGTGCAGCGCCGTCGGCACGCTGGCGGCACTTATCCGCAGAGTCCACTATAGTGTGCTGAAACGTGTGATGAAACGGCGCGCGCATTGCCGGGCCGGCCTAGGAAAACAATGCCTGATGTCGCAGAAAACATGGAATTGAGCACCGAACTGACTGCCGCCCTGCGCTTGCAGCGCGCCGCCTGCCTGGCCCACCCCGTGCCGACCCTGGCCGAGCGCAAACGCGACCTGCACACCTTGCAACGCTTCATCCGCGACCATAAAGACGCGTTGTGCGCGGCGATCAGCGCCGACTACGGCAACCGTTCCCGGCACGAAACCTTGCTGGCGGAGATCTTTCCCGCCATCGATGGCATCGCCCATGCATTAAAACACTTGAAAAAATGGATGCGGCCGCAGTGCCGCGGCGTGGACTGGCGCAGCTTCCCTGGCGCCCGCAACCGCGTGATGCCGCAGCCGCTGGGCGTGGTGGGCGTCATCGTGCCGTGGAATTTTCCCGTGAACCTGAGCCTGGTGCCCTTGACCTACATCTTCGCCGCCGGCAACCGCGCCATGGTCAAGATGAGCGAAAACTCGCGCCACCTGGCGCGGCTGCTGATCGACACCATGCCCGCCTACTTTCCACCGGAAAAGCTACAGTTCTTTGACGAAACGGGCGGCGTGGGCATGGCTTTTTCGCAACTGCCGTTCGACCACCTGTTGTTTACGGGTTCCGGCCAGACGGGCCGCGCCGTCATGGCGGCCGCCGCGCGCAATCTGTGTCCCGTCACGCTGGAACTGGGCGGCAAGGCGCCGGCCATCGTCTGCGCCGATTTCGACGTGCGCACGGCAGCCGAGCGCATCCTGTTCGTCAAATTCCTGAACGCGGGGCAAATCTGCACCAGCGTCGACCACGCCTGGCTGCCCGAGGCCAGCATTCCTGCCTTCGTCGAACACGCACGCGCCATCGTGCCCACGCGCTACCCGCGGCTGGACACGCCCGACTACACTTCCATCATCGACGAGCCCGCCTTTGAACGCCTGCTGCTGGCGCTCGACGAAGCGCGCGCGCGGGGCGCGCAAGTGATTCCGCTGTTGCCGGGGACCGCCTACGACCGCGCCACGCGCAAGATCGCGCCGCACATCGTGCTCGGCGCGCCCGATGACAGCCTGCTGCTGACGCGGGAAATCTTCGGCCCCATCCTGCCGCTGCGCGGCTATGCCAGGCTGGACACCGTGATCGACAGCATCAACGCGGGGCCACGCCCGCTGGCCATCTATCCGTTCAGCAACAAAACAGACACGGTGCAGTTGCTGATCGACCGCGTGATGTCGGGCGGCGTGTCCGTCAACGACGCCCTGTATCACGTGGGCCAGCACGACCTGCCCTTCGGCGGCGTGGGCGAGTCCGGCATGGGCCACTACCACGGCGTCGAAGGCTTTCACACCTTCAGCAAGCTGCGGCCCGTGTTTTACCAGGCCCGCTACAGTGCATTGAAACTGCTGTGGCCGCCGTATGGCAAGCTGGCCAGCCGCGTGCTGGCCTTCCTGACCCGCTGATTACAGGAACAGCGAGGCGGCGATGGCCCACATGACGAGCGCAATGATGCCGTCGAGCACGCGCCAGGCCATGGGCTTGGCAAACACGGGCGCCAGGTAGCGGGCGCCAAAGCCCAGCAGGAAGAACCACAGGGCCGAAGCCATGATGGCGCCGCCGGCAAAGTAAAAGCGTCCCACGCCTTCATGCTGGCCGCCGATCGAGCCGAGCAGGATGACCGTGTCGAGGAAGGCGTGCGGGTTCAGCAGGCTGAACGCCAGCGCCGCGCCGATCACGGCCCAGTAGCCTTCCGGCGACTTGGCAGCCGACACCGTCAGGGCCGTTGGGCGCCAGGCGGACTTAGCGGCACGCAAGCCATACGCGATCAGGAAGGTGGCGCCGCCGGCCTTGGCCCACAGCAGGAAATTGGGGTTGTCTGCAATGAAGGTGCCCATGCCGGCCACGCCGGCCGTGATCAAGATCGCATCGCACACCAGGCAGACCAGGATGCAGGTGAGCACGTAGTGACGCTTCAAACCCTGTTTCAGCAAGAAGGCATTTTGCGTGCCGATGGCAACGATCAGGCTCGCCCCGAGCCCCATGCCTTTCAAGAAGATTGCGCTGTCCATATCGATTCCTTTATTGCTTTCCATCACGCGCACGGCCGCCCACGCTCTGCCGGCAACGGCAAAGTCATCAAAGGTAGGTGGAGGGTGTAGCGGTACCAGCAGGACCGCGCGGGAGAGTGGAGTTGTTACCCTATTTCAACAGTGTAAAGAAAAAGTAAATATAAGTATAATGAATGATTCTAACCATATATAAGAGAAACTTATGCGCGTCGTCGATTACCGTGGATTGGCCGCCCTCGACGCCGTGATCGGCCTGGGCAGCTTTGAAAAGGCCGCGCAGGCGCTGGCGATCAGCCAGCCGGCCGTGTCGCAGCGCATCCGCACCCTGGAAAACCTGGAAGGCACTTTATTGATCATCCGCAGCCACCCGCCCCTGCCCACGGAAGCGGGCCAGCGCCTGATCGCCCATTACCGGCAAGTCAAGTTGCTCGAAGCGGCGCTCGACGCCCAGCCCGGCCCCACCACGCATTTGCCGGAACTGGCCATCGCCGTCAACGCCGACAGCGCCGCCACCTGGATCCCGGAAGCGCTGGGACCGCTGCTGTCGCCGCCGTCCTGCCTGCTCGATATCCGCCTCGACGACCAGGACCACACCCTGAGCCAGTTGCGCGAAGGGCGCGTATTTGCCTGCGTCACCAGCGCCAACGACCTGGTGGCGGGCACCACGGCCACGCCGCTGGGCGGCATGCGCTACCTGTGCGTGGCCTCGCCCGCGTTCGCGCAGCAATGGTTTCCCCATGGTTTTACGGTGGAAGCCGTCAGCCAGGCGCCCGCCATCACGTTCGGCAGCAAGGATGCGCTGCACGAGCGCTACCTGCAACACCGCCTCGGCTACACGGGCCGCTATCCGCACCACGTGCTCGGTTCGGCGCGCGACTTCGTGCGCTTCATCGAAGCGGGCTATGCTTACGGCATGGTGCCCCTGCTGCAGGCGGAAACGGCGCTGGCCGCCGGCAGGCTGGTCGACGTGGCGGCCGGACAGGCGCTCGACGTGCCCCTGACCTGGCATGCCTGGGATATCCAGACCCCGCTCACGCGCACCCTGTCGGACGCCGTCATCGCCACGGCGCGCAAATGGCTGTTGCAGGATTGATTGACGCATGCCACATTTATCTATGCTATACAGCAACTTCCCCGTGTGCGCCCTGCCCTGCCTGGCCTACACTGCAAGCATCAACCCTCACCATCAGGAGCTGGCATGACGATCCTGCGCACCACCCTGCTCGGTTTGCTGGCGGCCATCCCGCTGGCTGCCGGCCTGGCCGCCTGCTCGCCCTTGATGGCCATCAATGCCTTCTCGTCCGGCAGCGCTTCGCACGTGACGCGCGGCCTGGCTTACGGCCCCCTGCCACGGCAAAAACTCGACGTGTACGCCCCCAAAATCCGCACGGGGCCCGTGCCCGTGGTGGTGTTCTTTTATGGCGGCAACTGGACGACGGGCGAGCGCGCCGACTATGCCTTCGTGGGCCATGCGCTGGCGGCGCGCGGCTATCTGGCCGTGATCGCCGACTACCGGCTGTATCCGGACGTGCACTATCCCGAAATCCTGCAGGATGCGGCCCGCGCCGTGGCCTGGGCCGCGATGGAATCGAGCCGCCACGGCGGCGACCCGACGCGCCTGTTCGTCATGGGCCATAGCGCCGGCGCCTACAATGCGGCGATGGTGGCGCTCGACGCCAGCCTGCTGGCGCGCCACGGCATGCACCCGCACGACTTGCGGGGCTGGATAGGCCTGGCCGGCCCCTATGATTTCTTGCCGATCGAAAACACCACCACCCGGCCCGTTTTCTTTTACCCGGACACGCCCGCCGCGTCGCAGCCCATCCACCACGTGACGGCCGCAGCCCCGCCCGCCCTGCTGATCGCCCCCCTGCCCGGACAGGATAAACTGGTCGATCCGCAACGCAACACGGGCGGCCTGGCCAAGGCCTTGCGTGCGCTGCCCCGGCCCGTGACGGAAACGTATTTCGACCGCGTGGGTCACGCCACCCTGGTCGCCACGCTGGCCGCGCCCTTGCGCAGGCTGGCGCCCACCCTGGACGCCGTCAGCGCCTTCATCGACGCCAACAGCGGGAGCGGGAACGGTAACGCGGTCTTGTCCGCCGTCTCGCCGAAGACAGCCGTGCCGGCAAGCATCACCGTGCCCACCCGCTCACCTGGCGCGGCCACGCCGGCCTCTGAACTGCACGCATACGACAAAACGCCCGCCCCGTGAAGGGCGGGCGCTCTGTCCAAACCAGGAGGCACGATGCTGCGTGCCGGCTGGCCGCAGCTCAAGGCTCGGCCCTCGCGAAGCGGTTCAGCCGCAAGCAGCCTCGTGCTTACTCTTTACGGCTGGCGCTGCTGCTCTTGCTTTGTGCGGAACCCGCTTGCGATACGCTGCCGCTGGCCGAGCCTTCGCTGCCGGCCGACTGCTGGCTGCCCTGGTGGCTGCCGCTTTGCAGGCTTTGGCCGTCACGGCTTTGCGCGCCCCGTTGCTGGTCGCGGCTGGCGCCGTTTTGCTGATAGGCCTGGAACGGTTCAGCGATGCGCTGCATGGCTTCCTGCTGCTTGCGCACGTTTTTCTCCGTTTCTTCCGACGCCGTGCGGGCCACTTCTTCGGCCAGCGCCTTGGCAGTACGGCTCGTTTCATTCACATGACGCTCTGCCACGTTGGCCAGTTCGACCTGCGTATCGGCTGCCAGGCGCGACACCTGTTGCTGGTACTTGCGCAGTTGCTCGGCGGCTGGCTGGCCCGCTGCGGCAGCCACCTGGAACACATCTTCAGCGCGCTCGACCGTCAGCAGGTTCTGGCTGGTGACCGCGGTTTCTTCCAGCAAGCCTTGCGCCAGTTGCATGTTCAGGTCGCTGAAGTGCTGCACCGACTGGAACAGCGACTTCGACAGTCCATTGAAAAAAGCCAGTTGCGCTTCCAGGTGGTTTTTGGCGGCGGGGGTAACACTACGGGAATATGGATACATGGAGTTCCTCATTAGATAGCGGTTGGGTGGACATAAACAGATGGCGACACCACCGGCTGTCGAACGGTGAGGCAGACGGCCGGGCTACGCCACGAAACGCGAAAAAACATATCCGATTGGTGGGACGATGCTTTGCAACGCGAGTCCCAAGGCTACGTGAGCACCGCAGTTGAGGGATGATCTGGATCAAAGGTGCGCTAGGCTGCGCAGAAAGTTTTGGCTGGACGGCTTGCCTTTGGCAAACGTCAGTGACGTGACGGGAAATCTGTGCCAGGCACGCTCAGCCTGGCAAGACGGGCTTGTAGCCACGGCTGCGCAGCGAGGCTTCCAGCCAGCGGTTGCCATACCAGCCACGCGCCAGCAGGTAACTGAGCTCCGCGGCGGCCATCAGCAGCATCATCGGGCCGATGCGCAGTTCGGTGGCCAGATGGCTGCCAAACCACAGGCAGGCATCCATGGCCAGCATGAGCAGCAACAGCCACCAGCGGCGCTTGGCGACGGCCCAGAACGAGCCCAGCAACAGGGCCGGCCAGGAAAAGCCCGCTTTCACGTAGGCATAGCGGCCGGCATCGTCGGCAAACAGGGTGGCGCTGTGCTTCATGCTGCTCTCTTCAGGTAATAACCGGCGTCAAGGCTCGGGATGGTGGCAGACGGCTTCGACATTGTGACCGTCCGGGCCCAGCACGAAGGCGCCGTAGTAATTCGGGTGATAGATTTCGCGGATACCGGGGGCGCCGTTATCCTTGCCGCCCGCTGCCAGTGCGGCCTGGTAAAAAGCATCCACCTGGGCGCGGTTGTCCGCCGCGAAGGCGAGATGCATGCCGGCATGCGGCGCGCCACCCACGCCGAACCAGAAATCGGGCTTGCCATCCTTGCCCAGGCCGACCCAGCCCTGCACTTCCATCACCACCGACACGCCCAGGGGCGCCAGGGCGGCCGAAAAGAAGGCCTTGCTGGCCTGTGCATCGCTGACATTCAAACCGATGTGATCAAGAATCATGCTGGTGCTCCCTGAAGGTAGTGGAATGGGGAATGCAGTATGCGCCAACATTGCTTTTTAGGCAAGCACAACTACAGACCCGGCACTGCGGTTCCAGGGAGCGCCACGCGCCTCGCCTAGCGCAGGTTGCCCGTATGGCCCAGCGAATAGCGGCCCGGCTGCGGCCACACGGTCAGGCCGTGCGGCTCCTGGCCAACTTTCACTTTGGAAACGTCGCCACTGTTCGTATCGATGCGGTACACCACGTCGTCGAAACGGCCGGACAGCCACAGGTACTTGCCATCGGCGCTCACATTGCCCATGTCGGGGCTGCCGCCGCCGGGGATCGCCCAGTTCGCCACCACTTTTTCCGTGGCGAAATCGATCACGCTGACGCTGCCCTTGCCCTTCGGCTTGCCATGGATGCGGTGCGTGCCGCGGTTGGCCACGTACAGTTTCTTGCCGTCACGGCTCGGGTACAGGCCGTGCGCGCCCACGCCCGTCTGGATGAAGCCGATTTCCTTCAGGGTGGCGCCATCGACGATGTGCACGCCGTCGGCGTCCATGTCGGCGATAAAGAATTTCTTGCCGTCCGGCGAGATGCGTATGTCTTGCGGCATGCCCTTCTTGACGCTGCAGATTTCATTCGCCGGACCGCCCACGGGGCCGGACTCGGCAAAGCGCTTGGCCGGCATCTGCAATTTCAAATAGCCGTCTACCTTGCGGCCCACCAGGTCGATCTTGGCGATGGTGCCGTCGAATTCGCAGGTGAACATGGCGTAGCGGCCGTCATTGGAAAAATCGGCATGGTTGATGCCGCCGCACTGGGGCGTGTCGATCGAATACTGCACGGCCATGGTCTTCGGATCGCGGAAATCGAGGCGGTGGCGCGCTTCGGCCACGACGATGGCCGACTTGCCGTCCGGCGTGTAATACATATTGTAGGGATCATCGACGGGCACTTCCTTGCCCGGCTTGCCCGTCAAGGGATCGATCGGCGTCAAGCTGCCCTTGTCCGTGCGCTCGGCATTGTTCGCCACCCACAGGGTGCGCAAGTCCCACGACGGCACCACGTGCTGCGGGCCGCTGCCGACCTTGAACTTGTCGACCACTTTCAGGCTGTCCTGGTCGATCACATACACGTCGTTCGAGCGCAGGTTGGGCACGTACACCCGGCGCAAGTGATCCTTGACGACGGGACTCATATTGCTGCTGGCGATGCTGCCATACACGTTTTTCGGATCGACCAGCGGCGGCATGCCCGGCAGCGGCGAATAGGTTGCGGCCGGTGCTGCAGCGGCCGGGGCCGGCGTACTGGCGCCGATGACCTGGCTGGCCACGCCCAGGCCGGCCAGTGCGGCAGCCAGGGCGGACAAGGTGACGATGGTGCGTCGTTGAGATTTTTTCATGTGATTTCGCGTCGTTTCGTTGCAAAAGCCGGAAGTTCAGCACTTCCAGCGGAATTATTTAGGTCGTTGCAGCAGCTGCCTGATGGCGGCCACCGAGGTGTCCACCTGCAGCTTGATGCCGATCTGACCCAGTTCAGCCGTGGCACGGGTCGCGTCGCCGCGCACGCCGTCCGCCACGCCAGGCTTGGGTCCGTGGGCCATGGCCTCGCTGCGCACCAGCGACGGGTCCGTCGCCAGCATCAGCGCCGCGTCCGCCAAACCGGCATGCAGGCCGATCTCGGCGCTGCTGTGGCCGCGCTTCTGCAGTTCGGCAATATAGGCCGATTGCGTGATGTCATAGTAATCGAGCAAGGCGTAAGCGCGCGCTTCCTTGCCGGCGGAAGCCTTGCCCCAGGCGCGGTTGAGCTTATTCGCCACGTTCTGCTCGTTCTTTTGATAGCCGCCATGGTCGCCGAGAAAAATGATGTCGCGGAAACCATGCTGGCGCAGGCTGGCGGCCGCCCCTTCCAGCACGGCTTCGAAGGCGGCCGGCGGTATCGAGATCGTGCCGGCAAAGCGCATATGGCCGGCCGGCGGCGAAATACTGCCTTCCGGCACGTAGGAAACGACGGGCGCGACGATGGTATTGCCCAGCTTTTGCGCAATCTGCCGCGCCAGCAGCCCGGCGCGCACATTGTGCTTGCCCAGCGCGATGTACGGCCCGCTCTGCTCGACGCCGCCAATCGGCACCAGCACGGTGGTCGCGCCATGGTCGATACGGCTGCGCAACTCCGTGCTGGTCAGTTCTTCCAGCATGACGCTGCCGCTGGCTGGCGTAGCCGCCATGACGGGCGCCGTGAGCAGCAGGCATGAAAACGTCAGGACGAACAGGGAAACGAGGGGCTTGCGTGAAAGGCGGAGCGTGGATGGCGCGCAAGGCGCCGTTCGCTGGGGGAACTGCAGAGTCATAAGCCAACATCTTTCCGAGGTCAAAGCGTGGTGCCGTGCCCGGCCTTGCCAGGCAAGCTGGCTGCCACGCAAGAATTGTATTCCATCATGACGGGAACGGCACGTTAATTTGCTGCAGTGCTTTGCAATGAATTGACGAGGGGAAACTATCTATCAGGCTGTTGTCGCGTCCGCCCTCCCCGCCTCGCCATCATGGAGCGTTTCGTTGCGCTTCTCGGCATAGGCCTTCAGCGACAGCATCGTCCTGGGAAGCCCGTCCCTGACTTGCCTGGCAACGCCTGGTCCGAACAGAAAGGCAAGCGCTCCCGTAAACCACACGCGGTGAACGACTTCCGATCCGCCATTGACGGCGGCAACCGTGTGTTCGAAGTGGATGCGGAACAGGGGGATGTGGCCCTCAACGGTGAACGAGCGGCCGGCAGTGCGCTCCGTGACCAGCAGCGGAATGCCCATGCCCTTGCTGGGAACGATCCTGCCATGCGTCCCCACCGCGAACGGCCCATTAAGCCGGGCTTGCTTTGTGTCCGGATCCCACAGGTGCCATCGGTCGACCTCGCTCCAAATCTGGTCGACGACCTTGGGCGGGACTGCAATGTGGATGCTTTCTTTGATTTGCATCAATTGGGAATCTCCCTATCATTGTGTAAAAGTAACTGGGTCTGCTATCCGGCGCCGCGCGGTGTCTGAATATTGGCCCGCGGATAGCATTCATCACGCAATATCGCCATGCCATTGCGTCAATTCAAAGATACTCCGCCAGCAAGAACAAATGCCGCAGCTTTTTCTTTGCCTCGACAAAAAATATACCTGCTGGAATTGCAGGATACACTGTTTTTTTATCATGCCAATAGAATTGGATTCTGGTTATACTGGCCGCAGATAAAGCCGGGCCATGATGACAGCCTTGTTTGGCGCCAGGATCAAGCGATGCTCCGAATGCGACCACAAGCTGCTGTTCGCCATGGCCACAAGCATATGAAATTTTGAGAAATGATGAACACAGCACATTGGCGGGTTCAGGAACTACAGCATCACTCAGCGGATATCGCCTGGCTGAATGCCGAGGATGCCCGCCGCGCCTATGAGATAGCAGGCCTTCACGACTCGAGGACGCATCTCGGCCTGAACGTTAACACCGTTGATTCGATCGAGCGGCTCGCATCCGGAGAGGATGCGGCCATCGCAAGCAAGTGGTTACGTGCCCGTGTGCTAGGAAACCAGCAGCTCATCGTCGTGTTTGGAGAAGACGAATGTTTCTTGTGCAGCAGTGTGTTCCTGGTCGAGAATTGGTCGGATATTTTTGTCCCTTCACGTGACGACGCGATGGTTTATTCGAAGGACACGCCGCTTATCCTGTTTTACTGCCACGAGAATGAATTCGAAGTGGGACAGCGAATTATCTTTGATTAACAACCGGGTCAGGCCAGGAGCGGAACTCAATAAGGATCAATTATCAGAAGGAGCGAGTGCTCGTGGGAATTGCTGTTTTAAGCCGGTTATCCATCTTGGGCGGTATTTTCTTGTGCCTTTCGCTGTCGTCCTTGACCAATGCCTCCGAACAACAAAGCGATATGGCATCGATAAAGCAGGAGCATTGCGAAGAAAGTAATAATCTTGAAAATACTTTCTGCATGAATCGAGAGCTTAAAGAATCCGACACGCGTTTAAACGTCATCTACAAGACATTGATGTACGCGCTTGCCAAGCCACATGGGCTGCAAAGCGCGCAACGTGCATGGCTTGTTTTCCGCGACGCGGAGTGCAAGTTCCAGAACAAGGCGATGCATGGTGGAAGTGCTTACCATTTTTCGATGGACTTATGTTTGATGCAACTGACTGAACAGCGCATATCGGCATTAGAAACCGTTAGGCCCTGTAATGGATGCGTAGAATTCAAGGATGCGTTTTATAAAACGGGATTCAACTTGCCAGAGCGCAAACGCACTCCTGCTTCGGGCAAGTTATGACACGGGGCCAAACTTGATCGCTTACTCCCGTCTTAACGCGCTTCGACTGCTATGTCCGCTTTGGACTGCAGACTCACACGCGTAAAAGGAAAGCATACTCCCAGACTGCTGCGGAACCAGGCGGCGCCCTGCCCCTTGCCCTCCGGACAACTGTACCGACGCTCGCCACAGCTACAGCACATCAACGCTCCCCCATGGAACAGCACCGTCACCAAAGAAAAACCCCGGCGTACCGGGGCAATTTCCAAGCTTAAGCGCGGGCGCTGCGGCCTGGCAGCGCCAGGCGCCGGCTGGCTGAGGCAGAAGCCGGGGCCGGCAAGCCGCCAGCCACTTTCAACGGTTTTGCCTGGGCGTCGCCGCGCAGGCGGAACACGGCCACCACGTCGACCAGCTCGACGGCGCGGTCTTGCAGCGAGGATGCGGCTGCGGCCGCCTCTTCCACCAGGGCCGCGTTCTGCTGGGTGACCTGGTCCATTTGCGAGATGGCCTGGTTCACTTGCTCGATGCCGGCGCTTTGCTCGTGGCTGGCGTTGGCGATGTCGCCCATGATGTCCGTCACGCGGCGGATGCTGGCGACGATTTCTTCCATCGTCGCGCCCGCCTGGTCGACCAGCGCGCTGCCCGTGTTGACCTTGTCGACGGAATCCTCGATCAAGCCCTTGATTTCCTTGGCGGCAGCCGCCGAGCGCTGTGCCAGGTTGCGCACTTCCGTGGCCACCACGGCGAAGCCGCGGCCCTGTTCGCCCGCGCGGGCCGCTTCGACGGCCGCATTCAACGCCAAAATGTTGGTTTGGAAGGCAATGCCGTCGATCACGCCGATAATGTCGGCGATCTTCTTCGCCGATTCGTTGATCGAGCCCATCGTGCCCACCACTTGCGCCACCACGGCGCCACCCTTGCGGGCCACGTCCGAAGCGGACACGGCCAGCGAGTTCGCCTGGCGCGCATTGTCCGTATTCTGGCGCACGGCCGAGGTCAGCTCTTCCAGGCTGGACGCAGTTTCTTCCAGGGAAGACGCCTGCTGCTCCGTGCGCACGGACAAGTCCGCGTTGCCGGCGGAAATCTGCGCGGCCGCCACGCTGACCGTATCGGCCGAGGTGCGCACGGTGGCGATCACGCCGACGATGCGCTCGAGGAATTTGTTGAAGGCGGTGGCCGTGCGGCCCACTTCATCCATGCGCTCGACGGGCATGGCGGCGGACAGGTCCAGCGAAGCGCTGACACGCTCCAGCGTGTGTTCGATATCGCCCAGGCCGCCGCTGATGGTGCGGTAGATATGCCAGGCCAGCGCGCCCGTCAGCAGCACGGCCACGCCCAGCACGGCCAGCATGGTGTTGAACGCCGTATCGTAGGCGGCCAGGCTTTCCGCCTTCACGTCATCGACCAGCTTGTTGTTGTAGGCGATATGGTCATCCATGCTTTTCTTGGCGGCCGCGGCCGTGATAGCCAGCGGCGTGCCGGCCAGCAAGGTGGCGCGCACGCCATCCATGTCGCCCGCGTAGGCGGCGGCAAAGAATGGCACCAGCGCGCGGCGGTAGGCTTCCATGGCGGCCTGGTCGGCATCGAGCATCTTGCTGTCCGTCGCATCGTACAGGCGCTCGGCGCGGTAGGTGGTGATGACCTTGTCGAAATTCGTGTTGGCATCGGCCACGGCCTTGTCCAGCGCCGTCTTGTCGGCCAAATTCGAGAACACGGACAGGCGGTAGCCGGCCAGGCGCGAATCGGCCAGGAAACCCTTGGCCGCATTCAAGCCCTGGATGCTGGGGATGATGCGGTTTTGCACCGTGTCAAAACGCTCCTGGGCGCGCTGCAGCTGGATGGCGCCGCCGGCGCCCAGCAATAGCAGGGCCAGCAAGGCGATGGTGAGAGTCAGAATTAATTGCTTGGTGATATTCATGGTGTTTCACAGTAAAAAGAGTGGCCTGGCAAGGCCAGGCAGGATAAATAGCTGCCGATCGGGTGGCCGGGGATCGGTGGCTAGGCCGCCAGCGGGGCAGCGTCAGGCGTGCGGCGCAGCAAGTCGCCATGCTGGCGGCAAAACGCCAGGCCCGCCTTGTGGCCCACGTCGAACAGCAGTTGCATGTTCGAACTGGACCAGTCCAGGGTGTCGGGCCAGTGCTGCTCCGGGATGCCGCCCATCAGGTCGAGCTTGAGCAAGCGCCGCTTGGGCTGGCCCGTGCGCGCGTCCGTGTTGTGCTCGAGCTCGAACAGGCGCAGCTCGCTCTTGGAAATCTTCACCAGCGGCGTGATGATGGAGCGCACCCAGGCGTCGTACAGGTTGCGCGGCTTGCGCAGCAAGCGCTCGTCACCGAGGATATCGAGGATGACCAGGGTGTCGGCGTCAGCATGTTCCCCCTTGCCTTCGATGAACGGGTCGAAATTGAGCGTGTCGAGCGCCGCGCCTTCGATGTAGTCGTCGCCCGCGATGGTCGTGGGCGCATACAGAAACGGGAACGACAACGCGGCGCGCACGTGGATGGCTTCGATTTCGTGCTTGCCCCAGATTTGCATGCGGTGTTCGCTGAGGTTGTAGGCATTGATGTAGAAATCGGGACGCATGCGGGCCACGCCCGAGAAATCCACGGCCTTTTCCAGGAAGGGCAAGTGCGCGCACAGGCCCAGGCTTTTCGCCGACAGGTCCGACGGCGACAGCGACGACACCATCAGCTTGCCCCAGTCCGACCAGGCCGTGGGCACGCCCGCAAACGTTTGCTGGAACGCCTGAAAAAAAGGATTGTTGGCCGGCGGCTGGAAGGCGTCGCGGAAAGTGCTCGCGTGCATGCCCGGCTTCTGGAACACCTTGTAGTTGATCGGGATCATCTTGTAAATGCTGTCGGCCACGCCCGTGTCGGCCCAGCTTTGCAAGGCCTGGCGCGGCGTCGCCTCGTGCGGCGTCGTGTAAAGCAAACCCATCAACACACCGGCGCCCGAGGCGGAAATGACGTCGAACTCGATGCCTTCGTCGAGGAAAGCGGCCAGGGCGCCGGCGATCAAGGTGGAATTTGGTGCGCCGCCACCAAGCAGCAGACCCGTTTTACGGGCCGGTTTCGCTGACGCGGCTGGCGCCAGATCCGGCGGTGTCGTAGTGACTGTCTTCATGCACACTCCCTGAACGGAACGGGGTTACCATCCCTTAATTGTTGGTTACTACACGCTTATGGCGCCTAATCCTGCACATGTTCCCGCAAGCGACCAGCCGATGCAATGTTGCAGAAACAGATATGAAATTAACATAAATAAATTCCTTATGGCAATTTCCATAACGAATGACCGGTATTCAGGAAGGGTATAAATTGATGCCGTGCGGCATTGCCTGATGCGGTGCAGCAAATATAAATTCCGCGGTGTTAGGAATAATCTCTTTGGGGTAGGAATATTCCCCAACCAGCCGCCGGCGCGGCGGCCAGGGGCATCACGGGAAGGATGCAGGGTCGGCAGGGGGCGCGGAAAAATGCAGGTGGGTACACAAATGGTCAACAAAGACGCGAATTTTGGGCGACAGGTGGCGGCTCGATGGCCACAGCACCCAGAACTTGCTTGAGTGCAGCAGGTAGTCGGCCAGCACGGCTTGCAATTCGCCGCGCGCGATGGCGTCGCGCACGATAAAGTCAGGCAGGTAAGCGAGGCCCACGCCCTGCGTGGCGGCGCCGATCAAGGCTTCGATATTGTTGCAGGTCAAGGCCGTCGGCAAGCGCAACTCGCCGCCGCTGTCGCCCCCGGCCCGCTGCAGCGCCCATTCCTGCAGTTTTCCCGTGGTGGGGAATTTATAGCGCACGCAAGCGTGCCCTTCCAGCGCGCGCGGCGTGGCCGGCACGCCATGGCGGGCGAAATACGCGGGCGAGCCCACGATGGTGAAGGCAAACGGCCCCAGCTCGCGCGCCATCAGCCGCGAATCCGTCAAGGTGCCGCTGCGCACGGCCACGTCGACGCCTTCGGCCACCACGTCGACCAGGCGGTCGTTGAAATCGAGGTCGAGCTCGATCTCCGGATACCGGCGCGTAAAGTCGGCCAGCAGGGGCAGGATGATGCGGTAGCCGATCACGGGCAGGCTGACCTTGAGCTTGCCGCGCGGCGCCTCGGCCAGGTGCGACAGTTCCGCCTCGGCATCACCGAGGTCGGCCAGGATGCGCTGGCAGCGTTCGAAAAACAGCGCACCCTCGTTGCTCAGGCTGATGCGCCGCGTGCTGCGGTTGAGCAGGCGCACGCCCAGCTTTTCTTCCAGCCGCGCCACGCTCTTGCCCACGGCCGAGGCCGACACCCCGAGCAGCCGCCCGGCCGCCACATAACTGGACGTTTCCGCCGCGCGCACGAAGGCGGCAATGCCGTTCAGATTATCCATGTCATCTCGCCATGTCGATTAGGGAATATTTGTCCGTTATGAGTGGATTTTCAGCCACTTTTTCATTGATTACGTCCATATTATCATCGGATTCCCTCTTTCTGGAATCATTCCCATGGATACCAATCAACGTATGAAGCCGGCCTCCCCGGCCCGGCGCGCCTTCGTGCTGGCGGCCGTCTGCCTGGCCGCGCTATGCATGCCGCTCAGTTTTACGGGGCCGGCCATCGCCATTCCCGCCATCGCCGCCGACCTGCACGGCACGCCGCTCGCGCTGGCGTGGATCACGAATGCCTTCATGCTCAGCTTTGGCGGCTGCCTGATGGTGGCCGGCGCGCTGGCCGACCGCTATGGCCGCAAGCGCGTGTTCTTGCTGGGCATGGGCGTGTTTTCCGCCGCCGCGCTGGCGCTCTCGGCCGCGCCCGGCATCCTGTGGCTCGACGTGCTGCGCGCCGTGCAGGGCCTGGGCTGCGCCATGGCCCTGTCGAGCGGACTGGCGGCCCTGGCGCAGGAATTCGACGGCCCCGCCCGCGCGCGCGCCTTCAGCCTGATCGGCACGGCCTTCGGCGTGGGCCTGTCCTTCGGTCCCTTCCTGGCCGGCACCTTGATCACGCACACGGGCTGGCGCGCCATTTTTGTCGCCACGGCCGCGGCCGGCCTGGCCGCCCTGCTGGCCGCCGCGCGCGCCATGCGCGAATCGCGCGACCCGCAAGCGCAGGGCGTCGACTGGCCCGGCGCCCTGACGTTTACGGGCGCATTGTCCCTGTTTACCTATGGCTTGCTGCAGGCGCCCGACAGTGGATGGAACAGCGCCGCCAGCCTGGGTTTGTTCAGTGCTGCGGCCTTGCTGCTGGCCCTCTTCATCCGCGTGGAGCGGCGCGCGGCGCGGCCCATGCTGGATTTATCCCTGTTCCGCCTGCCCGCCTTTGCCGGCGTGCAACTACTGGCCGCCGCGCCCGCGTTTTCCTTCGTCGTACTGCTGGTGCTGCTGCCGGCCCGCTTCATCGGCATCGAAGGCTACAGCGCGCTGGAAGCGGGACGCATGATGATTGCCCTGTCGGCGCCCATGCTGGTGCTGCCGATCCTGGCCGGCATGGCGGCGCAGCGCCTCGCCGCCGCCCACATCTGCGCCAGCGGCCTGCTGCTGGCGGCGGGCGGCTTGCTGTGGCTGTCCACCTACGCGCCGGGACAGGCGCCCGCTACCTTGCTGGGGCCGCTGCTGCTGATCGGCTGCGGCATCAGCCTGCCCTGGGGCTTGATGGATGGCCTGGCCATCAGCGTCGTGCCCGTCGAACGGGCCGGCATGGCGGCCGGCATCTTCAATACGACGCGCGTGGCGGGCGAAGGCCTGGCGCTGGCCATCGTCAGCGCGCTGCTGGGCACCTTCACCATGGCGGCGCTGGGCGGCGCCGGCCTTGCCGGCATCGGCGCGGAGCAGGCGGCGCTGGCGGCACCCTTCCTGGCGCTGGGCGAGCTGCGCCATGCGGACGCGTTGTTGCCGCAGGCCGGCGCCGCCGAACTGGCGCAAGCCTATGGCGCCGCCTTCCGCCACTTGCTGTATGTGCTGGCCAGCATCACCACGGCGTCGGCCCTGCTGATCCTCGCCTTCCTGCGCCATCCGGCGAATGCGGCCGACATCGCGCGGGACACGGCCGCCCTGCCCGCCTGCAAGACGCCAAACTAAGCGGCCCGGCTTTCCCACGACAACCATCCCCCTCCCCGCCATACCCGGCGGCGCCCACGCGCCGCCGCCCGCCTTTGATGCTTCTCCGCAACACCTCAAAAGTTTTCAAAGATAAAACTAGTTTACTCATCAAAGCGCTTTGAACTATACTCAAAGCGCTTTGAAACATAACTAAAGCGCTTTGGTTGTGCGAAGTTATGCGCACCGATCCCACACCTATAAAAACACTGGAGACGCAATGAACAAACATTTCTTGAAAACTTTGCCTGCCGCCGTGGCGTTGGCCTTGAGCGCTTCGGCCGCCCAGGCTGCCCTGCCGATCGATTTCGGCGGCTACATCCGCTCGGGCTTCGGCACCAGCAGCGAAGGCGGCAAGGAAGCGTGTTTCGGCCTGGCCGGCGCCTCGTCCAAGTATCGTCTGGGCAATGAGTGCGAAACCTACGGCGAGCTGAAATTCGGCGGCGAAGCCTTCAAGGCTGCCAACGGCACCACCTTCCGCATCAATACCCTGGTGGCGTTCTCCGTCAACCAGAACCAGGACTGGGAGCAATCGGACCCGTCGTGGCGCGAAATGAACGTCGTCGCCGACAAGATCGGCACGGGCGCCTTCGCCGAAGCGCGCGCCTGGGTCGGCAAGCGCTACTACGACCGCCAGGACGTGCACATCACCGATTACTACTTCTGGAATAACAGCGGCCCTGGTGCCGGCCTGGAAAACATCGACCTGGGCGCCGCCAAGCTGGCCTACGCCGTCGTGCGCACGGCCGATGACGGCGACAGCAAGCGCATGGGCCTGTCCCACGACCTGCGCTTCTCCGGCATCAAGGTCAACCCGGATGGCGAACTGACCCTGGGTCTGCAATTCAACCAGAAACGCAATGCGCAAGGCGCGGCCCCCATCGCCAGCGGCCACTTGCTGACCATCATGCATACGCAAGGCAATCTGCTGGGCGGCTTCAACAAGGTGGCATTGCAGTACGGCAAGGGCAGCGCCGCCAACACGGGCGGCTTCAGCCTGGGCGCCAACAAGGATGACAAGGTCGTGCGCCTGACGGAACAGATCATGATCCAGCCCAAAGGCGCCTGGTCGGGCATGGGCACCTTCGTCTACGAAGACAAGGAATCGGCAGGCGTGAGCAGCAAGTGGACGTCGATCGGCGCGCGTCCCGTCTACCACTTCACGGACAACTACAGCCTGGCCGTGGAACTGGGCCACGACATCGTCAAGCCGGAAGGCGGCGAAAGCCGCAACCTGACCAAGCTGACCTTCGCGCCGCAACTGTCGGCCGGCAACAGCTTCTGGTCCCGTCCCGTGCTGCGCGCTTTCTACACCTACGCCAAATGGAACAAGGCAGCCCAGTCGGCCGCCGCCGCGGAATCGGCGCTGTCGTCGACCGGCGTGTTCGGTGGCAAGACCAACGGCAGTTCCGTCGGTTTCCAAGTGGAAAGCTGGTGGTAATCGCAGGCCGCTAGAACGTTGGCAAGCGTCCCCGGACGCTTGCCGGTGGCAGCAACACCGCCCGCTTATCCAGGGGCAAGTAATATCCGGATCCACCATTTCGCCGCTGCACGCGATGGCCGGCAGCTTCAATGTAGTGATTCAGCAGTATCCTCTTTTAGCGCGGGCGCCCCTGGGTTTGCCCGCGTATTTTTTTGGGCGCTGCCGCCGCTTGTCATACCCCTGATCATTCCGGCATTTATCAGATAAACTACCCGTCATCGCACCGCATCGCTCCCGACCCACCCTGGATAGACCCCAACTGCAGCATCCATGAACCTCAAAAATCTCGCCAAAACGCTAGGAATATCCGAAACCACCGTCAGCCGCGCCTTGAATGGCTATCCGGAAGTGAGCGAACGCACGCGCGAGCGGGTGCTGGCCGCCGCGCAGGCGGCCGGCTACCGTCCCAACCCCATGGCGCGCAGCCTGGCTGTGGGACGCACGAATATCGTCGGCATCATCTACCCGCTGATGCCGAACGACCTGGCCGACCCCATGTTCATCGAAATCGTGGGCGGCATGTCGGAAGCGCTGGAAGCCCAGCAGATGGACATGATGATCGCACCCGCCTCGGCCGGCAACGAATTCCACACCTATGAACGCATGGTCAAGGGCCGCCGCATCGATGGCCTGATCGTCGGACGCACGAAACCGTTCGACGAGCGCATCGCCTACCTGGCGCAGCAGGGCATGCCGTTTGTCGCACATGGCCGCACCCAGCTGAACCAGCCGCACGCGTGGTTCGACTACGACAACGAGGCCGGCATGCGCCTGGCCGTCGAGCGCCTGGCGCAGCTGGGCCACCAGCGCATCGGCCTGATCAGCGCCACGCCGGACCTGAACTTCGTGCGCCAGCGCGTCGAGAGTTTCCAGCACGCCATGCAGGCGGGCGGCCTAGCCGTCGACCCGGACAACCTGGTCGACAACGCGCACGACCGCCGCGCCGGCTACCAGGCCATGCAGCGCCTGCTGGCCCGCTCGCCCCGCCCCACGGCCGTCATCGTCGACAACCACATGTCGGGCGTGGGCGCCGTGCGCGCCCTGCTCGACGCGGGCATCGCCATCGGCCGCGACATGTCGCTGATCGTCTGGGGCGTGATGGAAGATTCCCTGGCCGGCCACAACGTCACCACCGTCGTCCAGCCCGACCCGCGCGGCGCCGGCGCGAAGATGATCCACATGCTGCTGGCCCTGATGGATGGCACGCCCGTCACCGACTTGCAGGAACTGTGGCCGTGCGAACTGTTGCCGGGCGAGTCCGCCGGCCCCGTGCCGCACTAGACGTTTTCCGCTGTCCCCATGCCGCCGGCCGCCTGGCCGGCGCCACTGTCTCGCCTTCCTGAATCACCCTCATAAAAAAAACGTATGTCTGGCGCGTGTATCGCTTTACTTTTCAAAGCGCTTTGAACTATACTCATTTCATACCCAAAGCGCTTTGAATTTTAAAATAAGACGTTCGCCTACCAACCAGCAGCGCCGCCCTGATAGCCGAGGCTACAGGCAACTTTTAAGAAATCATTCATGCCGACCATCCAGAACAATCTCGCCCACCTGCCCGCCGACTGGTGGCGCAGCGCCGTCATCTACCAGGTTTATCCACGCAGCTTCCTCGACAGCAATGGCGACGGCATCGGCGACTTGCCTGGCATCACCTCCAAGCTCGATTACATCGCCGCCCTGGGCGCCGACATCGTATGGATTTCCCCCTTCTTCACGTCGCCGATGAAGGACTTCGGCTACGATGTGGCCGATTTCTGCGACGTCGACCCCATGTTTGGCACCCTGGCCGATTTCGACCGCCTGGTGGCGCGCGCCCATGAACTGGGCTTGAAAGTGATGATCGACCAGGTGCTGTCGCACTCGTCCGACAACCACCCGTGGTTCGTGGAAAGCCGCTCCAGCCGCGACAATGCCAAGGCCGACTGGTATGTGTGGGCCGACCAGAAACCGGATGGCACGGCGCCGAATAACTGGCTGTCCGTGTTCGGCGGTTCCGCCTGGCAATGGGAGCCGCGCCGCGGCCAGTATTACCTGCACGATTTCCTCGCCAGCCAGCCCGACCTGAATTTCCATAACCCGGCCGTGCAGCAGGCGCAGCTGGACAACCTGCGTTTCTGGCTGGAACGCGGCGTCGATGGCTTCCGCTTCGATTCCTGCAACTTCCCGTATCACGACCAATTGCTGCGCGACAATCCCCCCGCCGCCCAGCGCGATGCGAGCAGCGTGTCGGCCATCAACCCGTACGGCATGCAGGCGCACGTGTACGACAAGACGCAGCCGGAAAACATCGCTTATTTGCAGCGCGTGCGCGCCATACTTGACGAATATCAAGCCATTTCCATCGGCGAAGTGGGCGACGACAATGCGCTGGCCACCATGGCGGCCTACACGGGCGCCGACAAGCTGCACATGGCCTACAGTTTCAACTTGCTGACGGCGGAGTTTTCGGCCGCGCACATCCGCACCCAAGTCGAAGAGTTCGAAGCGCAAGTGGCCGACGGCTGGGCTTCCTGGTCCGTGGGCAACCACGACAGCGTGCGCGTCATGACGCGCTGGGGCGGCGAAAACCCGTCGCAATCGCTGGCCAAGGTGGTGCTGGCCGTGCAGGCGGCGCTGAAAGGCACGCCATGCCTGTACCAGGGCGACGAGCTGGCCCTGACGGAAGCGGACATTCCTTTCGAAGCGCTGCAAGACCCGTACGGCATCCCGTTCTGGCCCCAGTTCAAGGGCCGCGACGGCTGCCGCACGCCGATGCCATGGGTGGCCGAGGCGCCGCACGGCGGTTTCAGCACGGCAAAACCCTGGCTGCCCGTGCCGCCTGAACACCTGGCGCGCGCCGTTGATGTCGAAGAAAACGATGCCGCTTCACCATTGCAGTTTGCGCAAAACATCCTCGCCTGGCGCCGCACCCTGCCGCAATTGTTGCGCGGCGACATCGTCTTCTTCGATGCGCCGGAACCCGTGCTGGCCCTGCGCCGCGACTTGCCAGGCCAAGCGCCCGTGCTGGCCGCCTTCAACCTGGGCACGCAAGCCGTCACGTTTGCCTGGCCTGACGCGGCGTCCGCAACCGACCTGGCAGGTCACGGCTTGCCAGGCAGCAAGGATGGCCAACAGCTCACCCTGCCCCCGCATGGCGGCTGGTTCGGCACCCTGGCGTAAATCGCAGGCTTTGGCGCCATGCCGCCAATTACAATAACGAGCCCCGCGCATCAGCGGGGCCGAACAACAGAGTATCAGTGCTTGGCAAAATCGTAGCGAGCGGATGAAAGTTGTGGCTGAGAAGCGCAGCTGTGCGAATGCACGGTGAGCATCGCCAGCCGCAAGTTCGACGCGCAGTAGATTTGGCCAGGCACATTCAGTGAGATTGAGGACGACAGACATGGCTGGACTGAAGTTAACAGGCCTGAAGAAGGCATATGGCGACGTGCAAACCCTGCACGGCATCGACCTGGAGATCGCCGACGGCGAATTCATGGTCTTCGTGGGCCCGTCGGGTTGCGGCAAATCCACCTTGCTGCGCAGCATCTGCGGCCTGGAAGAAATCAGCGGCGGCGACCTGTATATTGGCAAGACCCGCATGAACGACGTGCCGCCCGCCAAGCGCGGCATCGCCATGGTATTCCAGAGCTACGCCCTGTACCCGCACATGAGCGTGGCGCAAAACATGGCCTTCGGCCTGAAACTGGCCGGCATGAACAAGGTGCAGATCGCCGACGCCGTGCAGCGCGCCGCGCAAATCCTGCGCATCGAACCTTTGCTGGAACGCAAGCCAAAAGACTTGTCGGGCGGCCAGCGCCAGCGCGTGGCCATCGGCCGCGCCATCGTTCGCAAGCCCGACGTCTTCCTGTTCGACGAACCGCTGTCCAACCTGGACGCCTCGCTGCGCGTGCAGATGCGCATCGAACTGGCGAATCTGCACCGCGAATTGCGCTCGACCATGATTTACGTCACGCATGACCAGGTCGAAGCGATGACCCTGGCCGACCGCATCGTCGTGCTCAACGCGGGCCGCATCGAGCAAGTGGGCGCCCCGCTGGAGCTGTACCACCACCCCGCCAACCTGTTCGTGGCCGGCTTCCTCGGTTCGCCCCGCATGAATTTCCTCAAAGGCAAGATCCACAGCTACGCGGACGGCGTGGCCACCATCGCCACCAACGCGGGCGGCATGCTGCAAGCCGTGTTGACGCAGCCGCTGACCAGCGGCACCCCCGTCACCGTCGGCGCGCGTCCCGAACACGTGCAGGCGTGTGCGCCCGGCGCCACCGCCGCCCTCACGGCCACCGTGCAAGCGGTGGAAAAACTGGGCGACATCAGCTATCTGTATGTGCAGGTACCGGGCGGCGACGAGCCGCTGGTGGTGCGCGCCGATGCGGAAACGGACTGGGCCATTGGCCAATCCGTGGCGCTGCAGGTGGCGCCCGCCCGCGTCCATGTGTTCGACGAGCATGGACAGACGCGTACCTGATTCCGGATTTAAGGGCCAGGCGCTACAGGCGCCGCCTGGCCTGGTTGCATCGTTTCAGCCTTGATATTCAACATAAACTTAGCATAAAAAAAGACACTGGAGATTGACATGTCGTTCACGCACCCGAAACGCAGCTTCATCAAAACCACCCTGATCGCCGCCGCCCTGGCCGGCATCGGCAACCTGGCCGCCGTCAGCATGGCGAACGCGGCCGAAGCAGGCACCCTCTTGATCTGGATCAATGGCGACAAGGGCTACAAGGGCCTGGCCAAGGTCGGCGAGGAATTCACCAAGAAGACGGGCATCAAGGTCGTCGTCGAGCACCCGGAAGATGCGCCAAACAAATTCCAGCAAGCGGCCGCCGCCGGCAAGGGCCCGGACATCTGGATCTGGCCGCATGACCGCATCGGCACCTGGATCGACGCCGGCTTGCTGCAACCATTGACGCCAAGCAAGGAAGCGCGCGCCGCCATCCTGCCGCTGGCCTGGAACGCCTTCACCGTGGGCGGCAAGACCTGGGGCTACCCGATCTCCATCGAAGCCGTCGCCCTCGTCTACAACAAGGACCTGGTGCCGACCCCGCCAAAAACCTTCGAAGAAATCGCCGCACTGGACAAAAAATTGTCCGCGCAAGGCAAGAAAGCCATCCTGTGGGATTACACGAATACCTATTTCACGTGGCCTTTGCTGGGCGCGGGCGGCGGCTTCCCGTTTGAAGTCAAGTCCGACGGCCGCTACGATGCGGCGAAAACGGGCGTGAACAATGCCGGTTCGCAAGCTGGCGTGAATGCGCTGATGACCCTGATCAACAGCGGCGCCATGCCGAAGGGCGCGGGCTATGCCGAGATGGAAGCCGGTTTCAACCAGGGCAAGATCGCCATGATGATCAACGGCCCATGGTCGTGGGACAATGCGCGCAAGTCGAAGATCAATTTCGGCGTGGCAACGATCCCTACCGTCGCCGGCAAGACGGCCACCCCATTCGTGGGCGTGCTGGGCGCGATGATTTCGAAAGCCAGCCCGAACAAGGATCTGGCGACGGAATTCCTGGAAAACCAGATGCTGCAGATCAATGGCCTGAAAACCATCAACGCCGACGTCCCGCTGGGCACGCCAGCCAACAAGGTGCTGTTCGCGGAATTGAAAGCCAATCCGAACATCCAGGCGACGATGGAAAGCGCGCAGGCGGGCCGCCCGATGCCGAACAACCCGGAAATGGGCCGCTTCTGGTCGTCGATGCAATCGGCGCTGGAAAACATCACGCAAGGCCGCCAGACGACCAAGGATGGCCTGGATGCGGCGGCGAAGCGGATTACGACGGCGAATTAATAAACGTTGGTTAGGCGAAATCTAATTTCGACCATCAGCAGAAATCTGGGGTCAGACCCGGCGGGTCTGACCCCGGCTCTCCGTTGCGTCCATCCCGACGCAAACAGCACCATTTTCACAGGTATCCCATCGTGCGCAAGTTTATCGGCCCTACGGTATTGACCATCAGCATGGCGCTGGGTCTGTATCTGCTCTTCATGTTGTACATTTCCGGCCAGACCATGCTGGCCGCCGTTTTCCTCGGCTTGCTGACCCTGACGACGTTTGTCTTCACGTCGCCGCGCGCCTATGCCTACCGCTATCTGTTTCCCGGCATTACGGCGGTCATCGTCTTCGTGCTGCTGCCGATGGTGTACACGGTGTCGATCGGCTTTACCAATTTCAGTTCGCGCAACCTGCTCACCTATGAGCGCGCCACGCAATACCTGCTGGACGAGACGCAGCGCGTGGAAAGCGC
This sequence comes from Janthinobacterium sp. SUN033, assembly GCF_030397595.1. Taxonomy (NCBI): domain Bacteria; kingdom Pseudomonadati; phylum Pseudomonadota; class Betaproteobacteria; order Burkholderiales; family Oxalobacteraceae; genus Janthinobacterium; species Janthinobacterium sp. SUN033. The sequence continues at coordinate 230,285 of NZ_JAPQNV010000003.1, forward strand.
CGGCTATGCCATGACCGTGCATGCCGACAACAAGGAATACCGCTTGCGCCTGGAAAGCCCGGACACAGGCGAAGTGCTGCTGACGCAGCCGCTGGCCCTCAAGCGCGCCGTGCCCCTGAACGTGGAAGTGACGCCGCTCGACCCCGTGCAGGCGCCCGTGCTGGCCCCGCCGCTGCCCATCAAGGACATCATTGCCCTGCAAAAGGATCTGAAGTTGCTCACCTTGATCTTGCCGAACAGGATAGAGCTGCGCATGGTGGGCTTGCGCGAATTCGGCCCCGTCGCTCATGTCTACAAGCAGTTGCCGGACAAAACGCTCAAGAAAATCGCCACGGGCGAACTGGTCAAGCCGAACTTCAAGACGGGCTTTTATGAAATGCCGGACGGCACGAAGCTGGAACCGGGCTTCAAGGTCAACGTCGGTTTCGCCAATTTCGTGAAAATCTTCTCCGATGAAGCGTTCCGCGGCCCCTTCCTGCGCATTTTCGTGTGGACCATCGTTTTCGCCCTGATCAGCGTGGCCACCACGACGGGCCTGGGCATGGTACTGGCCGTGCTGCTGAACTGGGATGCGCTGCGCTTCCGCGGCCTGTACCGCACCCTGCTGTTCCTGCCGTACGCCGTGCCTGGCTTCATTTCCATCCTGGTCTTCAAAGGTTTGTTTAACAATAACTTCGGCGAAATCAACCTCGTGCTCGACGCCTTGTTCGGCATCAAGCCCGCCTGGTTCTCGGACACCACCCTGGCCAAGGCCATGATTTTGATCGTCAACACCTGGCTGGGCTACCCCTACATGATGGTGGTGTGCATGGGCTTGATCAAGGCGATCCCGTCGGACCTGTACGAAGCGTCGGCCCTGGCCGGCGCGGGACCGCTGACGAATTTCTTCAAAATAACGTTACCCCTGATCATCAAACCGCTGACGCCGCTGATGGTGGCCAGCCTGGGTTTCAACTTCAACAATTTCGTGCTGATCAGCTTGTTGACGGGCGGACGTCCCGATTTCCTCGACACGACGTTACCGGCCGGCACGACGGACTTGCTCGTGTCCTACACCTACCGCATCGCGTTCGAGGATTCCGGCCAGAACTTTGGCCTGGCCGCCGCCATCTCGACCCTGATCTTCTTCCTCGTGGCCGCGATTTCGCTGGTCAACATGCGCCTGACGCGCATGAACAAAGCATAAAGGACCGACCATGGCTATCGTTGTCGACCGTTCCAACCGCTGGCGCATCCTGGCGGCCCACGTCGCCGTGATCGCGCTGATCGCGCTGGTGATGTTTCCCTTCCTGATGATCTTGTCGATCTCATTGCGCCCTGGCAATTTCGCCTCGGGCAGTTTGATACCGCCCGAGATCAGCTTCGAGCACTGGCGCCTGGCACTGGGCATGTCTTACCAGGCGCCCAACGGCACCCTGGTCGAGCCGGACTTCCCCGTGCTGCTGTGGCTTTGGAATTCCATCAAGGTGGCCAGCATGAGCGCCACCGTCACCGTGCTGCTGTCGACCACCTGCGCGTACGCATTCGCGCGCATGCAGTTCCGCTTCAAGTCGCAAACCCTGTCGGCGCTGATGCTGCTGCAGATGTTCCCCGCCGTGCTGGCCCTGGTAGCCATCTACGCCATCTTCGACGTGCTGGGCAGCTACGTGCCGTGGCTGGGCATCGACCACCACGGCAGCCTGGTGCTGGCCTATACGGGCGGCATCGCCCTGCATATCTGGACCATCAAGGGCTACTATCAAACCATCCCCATCGAAATCGAGGAAGCGGCCAAGGTCGACGGCGCCACGCAATGGCAAGCGTTTGTCTATGTGCTGCTGCCGATGACGGTGCCCATCCTGATGGTGGTGTTTTTGTTGTCGTTCATCGGCGCCATCATCGAATACCCGATCGCTTCCGTGCTGCTGCATGAACAGAACAACCTGACCCTGGCCGTCGGCTCGAAACTGTTCCTGTACGAGCAAAAATACCTGTGGGGCGACTTCGCCGCGGCCGCCATTTTGTCCGGCTTGCCCATCACGGCCGTGTTCCTGCTGGCGCAAAAATGGATGATCTCCGGCCTGACGGCTGGCGGCGTGAAAGGCTGACCATGCGACGCTCCCTGACTACGCTGGCCGCCCTGTTACTCAGCGCTTCGGCGCAGGCAGGCAGCGTCAGCTTCGCTGACAACCCCATCGTCTACTTCGCCGTGACGGACCGTTTCGCCAACGGCAATCCCGGCAACGACCACAGTTATGGCCGCGCCGCCGACCCGCAAGGCGGCGACGTCGGCAGCTTTCACGGCGGCGACATCGCCGGCCTCACGCAGCAGCTCAAAGCTGGCTACTTCAAGGAACTGGGCGTCAACGCCCTGTGGATCACGGCGCCGTACGAGCAGATCCACGGCTGGGTGGTGGGCGGCAAGCAGCAATTCCAGCATTACGCCTACCACGGCTACTGGGCGCTCGACTACACGACCATGGATGCCAACATGGGCACGCGCGAGGAATTGCGCGAGATGATCGATATTGCCCACGCGCAAGGCATCCGCGTGCTGTTCGACGTGGTGCTGAACCACCCGGGTTACGCGGACTTGCGCACCCTGTTCGAATATAAAGTGCCCGTGCTGTGGCCGGGCCATGAAAAAGCCACCCTGCGCGACTATCATAGCTACATCGACTACAACAACTTTGATTTCGCACAATGGTGGGGTCCGGACTGGGTGCGCGCCGGCTTGCCAGGCTATCCCGACGGCGGCAAGGACGATTTCACCATGCAGCTGGCGTATCTGCCCGACTTCCGCACGGAAAGCGCGAAGGCCGTGGGCTTGCCGCCGATCCTGCAGCGTAAAAGCGATACGCGCGCCGTGGCCCTGCCCGATGCGACTGTCCGCACTTACCTTGTCCACTGGCTGGCCGACTGGGTGCGCGAATTCGGCGTCGACGGTTTCAGGGCCGACACCGTCAAGCACGTGGAGCCGGCCAGCTGGCTGGCCCTGCGGGCGGCGGCCACCGATGCCCTCAAGAATTGGAAAACCCGCCACCCGCAGCAAAAAATCGACGACGCACCGTTCTGGATGACGGGTGAAGCGTGGGGCCATGGCCCCGAGCGCAGCAGCTGGCATGACGCGGGCTTCGACTCGATGATCAATTTCGATTTCCAGAATCGCGCGGGCGGCGACTGGAAAAGCATCGATGGCGTGTACCGCCAGTACGCGACGTTGCTGGGCAAGCGCATGGGCAATGCACCCCGCTACGACATCCTGTCGTATATCTCGTCGCACGACACCAGCCTGTTCCCGCGCGACCGGCTGAAACATGGCTTGTCCGCCCTGCTGCTGGCGCCGGGCGGCGTGCAGCTGTTCTATGGCGATGAAAGCGCGCGCCAGCCTGGCGCGGCGCCCATCGGCGACGAACAGCAGGCCACACGCTCCGACATGAACTGGTCGTCGCTCGATGCGGCCACCCTGGCGCATGCGCGCAAGCTGGGCCAGTTCCGCCTGCGCCACCCTGCCCTGGCGCGCGGCGAACACCGCCTGATCGATGAAAAACCGTACGCGTTCGCCCGCGTGATGGATGGCGACGCCGTCATCGCCGTGCCGGAAGCACAAGGCGCGCTCGAACTGAAGGTGCACGGCGTCTTCGCCGATGGCACCCCGCTGCGCGACGCCTACACCAATCACACTTACACCGTCAAAGACGGCGCCGTCGCCGTGAATGCGGCCGGCACCGTCCTGTTAGAAAAGGCAGCACCATGAGCAGCTATGACATCTTAGTGGTCGGTGGCGCCGGCATCGACACCATCGTGCGCGTCCCCGACCTGCAATTGCCCGTCGCCGATTCGCTGCATGTGCCGCCCATCCGCGACTACGTGGCGCACACGGGCAATGGCGTGGCGCTCGGTTGCCATGCGCTGGGCCTGCGCTGCAAGTTCATCGACTTCATCGGCGACGACGCGCAAGGCGCGGCCATCCTGCAGCGCTACAAGGATGCCAGGCTCGATTTCTCGCACATCGTCGAGCCGTCCGGCACGCGGCGCAGCGTCAACCTGGTCGACCCGCAAGGACGCAGGCTGTCGCTGTACGACGGCCGCCACCCGGAAGACGTGCGCATGCCGACCGCGTTTTATCTTCCCTACCTGGGGCCGGCGCGCCACGCGCACTTTTCCATCATGGGCTGGGTGGCCGCGCTGTTTGATGATGCGCAAGCGTGCGGCACCACCGTGTCGACCGATCTGCACGACTGGGATGGCGTCACCCCGCACCACAAGGTGTTCGCCCTGCGCGCCGACCTGGTCTTCCTCAGCACGGCGGCGCTGGGCGAGCGCACGGAGTCCGTCATGCGCGCGATTGTCGCGGAAGGCCGCGCGCAGGCGGTGATCGCCATGGCGGGCGCGCACGGCGCCTACCTGCTGGAACGGGGCAGCGAGACCGTGCGTCACACTCCGGCGGCTGGCTTGAAGCTGCCCGTGGTGGACACGAATGGCGCAGGCGACTCGTTCGTGGCCGCCTTCCTGCACGCCTGGCTGGGCGGCGCGGGCCTGGACGAAGCCATGCGCCGCGGCGCCATCGGCGGCGCGTTTGCCTGCGCCCAGCATGGCACGCATGAACGGTTTATCGGCAAGGCAGAGCTGAATGACTTATATCAAGACGGCACTAGCTTATGACTTAAAATTCTATCAAGCGTGATAACTTGGTAACGGGCGCATGGCACAATGGCTGCGGATTTCACCATTGCAGACCATTCGAACCGGAGACCACATGAGAATCGAAACCCTGGCCGTGCACGCCGGCTACACCCCCGCCCCGACCACCAAGGCCGCCGCCGTCCCCATCTACCAGACGGTGGCCTACGCCTTCGACAATGCCCAGCATGGCGCCGACCTGTTCGACCTGAAGGTCGCCGGGAATATCTACACGCGCATCATGAACCCCACGCAGGACGTGCTGGAAAAGCGGGTCGCGGCGCTGGAAGGCGGCGTGGCGGCATTGGCCGTGGCGTCGGGCATGGCGGCCATCACCTACGCGATCCAGACCATCGCGGAAGCGGGCGACAATTTCATCTCCGCCAGCCAGCTGTATGGCGGCACCTACAACCTGTTTGCCCACACCCTGCCGCAAATCGGCATAGAAGTGCGCTTCGCCGACGCGCGCCAGCCCGAAACCTTCGCCGCGCTGATCGATGCGCGCACCAAGGCCATCTTCTGCGAATCGATCGGCAACCCGCTGGGCAACGTCACGGATGTGGCCAAGCTGGCCGAAATCGCGCACGCGCACGGCATCCCGCTGATCGTCGACAACACGGTGCCCAGCCCCTACCTGTTCCGCCCCATCGAGCATGGCGCCGACATCGTCGTCCACTCGCTGACCAAATACCTGGGCGGCCACGGCACCACCGTGGGCGGCGCCATCGTCGACAGCGGCAAATTCCCATGGGCCGAACACAAGGAGCGCTTCAAGCGCCTGAACGAGCCGGACGTGTCCTACCACGGCGTCGTCTACACGGAAGCGTTCGGCCCCGCCGCCTTCATCGGCCGCGCGCGCGTCGTCCCGCTGCGCAACATGGGCGCGGCCATTTCGCCACTCTCCGCCTTCCAGCTGATCCAGGGCATCGAGACCCTGGCCCTGCGCATGGACCGCATCTGCGACAACACGCTGGCCCTGGCCAAGCACTTGAAAAACCATCCGAAAGTCGCGTGGGTCAATTACGCGGGCCTGGAAGACCACCCGGACCACGCGCTGGTGAAAAAATACATGCACGGCCGCGCCTCGGGCATCCTGTCCTTCGGCCTGAAACTGGCCAGTGGAGAAGATCCGCGCGCGGCCGGCGCCCGCGTGCTCGACGCCCTGCAACTGTTCACGCGCCTGGTCAACATCGGCGACGCCAAGTCGCTGGCCACCCACCCGGCCTCCACCACGCACCGCCAGCTCAATCCCGAAGAACTGGCCAAGGCCGGCGTGTCCGAAGACATGCTGCGCCTGTCCGTGGGCATCGAGCATATCGACGACTTGCGCGAAGACCTGGAGCAGGCATTGAACGCGGCGTAAGCCTCTTTTCCACGCCGCCCGGAGGGGACTTCATGCCATAATCGGCGGCATGTCTTCCTCTCCTACTCCCCCTGAGCAGCCGACATCCGGCCATTTCCGCGCCGAATACGCGCGGCGCATGAATGCCGTGCTTGACCATATCGACCGCCACCTCGACACGCCGCTGGAGCTGGCGCAGCTGGCCGACGTCGCGCATTTTTCACGCTTCCACTTTCACCGCGTGTTCGCCGCCTGGATGGGCGAGACGCTGGGCGACTATGCGCGCCGCCGGCGCCTGGAAACGGCCGCCTTGCGGCTGGCCTGCCGCCCCGGCGAAGCGATACTGGACATCGCGCTGGCGACGGGCTTCGGCTCCGGCGAAGCGTTCGCGCGCGCCTTCAAGCTGAAATTCGGCTGCACGCCGACGGCCTGGCGCGCCGGCGTCGCCGCAAAAAACGCTGCCATGCTCGCAGCCATGCGCCTGCGCCGGCAAGATAGCAATCCGGATCAGGCCATGCGCAATCCCGGTCAGGAAAACGGGCCGAACTTCCAGCACCATGGGCACTCCAATCCACTTCATAGAGAGAGTCCCATGCAAGTCACCATCCTCGACCTGCCGCCCGCCACCGTGGCGTGCCAGCGCCATATCGGCCCCTACGGCCCCGCCATCGGCGCCTTCTGGCGCGACACCGTCGCGCCATGGATGCAGTCGCACGGCCTGGGCGACGCGACGTGCTACGGCATCGGCCATGACGATCCCAGCATCACGCCGCCGGACAAATGCCGCTACGACGCCTGCGTCGCCGTGCCCGATGCATTCCAGTCGGGCGGCCGGGCCAGCATCACCACCCTGCCGGGCGGGCGCTATGCGGTAGCGCAATTCAAGGGACCATCCAGCGCCATTGCCGAAACGTGGACGCGCATGACGCGCGAATGGCTGCCGGCCAGCGGCCTGCAGTGGGATGAGCGCCCGTGCTTCGAGCGCTTTTCCGCGGCCACGGCGCTGGATCCGGCCACCGGCGAATTCTCTTGCGACATCTGCATCCCCGTACGGCCGCTGTAGCTTCCTCTTTCGCGTGTATCAGCCCGCGATGCCATAGCGCGATGCCGGCTTGCCGCGCATCGCGCCTGCGAACAGGGCCAGGCGGGCTGCATCAAACTTCTCCCACAATGCCTGGTCTTCGACGGAAGGCAAGGTCACCAGTTCGCCCTGGTCCAGGCCCGCCAGCGCCGCATCGACACAGTCTTCGGCGCGCATGATGGTGGCCTGGTCCAGCTGCGCCAGCGGCACGCCGCTCAATTCCCAGATTTCCGTCGCCGTCGATGCGGGCAGCACCAGCTGCACCACGATGCCCGTGCCGGCCAGCTCCTGCTGCAAGCCGCGCGTGAAATTCATCACATAGCCCTTGGTGGCGCTGTAGATCGTGCTGACGGGCAAGATGTGGAAGGACAGCACGGAGCCGATATTGATGATGGTGCCGCTGTTGCGCTGCTTGAACCGCGGCAGCACGGCGTAGCTCAGCTCCGCCACGGCCGTCACGTTGACCTTGTCCATGGTGGCGATGCCCGCTTTCGGCGTATCGACGACGGGCGCCAGGGTCGACGCGCCCGCATTATTGACCAGCATGGTGATGGCCGGATTGCTGGCCAGTTCATCGGCCACGCGCTGCAGGTCGGCCGGTGCGGACAAGTCCGCCGCCATGGCACGCACGGACACGCCATACTTTTCCGCCAGCGACTTGGCCAGCACGTCCAGGCGTTCGACCCGGCGCGCCACCAGGATCAGATCGAAGCCTCGGCTGGCCAGGCGGTCCGCATATACGGCGCCCAGGCCCGACGACGCGCCAGTGACGAGGGCCGTGCCCGGTGTATTGACTGTACTCATGATGGTTCCTTTGCAATTGGTAAATTCGAATGAATGGCTTTCAGCAGGACGGATCAAACATGATATTCATCATGCTTTGGTGCGACACCAAACATGATGATCATCATGCTTAGTGTCGTAAGCATGACGTACGTAATGTATGATGTCAACAGAAATTATTTAATGATCGGGAGAACACCATGCGATACCCAGCGGCCGAAACGGCAGAAAAACACCAGCGCATCCTGCAGGAAGCGGCGCGGCTGTTCCGTGAACAGGGCTTTGACGGCGTCAGCGTGGGACAGATCATGAAGGCGACAGGACTCACGCATGGCCCCTTCTACAACCACTTTGCCTCGAAGGAAGCGCTGATGGCGGAAAGCACGCTGCACGGCTCGGAGCACTCGCGCGCGGCGCTCGATGCGGCAACCATCAGTCCGGAAGCCATGCGCCAGTATGTGCGCGATTATGTGAGTCCGGCCCACCGCGATGCGCCGGGCAACGGGTGCTTGCTGGCGGCGCTGGCCGGCGACGCGCGCAAGCAGCCGGCAGTGCTGCCCGCCTTCACCTTCCACCTGAAATCCATCATCGGCAAGCTGACCACGCATTTTCCGTGGCAGAAAAAACGCAACCCCCGGCAGGAAGCCATCGTCATGCTGTCGGCCATGGTGGGCGCCGTGGCGCTGGCGCGCGCCGTCGACGATGCCGCGTTTTCGGACGAGATACTGGCGGCGGTCAGCACGGCATGCGCGCCGCCAGCACTTGCGCCACCTGCCTGATCCTGTCGTCCACCGAACCTGACACATCGACAAAGGCGATCCCCCGCCGCGCCAGCTCCGCCTGATACCACGCATGCTGGCGCGCGCGGAAATCCTCGTCGCGGCGCGTGCCGTCCTGGATGAAGGGAAAATCAGGGGCGCACAGCAGCACCAGGTCGTAGCCGTGCTCGGCCAGCCGCGCCAGCTCCGGCTCGGCCTTGCCGAACATCTCGACGCAGTAGAAATACGTCGTCATGGGCGAGGTATCGCAAAACAGCCAGCGCCGCGCAGCCAGGCGCGCCTGCGCTTCGCGGTGCAGCTGTTCCCGGCCGATTTCCAGCAAATCGTCATAGTTCAATATCCCATCCTGGCTTTCCCACAGTTCGCGGCCATACTCAGCCACCCAGGCCGTCTCGAAATGCGCCGCCAGCGCCTGCGCCAAGGTCGTTTTTCCGCTCGATTCGCCGCCGAGCACGCACACGCGCGTGACAAGATCGGCGCGCACAATCGGCGACAGGAAGGCGCTGTGCGCATGCGGGTCTTGCCGCACCATGGTGCCGGACACGGGTACCAGGGTCCTCGCCTGATCCACGCTCACGTGCGCCACCGGCCCGCCGGCATAATGCCGTTCCAGCACCTGGGCAAAGCCGGGGCCATAGTCTTCGCTGGTGAACACGGCATCGACGGGCAACGCCAGCACCGTCCAGCACAGCCAGCCCATGAAGTGGCGATGCAGCTCGCCATCGTCGTCATTGTGCGGCAGATGGCGGGCAGGCACGCCGCGCGCAGCGCACAGGGCTGCCAGGCGCGCATCGTCCAGCACCACGATGTGCGCGTGCGGGAATTGCGCCCGCAGCCACCGTTCCCGGTGCGCCGGCTCATAGCCGGGAAATTCGGGCCTGGTGTAGCTGACCACCAGCAGTTCTTCGCAGGCGTCTTGCGCGCGCTTGATCAACAGTTCATGGCCCTGATGCAGCGGGCAAAATTTGCCGACCACGAGGCAGCGTTTATAAAGGTTCATGCCACTGCTTCCTGCAAATCCGAGGTGTATTGAATGATCTTGTCTTCCGCCAGCAAGGTCTCGACCGTGATGGCGCCGAAAAAAGGCGCGAGCAAGGCGCGCGCCCGGTCAGCCTGCGGCATGGCGTTCGGCGCCAGGCGCAGCGCGATGGCGCCGTCGCCATGCTGGTGCACGCCGAACAGGGCGATGGCCAGCGGTTTCAGGGCATGCGTAATGTCGATATTGTTGATCCATTCGCCATTGATCGTCCTGTAGCGCAGGGGACTGCGGCCGGCCAGGCCCACCAGCACGGGACCATGCGGGCCATGCGCCAGCGAGGCGTAATCACCCGTGCGGTAGCGAACCAGCGGCAGGCAAAAATTGAAGCCGCCCGTCACGGTGATTTCGCCGCGCGCGCCATCCGGCACGGGCTGGCCCGCGCTATCGAGGATTTCCACGTACAGCCGGTGCTGCAGCAGCACGTGGCCACCCGCCTGTTCATCGTAGACGGCCACGGGGCCCACTTCATTGAGCGAATAGATGTCGAGCACGGGGCAGCCGAACGCCGCTTCGAGGCGCGCGCGCATGCCGGGCAACAGCATCATCGACACGGACAGCAGCGCGGCCGGCTTGTGCGTCATGGACAGGGTCAGCAACTCGGCAAACGAGATGGGGTCGCCCGCAATCAGCTCGGGCGCCATGGCGTCCAGGTAGCGCGCGCGGTCGTCCGGGTCGCGCCAATCGTCCTCGTGCAGGTTGATCTTCGCCAGGCCGGATTCGTTCATCGCCGGCGTGACGGAGACATAGGTGAAGCAGCGGCGCTGATGCCCCAGCAGCATCACGCCCACCTGGCCCGCGCCATGGCGCAGGGTGACGCCGAAGCGGTGCAGCGCGCGCTTGTGGAAGGCCAGGTAGCGCCCCGCCACCAGCGGGTGCGAGGCGATCAGCAGCGGGTGGCCAGTCGTGCCTGTCGTCTGGAAGTTGATCATGCGTGCCAGATCCGCGTCGTCGGGCACGAAGGCGGCGATGTCGTGGGCCAGTTCGGCGCGGCTGATGGGCGCCACGTCAGCAAGACGCGCGGGCGGCGAACCGCAGGCGCGGTAATGCGGCACGGTGGCGTAGGTCGTCCTGAGAAAATCCGCCAGCCAGGGTGGCGGCGCGTCTTTGCTCCAGCCGATCTCCGCCTGCATGACTTCCTGCTCGTAGGCGCGCAAGGCCGCCACTTCCGCCGCCTGCAGCTTGTTGCCGCTGCGGTTGCGGTAGCTGGGCGCCGCCGGGTGGCTGCGCAGTTTTTCCAGCATGCGCGCGCCCTCCTGCGTCAGGGTGGGACAGTAGTCGCGGTCCGATTCCCATGCGCCGCCCGGCAAATTGACGTCCACGCTCATTCGCGCGACCACTTGTCGGCCGATTCCTCGGCCGCCTTCTTCGCCAGCGCCTCGCGGATTTCCCGCGCGCGCTGCTCGGCCAGGCGGCTCGCTTCAAGCAGGCGGCGCCGTTCCGTGCCGCTGATGGCGGACAATCTGTCCGTGGCCTGCGCCACGCTTTCGTCGCGGGGCCGGAACCCCAGGCGCGCCAGCACGATGCGCGCCAGTTCCTCGCGCCGCTCGGGGTCTTGCGTAAACTGGTGGGCCGGCGTGGCGGCGGCCAGTTCGCGCGCCGCCTCGCCCAGTACCTGCAGCAAGGCTGGCTGCGGCAACTGCTGCGCGGTGAACCACTCGTCGGCCAGCAGCCAGCACAGGATCATGGCCAGCGCCAGCCGGTTGCGGTCCGCCTTCACTTGCGCGCCGATGAACCCCTGCAAGGACGCGGCCGGCGCGCGCGCGCCATGCAGCAGCAAAACGTCGTTGACCAGCGCCGCCACCGCCACTGCCTGCGCATTGGCGACGCCGGCGATACGGGGCTCGGCGAGGAATTCGACGGACGTGTCGGCCAGGCGATGGGTTAATCTTTCGAGGTGGGGTCCGGGAATCTGCATGTCATGATTGTATATAGTGGCGCCGGCTGAACGCCCGCGCAAAGTCCAGCAAATCCTCGTAGCGCTCGACGGCGTGGATATCCCAGCCCTGTTCGCGGCGCGCGCGTTTCAAATCGTCATAGGTCTGCTGCAGCCACTTATGGGCCGCCGCGCCATCCCAGTCGCGCTCCAGGTTCAGGGCCATGGTGCCGCCCGCGCCGCCCTGCGCCAGCGCTTTCGCCGAGATATCCCAGCCGCTGTTGCCCAGTTCATCCTGGTCGAACATGGTGGTGATGCCGTCGTCGGAAATCATCAGGATGTGCGCGGGCCGTTCGCGCCTGATCGCATAGGTCTGGCGCAGGCGGTGGATGGGGAAACAGGTGCCGCCGCCAAAAAATTCCGTCAGCACGCCCAGGATCATGTCTTCATCGCGCACGAAGCCTGGCGTTTGCATCACCTCGTTCTTGCCGCTCCACAGGGTCACCTGCACCTTCGCGCCGGCGCGCAGGGCGGACAAGGCGATCACGGCGCCAGCCAGTGTCAGAAACGAAGTATGCGCCTGCGGGTTCGGCATGGAGCCGGAACTGTCCACGTACATGTCCAGGTCGACGGGCACGGCGTCGATGGCGCGCGCCGGTTCGCGGCCGTACACGCGGCACACGGTGGTCACGCCCGGCACGGGGCGCGGCGATTGCATCACCGATTGCAGCCAGTCGATGTCTTCCAGCGGGTCGCCGATTTCCCATGCTTCCAGCCCTTCCATCTGCGGTTCCTGCGACTCGGGCGCGGGGCGGCTGGGGAACGCCACCAAGTGCGGCAATGCCCGTTCGCGGTAATAGCGGATGGCGATTTCATGGTCGCTCAGGCTCACGCCCGACGCCTTTAAGATATCGCCCAGCTCGAACGGTTCGCGCAGTTGCCCGCCGCCCTGCCTGGCGGGCGCCGCGGTCACAGGTTCCTCGCCATCAAGGCCGGAAATGCGCTTGTCGTACACCGGGTGGATGGCGCCGTCCTCTTCGTCATCCTCGATCTGCTGCGCGCCGTACGTCTGGCAGCCGCGTGCCGCGTCGCGCGTGTCCTGCAGGTAGCGGCTAGGGTCAATGTCACCCAGGGCATCCGTATCTTCCACCAGGTAAGGCAGCAGCAAGGTGGCGAAGCGGCCCGCCGCCAGCATCCAGTCGTTCGCATACACGCGAATGAGGCGCGCCCCCAGCCAGGCATCCGTGTCCAGGCGCTCGTCAGCGTGGCCGCCGCCCAGCTCGCCCTTTTCCAACTGCCACAGGTTTTCATAGATACGCATGTACAGGGTCCATACGCCGCCGCTGCCCTTGCCGTCCGGTGCTGGCGCTTTCCCCTGTTGCAACTTGCGGTAGATGTCCGCCATGCGCAAGTTCGCCTGGCGCTGCAGGCGATCGTTGATGAACAGGTCCGTGTACAGGTTGGCCACCATGGGCGCGTGCTGTTCCAGCGTCGGCAAGGCTCGGCGCATGCGCGCCAGCAGGCGGAACTGGTCGCTGGCGCTGCCCGGCGCGAGGATATGGTGGCCGATTTCATGGGCGAGGATTTCCAGCGCATAGTCGTCCAGCCCCAGCTCCGTCACCAGCGGCAAGTCCACCACCACGCTCTGGTCGAGCAGCCGGATCATGGCGAAGCTGCCGGACAAGCCCTGCCTGCTGGCCTCGACGCGGCTGGCGCACAGGCTGGGGTCGCGCAGGCGCGTAAACTTGCTCCACACGGCCAGGGCCTCGGGCCAGGCGGCGCGCCAGCGGTCGATCAGGTCGGCATCGTTCTTCATGCGAGCGGCAGCAGGCGGATGGCGTGCGTCCACGGTGACGTGATGGCCAGCGTATGCGCATTCGCGGCGATGGCGATGTCGCCGGCCGGCAGGTCGAGCGCGATGCTGCGCGCGCCGATATGCACGGTCGCCCCCTCGAGGCGCACGGACGCCGGCACGCCGGTTTGCGCCAACTCAAACTCCTGCGCCGTGGCGCTGTGCAGCACGGCGCCATAGGCATCGGCCACCAGCAAATAATGGCGCTCGGCGCTGCGCACGACAAACCCGTCAAGCGTGGCGCGCACTTGCGGCGGCGTGGCGAAGTCGCCACCCAGGCCCGTGAAGGCGCCGAACTCCCTGCCTTCGGCATTGCCGCGCCACGGATTAGCCATGAGCTGCGCATGCACCTGCGGCCATTGCGCGCCCGGTTCGCCAAAGGCGGCCAGCGCCAGCGCATGCGGCAAGGTGTCGGCGGCGGCCAGCGCGCCCTGGCGGAAATGCGCGACGCCGGCGCGCCAGGCCAGCACCTGGCCCACGGCGCGCAGCTGTGCGACGCTGCCGACTTGCGGCGCCACGGCAGCCATCCCGGCCTGCCATTGCGCGGGCCGCGCGCCCGCCACGGAGGAAATGTGGATGGCGGCGTTGCTCAGCATGCCCAGCACGTCGACGGGGGCCGTCGCCAGCAGCGGCGCAAACGATGGCGCCAGTTCGCGCCAGACGGTATTCAGGAAGGGATTTTTCGCAGCCGGACCGGCCAGGCCATGGCCCACCAACTCCAGGGCCATGTCGTAGGCGGCCAAGGTAACGCCGCCCACGCGCTCGGTTGCTGCGGCGGCCACGGCCACCACCAGCGGATCGACGCCGTCGTGCAAGAAGGCGCCGAAGGCGGCCATGTCGAGCGCGGGAAAGCGCCGGCGCGCTTCCGCTGCGCGGCCATTGAACTGGGCGCGGCCACTGGCAAGGATAGTTGCGAAGGCAGGAGAAATCATTGTTCCTCCTCAATCGCTATGCGAAAAATGCAGCAGATAGCGCTCATCCCCTGATTCGAACGCGATCTCGTCCCAGTGGATCGCGTACCAGAAACCGGAGGGCGGCGTCATCGTCACGGCGTGCAGGGAAAAACCGCCCAGCGCGTCGTCGAGCGACGCCAGAAATGCGGCCACCAGTTGCGCGCGAAAGCGCCCGGGTGGCGCCGCCTGCATGTGCCGCGACGAGAAAAACCAGCGCTGGCACACCTGCTCCAGGTGCGCGCGCCCGCACGGCGCTGCATTGATTCGCCACAAGGCCGCCGGCAAGTCGCGTGCCGGAGCGATCACGTTCAAGGCATAATCCTCCACGCGCAGACCCAGCGCCGTGGCAAGGTCCGGCGCATCGGGCAGACGTGATAATTCGTAGCTCGCGCACAGGTCGCTGGCCTCGCTGTTCAACATGGCCAGCGCGTCGAGAAAACCGCGGCAATGGTCGATATTCAGTGCGTCGTTCATTGCGAACGCAACCAGCTACGGTAATTCGTATAGCGCTGGTGCAGGTACTTGAGCTTCAACAAATCATCATACAGGGGTCCGTACAGCTTTCTTCCTTTTGTACGCTCGCCGATCAGCTTTTCGATGCGGTTCAGGCGCGCCAGGGTCTCGCGCTCGCTCACGCCATCGAGGCCCAGGTCGAATTCGGCCGACAGCACGCCGACAGGGTCGTCGCGGTCCAGGTCCAGGCGGTTGAATTCATCGTTCGACAAATCGAACAGGCGGCGCAGCCAGCCCAGCCTGTCGCTGCGGTAGGCGGCGTTTTCCGGCAGCGCGAAAAATGGCGCATCCGGGTCCGGCTGCAGCTTGTTATGCAGGACGAATGGCAGCACCTGGCGCAAGTCTTCCAGCTCCACCTCGCCATTGCCGCGGAAATAAGCCATGGCCTTGGCGTAGATCAAGAGCGCCATCAGGGTGCGCACGGAGATCCCGTTGAGGGTCTGGCAGCCGAGGTCCTTCAGGCGGTCGCGCCCATTGTCGGCCGCCTGCGCGGCGCCCCGGTCGGCGCCGGCCAGGCGGGCCGTATCCTTGGTCATGTATTCGAACTGGCCACCGGCCGTCTCGAACAGCTCGAACTGGCTGGCGAAGAATTCCAGGCGACGGCGCACGGCTTCGGGCACGCCCACCTGGCGGATGGATTCGCCAATTTGATCCACCTCCGCTTCCGTAAAGATGATATCGGGCGGCACCAGTTCTTCTGGCCGCACGTTTTCCTCCACGCGCAGCAGCAGTTCATTCAGGAAGCGGGGGTTGAAGGCCAGCGCCTGCACCGTCACGTCGATCCGGTCGCGCAGCGCTTCGATCACCTGGTAGGTACCGCCGCCCTGGTCATCGTTGGCCGTCAGATACCAGGCCGCTTCCGGACATTCGTAAATATGGTTCAGCACTTCCGCGTAATTGTCGCCCATGACGGTGAGCAGCGCGCTTTGCGTGCGCGTGGGGATGCGGTTGTATTCATCGACGATTTTCACGCGCATGCCCAGCCAGGCGCGCCAGGCGATGCGGATCTCGTCCATGCTTTGCGCATTGACCAAGTCCGCCGGCAGCGGATTGCCCAGCAAGTCGGCTACCGTCATCTGCGGGTGGCCATGCTGCATGGCGCGCTTGACTTCCTTGACGGTGGAACCGGCCAGCACGCCCATCAGCAGGGCGCTGGCCGTCTTGCCCCGCCCCGGCCCGCCGACGAACAGGCATTTGCGGCGCGTGGCGAACGTCAGCAGGGGCAGCAAAATGAAGCTGGAGTAGCTTTGCGCCGATGGCAGATTCAGGGTGCGGCGGCTGTCGCCCACGGCATACGTCTGCGACGGGCCATCGTTGTACTCGATGTCGTAATGGGGACTGATGATGGCGTGGTTGACGATCCAAAAGTATGCCTGGCGCAGCTTTTCATCGAAAGGCCGGGCTTGCGCCTCGCCTTCCGCTCCCAGCGCGATGGGGCCCTGGTACAGGTCCGCCACGTCGAACTGCCGCGCGGCGGGCGCCGCCTTGGGTTTGGTGGGGGCCTGGGACAGGCGCTGGAACAGATTAAAAGCTGACATGATTGGCTAACGCCTGTCAAAACCTACTGCGCGTCGGTATTTACGGCCTGCGATGCTCACTGTACATTCGCACAGTTGCACTTCTCGGCCGCAACTCCCTTCCGCTCGCTACGGTTTTGTCAGGCGTTGTTATTTAATGTGGAAACGAAATTATTGCATATCGGCCCAGTTACGCCTTGTTCAAATCGACAACAGTCTCCTCCATCCCGCGCCAGCGCCACCAGCCAAGCGCCACGCAAGCGACCAGCAAGGCCAGCAGCCCCGCCACTTCATGGCGGATTTCATACAGCGAGGCACCCATTTGATTAAGCGCAACAAAGCCCTGGATACCGGCCGTCGATGGCAGCAGCCAGCGCAGCCATTGCAGCACGACGGGCATGGACGACACGGGCCAGGTCAGGCCCGCGAGGAACAGCACGGGCATCGAGGTGGCGATCATCAGCTGCGTGCCCCGCTCGCGCGTGCGGAACAGCATGCCCAGCAACATGCCGAAGGCCGCCTCACACAGCGAGAACAGCACCAGCAGCAAGAGCATGCCGCCAAAGTTGCCGCCACGGGGGTAATCCTGGAACCAGAAGACGAAACCGAAGAAATAGCAGCAGTTCAAAAACGCGACGCAGGCAAACGCCAGCAGCATGCCCATATACCCACCCGCCGTGCGCCTGCCCGCCACGGGAAAGGCCTTGCGCTGGTACCAGGTGCCGAACAGCATGGTCATGCCGATCAGCAAGGTCTGCTGCACGATCAAGGTCGCCACGCCCGGCACGACGTAGGCGCCATAGCCTTCCTTGACGTTAAACAGGGGCACGGCGTCGAAGGCGATGGGCGAGCGCTGCTGGTTGGCCTGGATGGTGGACGGCGTGCCCGCGCCCAAACGCTTGAGCTCAATACCGGCCGACACCGTGCCCACCACTTCGGCCAGCCCGTTCAGGGCCACCTTGTTCAGCATCAAGTACAAGCCATTGCCCGCCACTTGCGCGTGGGCGGCGCGGCCGGCCAGCACGTCCGTCTGCAAACCGTCGGGAATGATCAATACGCCCATGACCTGGTCGCGCCATAATAAATCTTGCGCGACGGGCAAGTCCGGCGTGACGGCGACCACGTGCAGCGACGGGTGGGCCATGGCGAAGCGCGTCAGCTGGCGCGACATGGCGCTGCGGTCCTGGTCGACGACCGCCACGGGCACGCGCTGGACGATTTCCGTCGAATACGGCAGCGGATAGAAGAAGGAATAGATGATGCCGCCGATAAACAGCAAGGTCAGCGCTCCCTTGTCCGTCAGCATGGCGCGCCAGGTGGCGACAAAGGCCGGCCAGATCATGTGCGTCCCCAGGCCGCAGGCGCATTCGCGCGGCGCGCCAGCAGGAATACGCCCACGGCGCCGCAGCCGATGGCGATGCCGGCCAGTATCAGCATTTCCTGCACGCCATAGCGCCATGGCGCGCCGGCCAGCCAGTATTTCGTTTGCAATTGCAAGTAATGCGTGAGCGGCAAGGCTTCCGCCCAGGCGCGCGCTGGCGCCGGCATGGCCATCAAGGGAAAAGCCTGGCCCGCAAACGCGAAAGCGGGCGCCGTGATGAAGGCCGCGCCCGACAGCGCCAAACGCAGGGACAGGGTGGCGGCGATCAGCAAGGTGGCCAGGCCGCAATACGCGAGCACCAGCAACAGCATGCTCAGCAGCAATGCCGGCAAGCTGCCCGCCACGGCCCAATCCCGCGCCAGGCTGAAGAACAGCAAGTACAGCAGCGCCAGCGCGCAGTAGGCGACGAGGGGAAACAGCAGCTTGGCGCCCACGGCGCGCAGCCAGCTGCCGTGGGCCGAGACCAGCCATTGCGGCACCGTACCGTCGCGCAACTCGCGTCCGATACTCGTGACGACGGCGACGACGATGAAAATCTGCAGCATGGCCGGCATCAGCGCCAACGTTAAAAATGCTTCATAGCTGATGTTTTCGTTATACAAACTGTTCAAGGTCGTGCGTATCGGTTCAAACTGGGCCGCCGCCTGCACGCCCGACATACCCTTTTTCACCCGCGCCGTCATCTCGATGCCGGCCGACAAGGTCGTGCTGACCGTGCGCACGTCGCGCAGCAAGGCGCCCGCGTGCGAGGAAAACTGCGCGTTGTACAGCCATTGCACGGTGGCTTGCCGGCCGCCCAGCAGTTTCTGCTCGAAATCGTTCGGGATCAGCAGATAGCCGAACGCCGTGCGCTCGCGCAAACGATGCAGGGCTTCGTCGCTGGACGCCACTTTCGCCGCCACCTGGATGCCGGGCGAAGCGTCGAGCCAGCGCGTGAGCTGGCGCGACAGGGTGGAATTGTCGTTATCGATGACGACGATGGGCAAGTCGCGCGCGATGCCGGCCGAAAACACCAGCCACAGCATGCCGCACAGCACGACAGGAATCCAGCTGAGCATGCCGAAGTCCCAGAAGTCGCCGCGCAGCCGCTGCCACTCGCGTGCCAGCGCCGCCGGCTGCTCTTTGTCAATCTCGCTCATCGGCTATCAGAGCGGTGGGAACACGACCGACATGCCCGGACGCAAGCCTTCGACCTTGATGGCGGGACGCAGGCGGATTTCAAACGTGCGCAGATCCGTGCCACCCGGACGGGCCGCGCGCCACGTGGCGAAGTCCGGCAGCACGGCGACCGAGCTGACCTTGAAGCTCAGTTGCTGTTTCAAGGCCGGCACGTTCGCCGTGTGCGTGCTGCCCATGGAAAACGCCGCCATCTCGTCTTCACGCACTTGCAGCACGGCCCAGGCGTCATCGAGGTTCACCAGGGTAATCACGGGAAAACCTTGCGGCGCCAATTCGCCCGGCTGGATCTGGATCTTGCTGACCTGGCCCGCCACCGGCGCGGCAATCTTCGTCTCGGCCAGCGCGATCTGCGCTTCCGTCAGCACGGCGCCCACCTGGCGCGCCTGGGCGGCGGCAGCCGTCTTGTCTTCGGGACGGGCGCCCTTTTGCGCCATATCAAACTGGGCGCGGGCCGCTTGGGCCAGCTGGTCGGCCGCGCGCCATTGCGCTTGCGCCTCATCACGTTTCTGCTGGGCAATCACGCCTTGCTCGAACATATTGTTGACGCGGGTATACGTGGTCTTGGCGATGCTGGCCCCCGTTTGCGCCCGCTCCCAGTTCGCTTTCGCAGCCGCAATTTCTTCCGGACGCGCTCCCGCTTGCGCCTTGTGCGCCACGGCTTCGGCCGCTTGCGTGGCGGCCGTCGCTTGCGCGATCTTCGCATCCACTTCCGGACTCGTCAGCTGGAACAGCAGCTCACCTTTCGGCACCGTCTGGCCCAGCTTGACGTACAGCTCGCCCACCCGGCCCGGCACTTTCGACGAGACATTGACTTCCTGCGCATCCATCTGTCCCTGCAAGGGCAGGCGCTGCGGCTGGAAGGCCTGGTACAAGCCCCAGCCCACGAAGGCCAGGACAATGACGGCGGCGACTATGGCCAAGGGTTTTTTGGAGGTGCTCATTATTATTTGTCCACAGGTAATTGGATATCGGCCGCGGCCGCCAGGCTGCCCAGGCGCTGCGTCTCGCCCGTCGCTTCCAGCAATTGCGCCAGCCCCATCACATAGTTATAGGCCGTCTGCGCGCGCTGGGTTTCCACCTTCGCCAGGTTCAGGCGCGCGTCGACCACTTCCAGCGACGTCACTTGCCCTTGCTGGAAAGCCACGGTTTGCAAGCGGATATTTTCTCGGGCCAGCTCCACCGACGAGGCCGTGGACAGGTACTGGATACGGGCGTTTTCCAGCGCGCGCCAATTCTTTTCGATCAGGGTGGGAATGTCGCGCTCGGCCTGGCGCGCCACCACTTCCACCCGCTCCTGGTCGAGCTTGGCGGCGGCGATCATCTTGCCCGTATTGATGCGGTGCACGAGGGGTACGGACACGACCAGGCCGACGGCCCAGTTCGAGCGCACGAGCTTTTCGTTGCCACGGTTCAAATTGTAGTTACCGATGGCAAACACGGTAGGCGCGTATTCCTTGCCATGCAGCTTCAAGGCTTGCTCGGCCTGCACGCGCTTGCTGTCGATCTTCTTCCAGTTCGCATTTTCGCGCATGCCCGTGCTGATGAACGATTGCAAGGTGCCGACCGGCAAGCTGTTGACGAACAGCGGCGTGCTGGGGCGCACTTGCGTATTGACGGCGAGCAAACGATCGAGCGCCACCTGGGCGATTTCCTCGTCGCTGCGCGCCTGCGCTTCGTCGCTGCGGGCGCTGTCCAGGGCCACGTCGGCGCGCAAGCGTTCTGCGCGAGAAATCAGGCCGCCCTTTTCCAGCTTGGCCGCGTCGCGCTGGTGCTGCGTCACGCCGGCCGTCACTTCGGCCCGCACGGCCACCACTCTCTTGGCCAGCAGCAACTGGAAATAGCGCTGCGCCACCAGGGTGGCCAGTTGCTCTTCCGCTTCCGTGCGCTCCGCCTGCGCGGCCAGGGTCAGGCTCGATGCGAGCCCCTTGACGGCGTCCAGGCGCCCGCCCGTGTAGATGGGCCACATGCCCAGCAAGCCGAACGAGGTTAGATCCGTCACCACTTCGCGGTTCAGGGAGTTGGGAATGTGCGGCGTGGGCAAGCCGGGAATCGGCGGCAGCACGGATTCGATGCCGCCCACCACGCCGGACAAGCCGCTCGTGTCGATGCTCAAATCCGTCGACAAACGGCCGCGAAACGCCGTCAAGTCCACGGAAGGGCCATCGATATTCGACAAGGCTTCCGCCTTCAGTGTTTTCGCGCGCACGTCGAGCGCGGCGCCCTGCACGGCGCCCGAAGCCTGGGCCGCCTGCTGCAGCGCTTCGTTGAATGTCAGCGGCGCGCCGGCCGGCAACTGCGCCAGGGCGGGCATGGCCGCGCCCAGCGCGCCCGCCAGCAATAATGATAAGTGTCCTTGCAATCTGCCCATGTAGCGTCCAGTCAATGAATGAGGGGAAAGCACGGGGTTGCCATGTTTATACTTTCACAATAGCAATTATATCTACGGATGTCTATTCCAGCCTGCACTATTGGTTACCGGAGCCGACACATAAAAACGGGCGCCTCTTGCGGGGCGCCCGTTGAGCTCAAGCAGCTACCCGGCGAATTACTTCTTCGCCTTCTTGCCGCCCTTCTCCTTTTCCTTTTCAAATACGGCAAAGAACTCGGACGCCATGTTGCGGATGGCGCGGCCGATGTTGGCGTAGTCGTATTCGTTCAGGTTGGCCAGCGACACGCGGCCGGACGGGTGCGTGGTGCCGAAGCCGCGGCCAGGCAACAGGATGACGCCCGTTTCCTCGGCCAGGCGGAACAGCGCTTCGTTCGGTTTGAGCTTTTTCAGCAGCCACTGCGAAAACTCCACGCCGTGCATCTGCGCGGCCAGCGATTCCATGTCCAGCAGGTGGTAGTAGCGCACGGAATTGGCGTCGTGCACCATCGGCAAGCCCAGTTCGCGGTACAGCGCTTCCTTGCGGCGCAGCACGATGCGTTTCATCGACTGCTTGTACTTTTGCTCTTCATCCATCAGCGAGAACAGGGAGAACAAGGTCATCTGCGCCTGCACGGGCGTGGACAGGCCGGCCGTATGGTTCAGCGCCACCGTGCGGCTGTCGGCTACCAGGCGGTCGATGAATTTCAGCTCGCGCGGCTCCGTCGTGATGGAGTGATAACGCGCATCGAGCTGCTTCTTGATGGTTTCCGGCAACTTGGCAATCTTGTCGTCGAGTACATTTTTCTCATGCGTGGCCACCACGCCCATGCGCCAGCCCGTCGCGCCGAAGTATTTCGAGAACGAATACACGAGGATGGTGTTGTACGGGCACATGGCGAACAGCGAGACGAAGTTGTCGGCAAACGTGCCGTACACGTCATCGGTCAGGATGATCAGGTCCGGGCGCTTCTTGATGATCTTGGCAATGTATTCCAGTGTGTCATCGTCGATCTTGACGGATGGCGGATTGCTGGGATTGACGAGGAAGAAGGCCTTGACTTTCGGGTCCAGCAGCTTGTCCAGCTCTTTCTTTGTGAATTGCCAATTGTTCGATTGAGGCGCATCAATATGCACGGTGTTCAGCTTGTAATCATTGAGCTGGGGAATCTCGATGTACGGCGTGAAGATCGGCATGCCCAGGGCAATCGTGTCGCCTTCCTGGATGATGTGGTTCGATTTCAGGCTGGCGAACAGATACGTCATGGCCGCCGTGCCCCCTTCGACGGCGTACATGTCGAAGTTGCCGACGAACGGATGGTCGCCGATCATTTCGCGGTGGATATACTGGCCGACGATTTTCTCGGACAGGCGCAGCATGCGGTCCGGCACGGGATAGTTGCAGCCGAGAATGGCTTCGCACATCTCATAGATGAAGTCGCCCGCGTCCAGGCCCAGCTGGTCGCGTACATACGACATGGCTGCCTCGATGAAATGCACGCCGGGGTTGCCTTCATGCTTGCGCACGAAGATTTCGAAGCGCGCCTCGATGCCGTCGCGCGTGGGGAAGCCGCCCACGTCATCCATGTACACATAGGAACGTTCCGCTTCCGTCATGGCAAACTGGCCGAACTGGAAGAAGCCGTGGCGCGGCGTGGTGGCCAGGAAATTCGGGTTGCCGCGGCCCGCATTGAGCATCAGACGGTTGCTTTGCTTGGCCGTCTGGATCAGCGCATCCTTCAATTCGAAGGGGCTCAACAGCGCGAGTTTGCTTGGGTTACTGAAATCCATTTCAACGACTCCTTATCAACTGACAATATGGGAAAAGCCCCGCACAGGCGGCTTAGGTCCTGCAAATACGCCCGACTCAGACGAAGGCCACAATCAGCGGCCCCAGCAAGGTCAGGAAAACGTTGGCCAGGGCATACGTGATGGCAAACGGTACGGTGGGAATCGAGTTTTGCGCCGCGTTCAGCACTTCGCCGAACGCGGGATTGGCGCTGCGCGAGCCGGACAAGGCGCCCGCGAAGATGGCGACGTTGTCATAACGCAAGATGTAGCGGCCGATCAGCATGGTCAAGATCATCGGCAGGATGGTCACCACCACGCCCACGCCGAACAGGGTCAGACCGTGTTCGCGCACGGTTTGCACGGCTTGCAGGCCGGACGTGAGGCCGACGACGGCAACGAAGCCGGCCAGGCCCAGGTCTTTCAGGATTTGCACGGCGCCGCTGGGCATGTAGCCAAACGTCTGGCGCTTGGCGCGGAACCAGCCGAATACCAGGCCCGACAGCAGCACGCCGCCGCCGCTGCCCAGGGTCAGCGGAATCGAGCCGATGCGCGCCACCAGCAAGCCCACGAGCAAACCGACGACGAGGCCAGCGCCCATGTAGACGAAGTCCGTCTTGGCGCTCGGCACGATCATGTAGCCCACTTCGGCCGCCACGCGCTTGACGTCCTGCTCGGCGCCGTAGATGGTCACCACGTCGCCCGTCTGCACGACGGTTTCCGCTTGCATGGGCAGAATCTTGCCCATGCGGCTCAGTTGCACGACAAAGATGCCGTGGCGCACGCCCGGCGCCGTCGCGCTGCGGATTTCGCCCACCGTCTTGTTGTGGTAAGCCTTGTTGGTCAGCACCATGTCGCGGCGCTGCATCACCAGTTCCATGCCTTCGACGGCCAGCAATTCCTTGCCCAGCTGGGAAGACACGCTGAGCATGGCTTCGCGCCGGCCCACCAGCAGCACGATATCGTCGGCCGCCAGCACCAGGTCCGGGCTGACGTCGATGATCTGACCATTGCGTTTCACGCGTTCGATGGTGATGGCCGTGCTCGGATGGGCGCTTTCGATGTCCGCCACGGAGCGCCCGGCGCCCGGACCCACGTCGTAGATGCGGCCGATGAGGTCGGGCGCGGCCGGCGTCTGGCCCGGCCCCAGCACTTGCACGCCTGCCTGCAGCGCCGTTTCCGCCTTGATCGCATCTTCGCGGATGGTGCGCCCCATAAGTTTCGGCAAGATATTGACGCAGACAATGATGGCGCCAAACGAGCCGAACACATACGTCACGGCATAGCCGACGGCCACGTTGCCCTGCAGGCGCGCCACTTCGTCGGCCGCCAGGCCCAGCTTGGTGATCGCGTCGCCGGCCGTGCCGATGATGGCCGACTGCGTCAAGCCGCCCGCCGCCACGCCCGCTGCCAGGCCCTTGTCCAGGCCAAACACCTTGGCCAGGATGACCACCGTCAGCAGCGCCGTCACGGCCAGCACGACGGCCAGGATGATTTCGCGCACGGACTGGCGCCCCAGCGAATTGAAGAATTGCGGCCCGCTTTCATAGCCGACGGCGTAGATGAACAGCGCGAACAGCACCGATTTCACGCCGGGATCGATGGCGACGCCCACCTGGCTGACGAGCACCGCCACCAGGAGTGAACCGGCGACCCCGCCCAGCTGAAACGAGCCGAACTTGATCTTGCCGATGTAGTAACCCACTGCCAGGGAGAGAAACAAGGCAATTTCAGGCGACTTCTTGAATAACTCGTGCAACCATTCCATGCGGACCGCCTTTCGTGTTGAAGGAATTCTTTACTGCGTTTGCCCTTGCTGGCTGCTCATGCGTGCACCGACCCGGCCAGGGCCACGATCAGCGGCCCCAGCAGGGGCAGCACCACGTTCGAGATGGCATACGTAATCGTGTAGCCCAGCAAGGGCGTGGAATTGCCGGCCGCATTCTGCACGGCCGACAGGGCCGGCGTGCTGCACTGCTGGCCGGCGATGGCACCCAGCAGCACGGGCGCTTCCAGCTTGAGGAAAAAGTGTCCCACCAGCAGCGACAGCGAGGCGGGGATGACGGCGATCAATATCCCCATCAGCGGCAAGGACAGGCCGTACTGGCGGATCAGATCGATCGCCTGCGGCCCCGACGCCAGGCCCACGCAGGCGATGAAGGTGGCCAGGCCGATATCCTTCATCATGTCGAGCGCGCTGGAGGGGATGCCCTGCATGCCCGGCTTGCGCGCCTGGTACCAGCCGAACACGAGGCCCGTCAGCAAGGCGCCGCCGCCCGTGCCCAGCGAAAACGGGATGCCGCCCAGCTTGGCGGAAAAGCCGCCGATATACACGCCCAGCACGATGCCGATGCTGGCGTAGACGATATTGCTGCGGTCGCCCGTGGGCACGCGCTTGCCGATGGCGGCCAGCGCCGTGTTCAGCTCGCGCCCTTCCGTCGTGCCGTACAGGCGCAGCACGTCGTCGCGCTGCAGGGCCAGGTCCGGCAAGGGCGGCATGCTGTGCTCGCCACGCACGACGGCCGCCACGTGCACGCCGGAGGGCAAGGCCAACTGGCGCAAGGGCTGGCCCACCAGCGCGGCTTGCTGCAGCACCACTTCGACGGCGGAGACGGCCATGTTCAAGCCCGTCGTATCGGCAAATTCCTCGCCCAGGATGGCTTCGGCCGCCACCAGCGCGGGACGGTGGCCGATCACCAGCACTTCGTCGTTATTGCGCAGGCGCAATGCCGGTTCCAAGGGCAAGACCTTGCCATGCCGGCGCACGCGCGTGATGCTGGCGCGGCCCGCAAAGATATGCTGCAAGGCGTCGAGGCGGCGTCCCGCGCCGCGGCTGATGCGGTAGGCGCGCCCCACCATCTCCGGCGTGGCCTGCACGCCGTCGCCGTCGGTCTGCGCGCCGCCCATCTTTTCCCACAATTTATCGGCTTCTTCGCGCAAATTGACACGCAGCAACAGCGGAAAGATCTGGCTGGTGACGATGACGATGGCGATCAGGCCAAAGATGTACGTGATCGAATACGCGGTGACGACGTTGGCCTGCAGCTCAGCGATGCGGGCGGCCGGCAGCGCCAGCTTCGAAATGGCGTCCGTAGCCGTGCCGACGACGGCCGACTCCGTCGCCGCGCCCGCCATCATGCCGGCCGCCGTGCCCTGGTCCAGGCCCAGGAAGCGCGTGGCCAGCAGCACCAGCGCCAGCACCACCACCACTTCGATCAGGCACAGCAGGCCCAGGCGCAAGCCCTTGGCATTCAGGTTGGCAAAGAACTGGGGACCGCCCGCATAGCCGAGGGCAAAGATGAACAGCATGAAGAAGACATTCTTGACGCTGGCGTCCAGGGTGATGCCCAGCTGGCCGATCAGCAGCGCGGCGATGAGGGTGCCGCACACGCCGCCCAGCTGGATGGGGCCGAAGCGTATCTGCCCTACCGCGTAACCGAGCGCCAGCGCCAGGAACAGGGCCAGTTCCGGCACCTGGTGCAATACGGACGTGATCGAATCGAGCATGGACAAACCTTCGAAAAGATAACGGATGGTGACAAGGGGACAGCGCGTTCGGCGGCTGGCGGCAGCTGGCTGTGGAACGGGCGCACGGCTCCCGCACGACACCTGCGGCAAGCGCTTGTGCTGGGAAAAAGTTGCAACGTGGAATTATGTTCGGCGAAAATTTAATAAGTGTCAACAGGTGTTCTGTTGAACTCGCTTTGCGCTTCATCAAACATCGGGCGCACGATTGAAGCCGCTGTTTGACATTGATCAATAAGATTATTAGTAATGTTTTGGACGATACCAAAGTGCCTTGCGCGCCAGCGGCGTCTCCTCCGGCAAGTCGGGATTGGCCAGCTCCAGCACGTGGCGCCGGGATAGCTGCAGGCCGTCCGCGAGACGGCCGAAATGGCGCTGGAACAGCTGCGCGAAACTGCCATCGGCAAGCATGCTTTCCAATCCCCGTTCAATGTGGCGTGCCAGTTCCGGCCGATGCTTGCCGACAAAGAAGTACAGCGCGGCCGGGTAGCGGATGACCAGGTGGGCGTCGAGCGCCAGCGGCAAGTGCGCATGGCTGGCCAGTTCGCTTTGCGCCTCGATTACAGAACGGGGAAAGTAATCGATGCGCCCTGCCGCCAGTTGCTGGAACAGGCCTTCGTAGGTACTCGAGGTATCGAGGCGCAAGCCATTCGCCTGCAGGATGGCGGAGTCGGGCCAGTCGCGCATCTGGCCGGCCGACAGCCGCGCCAGGGCGGCGATGCTGCGCACGCCGCGCAGCAGTTGCGGCTGGCGGGCCTGGATCAGGGCCACGCGCCAGCCGATCAGGCCGCGGTCGATGGGAATGCGCACTGGCAACAATTGCGTTTCGCGCGCGCGGCTCGTCATGGCCCAGACGACGTCGACACCGCCCGACGCAGTGGCGATTTCCTGCATCGCGCGCGTCTGCACCATGCGCAGTTCGGAGCGGCGCAAGGCATACGCCTGGCCCGACCTGGCCAGCGCCTGTTGCAGCAAGGCCGTCACATAACCTTGCTGCGGATCATCGAGCGCCTGGTGGCGCGGATACACGAGCGGCAGCGGCGGCGCGCCGGCGACCGCGCCCAATGGCCACAGGGCGGCAAGCTTGAGCAGGGGGCGGCGCTGCATGGCCCCTCCTTTCCAGCGCTGTCATAGCGTTCTTATCAGAATGACAGTATCGCGCAGCAGGGCACGCTTGTCGACTGGAATACGGCAACTGTGTACAAAACAACAGCACTTTCAAGGTGACCCGCAGGGCTGGGGATTAATCCAGATCAATAAAACCGCAAATACAAAATAAATCTTGCGTGCTGCTCTGGACGGCATGCGCATGGCTCGCCTACGCTGTTTTTTTATCTGAAAAACAAGAGGAACCCATGCAGACAGCACGCTTGAATATTATCGGAATGGATCATGAAGGCTGCGCCGACAGGCTGACGGGCGCGCTCGAAGCCGTCACGGGCGTGGCCACCGTGTGCGTCTCGCTGGCGCGCCACGGCGCCACGGTGCAGTTCGACGAGCGGCTGGCCACGCAGGAACGCCTGCTGGCCGCCGTCAATGACGCCGGCTTCATGGGCGAGGCGACGGATGAAGAACAGCTGGCTTCGTGCAGCGGCGCCTGCGGCCACTGCCGCCACTGAGCGCCACTGAGCGCCCGCCCTCCCTTTTTTCGCTCAGCCTTCGCGCGCGCCCCGGTCGCGCAGATGCGCCAGCACGCGGCGCGGTCCCAGCGCCTGCAGGTCGAATGGCGGCAACTCGATGGCATCGAGCGTATTCTTGAACAGCAAGCCCAGTTCCGTGTCGCCTTCCAGGCTCAGACGGCGGCTGAAGAACAGCGTGTCCGGATCCTCCTGGCGCCGCGCCAGCAGCATCAAATCATGCACGCTGGCGGCGATGCACAGGTCCGGCACGTCCGCATAGCGCTCCGCCACGAACACCGTGCCCTGCCACTCGAAGTCGAAGGCGATGCCCGCGTCCAGCAGCCGCAAGCGCAAGCTGCGCCCTTCCAGGCTGCGCCGCACGTCGTCGGGCAATTGCGGCGCCAGCAGGCGGTTCAAGCCCTGCACGAACAGCCAGGAGGCGGGATACGGGGGCAGTTTGGACAGCAATTCGGCCAGCGGTTCCGGCAGCCGGTACGACACTGCGGGCTTGCTCATGCCGGGACGGGCGGGGACCGGCGCCGGGACGGGCAATCTTTCCAGTTGATCTTGCATGGTGCTTCCTTTCGAGGCGTTCAATGGGCGGCGTGCTGTTCCATGCCGGGCTGGCCGTGCCAGTAGCCGTCGCAGGCGCCGGCCGGCTGGCAGGCCGCCAGCTGAGCCTGGGCGCCGATGCCGCTGACCTGGCCGCGGCGGGCGCGGTCGAAGATGGCGATGACCTGTTCCGTATGCATGGCCTGCGGGCTGATGCGCGCCACCGCCACGCCCATGTCGCGCATGGCGTCGAGTTCGCGCACCAGGTTGTAGACGAGCGCCGACTGCGTCTGCGTGCCATTCAGTACGAGGAAGGGCACTTCGTCGCGCGTGCGCAGCAGCAGGCCGTCCGGCTCTTCCAGGCAGCTGTAGCCGCAATCGTCCTTCGGCAGGTTGCGGTTGCGCGCCGTGAAGCAGCGCGCGGAAAACGCCAGCGGCATGCGCCCGTAGGCGAAGACTTCCGTCTCCAGCCCTTCCGGCTTCTGGCGCTGCATCTCGGCCAGCGCCGTCTGCCCCATTTCCAGCGGCATCACCCAGCGCCGCGCGCCCAGGCGCGCCAGCAATTGCAGGCTGGGGCCATTGAACAGGTTCAAATGGGGACCGGCGACGAAGGACGTGCCCTTTTCCATGCAGTGCACGGCGCCCATGTCGTTGGCCTCGACCGAATAGCGGCCATTGCCCGTGATGCGGCGCAAGGTCGCCAGTTCCGCGCCCGCCTCGATCAGCGCCTGCGTCGACAGCACCACTTCCTTGCCGGCGGCGGCCAGCATGTCCGCGATATCGAGCCAGTCGGCCAGGCGCACCTCATGCCGGCGCGAGCAGACGGTTTCGCCCAGGTAGACGATATCGACGGCGGTGCCGGCGATCTGCTGGTAAAACTCGAAGACGGTGGCGCGCGGCCAGTAGTACAGCAAAGGGCCCAGTGAAAGCTTCAGCATGTTCATCCTCTATTTCCAAGATCTGTGGTAAGCGCCCAAGGTGTGCTGCTGGCCTTCGGCCAGCTTGTCCATGGCCGCCATCCAGCCCGGCTTGACGGCATAGCGCGCATTGCCTTCGCGGCAGGCGTCGATCGCTTCGCGCCACACGCGCGTGACCTGCGCCACGTAGGCGGGACTACGCTGGCGCCCTTCGATCTTCACGGCGCGCACGCCCATGGCGATCAACTGCGGCAGCAGCGCCAGGGTATTCAGGCTGGCCGGCTCCTCGATGGCGTAATACTCTTCGTCATTGACTTCGAAACGCCCCTTGCACAGGGTGGGATAGCTGGCGTTCTCGCCGGGCGCATAGCGGTCGATCAGCACGCCGTTCAGGCGCGACTCGAGGCCGTTTGGCGTTTCCAGCCAGCGCACGGATTTCGCCGGCGAGCACACGCCATGGGTATTCGGCGCCTCGCCCGTCGCATACGACGACAGCGCGCAGCGTCCCTCGACCATCACGCACAGGCTGCCGAAGCCGAACACCTCGATCTCGACTTCCGTCTTGGCGATCAGTTGCTCCACCTGCGCCATCGACAGCACGCGCGGCAGCACGGCGCGGGCGATGCCGAAGTGTTCATGGTAAAAATTGATGGCTTCGTAGTTGGTGGCCGAGCCCTGGACGGACAGGTGCAGGCGCAGCTGCGGGTGGTGCTGGGCCGCATACGCCATCAAGCCCGGATCGGCCACGATCATGGCGTCGATGCCGGCATCGGCGGCGCGGTCGATGGCGCTGCGCCACACGGCCCAGTTGTGCGGCTGCGGATAGGTGTTCAGCGCCAGCAGCACCTTGCGCCCATATTGATGGGCGTAGCGCACGCCCTCGGCGATGGCCTTCTCGTCGAAATTGAGGCCGGCGAAATTGCGCGCATTGGTGGCGTCGCGAAAGCCCAGGTACACGGTGTCGGCGCCATTGTCGACGGCCGCTTTCAAGGCTGGCAGGCTGCCGGCGGGACAGACCAGTTCCAGCGGTCCGGCCACGCGGGTGGCGGTGGTTGATTCAAGCATCATGGTGTTCACAGTCCTGTATCGGCTCAGGGTGCAGACTATAGCCCCGCCCAGGCTGCCCAGTCCTTGACGCAGGTGAAGGAATGCATGCATGGCTGGTGCGCGTTCAACTTGCTTGACCTGGCTGTAAAATGCCCTCCTTTTCTCCCTCTTCGATTGCCCGCCATGCCCCGCAAACCGCTGCTGATCTTCCTGCTCACCCTGTTCCTCACCGTGCTGCAGGTGCAGTGGGCCTCCCCCACGGAAGGCTACGACGCCGAGGCGCTCTCCGTGCTGTCGCCCGAAGTACTGGGCGCGTATCCGGGCGTGCTGCTGCTGTTCCTGCAAGCCGTCTTCGCGCGCCGCGCCATGCCCGTGACGCGCCAGGCCGCCATCTGCACGGGACTGCTGGCCGTCTACTGGCTGCTGGCCAATTACGTCACGTTCGACGCGCGCGTGGCCAGCTGGAGCACCTTCTCGACGCGGGAAATCTGGGCGCACGTGCTGCCCGCCTCCATCCTCAGCATCGCCGTCTGCGGCGCCGCCTACTTCGCCGCGAGCGCCTTCATCCTGCGCCAGGGCCGCCTGAAAAAGTAAACGAGGGCGCTTTTTTCACCTGCATCAAGGATTCGTCACGCCACTGCACGCACCCTTTGACGCCACTATATTTAGTGATTAATCTCCATAAAAACACCGCATGTTGTGTTTATTGGAGGTTTCATGACGACGAATGCAGTTTCCCCCACACGCGGCCAGGTCGATGTCGCCGCGTCCATCAATGAATACCTGGACCGGCGCGACTGGCGTGTCAACGCCAACGCCAACCAGGGTTACTCGCTGGGCGGCCTGATACTCAATGTGTCGGGCAAGGTCATCGCCAACTACTGGCTGGACCAGGTCTATCCGCCGGAAGTGGGCGCGGCGCACCGCGAAGCGGCGCTGCACATCCACGACCTCGACATGCTGGCCGGCTATTGCGCCGGCTGGTCGCTGCGCACCCTGCTGCACGAAGGCTTGAATGGCGTGCCGGGCAAGATCGAGTCCGGTCCGCCGAAACACATGTCGAGCGCCATCGGCCAGATCGTCAATTTTCTCGGCACGCTGCAAAACGAGTGGGCCGGCGCGCAGGCGTTCAGCTCCTTCGACACCTATATGGCGCCCTACATCCGCAAGGACAGCCTGCGCTACGAAGACGTGCGCCAGTACATGCAGGAACTGATCTTCAACCTCAACGTGCCATCGCGCTGGGGTACGCAGACGCCGTTCACCAACCTCACCTTCGACTGGGTTTGCCCGGACGACCTGCGCGAGCAGATTCCCGTCATCGCCGGCCAGGAGATGGACTTCAGCTATGGCGAGCTGCAGGCGGAAATGGACATGATCAACCGCGCCTACATCGAGATCATGATGGCGGGCGACGCCAAGGGCCGCGTCTTCACCTTCCCCATCCCCACCTATAACATCACCGAGGATTTCGACTGGCATAGCGAGAATGCCGAATGCCTGTTCGAAATGACGGCCCGCTACGGCCTGCCCTACTTCCAGAATTTCATCAATTCGGAACTCAAGCCGAACATGATCCGCTCCATGTGCTGCCGATTGCAGCTGGACTTGCGCGAATTGCTGAAACGGGGCAATGGCCTGTTCGGCTCCGCCGAGCAGACGGGCTCCCTGGGCGTGGTGACGATCAATTGCGCGCGCCTGGGCCACCTGTGGCGCGGCGACGAACCAGCCTTGATGGCAGACCTGGACCGCCTGCTGGAACTGGGCAAGACCAGCCTGGAAATCAAGCGCCGCACCATCGAGGAATTGATGCAGCAAGGCCTGTTCCCGTACACGAAACGCTATCTGGGCACCCTGCGCAACCACTTTTCCACCTTGGGCGTGAACGGCATCAACGAGATGATCCGCAATTTCAGCGGCGACGCCTGGGACATCACGACGCCAGAAGGCCACGCGCTGGCCGTGCGCCTGCTCGACCACGTGCGCGCCCGCATGGTGGCCTTCCAGGAAGAGACGGGCCATATGTACAACCTGGAAGCGACGCCGGCCGAAGGCACGACCTACCGCTTCGCCCGCGAAGACCGCAAGCGCTTTCCCGCCATCCTGCAGGCAGGCACCGCCGACAACCCGTATTACACGAATTCGTCGCAACTGCCCGTCGGCCACACGGACGACCCGTTCGAGGCGCTGGAATTACAGGATGTGCTGCAGCGCAAATACACGGGCGGCACGGTGCTGCACCTGTACATGACGGAAGCGCTGTCCGACGCCAACGCCTGCCGCGAGCTGGTAAAACGCGCGCTGAGCCGCTTTTCGCTGCCCTACATCACCGTCACGCCCACATTTTCCATCTGCCCGCGCCACGGCTACCTGGCCGGCAAGCATGAATTCTGTCCCACCTGCGATGCGGAGCTCATTGCCCGCAAGCAAGCCCAACCTGCTCCATCACTTAAGGAAACGCCATGAATGCACGTCCCGACTTCACTCCCGCCATCACCCTGCTCGATACGGAACGCCAGCGCTGCGAAATCTGGACCCGCGTGATGGGCTACCACCGCCCCGTCGCCTCGTTCAACATCGGCAAGCAGGGCGAATTCCACGAACGCCAGTATTTTACGGAAGCGAGCGCCCGGGTCGGCCAGCCCGCCTGCCATGGCGGCTGAATTGAAGGTGGGCGGCCTGACGCCCTTTTCCGCCACCGACTATCCCGGCAAGCTGGCGGCCGTGGTGTTCGTGCAGGGCTGTCCCTGGCGTTGCGGCTATTGCCACAATCCGCACCTGCAGGCGCGCACGCCGGAAGGCGCCATGCCGTGGCAGGACGTCCTGACCTGGCTGCGCCGCAGAACGGGCCTGGTCGACGCCGTCGTCTTCAGCGGCGGCGAAGCGTGCATGGATCCGGCGCTGGGCCGCGCCATGCAGGACGTCAGGGAACTGGGTTTCGGCATCGGCCTGCACACGGCCTGCATCTATCCGCAGCGCCTGCAGGAAGTGCTGCCCCTGGTCGACTGGGTGGGCTTCGACATCAAGGCGCCGTTTGCCGACTATCGACATGTGACCCGCGTGGCCGGCAGCGGCAACCCGGCGCGCGCCTGCCTGGATGCCATCCTCGCCAGCGGCGTCGCCTACGAATGCCGCACCACCACCCATCCGGACCTGCTGCCGGACGACCAGCTGCTGGCCCTGGCCTCCACTCTGGCCGCCAAAGGCGTCGATAACTACGTGCTGCAGCAGTTCCGCGCCGAAGGCTGCGCGGATGCGGCGCTGTCCGGGCGCCCCCTGCACGGCTATCCGGCGGCGCGCACGGTGGCGCAAATCGGCGCCATGTTTCCCCGTTTTACATTCCGTAATCATGGCAGTTGAGCCGACAAGCACATTATTTCGGAAAGCCCCGCAAAATTCCCCGTTCTGCAACGCTGAAATGTCTTGCGTGCTGTAATGTATCAACTGTGCTGCGCACCACGCGCAGCCCGTCAGATTCCTCACACCGCATTACAGATAAGCGTCATCCATGAACGATTTCACCGCAGCCAGCCCAGGCACCCCTTCCACCCATGCCGACATCCTGTACGGCCCGCCGCGACCGGATTTGCTGCGCGAGGAAGTGCTGGCCGACCTGCTGGAAGCGACGGCCCGCCGCTGCCCGCAGCAAATCGCCCTGATCGATGGCGCGCGCCGCATCACGTATGCGCAACTCGATGCCCAGGCGGGCCTGGCCGCGTCGCGCCTGGTGGCTGCCGGCGTCAAGCCGGGCGACATCGTGGGCCTGTGGCTGCCACGCGGCGCCCATTTGCTGTTGATGCAGGCGGCCATCGCCAAGGCGGGCGCCGCCTGGCTGCCCGTCGATGAAGACACGCCCGTCGAGCGCCTGCAAGTGTGCCTTGATGACGCCCATGGCGCGGGCGTCGTCAGCTGCGCGCTATTCGCGCCGCGCCTGGCGGACGCCGGTGTCCAGCGTCCCGTGTGGACGGCGGAAAGCCTGCTGGTCCCCGCCACGCCGGGCGAAGTGCTGCCGGCGCGGGCAACCGTGCTGCCCGACCACCCGGCGTACGTGATCTACACGTCCGGTTCCACGGGCAAACCGAAGGGTATCCTGATCAATCAACGCAGCATCTGCCACTTCCTGCGCAGCGAAAACGCCGTGCTGGAAGTGACGCAGGACGACACCGTCTACCAGGGCTTTTCCGTCGCCTTCGACATGTCGTTCGAGGAAATCTGGATCGCCTACCTGGTGGGCGCCACCCTGTGGCTGGGCCCCAAGGATATCTCGGGCGACCCGGAAGCCTTGCCGCGCGCGCTGGCCGCCAACCAGGTCACCGTGCTGCACGCGGTGCCGACCTTGCTGGCCCTGTTCGCCGAGGACGTGCCGAGCCTGCGCCTGATCAACCTGGGCGGCGAGATGTGCCCCGAGTCCCTGGTCGAGCGCTGGTCGCGTCCGGGCCGCGCCATGTTCAACACCTATGGTCCCACGGAGGCAACCGTCTCGTGCAGCCTGGCGCGATTGCGGCCCGGCGAACCCGTCACCATCGGCACGCCGCTGCCCAACTATGGTTTGCTGGTGCTGCAAGTGGCCGAGCCGGGAGAAAACCGTCCCCTGGCCCTGCTGCCTCGCGGCGAGACGGGAGAATTGTGCATCATCGGCCCCGGCCTGGCCGAAGGTTACCTGGGCCGGCCCGACCTGACGGTGGAAAAATTCCTGCCCAATCCCTGGGCGACCAGCGACGATGACGCGCGCCTGTACCGCACGGGCGACCTGGCGCGCATCGATGCGGACGGCCAGGTGCTGTGCCTGGGCCGCGCCGACGACCAGGTGAAGATACGCGGCTTCCGCGTGGAGCTGGGCGAGATCGAAGCCGTGCTGGCGCAGCAGGCCGGCGTGGGCACGGTGGCCGTGTTGCTGCGCAAGGACGACGGCATCGACCAGCTGGTGGCGTATATCGTCGGCAGCGACGAGGCGCCCGAGGACGCCCTGACGGCAAAAACCCTGCGCACTGCGCTGAACCTGCACCTGCCGCCCTACATGGTGCCTGGCCGTTTTGAATTGCTGCCGCTGATGCCGCGCCTCACTTCGGGCAAGATCGACAGGAAGGCCCTGAAGGCCATGCCCCTGTCCGCGCCACCGGCCGGCGAGGCGGGTGAATCGGACGTGCCGGAAACGCCGGCCGAAGCGGCCCTGTTCGCGGCGCTGGCCAAGCTGTTCCCCGGCCAGGCGATCTTGCGCCAGCTGGACTTCTTCAGCGACCTTGGCGGCCACTCCTTCCTGGCCGCGCGCCTGGCGTCCGCCCTGCGCGCCGATCCGGCCTACGCCCACATGACGGTGCGCGACATTTACCAGAACCGGCAGATCGGCAAGATCGCCGCCGTCCTGAACGAGGCGCCCGCGCTGGCCACGCCGGAAGCGGATTGGACGCCGCCATCCACCCTGAAGCGCTGGATCTGCGGCGCGGCCCAGGCGGCCGCCGTGCCGGGCCTCGTCACCCTGCGCATGGCGCAATGGATGGCGCCCTTCTTCACCTACCACTTCTTCACGGGCGACACGGGCGACACCGTGCCGCGCGCCATCGCCGCCTCGATCGGCGTGTTTTTGCTCGCGACCCTGGCCGAATTTGCCATCGCGATCGCCGGCAAGTGGCTGATCGCCGGGCGTTTGAAGCCGGGCAGCTATCCGCTGTGGGGCGTCACGTATTACCGCTGGTGGCTGGCCGACCGCCTGGTCGAATCGGCGCCCGCCTACCTGCTCAGCGGCTCGTCGCTGAACAGCTGGTGGCTGCGGGCGCTGGGTGCCAAGGTGGGCAAGGAAGTCGTGATCGGCTCGATGACCCTGCGCGCGCCCGACCTGCTGTCCATCGGCGACAACGTCAGCGTGGGCAATGCCGTCAACTTTGAAAACGCCCGCGTGGAACGGGGCCGTTTGCTGCTGGGCCGGATCAGCATCGGCGACGATGCCTGCATCAGCTCTTATGCTATCCTGGAAGGCAATACCAGCGTGGGCGCGTTTGGCCACCTGGAGGGACAATCGGCGCTGGCCGATGGCGCGGCGGTACCCGCCAGCAGGGTCTGGACTGGCTCGCCCGCGCGCGATATCGGCCCGTTTGACATGGCCAGCCAGCCGCCGCGCCCCGCCGTCTCGCGCCTGCGCCTGCCGGGCGAAACCCTGTTCTTCTGCTTCGGCATGGTCCTCATCGCCGTACTGTTCTTCATGCCCGTCTTCCCCAGCTTCGTGCTGATCGACTGGTTCGACGAGCGCGAAATGATGCCGTGGCTGCAGGGACGCGACGTGACGACCCAGCTGGCCCGCTACTTCCTGCTGGCCTTCCCCGCCAGCGCCGTGCTGATCGTGCTCACGGCCCTGCTGTCGGCCGCCATCCGCTGGGGCGCGCTGCCCCGTTTGAAGCCGGGCAGCTCGCCCGTCCACAGCAATATCTATTGCGCCAAGTGGCTGGTCAGCCATATCCAGGAATCGAGCCTGAACGTCCTGCACGGCATTTACGCCACCGTCTACGCGCCCTACTGGTACCGCCTGCTGGGCGCCAAGGTGGGCAAGGGCGCGGAGATTTCCACGGCGCTGGGCGTGGTGCCCGACATGCTGACCCTGGGCGACGACACCTTCATCGCCGATGCCGTCATGCTGGGCGACGAGCAGATCGACGGCGGCTGGATGACCATGCGCCCCACCGTCATCTCGCACCGCAGCTTCGTCGGCAACGGCAGCTATATCCCGGATGGCACCGTGCTGCCCGAACACGTGCTGATCGGCGTGCACACGCATGCGCCGCGCAATGAGCAGATGCACAGCGGCGACACCTGGCTGGGCTCCCCGCCCATGCACCTGCCCGCGCGTGAACAGGTCAGCGGCTTTGCCGAGCACCTGACGTTCAAGCCATCGCTGTTGCGCCGCCTGGGCCGCAGCCTGATCGAAGCCTTCCGCATCGTCGCGCCGCACGCGGTGGTGATCGCCGTCGGCTATACCCTGGTGCTGGACGTGATGCCGATCGCGGGCGCCGGGCGCTGGGGCGAAGTGGTCAGCGACCTGGCGATCGCCGGCATTGCCTACGGCATCGGCAATTTTTTGGTGGTGGTGCTGTTCAAGTGGCTGCTGCTGGGACGCTACCGCAAACACGCGGCGCCCATGTGGACGCCGTTCGTGTGGATTTCCGAAGGCGTGACGAATCTGTACGAAGGCATCGCCGTGCCCAACTTCATGCGCTACCTGCGCGGCACGCCGTGGCTGCCTCTCGCCTTCCGCCTGTTCGGCTGCAAGATCGGCCGCGGCGTCTACATGGACACGACGGACATCACGGAATTCGACTGCGTGCACATCGGCGACTACAGCGAATTGAACGCCCTCACCTGCCCGCAAACGCATCTGTTCGAAGACCGCGTGATGAAGATCGACCACGTGGAAATCGGCCAGCGCGTCTACATGGGCCCGCGCAGCTCCGTGCTGTACAGCGCCAAGGTGGGCGACAATGCGCGCCTGGGGCCGTTGACCCTGGTAATGAAGGGTGAGCACATCCCCGCCGGCAGCAACTGGGCGGGCTGCCCGGCCGCGCCGCTGCGCAGCTGATCGCAGTCGATGAATCGTACGGTGCTCTTCTCAAGAGACGGCGTGCTGGTGATCAGCATCGGCGCCGTGCTGCCGCGCGCCGATGCCCGCTTGCGCATCCGCGCCGCCGTGCGCGAGGCGCTAGCCCAGTGGCTGAAGCTGGACATCGAGGCGATTTCGGTGGAGTCGACGCCTGGCCAGGCCCCGCGCCTGCTGCTGGCCGGCCGCCCTGCGGGTTTGTCATTGACCCATGACGAGGGCATCTCGCTGGCCGCCGTCCATCTGCACGGCCCAGTCGGCCTTGACGTGATGCGGGTGCAGGCTATTGCCGACTGGTGCAATCTGGCGCGCGATTACCTGGGGCCGCAGGTGACACAGGAGCTGGCTTCATTGCCCGATGCTCAACGCCCATTGGCCCTGGCGCAAGCGTGGACGGCGCGCGAGGCGGCGCTCAAGTGCGCGGGTTTGCCGCTGGCGGAATGGGACGGAGCTGCGCCAGCTTGCCGCCCGCAAGCTTTGAGCTTGGCGGCTCCATACGTGGCGACCCTGGCATACTAGTCTTCCTTGCCCTCGGCCGCCCCGCCGATCTGGACGAAAATCAGTTTTACGATAATACTGACGAGCAGTCCCAGCACCCCGATCAATTCCAGCATGGCCATTCCTTTGCAGTGACAGCAGACCAGGCCACTGTAACGCGAACCCCGGGGCCAGGCTAATATCAAATCAGGCAGTCTCCGATCTCGAAAAGGCATACGATTGATTTCCATCAGACAGTTCCGCTATTTTGTCGAAGTCGTCGATGCGGGCAGCTACTCGCGCGCGGCGGAAAAATTATATATCGCGCAATCGGCCCTGAGCCGGCAAATCAAGGAGCTGGAGGGCGAGGTGCAGACGCTGCTGCTGACGCGCGACGCGCGCCATATCGAACTGACGCCTGCGGGACAGGTCTTTTATGAGCGGGCCAAACGCATCCTCGAAGATATCGACGAAACCGTGCGCCAGACCCGCCACGTGGGGCAAGGGGCGCAAGGCATCATCCGCCTGCTGCATTCGAGTTCCGTCACCCTCACACCCGCCATCGGCGCCGTACTGAACCGCCTGCTGGCGCAGTTCCCCGGCGTTTCGCTGGATATTTCCAAGGGATCGTCGGAAAACCAGGCGGCAGACATCGAGGAAGGCCGCGCCGACCTGGGCCTCGTGCGCCTGCCCACCTTGCGCAAGCATGCCAACATCGTCGTACGCGAACTGTACGCGGAAAAGCTGGTGGTGGCCGTGTCAGCGATGTCGCCATTGGCCGCGCTGGAACGCACGACGATCGCCGCCCTGCGCGACGAAGCCTTCGTCTCGATCCCGCACAAGGACCGGGGAGGCCTCAGCTACCTGGTGGCGGGCCTGTGCCTGGCGCAGGGATTCTTCCCGAAGGCGGCGCGCGCCCTGTCGCGCAAGACTTCACAGCTAAACCTGATCGAAGCGAACATGGGCATCGCCATCGTCCCGGACAGCATGCGCCTGGTGGCGCCGCCCGGCGTGCGTTTTATCGCCCTGCCGGACGAGGAATCGCATTCCATCGTGGGATTGATCTCGCCGCGCGCGGCCGGCGGCATGGTGGCCGCGTTTACCGAGGCATTCGTGCGCGAGATGGCCAAGCTGCCGGCCGATTAACCTTCCGCGTACAGCACCGCATCCGCGTCACGCACGGCCGCCATCAGCAAGGCCAGCTTCATGACGTCGAGCTGGCCATCCGTGCGCACGCGCGAGCACAGGTCGATGCCGTAGGGGCGCACCTGGCGCAGCGCCTCCATCACGTTGGTGGCGTCCAGCCCGCCGGCCAGGAAGACGGGACGGGGGCTGGCGCGCACGAAGCGCGCGCTGATGCTCCAGTCATGCGTGCGGCCCGTGCCGCCCAGTTCAGGCACGGCAGCGCCGGGACGGCCGGAGTCGAGCAAAAACGCATGGACGTGGGGCGCATAGGCGGGAATCAGCGCCAAAGCCTCGGGCCCCTCCACGTGGATCACCTGCACGCGCCGCACGTGCGGCAGCAAGCGCGCCAGTTCGGCCACCTCGCCCGGGTCGATATGCCCGACGATCTGCACGGTGGACGGCTGCGTGGCGCGCACGTGTTCTGCGATGGCTGGCGCCGTCGTCTCGGACGTCAGCAGGAACGTGGCCACGGGCGGCGGCGTCCAGGCGGCGATTTGCGCGATGCGCGCATCGGGAATCGGGCCAGGGCCGGACGGCATGGCCGCCACCAGGCCCAGCGCGTCGGCGCCGGCGGCAATGGCCAGTTGCGCTTCGTCGATGGAAGCGATACAGCAAATCTTGATGCGGGTTCTCATGGCCTAGCGTGTTCAATCGGGATGATCAACATTACAACACAGGGCGGCGCGCGCGCCAATACACGCGGTCAAGCCCGCGCGCGATTGTGTGCCAGAATGGGGCCTGCCCACTTCCCGAGGAATCCATGGCCGACTACAAGAACCCGAGCTACGTGGCCCGCTCCATGCACCCGCGTTTCGATGAACTGACGTCACCGGGCGACGCCGTGCCGTATTCGGGCATCTACCGCTGCGACGGCTGCGCGCACGAAATCGTCTCGACGGAAGGCCACGTCATGCCGCCGCAAAACCACCACCAGCACAACAGCGAGCAGGGGCCGATCCGCTGGCGCCTGATCGTCAGCCCGCGCTGATTGACAGGCGCCAGGTGGCGGACGATACTTGATTTATCCGGGATCGCCATTGGAAGCCGCGTATGCGCATCGTCGACTTTGAAATCCGCAAGGAGTGTCCGCCGCAGTTGTGCGACTGCGAACGCGAGCGCCTGCTCGACGATCCGCAGGCAGACGTTTCCATCCTGCGCCTGAACCTGACGGAAGAAAAGCGCCTGCTCGCGCATATCGAGGGCATCGCCACCCATGCGCAGTTGCGGAAGCTGCAGCAGCGCTTGCGCGACAACCTGGGCGTGGAATTGCAGATTACACCGGGCAGCGGCGAAGTGCGCACTGTGCGCGGCTTCCATATCCGCCTGCTGGAGCAGCCCGGCCTGTGCCGCAAGACGCGCGCCGCCATTCCGGCCGCCGTGCGCCGCTGCCTGGCCGCGCATCCCGAAATCGCCTTTGCAATCCTGAATGAAAACGACTTGCTGGGTGGTGTCTAGACGCCGGCGCGGATGGAAATGACCCTGCCCTTCGCTTCGCGCGCCCGCAACTGTCCGCAGCCGCCCTCCACGTCCTGCCCGGCCGAATCGCGCAATTTGGTCAGCACGCCGCGCGCGTGCAGGGCGGCGGAGATCGCCCGTGCCTTTTCCCAGCTGGGGCGCTGGAACGGCAAGTCGGCTATGGTGTTATACGGGATCATGTTCAGCACCGCATATTTCCCCTTCAAGAGTTCAACGATGCCATCCATCTCGTCCTCGCCATCGTTGACGCCTTCCATCAGGGTCCACTGGTACTGCACCGGGTAACCGGTCAGGCGCGCATACGACTCGCCGAAGTCCACCAGTTCCTGCGGGGTGAGCCTGGGCGCGCGCGGCAGCAGCTGCTCGCGCAGCTCTCGCTTCGTCGTATGCAGGGACAGGGCCAGCGCCGGCTTGACGCGACCTTGCGGCAGGCGCTCGAAGGCGCGCGGGTCGCCCACGGTGGAAAACACGAGGTTCTTGTGGCCGATATTGCCCTCGGTGCCCAGCAGGTCGATCGCTTCCATCACGTTGTTCAGGTTATGCGCCGGTTCGCCCATGCCCATGAAGACGACTTTTTTCACGGGGCGCAAGGTACGAGCCAGCACCACCTGCGCGACAATTTCTCCACTGGTCACCTGCCGGATCAAGCCGTCGCGGCCCGTCATGCAGAACTGGCAGCCGACGGCGCAACCGACCTGGCTGGACACGCACAAGCCATCGCGCGGCAGCAGCACGCTCTCCACCGTCTGGCCATCGTGCAACCCCACCAGCAGGCGCGCGGAACCGTCGGCGCCCGGGTGGGTGCTGAGCAATTTCAGCATGCCCTGCAATTCCAGGTCGAGCGCGGGCAAGGCCTCACGCACGGGCAGCGGCAAAAAATCCTCGGCGCGGCGCCGGCCCTGATCGTGCGGCTGTGCCTGTATCCAGTCGCGCAGCACGCGCTGTTCGTGCAGGGGCTTGGCGCCCAGGGCGCGCAGGCGCTGGCGGAGATGATCGATTTGCATGGATTCTGAATAAAAAACGGCGCGCCGGCAGGAATGCGAGGCGCGCCGCGAATGGCAAGGAAAAGGCTTAGACCTTTTTCACGAACTCGGTTTTCAGGCTCATGGAACCGAAGCCGTCGATCTTGCAATCGATATCGTGGTCGCTGTCGACCAGGCGGATGTTCTTGACCTTGGTGCCCATCTTGACGACACCGCCGCCGCCCTTCAATTTCAAGTCCTTGATGACGCTGACCGTGTCGCCGTCCTGCAGGATATTGCCGGCCGAATCGCGGTACACCTTGGCGCCCTCTTCCGCCGCTTCTGCAGCCGTGGCCGACCATTCATGCGCGCATTCAGGGCAGATCAACTGGCTGCCGTCTTCATACGTGAATTCGGATTGGCATTGCGGGCATGGTGGTAATGTGCTCATTTTCTTCTCTGTCTGGTGAACAGCGCGTGCTGTAAAAGCCGACATTATACTGCCTACGCCCCGCATCAGCTTGCTTTTTTCGCCATCATTATCAATGGCGGCGAATAATCTCGATGGTGCTGTGGACAATTTCTTCGTGGATGCCGATGCGCGCGCGCAGTTCGGCCGCCGTCAGGCTGGCGTCGCGGCTGACGACGGACAGGGCGCATGAATACAGCTGCTTGCCGACCCGCCACACGTGCAGGTCGACGACGCGCGGCGTATCGCCGGCGCTTTCCACTTCCACGGCTTCCCGGATTTCATCCACCACGGGGTGGTCCATCTCGCGGTCCAGCAAGACCTTTCCCGTCTCCTGCATCAGCTTTTTCGCCCACAGGGCCACCAGCACGGCGCCCGCGATGCCCATCACGGGATCGAGCCAGCTCCAGCTGTAAGCCCACGCGCCGGCCAGCGCAAGGATGGCCAGGACGGATGTGGCGGCATCGGCCAGCACGTGGATGTACGCGGCCTTCATGTTCAAGTCTTCGCCGTGGCCATGGTGCTCATGGTGACCGTGATGGTCATGATGCCCGTGTTCGTGGCCATGGTCGTGGTGCCCGCCGAGGATCAGCGCGCACACGAGGTTGACAGCCAGGCCGAAAGCCGCCACCGCCATCGCCTGCGGATAGTGTATGGGCTGCGGCGAAAACAGGCGCTCGACGGAAGCGGCCACCATCAGCACGGCCACGCCCAGCAGCAGGATGGCGCTCGTGTAGCCGGCCAGCACTTCGATCTTCCACGTGCCGAAGGCAAAGCGCGGGTCGCGCGCATAGCGGCGCGCGGCCGCATACGCAAACGCGGCCAGGCCGATGGCCAGCGCGTGCGAACTCATATGCCAGCCGTCGGCCAGCAAGGCCATGGAGTTGTACCACCAGCCGGCGACGATTTCCAGCACCATGGTGGCCAGGGTGATCCACATGACGATGCGCGCGCGGCGTTCCGCCTTGTCGCTGGCGGCGCCAAACACGTGTTCATGCTGCCAGGCGGACAGGTCTTCCTTGATGGATGGCGTTTGCATGACGTGCTCCTTATTTGAGGTAGGTGCGCAGGATGCCCGCGATATCGTCGGCGCCCCTGGCCCGCTCGTCGCCGGAGATATCGGGACTGGCCACGTGCTCGCGCAGGTGTTCTTCGATAACTTCGGCCATCAGGCCATTCACGGCGCCGCGCACGGCCGCGATCAGCTGCAGCACTTCGCCGCAGTCGCGCCCCTCTTCCAGGCCCCGCTCCAGGCCTTCCACCTGTCCCTTGATGCGTTTGATCCTGTTCAGCAGCTTGGTCTTGTTGTGCGCCGTGTGTCCCATGGTTCCACTCCGATAAATACTATAGGGGGGTATACTATCAGAAAGCGCGCCGCGTGCGGCAAGGCGTA
The DNA here is from genome assembly GCF_030397595.1 of Janthinobacterium sp. SUN033. Taxonomy (NCBI): domain Bacteria; kingdom Pseudomonadati; phylum Pseudomonadota; class Betaproteobacteria; order Burkholderiales; family Oxalobacteraceae; genus Janthinobacterium; species Janthinobacterium sp. SUN033. Next base: position 274,596 of record NZ_JAPQNV010000003.1, read on the forward strand.
AAAAAAGCCGCGCATCCTCGCGGATGGGCGGCTCATTCAGGCTGGAACAGGCGCTATGGCGCCGGGGCGATCTTGCGCAGCTTGCTGGCCAGCGAAGCGTCGGACAATTCGCCCAGGTGCGTATCGACCATGCGCCCCTGCGCGTCATAGAACAGGGTGGTGGGCAGGGCCGAGGAACCGGCCGCCTTGCCCAGCGCCGCCTCGCTGTCGAGCAGCACATTGCGCAGGGTCACGCCGCTCCTGTCCAGGAAAGCGCTGGCCGCAGCCGCATCCTCGCGCTGGTTCGCATACACGAAGACGATATCGGTGCGCGCCTGCTGCGCGGCGGCCAGCACGGGCATCTCGCGCCGGCATGGCGGGCACCAGCTGGCCCACAGATTGACCACCAGCGGCTTGCCGCCGGCCAGCGCCGCCAGGGTCACCGGCGCGCCGTCGAGCGCCTGCAGCACCACGGCCGGCAAGGCCGCCGGCTTGTCGTAGGCCAGCGAGATCCCCGCGCTCAGCACGCCCCATGCCAGCGCACCCGACGCCACGCTGATGGCGAGAGGCCGGCGCATGGCCGCCATGGCGGGACGCCGGCAGCGCCACGCGGCGATGGCCAGCGCGGCGGCGATGCCGGCCGGCGCCATAAAGCCGCCATCGCGGATGTTGAGGATGGACCAGGGCGCCGCCAAGGGGGAGCTGAAATACTGTTCGTGCCAGCGCAAGACGAATGCCAGCCGCGCCGCCAGCAGGCCGGCCATCAGCATGTCGGAAACGAGGGGACCGGCGTCCGGCAGTTGGCGATAACGCCGTAGCGACCACGCCGCGCCGTAGGCGACGCACAGGGAAACGATCAGCAGGACCAGGCCCGTAGGCAGGGCCAGGGGGCCGATTTGCAGGGACAGCATGGGCGCTCTCTATAACGTCGAATGGACGGCCATTCTGCCCGATGCGGATTAAGCGGGGGTTAAGAAGCGGCCAATGCTTCCTTGCGCACGAAATGCATGGCTTGCGGCTGGTCCACCAGCACGCACTGCTTGCCCGTGCGCTTGCAGTGGTCGTGCACGCGCCAGTAGGCGTCGTGGCTGACGCAGCCCGTCTGGCAAATCACCAGGTCGGCCGCCACCAGGCCCGCCTCCAGCGCCGCCGCATCGTCGGCGCCATCGTCGCCACCGGCATGGTGCAGGAAGCGCCCGCCGGCCTGCTCGATGGCTTGCTGCGCCACGTTGGCGCCACCCGCGTCCTGGCCAAGCTCCAGGCTTGAATAGTTGCTTACATATAGCACGGCTTTTTCGCGCACGTCGGCCTGCAAGGCAGGCACGGGCACGGCGGAAGGCGCGGGCAGCCACTGCAGGCGCAGCAATTCGCGCATCAGGTCCTGCACCCGTTCACCGAGCCACTCGACCCGGCGGGCCAGCCGGGCGCGCGTCGGCAAGCCCGGCACGCTGGCCGCCAGTTCGGCCAGCTCGTCGCGCGCCAGCGCCAGCCGGGTATCGCGGATCACAACCTGCGCCCGCGCGCGCATCAATTCCGACTCCAGCTGCGCGATGCGGGCCGCCTGCGCAGCCAGTTGCGCACTGCAGCGCGCCTGCGCGCGGCCATATTCCCCCATCAGCACGCGATGCTCGTGCGCGATCATGTCTTCGTTGCCATACACACTGCCCATCATGCCCTCCTTCACCGACCGTGGCGCCATGGCGCCAGCCCATCGCACCCCTATGGATTCGAATTATAAATGAGAATCATTATTATTTGTCTATGCGCGTGCGCGCAGTAGGGGTATGCGGTAGCCGCCAGCGTCACACAGCCGGCGGACAAGACAGCAGGCGCTGCCATACGTCGTCCTGCACCTGCCCCACATGCCGCAAGCCGTCGGGGCCACGATAGATCCCCAGCGTGTTCGGCCACGCCACATCGATGAACAGCAGCCGCGCCGGATCGATCAGCAGGGACTGGCCCACATAATTGCCCTTGATCTCGCCCTTGTTCACGATCAGCAGGCGCGCGCCACCGGCCAGCGCCCGCTCTTCCAGCGCCACGCCGCTGCGCTCGGCCACATCGCGCAGCCAGCGTTCGCGCCAGCGCGCCTGCTCCCCGAACTGCCCCGTTGGCGGCCGGTCCAGCTTGACGACGGCTGCCACGGGACCGTCAATGCCCGCCTGCAGCGAAAAGCCCATGCGTTCCTGCAGTTCGACCGTGTAAGCCTCGCCCTTGACGTCGATCTGGTAGCGCCCAGTCCCGTCCTGTACCCGCAGCTCGGCCTGGTGATAGGCGGGTTGGACGCAACTGGCGTACTGATGGACGAGCACATCGAGAAACGGTGGTTCGACGGGGGATGCCGTCGCCATGGGGGGCGACAGGCTGGCACACAGCACGGCGGCAGCCGCGTATTTCATTGTATTCATTCTTGCTCCGGTTCACGGGGGACGGCTGCCGAAAAACAGGCACGGCACGCCACATTATTGCTTTTAAGTAATATTTCGCAGTATTTTTTGCAATGGTGGAATTGGCAAGAGCCGCACTCTAGCAGAAGGGGCAAAAACGGCCCGCACGGCCCGCGCACGACCCGGCCTGCCGCACGATTCAATTGAATCGCGCTTGTTAAATCACTATTTCTAAGGTGTAATCTTATAAGCAAGTCATTGAATTAATTGCAAGTACGCTCATTTCTCCACACGGAGTTCCAATCAATGTCCGAACCGGTCCAAGCAAGCGCGTCGCCGTCACCTGCTACGTCACCCGTCGCCAACGGCTTCAGCCAGGCCACGCGCCTGCTGAAGCTGAACACACCCCTGGGCCCGGACAAGCTGCTGGCCGAATGCGTGCGCGGCGAGGAAGGCCTGGGACTGGGCTATGTCTTCAATATCGCCGCCCTGTCGCTCGACGCAGCCATTCCCCTCAAGTCGCTGATCGGCCAGCCCATCCTGCTGGAATTGCGCACGGCCGCCGGCACCGAGGACTGGCGCCCGTTCCACGGCCACATCACCGCCGTCGAACTGGCGGGCGCGAATGGCGGCTTTGCCCGCTACAACCTGACCATGCAGCCGTGGACGGCCTTCCTGGCGCACGGCCGCGACAGCCGCGTCTTCCAGGACCTGGCGGTACCGGACATCCTCGAAGTCGTCTTCGCCCGCTACCAGGGCCAGGGCATGCTGGCGCCCGCCTGGCGCTTCGACCTGCTCGACCGCGCGGCCTATCCGAAACGCAGCATCTGCAGCCAGTATCAGGAAAGCGACTGGGCCTTTGCGGAACGGCTGATGAGCGAGGAAGGGCTGTTTTATTATGCGGAACACACGGGCGATGCGGGCAGCGCCAGCCTGGGCAGCCATACCCTCGTCATCGCCGACCACAACGGCAGCTTCAAGCCCAACGCCCAGGCCAGCATCGCCTACAGCCAGCCAGGCGCCGTCATGCCGCAAGACACGATGGACCGCTGGCGCATGCAGCTGCGCCAGCAAACCAACGGCATCGAACTGTCGAGCTGGGATTACCGCGCGCTGGGCCAGCGCCCCATCAGCGCCGCTGGCGCCAGGGACGGGACGATGGCGCTGGTCAGCCACGACGCTCCCGGCGCCTATGCCTACCCGTCGCGCGAGCACGGACAACGGCTTGCCGAGCGCCAGTTGCAGGCGCTGACGGCGGCCAGGGAAGTGTTTACCGGCGCCGGCACCGTGCGCACCCTGGCGCCCGGCACCACGTTCACCCTGAGCGGCCAGGCGCAAACGGACGCGGCGGGCGATGGCGACGCGGCGACCTTCCTCGTCACCCGCACGGTGCACTTGATGCATAACAACCTCGATGCGGAGCTGGGCGGCGGACTGCTGCAGCGCTTCGGCAAGGGCTTGCTCGACGCGCTGATCGGCGACGAAGCGGCCGGCAGCCTGCATGCCGTCGGCGACACCATCGGCGAACGCCCGCCCTACCGCAACCGCATCGACGCCATCCGCAGCAAGATCCCCTACCGCAGCAGCTATGCCGACCAGCATGGGCAACTGCTGCATCCGCGCCCCAGCATCATGGGCCAGCAGACCGCCATCGTCGTCGGCCCTGCCGGCGTCCAGCTGCATACGGACCGTGACCACCGCATCAAGGTGCAATTCCACTGGCAGCGGGGAGCGCAAAGCCATAGCCGCCTGGCGCATCCGGCCGCCGACGGCCACACGGGCGCCCCCGGCGACGATAGCGCCGGCACCTGGGTCAGGGTCGCCACGCCGCTGGCCCCCGTCGCCGGCGCCAACTGGGGCAGCAACGCCCTGCCCCGCGTGGGCCAGGAAGTGCTCGTCGATTTCCTGGAAGGCAATATCGACCGCCCCGTCGTCATCGGCACGCTGTACAACGGCCGCGGCCAGGCCGACGCGCAAAACAACCAGGTCAGCCAGGGCACGGGCGCGGCGACGGGCAACGCGCCGGCCTGGTTTCCCGGCCAGGCCGGCGCCCATGCCCACCCGGCGGCCTTGTCCGGCATCAAGACGCAAGCCATGCAGGCAAGCCAGGGCGGCGGCGGCGCCTACAGCCAGCTGGTGTTCGACGACAGCCCGGGCCAGGGCCGCGTCGCCTTGCAGCGCCACGCCGGCCCTCACCAGGGAACGGCCGAACTGAACCTGGGCCATTTGCGCCACCAGAGCGACAACCAGCGGCTGGCGCCGTCCGGCTTTGGCGCCGAGCTGAAAACAGAACACAGCGCCGCCCTGCGCGCGGGAGCGGGCATGCTGCTGTCGGCGCATGGCCGCGATGCCGGCGGCAGCCAGATGGATGCGCAGGAAGCGCTGGAACAGCTCAGGCAAAGCTTGCAACTGCAGACCTCGCTGGCCGAGCAGGCGCAAAAACATTTCGCGCTCGAAATGCCCAGCCCGGCCACAGCCGGTGCGGCCGCGCCAGCTTCCGCTGCCACGCAGGACCAGGCGGAGACGCCTGCGCCAGCCGCCCAGCTCCCCGCCCTCGCCCAGATGCAGCACAGCATCGATGTCCTGGGCGCGACGGCCGAGGGCGCCGCCGCTGCGGGCCAGGGCCAGCAGGCGGCGGGCGGCGAAGGCCAGGCCAGTGCGTATGGCGACCCGCAGCTGCAATTATCCAGTCCGTCCGGCATCGCCGCCACCACGCCGGCCAACGCCGTGCTGGTCGCCGGCGGCAATGGCAGTCTGGCGGCGGGCGCGGATCTCAACTTTGCCGCGCAGGGCAACAGCCTGTACGCGCTGGGCAAAGGCATCAGCCTGTTCACCTATGGCAAGACCAGCAGCAAGGATAAGCCCAACCAGGAAACCGGCATCCGCCTGCATGCGGCCAGCGGCAAGGTCAGCAGTCAAAGCCAGTCCGATGCGACACGGCTGACGGCCGACAAGGCCATCACCGTCAGCAGCACCGCCAAGAGCGTCACGGCGGCGGCCAAGCAGCACATCCTGATGACGGCCCAGGGCGCGTACATCCGCCTCGAAGGTGGCAACATCATGCTGCATGGCCCGGGCAAGATCGATTTCAACGCCAGCATGAAGGAATTGACGGGGGCGGCGAGCAGCCAGCCCACCTTGCCGGCGATGCCGAATGCGGCCGACCTGGGCCGGACAGTCGAACTGAACCTGCATTATGGCGATCTCGAACCTGTCATTAACTCCCCCTACAAAATCACGTTCGCCAATGGTACTTCACTCAGTGGATTGCTCAACGACAAGGGCCATGCCCGCCTCGAAAACATTCCTCCCGGCGCATATCACATTGAATATGGCGAGGACCAGCGCGACTGGGTAGCGCCGCCATTGGTAGCGGAACCCCGTCTGCAGCAAGCGAGGCAGCAGCTGAAACAGGCTTCCGCATTGCTGGAAGCGGCCAGGAAAAGCAGTAAACCGGATCCCCAACCATGAGCCAGAACTTTGTCGATGAGATTGTAGAGTTTTTCAAGGACCTGATCCTGGGCGACTTCGAGGATGACCAGGGCAAGGCCGCCATGATCGTCGGCGGCGCCATTTCCCTGATCCCCGTGGTTGACCAAGTGATGGATGTGCGCGATGTCTCGGGCATGATCTACCGGGTCGGCAGGAAAGGCGTGTCGCGCGCGACCCGCGATGACTGGGTCGACATGGCGCTGGCGGCGTTCGGCTGCATTCCGGAAGTCGGCAGCCTGTTCAAGACCATCATCAAGCCTTTGCGCAAGTACCGCAAGGAGGTTGGCGCGGCGGCCGCTGGCGGCAATGTCATGATCGAAGCCATGCTGGGCAAGAGCAAGGGCGCCGCGATCAAATTCCTGAAAACCTTCCAGTGGGCGCAAAACACCCAGCTGGCAATCAGCACGGCCATGAGCGCGCTGGACAACTGCGTGCAATTGCTCGGCTACCTGTCGACCAGCCATTGGTGGCTGCCGTCGGACTTGCAGCATTTGGCACGCGACATGAAGCCGCAAGTCGAAGCGGTGCGCGGCCCTCTCAAGGCCGGCATTGCGCAAGGCGCCAAGGCGTTGCAGGACTTGATCGAGGACATGCTGGGCGAAGACGCGTTATGGGCGGCAAAAAAAATCGCCGTCGCCGCCGGCACCGGCGCCAATACGGCAGCCAGGCACAATCACAAGCCCGGCAACACACATCCGCACAGCGCCCACGCCCAGTTCAAGTCGCCCACAATCAGCACCGATAAAAAAACCAAGGGCGTGGATACCAAAGCAAAAACCAAAGAACGGGACTCGCCGGGCAAGGGCAAGGAACACAAACCCGTGGACGACTCGCACCGCCAGAGCAGCGACGGCGGCACTGCACCGGTGAAGAATACGTCGCGGCCGATTCGCGAATTGCTGTCCAAAGTGCCATTCGGGCCAAAGGGACTCATCGGCGAGCATATGGCAGATTATTATCATATGGAACACGTGCTTAAAAAAGCCACCGCCTGGCCGCACGGTAACGTCAATGGAAAATGGCGCTTTGACTACCCGCGCGTTGTCGGTCCCGATAACGCACACAAACGCCCGACAGAGCTTGTACCCGAAGACTTAAAAAAAATGCTACAAAATGGTGTGGATACCATCTGGCAGACAAATAGCGACACTTTCCATTTCATCGAAGCAAAATTCAGTAGCAGTGCCTACACACTGTTCCAGCGGCTGCAAAAGGAAGTGGAACGTGGCAATATCCCACACCCCCCGGCATCCCTCAACGACAGAGAGCTGATGTTATGGACTTTGCTCGGTGAACGTATAAAGGGCACGCAGATGGGGAAAAAATGGCTTACCAACAGCACCAAAAACGGTGCCATGCAATCCGTTGAAAATTTAAAAAATCGCTGGACATATCTAATACTGGGAAGCACCGCACTCTCTAATCCGTTCGTGACGGCGGCACACCCGCATGGCAAGCTCAAGTTAGCAGCAGCACCTGGAGTTGTCGACCATCTTGCAGCGACATTGGAATTACTCGCGTCAGGTGATCATTACAATATAAAAATACATGACAAACACAAAGAAACTCATGGAATAAGCGACACATTCAACTATATAGAAATTGATCGCATAGACAAAGGACGTAGAAGCCTCGAAAAAGCAACGTCTAAAAAACCAGTCGATCAACAAGAACAGCAAGAGAACAAGAATAAATCAAGCAAAGCAGTTTCAGGAAAGAGAAAGCGGAGAAAATAACAATGAAGAACCCAGAATTCCATGAACGCCGTCGCCAACAATTCCTTTATGAGGAGCTTTACACTAAAACTCGAGAAAATCAACTTTCACTAATTAAAGGTCAACTTGCCAACAAAAAAGTGGCCGAATCAACACAAAGTCAAACTGTCATTTACCAGTTTTTGTATTTGGAAGCGCTATGGATCTGGATACTCGACTATACGGCAGGTGAGCCGATCGATGCACTGGCGCCGCGCATTGCAGGCATCGTGGATAAATTTGAAGAATGGAATGAAGTCGATCAACTTTATCAACAGGAAGCGGCGCTTGACTTTCCAGAATACGGGCCATACGAATACGAGGGAGCGCCACAATTTTCCATCCTTTCCGATTATGAAGACACGCTTCAACTACTCAGCATCGCCATCCTGCTACGCGATCAGCGTTCGGTGCGACGCATCATCCACGTACTGCGCAGCCACCGTGGCCACGATGGGCTGTTCGAGCAATTAATTGGCGCATATGTCGAGGACAGTCAAGACCTCGATACCTGCATTATCAGCAAACCCTACGACACCCTGTTGCAAGTATTCTATGAGGAAGATGAGAAAGCTAGCTTAGTCCTGCTGCAAAAATACCTGAAACAGTGGTACCCAGCTATGAGAAATCATCCGCGCTGGTACGATGAGCATCTCAACATCAACGAGGAAGGCTATGCCGCCTATTACGGCTACTGGGCATTCGAAGCAGGGGCGACCGTCTTTATACTCGACCTGGACGACAGCCAGATCGACCATCTGGTCTACCCCAAAGACCTGGTCGATTATGCACGACAGTTATGGGAAGTAGGCCGCTTTACCAGTCAGGAAACAGAACCACTGATGCGCAAGGGACGCGTCGAGGGCGGCCAGCCCTGCCCTCAAACTGGCTTCTGGGAAACCCCAGCAAAATTACACAGCCGCAGCCACTTCGCGCAAGGCCAAATAATGCCTGTTTTTGACGATGCGGCATACGGTGAAACCATCTGGTATTGGAGTGAAGAACAATAGCCAAATTCCATCTCGCACAGCCAGCGACTGGCCCAGCGCAGGAGGCTTTGGAATTGCACGCCTACGCCGCCGAGGCCTGCCCGCAGACCGGACAGTGGCAAGCGCTGGACATTCCGCCGCAAACCCGGCGATTTGAACAAGGCGAGATCATGCGCAATCTGGATTGCGCCTATGGCTTGACGGTGTGGCGCTTCCTGAACGCATAAAAAACAGCGACGGTACTGATGTTCGAAACCATCGAGCTGATGCTCGACTGAAAAAGGCAATCATGCATTGCGGTTTCAGCATGCGCGTACCTTCTTTGACACGAATACAATTTACCCAAGAAAAAAGCAAGTAGCCATGGAAGATTTACCCTTTCATCACCGACGCAGACAGCAATTTCTCCATGAAGAACTTTACAATAGAACACGGGAAAATCAACTTCTTCTCATTGAAGTAGGACATGATAATGAAAATGTAGCCAGTACAACGCAAAGTGAAAATTCGATTTATCAGTTCTTGCATCTTGAACTATTTTGGCTCTGGATGTTGGACTACACCGCAGGCGTCCCCATCCATGAACTTGCCTCGCGCCTTGCCGTTATTATCGACGCATTTGAAAAATGGAATGATGTATATCAATCGTTTCAACAGGATGCTGCACTTGAATTTCCAGAATTTGGACCTTACGAATATGTCGGCGCCCCGCAATTTTCCAATCTTTTTGAATACGAAAATACCCTTCAACTAATTAGCATTGCCATTTTACTGCGCGACCAGAAATCGATCATGCGCATCATTAATGTGCTACGCAGTCACCGAGGTCAAGATGGCTTATTCGAACAATTAATTGGCGGATATGTCGAAGAAGAAATAAATATAGACAGTTGCTTTCTTGGAAAACCCTATGACACGCTGCTGCAGGTATTTTATGAAGAAGAGGAAAGTGCGACGCTCAATCTTGTGAAAAAGTATTTGAAATTATGGTACCCAGCCATGAACGATCATCCACGCTGGTATGACGAACACTTGCATATCAACGAGGAAGGTTATTCCGGTTATTATGGTTACTGGGCATTCGAAGCAGGCGCAACAGTCTATCTACTCGATCTCGATGACAGCGGTATCAATCACTTGGTCTATCCAAAAGACCTTGTGGACTACGGGCGAAAATTACGCGAAGAAAACCGTTACACCAGCTTGTATACGAAACAGCAGCACAATGTCCGCCGTGTTGAAGGGGGAAATCCGTGTCCCCAAAGTGGTTTCTGGGAAACCTCAGCAAGGTTACACAGCCGCAGCCACTTCGCGCAAGGCCAGGTGATGCCTGTTTTTGACGATGCGGCATACGGCGAAACAATCTGGCATTGGAGTGAAGGACAATAGTCAATATTTCATCTCACACAGCCAAGTATGTTAGGCATTTACGTTGAAAGTAATGTCCGACAACATCTTGAAGAAATCTGCACCAAACAAGAAAAATGGTACTTCACCATGAAAAATAACGTCTTTCACGAACGGCGTCGGCAACAATTTCTTTATGAAGAACTTTATAAAAAAACACGGATAAATCAACTTTCCTTGATCCGCGGAGGAGAAGAAAACAAAAAGGATGCATATTCGATAGGCGAAAGCTCCTCCGTTCATCATTTCCTGTATCTGGAATTACTCTGGATATGGATGCTTGACTACACGGCTGGCATAGCCCTCGATCAACTGGCGCCTCGAATCGCCGATATCGTGGACAAATTTGAAGAGTGGAACGAAGTGGATCAAAAGTATCAACAGGAGTGTGCACTGAAGCTGCCTGAATATGGTCCATATAAATATTCGGGGGCGCCCGATTTCTCGACACTTTCCGACTATGAAGACACACTGCAACTGCTGAGCATTGCCATCTTGCTACGCGATCAGCGTTCGGTCCAACGCATCATCCACGTACTACGTAGCCATCGCGGTCAAGATGGCCTGTTCGAGCAATTGATCAGTGCTTATGTCGACAACGTCGTCGAGCGCGATACCTGCGTGCTTGGCGCTCCTTATGACACCTTGCTAGGTGTCTTTTATGAAGAAGGTGAGACTGCCACACTCAGCTTGCTCAAGCAATATTTACAACAGTGGTATCCGGCAATGAAGGATCATCCACGCTGGCACGACGAGCACCTTAGAATCAGCGAAGAGGGCTATGCCGGCTATTATGGCTATTGGGCATTTGAAGCCGGAGCTGCAGTCTTTATTCTCGATCTGGACGACAGCGCTATCGATCATCTGGTCTACCCTAAAGACTTGGTCAATTATGGCCGCAAGTTACGCGCGGAACACCGTTACACAAGCATGGATACTGACTTAATAAATAAGGCCGGTCGTGTTAAGGGTGGTCACCCCTGCCCCCAAACTGGCTTCTGGGAAGCCCCAACAAGGTTACACAGCCGTAGCCACTTCGCGCAAGGCCAAGTGATGCCTGTTTTTGACGATGCGGCATACGGTGAAACCATCTGGCATTGGAGTGAAGAACAATAGCCAAATTCCATCTCGCACAGTCAGCGGCTGGTCCAGTGCAGGGGCCTTTGGAATTGCGCGCTGAAGCCGGCTAGGTCTGCCCGCAGGCCGGCCAGTGGCAAGCGCTGGACGTTCCTCCGTCAACCCGGCGATTTGAACAGGGCGAGATCATGAGCAATCTGGATTCTGCCTATGGCTTGACGGTGTGGCGTTTTATGAAGGCGTAAAGAAACAATGCAGTGAGAGGAGAAAAGATGAGCACAACGGAACGTTTTTTTACTGCCGAAGATGTAGAGGGAATGGTTGCTGACCTCAAAGAATGGCCAAACATGTCCTGTGACGATGGTAATCAAGATCTGGGGGTGTCTCCTTTCATAACATTTTACTTCTTGTATGATACTAAACGCCATCTTGACATATCCAATCTCATGATTGATATCCATGAAGAATTTTATAAAATCACAGGAAATCCATATATTATCGCAACGCATCCGAGTTCTGAGAGACCGCACCCTTACGGATCGAAACGTTTACCTGACCTGCGTGAGTTTGCAAGAAAAACAAAAAAAGAAGACTATTTCATTTTCAATTTTACCGATCAGAAAAAACATAACTCGTCGCCTTCCACTGCTGGATATTTCTGGAAAATGCGGGATCATATGAACGATAATTCAGAACCGTCAAACAGGGATTACTCATTCATTCAATTCTACTATCGCTGGTCATGGTGGAAGGATAACAAGAATGCATGGCGGCGGTTTGTTCTGGAAACCATGGAAAAACTGAAACCTGATCAGGTTTATAGCGGCTTTTCGATGGCCAATCCGATTGCTTTCGGCACCCGCTCGGCAGTGACCGTGTGGGAACGCTCTCTGGCACCTCGATTTTTTGGTTTGGACATTGATTATCCTTTTTCCATGAGCGGCTCGCTGGCAGACGGCATTCGCCCGCCAACCTGGGGCTTCCTGCTGTCGGATATGTGGCGCGAAAAATTGGATCTCAGCCGCGACCAGATAAAACTCAGCCTGCAACATCCGCACATCCGGATCGACGAGCTCGGCGCAGGCCTATGGATCGAACTGGGCGAGGAACCGGCCCTCTACCCGGTGGAGGACGGCGTGCCGGAATTGCCGGCGCTGCTCAACAAACTGCTCAAGCCGATCCGCAACGACCACATGGCGCTGCTGGGCTTTGGCCAATGGGACGGCGACCCTAACGAACGCTTCAATGACGCCGACTCGCTACGCTGGATGCGGCGCTTCGACGCCGACAGCGACTGGCCCAGCGCCGAGTTGCGCCAGCGAGAAGCAAAAACGACGGACAAACAATGATGGCCGCCCCGTTCGATATGCGGCGCCGGCAGAAATTTCTCTACGAAGATCTTTATCATAAAACGCGGGAAAATCTGCTCGCATTAATTGAAGTCCGACTTGCAAATAAAAAAATAGTGGAATCAACGCTGGAAAACTCTGTGGTACATCAGTTTCTGTATTTGGAAGCGTTCTGGATCTGGATGCTGGATTACACAGCGGGTGAACCGATCGATGCACTGGCGCCGCGTATCGCCGGCATCGTGGATAAGTTTGAAGAGTGGAATGAGGTCGATCAATTCCGTCAACAGGAAACGGCGCTTGAGTTTCCGGATTATGGGCCGTACGAATACAAGGGAGCACCAGACTTTTCCACGCTTGCAAATTATGAGAACACGCTACAACTACTCAGTATTGCACTATTACTGCGCGATCAACATTCGGCCTTGCGCATCATCCACGTGCTACGCAGCCACCGTGGCCAGGATGGATTATTTGAGCAATTGATTGGCGCATATGTCGAGGATAAGCAAGATCTTGATTCGTGTATTCTCGAAAAGCCCTATGGTACTTTGCTTCAGGTTTTCTATGAAAATAAGGAGAGAGAGACACTCAAACTGGTCCAGAAATACCTGAAACAGTGGTATCCAGCCATGAAAGATCATCCCCGCTGGTACGACGGGCATCTGAGAATCAGGGACGAAGGATACGCTCCCTATTACGGTTACTGGGCCTTTGAAGCCGGAGCGACCGTCTTTATGCTCGACCTGGACGACAGCCAGATCGACCATCTCGTCTACCCCAAGGACCTGGTCGATTATGCGCGCCAGCTGCGGAAAGAAGGCCGCCACAGCAGCGTGGAGATGAAACCATCGGCCGAACGAGAAGGCGGCGAATAAAATGAAAAATCCACCATTCGATGATCGCCGCCGCCAGCAATTCATTTACCAGGAACTGTATGAAAAAACCCTGGAAAATTCGCTTGCCCTGATACAAGTCCAACAAAAAAATAAGGAATCGGCTGAATCCGCGGCAGATCTCAGTCTGGCTTACAATTTTCTGTATCTTGAAAATTTCTGGATTTGGCTACTCGATTACACTGCGGGCATGCCCATAGAGGACCTCGCACCACGCCTGTCTGGCATCGTGGACAAGTTTGCGGAGTGGAATGAAGTCGATCAAGTACATCAGAAAGAAATATTATCGAAACATCCTGAATATGGCCTATATAGATATCGGGCAGCACCAAATTTTGGCGACCTTGCCGATTATGAAGATACGCTGCAATTACTGAGTATCGCCATATTATTGCGTGACCAGCGTTCGGTCAGTCGCATCATACGCATACTTAGCAGCCACCGTGGACAGGATGGCTTGTTCGAGGAACTGATTAGCGCCTATGTGGAGGATGCGATCATGATCGACACTTGCGTACTGGGCAAACCGTACGATGTCTTGCTGCAGACAGTGTATGAAGATGATGAAAATTCGGCACGAAATTTACTCAAGAAGTATTTAAAACAATGGTACCCGGCGATGAAGGACCATCCTCGCTGGTACAACGGCCATCTCAGAATCAGCGATGAAGGCTACGCTCCATATTATGGTTATTGGGCATTTGAAGCAGCTGCAATGGTTTTTGTTTTTGACCTCGATGACAGCGGTATCGATCATTTCGCCTATCCGACAGATCTCGTTGCGTATGGACGCACACTACGCGAGGAAAACCGTTATACCAGCATAGATATGAGTGCGGCGGGCGATGTCGGGCATGTCGAAGGCAAACAGCCCTGCCGTGACACGGACTTTCGGGAGTAAGAATGCAGACTCTGGACGAACACATTTTTTTGGCCAGGCGCAGGGAACCGCTGCTGTCCTACGCGATTTACCTTGAAAGCAAAGACAGCCACGACGAGTGCTTCGATATGGTGGAGGCAGGCTTGCAACAGCCTGCCGAAGTACTGCAAAATATCCCGCCAGAAAATTTCATGACGGCCACGCGCCAGCGGGCCTGGGATGGCATAGACCTGCTCAGCCTGGCCTACAGCGCCGGCCATACGATAGCCGATCTGCGCGCGCTGTATCCCACGATACTCAAATACTGGGAAGAGTTTGCCAACTATGACAGGGCTTTTGACGTGCAGGCCTGCGCTGCGGAACAGGGATTTCCCCACTTCGCCCTGCCCGGTGATGGCTACGAGCAGGTCAACCGCATGATCTGCCTTGGCATTCTCCTGGGTTGGGGCAATTTGCTGCCCCGCCTGGCGCCAGTCATCGATTTCAACAACCACGAAAAAGATGGGCTGGTCGAACGCCTGCTGGCATTTTCCATCGATAACAGGGATACCGCCTGGCCGGAATGTACCCGCCACTTGCCCTACGTCAAGACGCTCAAGATATTCGCGGCAGCAAAAAACCAGCGCCCGGCGCTGATGAAGGATTACCTGAGGCAATGGTATGACGCCAGCCGCCGCGAACCCTACTATGACAGCCACGCGCGCGACACCTCCTTTTCAGGCTACTGGTCATGGGAAGCGGCGGCCATCACTTGCCTGCTCGATATCGACGACAGCAGCTACCGCGATGCCAAATTCTATCCCGCCGACCTGGTGGCATTCCACCGTCAGCCAGCCTGTATGCGATCGGAGCCGGCATGAGCCACAAACCGGCCGTGATCGCAGCCTGCCTCCTCTGCGCCATGCCCGCGCAGTCGCACGCCACCGACGCCCCCTTCCCTGGGATTTATTCCGTCATCGATCCCGTCACGGGCATGACGCAGGATGTGCTGAAAATCGAACCGTTCATCAACGGCGAATTCAACGTCTTTCCCCGCTTCGCAGGGGAACGGGCGTGGGCTGGCGTGCTCTCTGGAAAGGTGATGGGCGCCAGGGACCGCTATCTGGAGGAAGCACTATTTCCGCAGGACAGCAAGGTACGCACCCTGGCCATCGCAGACATCGGCTACCTCTACCGCACGCCCGGCGACAGCTATTCGCGCGACGGCCGTTCGGATACCGGCTACCTGAGTCATATCTTTGACATCGGCATCAAGTCCATGCAGCGCCGGCCGCTGCTGGCAGGCCATGCCGAACGCGGCGAGCGCGGCCAGCACGATTACCGGCCCGGGGCCGATGAAACGAAGATAGCGGTCAGCACCCTGAACTACAGCGCCCGTCCCATCCAGGTCGGCGTCAGCGATGCCGGCAATCCCGCCAATGCCGTCGATACCGATCCCCTGAACCCTTACATGAGCAGCGCCGCCCATTGCTGTTTCTACCTGCCGGCCACGCCGCACAAGCCGGTACAGCTGACCATCGAGTACCGCTGGTTGCCTGACGGCAAGCCGGAAACGCGCACGCTGCCGTTGCCTGCCGGCAATGCCACCGAGGAGCTGCTGGTCGTCGTGCAAGCCGATGGCAAGCTGGCGCTGGAATTTCGCGCCCCGCACGAATCGCAGTCGATGACGGCGGATGGCAGCGTCAAGGCCGGCAACGGCAGGCTGTATCCTGCCCTGCCCGCTGCCGAGCGCAAGGCCGTGCTGGCCGCGGAACTGGCGCGTCAGCAACGTTCTCTCAAAGATATCAGCAAGAAACTGAAAAACCTGCCCCCGACGACACCGTTGCAGCTCACGCAGCGGGTGGCGGAACTGGTCGAAGAGCGGCAGGCCGCCGTGACGTATCTGGAAGCGTTTTCCGCATGCAAAGCGGCCGTGCGCGAGTGCGACAAGCAAGCCAGGGCGGCGGCCCGCACCAGATAGCGGTTAGGCCCGTTTCTGCTAGGCTATCGCCGTGTCGCCACCTGTCGACGCTTCTTTCGGCACCAGCATCGCCTCTTTTACGCCGCCCGAGGCCGGTTTTGACCCCTCATATCGCCAATACAGATATTTCTTACCTCGTTTTCCCATGAAATACTGCCGGTTTCGGGACCAGCGACTGGCTTCAACAAAGCCGATACTGGCGTCACTCATCTGATTCTTGAATCCCGCAACAGAATCATGCACATAGCGATCGAAGAATTTGTCAAATAAAGTCCGCTCGGCCACCGACAGCGACTTTCGGAGCTTGCCTTTCCAGGCATCGTAGATCGCGTCCTCCAGCGGTTCCGTGGAACTGCGAAAAAATCCTGTTTTCTTTTCTGCAATATTCTGAACGTCGCGTTCCCATTCGCTGTCCGTCGTGGTCATGTACTTGTCAGGAGTGGCATACATGACGGACTGCCCCTTTGCGATGATGGCTTCGCGTTCTTTGCGCGCCGCGCGCTGGCGTTCCGTGCGTCCCCAGCGCCAATGATAGTAATTGTTCATGTGGCTGATGACTTGCGTCTCGAGCCGCTTGTCCGCGCTGACGTGCTTCATGTAAGCGTCGAAGCATGCCTCCAATTCGCTGCTGATGTTAAACAGCGAGCCATAATCCTGTAGAACCTCTTCGGGTGACTTGAACGGCACCCCGGCGGCATATGCCGACAGATACATATTGCACAGCGGAATGCGCGCCAGTTCGTTTGACCGTCCCTCCTGATTCATGTCGTCATAACCGCCGCCCACGTCGGAGTGTGCCCCGGGATAAAGGGTTTCCCGACAGTTCGAGTCAGTGGCCTGGTCGATTCGGATAGAGTCTGATGGAAATTTCTCGCGCACTTCATGCGCTGCAACATAATGCTCGCAAAAGCGCACATACGGTGGAATACGCAGATCGGAGGCCCATTCCGCATGGCCGCCCTCGTCTGCCAGATACATCACGCCGCCCCAGACAGGTCCCAGGTGATATTTGAGATTCGACTCAAGGCGGCTACCGCCAAACCCCACCGAGGCCACGGTATCAAAAATACCGAGGAAGTAAATCACCAGACGCGGCTGAATAAATCCGCCACTTTTGATCCAAATCAATCCATCTCCCTGCTGATAACACTGTCCAGCCAACTGACGCACAAAGGCCCGCGCCTGGGCCGCCCCCCGACTGAAACCAAACACGGCAACATTGATTTGATTTACATGCGGCATGTGCTTGTCCACCCGCACCTTCAACTCCTTCAGCATCCAGCTGATCCGGGCCTGCCCTTTTGCAGCCGATGCCATGCCGAGTGCCCCATCGATTCCATCACCGCTGTCTTGAATCTCCGGAAACGGCGTGCCGACTCCTGGCGTATATATCGCGTAAGTCTTGTTTTTTTCGTCTTCGGCCGTATGCGCAAACTTTCCCAGTTTCGCAATATTGCTGTACTTTACATTCGACGAAGCCAGCGAACCATTTCCATCTTTTTTGAAATTATTTCCAGTTCCATCAAAAAAACAACTGATCCAGACGGGCTTTCGGCAATCTGACTCCTTCGCACATTTTTCCAATTCCTTGCGATAAATTCCTCGGGCAAGTCTTTCACTCTTCGTGACGTCGCTAAGCCGGCGTATCGTTGGTTTACTCATGGTCTATTCCCTATGCGGTGTGCGAGGTATGCCATAAAAAGGATTCTCGATTTCCTGCTTGCAGAACTGGCCTTGGGGAAGGCGCGTGGCATGCAGTTTCACTTGCTCGGCAGCAAGTGGCGCCTGCGTCTTGAAGGTTCCCAGATGTGCCTGGACTGTTCCATCGGCAAGAAAGTGCAAGAGCACGGTGGTTGGGCGATCTGGCCCTTTGGCGGGCAGAATGTCCACAGTGGCCTGACACCAGCGGCTTCCGGGAGAACTCTGCCTGGAAGTGCGTTCGTCATAGTCAACACTCGATTTTCCATTGTGATAGGCAGTATCGAACACCACGCTCCAGACCACCCGCACTCTCAGCGGTTTATCCACGGGAGTGTCCCAGATAAAACAGCAATTTCCGCTACTGAAACGGACTTTTTCACCATTGTCCATTTCCGCCTCGCTGGCATCGCGAAAAAAAATGGAACCGCCGCTGGGAGCTTCATCGATCTTGAATGGCATTGAAATACCCTTGAAGGTGATGGAGTAAATATCGTACGGCGTGTAGTTATATGAGGTGGTAGTGAAGGTTTTCTCGCTTAATTCCTGTTGCAAGCGATTTTCCTTTTCCTTGGAATTGCAAGCGGCCAAAAAAACCAGGCACAATACGATAGAGGTCAGTTTTTTCATGTCGGGATCGCATTCATATGCTGGAAGCGGAAATTTCTTCGAGTGCAGCCCATTGCTGGGGAGTCCAGGCCAATATCCGGTCGCTGAATGACTGCGCCGTTCCCGTGGCCTGCAAAGCGATGGCGGCGAGCGAGGACAGATGAAAATCGGCGCCCAGCATGAGCGACAACATGCAGTAGCTTTTCAAGTCTGTGGCCGAACTGAGTCCATATGCCTGCGCCCTGCCCAGCTGTTGAAAGAAAAAGTCATAGCGCTGATCCGGAGGTAAACCATCTAACGCCTGCGGATCATCGCTCTCCATTTGCTTCATCAGCATGTACGGCGCTGCTCTATTCATCAGCTCGACATATTGATGTTGTGTCAAAAGCATTCGTTCGCTTCCAAGGGACGCAGACTCCTCATCCTTCTCGCCAGGTACAATTTGTGGCTTCCCACGCACGTCCATGTACAACCAGCCCGTGATTTCTGCGAGTGCAGCCTTGCGCTGCGCCGTTTCCAGCACGTCCAGCCAGTGCGGCAGGATAAGCGGATCGTAGTAGCGCATGATCCACTCCGTACCGTCATCGTGCTCCACCTCGGTCAGCCACGTCAGCCGTTCCAGCAATTGGGGCTGGGGCCGGTCAGAAACAATCAGCGACATGAAATGGGCGCTGCCGGCAGTGCAAAGCAATTGGGCGAGCAAGGGACATTGCTCCCGCTTAATATGCCGCAACAATATCGGGCCGGCGTACAGGGCGTCTGGCTCGGCCAATTCACCTAACAAGGAATACAACTCGACGCTGTGATCGCTTGGCAAGCGGATACGGGCCAAACCATCAAACTTGGCGCCATCAATCAAGCTGTACAGGGTCACGCCCTGGTCGGCAGGATGGCTATCGAGCAGCGCAAGCAGCTGCAAGCCGCAGGCGGGGGCCCCGCCATCGTCGTCGCGCATGCTTACTCCCCCTTCGCGGCAAAGGGCGAGCCGCTCCTGGCCGCATTTAACAGACATTCCTTGCAAATACTGCGAGGCATGACCGGCAGCGGGTAGCTTGCACGGGATGGCCCCGTAAAACTCTTCTTGCCGGCATGCACCGTGATCTTGCCGGGACACTGCACGGTGATGTTGCCGCCCTCGATCGTGATGTTCGCCCCGCCCGCCGTCGACAGGCGGATGCTTTTCGCCGCCGCCCAGTCGATGTGCGCGGCGGCGCTGACGATGTTGACTTCCTCGCGCGCCTGCACGTTGAGCACGTCGGCCTGCGCCTGCAGGTCGATGGCTTGCTTGGCGGCAATCAATTGCAGGCCCATATTGTTCTCGCCCGCCTTGACCACGCCGGCCAGGGCGCCGATGGCCTGGCCGCTGTGCACGCGCAACTGGCCGCCGCCGACGAACTGGGTGTCCAGGCCGCTCATCAAGGAGGTGGTTTCGCCGTTCGCCAGCTGGATATCCTGGCCCGCCAGCACGCCCAGGCCGGCGCGGGCGGCGATGGCGATGATGGCGTCGCTGCTGTGCGGCAACTTGTCATCGCCGGGGCTGGTCGGCTTGCCCGCCGCGTCGCGCCTGGCGGCGGCCTTATCGTCCTGGCTCAGCATGCCGGAGACGCTGGTCAAAAACGCCGGCAGGGGCGACGCCTTTTCGTCGAGCACGCTGGCATTCGCCTTGGCCGGCCCCAGGTGGCTGGCATACGCGACCGTCTTGTGCGTGACGGCGGCGGCGCTGAAGGTTGCACCCAGCTTGGCCGCCTGCTTGAGCAAGACCATGCCCGGCGCATTGTCGCCGGCCGGATCGCGCGCCTGCGCGTCGTGATTGACGAGGTAGCTGGAAATCAGGAGCCCGGCGCCGGCCCGCACGGCGCCGTAAGCGTCGGTGCGCAGCTCGGCGCCCGTGCCGCGCAGGCTGCCCCGGTAATTGTCGGCCGCATGGATCAGGTGACCAAGATTGAGTTCGCTTGCCGCATGGCTGCTCTTGAGCTGGATGCGCCCCTGCTGGTCGGTATCGTCGAACAGCAACTGGTTGTAGCCGGCGGCGCCGAATTCCTTGCTGCGGATACCCCATTGCGCCGCGCCGTTGCGGTGGCCGGCGCTGCCGCCGGCCGCGCCATGCCAGACCGGGCTGTTGCCGCCGGCCACGTTGCCCTGCGCCGACGGCGCATGGTCGCGCGCCGGCTCGAATACGCTGGCATCGGACGGTTGCTCTGCCAGCCCGCCCGGCGAGGGCGCGACGCCGCCCTCGCCCTGCCCGTTGTACAGGGCGCCGACGATGATGGGGCGGTCGATATCGTTTTCCAGGAATTGCACCAGCACTTCCTGGCCGATGCGCGGCAGGAACTGGCTACCCATGCCGCCGCCGGCCGAGCGCTGCGCCACGCGTACCCAGCAGGTGGCGCCGCCCTCCTGCTGCCAGTGGAAACGGATGCGCACCCGGCCCAGCTTGTCGCAATGGATCTCGCTGGCGCCGCCGTCGGCACCAACCACGATGGCGCTCTGGCTGCCGCGGGCCGTCGGTGCCGGATGGTGGCGCGCGTCGCCGCCCTCTGGTGCCGGGCGCCATGGCGTATCGGCCGCGATCGCCTCAATATGGTTGGCATAGCCACTCTCGACCGCCTGAGCGATCACTTGCTGGACATGCGCGATATCGCGCGGCGCCAGCGCCTGGCCAGCCAGGCCTTCCTGCAGCAATTCGGGTATGGGGCCGAACAGTTCAGCCAGGCCCTGCCTGGCGGGCGCCGGCAAATTATTCACGCCCACGCTGTACACGCGCAACACGACCAGCACCGGCGCGTCGGCGCCGTCCTGCTGCAACGGTCCCTGCGTCAGGGTAAAGCGCGTACCGGCACGCAAGGTGCGCACGGTCGAACGCGCCTGCCAGCGTTCGCCACGCGCTTCGAGCGCCTGCATCCGCAGCAAGGCATAGCGTTCGGCCTGGGCCGCATTGGCATAGAAATACTGGCCTGGCGTGTCATAGCTTTCCAGCACGGGCGCGTTTTTCCCGCCCGGCGCCAAGCGCGTCGGCACGCTGGCGCTGACGGCTTTCTTGGCCTTGTAATCATAGCTGAGCACGGTCGCCACCGCCGTGCGCAAGGCGCGTGCCCGACTGAGCGCCTGGATGGCGTCGGCCTGCTCCATGGCCCGCGCGCCATGAAAACGGATGCCGCCTTGCGCGCTGCTGGCGTCTTCCGGCACCGCGCTCAAGGCGCTGCTGTCGGCGAACAGTACCAGGCAATGGCCGCCCTCGTGTTCTTCGAAACGCCAGGCCAGGCCTTCTTCGCCCAGCAGGCGCGTGACGAAGGCCAGGTCCGACTCGCGGTACTGGCAGCAATAGCTGCGCGGCGGCACCTCGGCCATGAACGGCCCCGTGTCGCCGCTCCAGCGCCAGTCGGCTTGCGGCGCGTAAGCCTGAAACACGCTGTCGACGATTTCGATGACGCTCTTGTCTTGCCAGACGCGGCTGTTGCGTACCTGGCTCAACATCCATAGCCACGGCGTCAGGCGCAGCCGGAAACGGGCCAGTCCGCCATCGCTGCCCAGCATCGCCGCTTCGCTGACATAGCCGCTGAAGACGGCGCGGCTGCCGTCGGCCAGGCTGACGTGCAGCGCGGCCCGCTTGCCCAGCAGGGGCGCCAGCGCCACATTCGCCTGCGTGGACAGCACGATGACGTCGCGCACGCCCACGGCCTGCAACTGCTCGTCGGCGACAAACGCTTCCACCAGCCACTGCGCCGTCCCGCCGTCGCCGCCGTCCAGCGACAGCTCATACAATCGCGTCACGCTGCTGAAACCCGCGAGGGAAGCGTTGACCTGAGCGGCGCTGGCGGCGCTCATTTCTCTCCTTTTGCGGCAGCTTGCCCGGCCTTGCATTGCGCATTCTCGGCATGGCCCTGGCAGGCGCGCGCGCGGCAAGCCACAGCGGCGTCGCGCTTGAGCGCCGCGCATTGCTGCAACTGGGTCCGCAGATTGGGAACGGTTTTCTTCGGCGCCGGCGCGGCCTGCGCGTGGGCCAGCAGGGCCGACAGCAGCGCGATATCGCTGTCTTCCGCGCGACGGGCGGGCGTGGCAGCAGGCCCTTTCGCCGGCGGTTTTTTGGCTGCCGGACGGGGCGCCTTGGCCACCTGTTTCGTGACGGGTTT
This sequence comes from Janthinobacterium sp. SUN033, assembly GCF_030397595.1. Lineage (NCBI taxonomy): Bacteria > Pseudomonadati > Pseudomonadota > Betaproteobacteria > Burkholderiales > Oxalobacteraceae > Janthinobacterium > Janthinobacterium sp. SUN033. The sequence continues at coordinate 297,203 of NZ_JAPQNV010000003.1, forward strand.
CGAGGCGGCGGCTGGGGGCGACGGCGTTTCCAGCGCCTTGCTCAGGACATCGCCGGGGTGCGCAGCACTCGCGTTCCGGGCAGCGGCAGTGGCGGCTGTGGCGGCAGCGCCGGCATCGAGCATCTCGCTCAGGCTCTGCTGCGGTGCGGCGGCGCCGGGCGGCGCCTCGTCACGGATGCTGGCGACGACCGGAGGCGCTTCCACGGCGGCGGGCGCGGCGGTGGCGACGGGCGGGGAAACCGGCGCCGCCGGCGCATCGTCGTCGCCAACCCGTTCGCCGCGCTGCCCCAGCCAGACGCCCGCTGCCAATAACAGCAGCAGCGCGCCCACGCCTCCGCGCAGGGCCAGGGTGCCGCGCCTGACCTTCGCGGACGCGCCGGCGTCGCCACCCTCGAGCGTGCTCAGGATGCGGTTACGGTCGGCCTCCGCCTGCTGCGCCTGCGTCAACAGGCTGGGCCGGGCCGGGAGCCGGGGGCTATCGTCATGAGTTCGCAAAATGTGCGCTCCTGTAATATTTGCAAGACTTTACGCTATTCAACAAAATCATGACGCGTGCCATAAAATCAACAGTGCGCACCCTCCGCACAATTGAAAAAAGCCGCCCTTAATTATCAGTTTTGTAAGATATACTTCCAGGCAATATCCATCGCAGCCCTGTTTTTCCCGATGGACAGCACCGTTCCCCGCAGCCAAACATTTCTTGATTGAGGTTAGCGTGTTCCTACTCGCGGTAGCGCTGTATTTCATCCTGGCATGCCTGATCAGCTGGCTGATCCTGTTCCCGGCCGGGCGCGATTTCGTGCTGCACGCCGTCGATGGCGCGGAGCAGCGCCTCGCCGCCTGCCTGCAGCGCGTGGCCAGGCGCCGGCAGATGGGCATGGCCAGCCTGGGACAGCGCAGCAGCGCGCTGTGGACCCGCACTGCCGACTTGCTGCGCCGTCATTACCTGCTGTGTCTCGCGGGCGTGGCCGCGCTCAGCCTGCCGACCCTGCTGGCCCTGATGGCCGACAGCAAATCCATGCTGGGCGCCTACGATGTATCGACGCGGGAAATGAATATGCAGGTCGCCAGCCTGCTGCAGGGCGAGCAGCTGGTGCCGCCCGTCGACCTGCCGCCGCTCGTGTTTGCCACGGAAGAAGTGCGCCAGGAACGCCCGCTGCTGGTATCGGCCAGCCGCAACTGGACCTTGCTGAATGTGGAATACGCCCAGCGCTTGCTGCTGGTCTTCAAGATCATGAAGGAAAAACATGGCTACGAGATGGCGCTGCTGGAAGGCTACCGCAGTCCCGAGCGGCAAGACATGTTGGCGGGCATGGGTCCCAACGTCAGCAACGCGGCCGCCTTTCAAAGCTGGCACCAGTACGGCCTGGCGGCCGACTGCGCCTTCCTGCGCAATGGCAAGCTGGTCATTTCCGAGAAGGACCCGTGGGCCATGCGCGGCTACCAGCTGTATGGCGAAGTGGCCGAATCGGTCGGCATGACCTGGGGCGGACGCTGGAAAATGATGGATTTCGGGCATACCGAACTGCGCCTGCCCGGCGTAATGAAAAAACATTGAGGGAGCGCGTATGGCGGGTCCGGTAATCAGATTGGGCGACAAGACATCGCATGGCGGCACCGTGCTGGAAGCATCGGCGGTGAGCGACAGCGGCGGCATCGGCATGGCGCGGGTCGGCGACAAGGTCGCCTGTCCCCTGCCCGGCCATGGCGTCTGCCCCATCGTCAGCGGCGACTCCAGCTTCATCGTCGATGGCAAGCCCGTGGCGCGCCACGGCGACAAGACCAGCTGCGGGGCGCTGCTGATCGCCAGCCAGCAAGCCACCATCGACCAGGCATGACGGCCCTGCCCATACGCGGAGGAGCCCGCTGATGCGCCCCTGGTTGCGACGCGGCCTGCTGACCGTGTCCGTCTTTGCGCTGAGCTGGACGGGCGCCATCGCCTATTGGCGCGACAGCACGCGCATGCCGACGCCGGGCGAACTGGCCGGCGCCATGCTGGCGCTACCGCTGGCCCTGCTATTGATGCTTTGGCTGGGTAAAAAACTGCTGGCCAGGCTGCTGGCCGGGCCAGCCCTGACGGCGCCGGGTCTGGCCGCGCCACTCGAGGCCGAGGCGGCGACACCTCCCGCGGCACCGCTGCCGCTGCATATCGTGGCGGCCACCCTGCGCATGCCGGGCGGCGCCACGCCGTCAGAATTGCTGGCCGCCATGCGCTCCCGCCAGGCGCGCCCTGCACTCGATGGCCAGCTGCTCGATGAAGACGGCTATCCCCTGCTGTGCGGCAGGGTGGACGGCATCGACGAAGAAGAGCAGCAGCAAGTGCTGGCCGCCTGGCTGCGCGAGCATCCGCAGGCCGGCCTCGCCAGCGAACCGTTTCCCTTCAATCCGGAAGACGTGCGCGCGCTGGCCCTGGGCGCCGAAGTGCTGGCCGAACTGGTGGACGAAGCCCTGCAGCATGCGCTGTCCGCAGGCGCACAGGCCTCGCCAGCCAGCGCGCCGCCCGTGCTGCGGCTGCACCTGCTGATGCCGGCCTCGTGGAGCGCCGCCCAGCGCCAGGCCGGCAACGCCTGGCTGCGCCACCTGGCGCGCGAGCAGGGCTGGCCAGCGCAGACATTGCCGCCGCCAACCGAAGCCGCCAACCGGCCACCCGCGCCGTTTGCCCTGTTGAACCAGCTTGCCGGGCACGCCGCGCCACCGCAGCCGCCCGGCCTGTCCATCGTGCTGGCCTGCGATTCGCACCTGGGCGAGCTGCGCGTGCATGTCCTGGCGAGCCAGGGCCAGCTGTTCAGCGCCAGCCAGGCGAACGGACAGATTCCCGGCGAAGGCGCGGCCGGCCTGCTGCTGGCCATTCCTGGCGCGACGGCGTCACCGGACGAGCCCGCACCTGTCCTGCTGCACCGCGCCGCCACGGGCGAACTGCCGCAAAGCGCCAGCCAGCGCGGCCCGGCCGACAAGAGCATGCTGGCGGAACTGAGCCGGCAGGCGCTGGCGGCAGCCGGCGACGATGCGGCGGCCGGCATCGCGCTAGTCAGCGCCGATACCGACCAGCGCGCCAACCGCATGCTCGAACTGATGCAGTGCGCCGGCGCCATCTTGCCCCAGCTGGACCTGGGCGAGCAGGTGCTGGGCGTCGGCACCGCATGCGGCCAGTGCGGCGCCGTCACGACGCTGGCCGCACTGGCCATGGCGCGGCAGGCGGCGGCCGACGACGGCGCACACGTTTTATGTCTCAGCAACCTCGATCCACTGCAGCGCGGCGCCCTCGTCATTGGTCCGCGCGCGAACAACAGTCACGGCACCACCTGATACAGCGACGTCCCATTCACACACCTTAACGGTTTGCACACTATAAAACTATGATGCAACGATTCTGGCACTCCCTGACTTCACGCACCAGCCTGCTCATCCTCGGCATCGCGGCCGCCATCCTGCTGCTGTTCGCCTGCGCCGTCATTTTCGACTGGCCGGCCATGCGGCTGCTGCCCTTGCTGGCCGCGGCGGCGCTGCTGGGCGCCATCGTGTGGTGGCTGCGCCGCCGCCGGCGCCGGCGCGAGGGCGCCAGCTTCAACAGCATGCTGGAGCAGCAGGCGGCGGGCACCGCGCCCAAGGCAGGTCCGGTGCAGCGCGAGGAAACCGAAGCCATCCGCAAGCGCATGCTGGAAGCGATCAATACCATCAAGACATCGCGGCTGGGCCAGCTGTCGGGCGATGCCGCGCTGTATGAATTGCCGTGGTACATGATCATCGGCAACCCCGCCGCCGGCAAGAGCACGGCGATCGCCAATTCCGGCCTGCAGTTTCCTTTTGTCGACAGCAAGATCGTGCAAGGCATGGGCGGCACCCGCAACTGCGACTGGTTTTTCACCACCGACGGCATCCTGCTCGACACGGCCGGGCGCTACGCCATCAACGATGAAGACCGCGCCGAATGGTTCGGCTTTCTCGGCCTGCTGAAAAAGCACCGCAAGCGCGCGCCGATCAACGGCATCATCATCGCCGTCAGCATTGCCGAGCTGACCGGCAGCAAGCCCGAATTCGCCATCGAACTGGCCAAGAACCTGCGCCAGCGCGTGCAGGAACTGACGGAGAAGCTGGAAGTCCATGCGCCCGTGTACGTGGTCTTCACCAAGGCCGACCTGATCACCGGCTTCAGCGAATTTTTCCAGGATGCCGAACGCGCCGAACGCGACAAGGTCTGGGGCGCCACCCTGCCCTACAGCGTCAACAGCTCGAAGCAGGATGTGCTGGAACAGTTCGACCAGCGCTTCGATGAGCTGTACGATGGCTTGAAGGACCTCAGCCTGGCCAATATGTCGCTGCTGGGACGCGAGCGCATGCCGCCCGGCGTGTTCACCTTCCCGCTGGAATTCAGTTCCGTGAAGGGGCCGCTGCGCGCCTTCATCGCCACCCTGTTCGAGGAAAATCCCTTCCAGTTCAAGCCCGTCTTCCGCGGTTTCTATTTCACCAGCGCGCTGCAGGAAGGCGCCTCCGTCTCCGCCTCGTCGGAGCGGGTGGCGCAGCGCTTCGACCTCAAGCCGCAGCAGCAGGAACACAAGACGGTCCAGGCCCAGGACCAGCACGGCTATTTCCTGCTGAACCTGTTTCGCAAGGTGATCTTCGCCGACAGGGAACTGGTGGCGCAATACGCCAGCCCGCGCAAGACGCGCTTGCGCTATGCCACGTTTTTCACCGCCATCGCGCTGGCCGGCCTGGCGCTGGGCGGCTGGAGCTGGTCCTACCTGGCCAACCGCCAGCTGGCGGCCAACGTGCAGGCCGACCTGGAACAAGCCATCAAGGTGCAGGACCAGCGCCTGGACCTGCAGTCGCGCTTCCAGGCCCTGGAAATCATGCAGGACCGCATCGAGCAGCTGGAAGCGTACCGCAGCAAGCGGCCGCTGGCGCTCAGCCTGGGCCTGTACCAGGGGGATTTGCTGGAGCGCAAACTGCGCGAGGAGTATTTTTCCGGCCTCAAGGAAGTCATGCTCGCGCCGGTGGCGCAATCGCTGGAGTCCTTCCTCGCGGAAGTGAACGCGGGCGCCGACCGGCTGCAGCCGCTGACGCCGGCGCCGGCCGGCACGGCGGCCGCTGCCACAGTCGGCACGGCAGCCGTTATGGCGGTCGGTACGACAGGCCAGCCCTTCAAGGATGCCGCGCCGACGAATGTGGAGGATGCCTACAACGCCCTGAAAACCTACTTGATGCTGGGCGACAAGTCACGCGCCGAAGCCGGCCACCTGAACGACCAGCTGACCCGCTACTGGCGCGGCTGGCTCGACGCCAACCGGGGCAACATGCCGCGCGAACAGATGATCCGCAGCGCCGAGCGCCTGATCTCGTTCTACCTGACGCAGATCGACGACCCGTCCTGGCCGCAGATCGAGAACAAGCTGGCCCTGGCCGACCAGTCGCGCGACAGCCTGCGCCGCGTGGTGCGCAGCATGCCGGCGCGCGACCGCGTGTATGCGGACGTGAAGGCGCGCGCCGCCACGCGCTTCCCGTCGATGACGGTGGCGCGCATCGTTGGCGAGCAGGACAAGGAACTGGTACTGGGCAGCTACGCCATCCCCGGCACCTTCACGCGCGACGCGTGGGAAAAATACATCCAGCAGGCGTTCCAGGAAGCGGCCAACCGCGAATTGCAAAGCGCCGACTGGGTATTGAAAACGGCGTCGAAGGATGACCTGACCCTGGAAGGCAGCCCGGAACAGATCCAGAAGGCGCTGGTGGAACTGTACAAGACCGATTACGCGCGGGAGTGGCAGAAATTCATCCAGGGCGTCAGCATCCGCGAATTGAACGGTTTCGACAATGCGGCGCAGGCGATGAACCGCCTCGGCGATCCGCAAGCCTCGCCCCTCAACAAACTGATCGAGACGGTGTACCAGGAAACCTCGTGGGACAACCCCTCCTTGCTGGGCCAGGGCTTGCAGCGCGCCCAGCGCGGGGCGATGGACTGGTTCCGCGAAACGGTGCTGCGCCAGAAGCCTGCCGCCGCGGCGGCGGCGGGCCAGGCCGGCGGCGCCATGCCGATGGGGCCCGTCGGCCGCGAATTTTCCGGCGTGGCGCGCCTGGTGGTGGCGCGCGACAAGGAAGCCTCGCCCATGCGCGGCTACCTGGCGGCCCTGTCGAAGCTGCGCGTGCGCTTCAACCAGATCAAGAACCAGGGCGACACGGGCCCCGGCGCCAAGCAGCTGATGCAGCAGACGCTCGATGGCAGCGGCTCGGAGCTGGCCGACGCGCTGAAATACGTGGACGAGCAGATGCTGACCGGCATGAGCGACCAGCAAAAGCAGGCCATCCGCCCGCTGCTGGTGCGCCCGCTGATGCAGACCTTCGCCGTCATCGTCAAGCCCACCGAGACGGAAATCAACAAGGTATGGCTGGCGCAGGTGCTCGAACCGTTCCAGAAAACCCTGGCGCCGAAATATCCGTTCGCGCCCGACTCGCGCATCGAGGCGAGCAATGCCGACATCGGCCAGGTATTCGGCCCGGAAGGCGCCATCGCCAAGTTCTTCAACACCACCATCGGCCCGCTGGTCGTGCGGCGCGGCGACGCCATCAGCGCCAGGACCTGGGCCGCGATGGGCATCACCCTGGCGCCGCCGGTGGTGGCCAGCCTGCCCGGCTGGGTCGCCCCGCTCAGCGCCAACGGTGTGGCCACGGCGGCCGGCGCCGCCGAAGCGCAGACGCGCTTCGACCTGCAGGCTTTGAGCGCGCCCGGCGCCACCGAATATACGATCGAGATCGATGGCCAGGCGCTGCGCTGGCGCGGCCAGCCGCAGCCCTGGGTGCACATGGTCTGGCCCAACCCGCAGGGCGTGCCCGGTTCGCGCATCAGCGCCATCACGCCGGAAGGGCGCACCGTGGTACTGCTGAACGAACCGGGTCATTTCGGCCTGAAGAAGATGATCGACTCGGCCAGGCGCACGCGCAAGGAGGGCGGCGTATTCGAACTGAGCTGGGAGAACGGCGGCGTCACCGTGATGGCCAACCTGAAGATCGTGGCCGCGACCGCGCCGGCCGCCACCTCCGCCGGCAACCAGGGTTTCCGCGGTCTGAAACTGCCGGAATCGGTCGTCATCGGGGCGCCGGAAACGGCCACCGCCATCGCCGGGAACACGCCATGAGCCGCCCTACCGTTACCCAGATCGGCTATTTCGGCAAGATCCCCAGCCGCGGCGACTTCATCAAGCACGGCGACAACCCGGCCCTGCTGAAGATGCTCGATGAGTGGCTGGCCAACGCCATGGAACTGATGACGGCCGATGCGCGCTGGAAGCTGACCTACGACGCGCTGCCGCCGCTGCATTTCGCCTTCATCGGCCCGCGCCGCGGCCGCGCCATCGCCGGGCATATCGCCGCCAGCAGCGATGCCTCGTCGCGCCGCTTTCCCTTCCTGATGATGGGCGCCATGGAAGTGGCGCAGCCAGCCGGCTTCGTGCCGACCAGTCCGCTTGTGCTGTCGCGCCTGTGGAACCGCCTCGATGCCCTGAGCGCCGAGATGTGCGGCGCGGCCGCCGGCGCCGCGCTGCCGGCAGCCGCCGCAGGCGCCAGCATCGAACTGGACTTGCGCGGCAGCGCCTACGATGCGGCCTTCGACGATTTCCTCGGCTTGCAGACTGTGGGCGCGCTCGACGCCCTGCTGGCGCCCACGGGTTTTGGCGGTTCCGTGCGCCAGGTGCTGCTGGCCCTGGGCATGCTGCTGCAACCCGTCATGGCCAGCAGTTCCAGCCGGCTGGAAAAAAGCCTGGAACTGCCGCTGCCGGCCGACCCGCTGTACCGCAATCTGGTGGCGGCCTTCTGGATGCACCTGATCGCCCCCTTCCTGGCGCGCGCCGACTTCGAACTGGCGCTGTTCATCACCCGCATCCGCGGCCGCCATGCGCTGGTGCTGGGCTTTTGCGGCGCCTCGGCGCAGACCCTGCACGCCATCATGGAACCGCAGGCGGCGCTGGAACACCACATCGGTTTCGACGACCTGGCCTGGGTCGAGGAACACGCCAACAGCGACTACGCCATCAAGAAAGCCTCGAGCTACCTCGCGCAGCCCAACCTGTCACTCAAATCGGCGCACGACACGTTTCGTGCCGCCTTCATCGGGACCTGATCATGCGCCACCTCCGCCTTGCCATCCTTCTCAGCCTGGTATTCGCCCCGGCCGGCGCCAGCGCGCAAAGCGCCGCCGTGCCGGCGGCCGCTGTCTCGGCGCCCGCCGCCGCCACGCCGCAACCGGGCCAGGTCCTGGCCAGCGGCACGGTGCCGGACGAAGCGGCCAAGGCGGCGGTGCTGGTGCGCCTGCGCGAATTGTATGGCGCCGACAAGGTGGTCGACCAGATCGCCGTCGGCCAGGTCGCGCAGCCGGCCAACTGGAACGCCTATGTGCAAAAACTGCTGACGGCGGATCTCAAACAGATCCGCCGCGGCCAGCTGAAGATCGAAGGCAGCGTGGTCAGCGTGCGCGGCGAAGTGGCCAACGAAGCGCAGCGGCAAAAGATCGCCAGCGACTTCGCCACCAGCCTCAATCCCACGTACACCGTCAACAACGGCTTGCGCGTGTCCGCCTCCGACCAGAACATCCTCGACGGCACGCTGGCCAACCGTACCATCGAATTCGAGAGCGGCAAGACCACGCTGACGCCGTCTGGCCGCGCCATCCTCGACGAAATGAGCGCGGCGCTGCACAAGCTGGCGGGCCGCAAGGTGGACATCATCGGCCACACCGACAACCTGGGACTGCGCGCCAGCAACCAGAACCTGAGCCAGGCGCGCGCCGAGGCGGTCAAGACCTACCTGGCCGGCAAGGGCATCGACGGCGACCTGCTCAGCGCTTCCGGACAGGGCCCGGACCGTCCCATCGCCAGCAATGACAGCGCCGATGGCCGCGCGCGCAACCGCCGCATCGAATTTCGCATGGTCCAGTAAGACCGCCACGCCTCCCGCAAGTCATCCGCCCCACTGCCGAGAACACACATGATTTCAGCCGACCAGCTCCTGCTTCCCATCAGCGCCGAACAGCCATGCGGCGTCGACCTGTCCTTCTCCACCGACTTCGACGCCATCGGCCAGGCGCGCAAGTTCGACGACCCCACGCTCGACCAGGGCGAGTGGGTCACCGACCTGAAGGAAGCCGACTGGGCCTTCGTACTGCAGCGTTGCGCCACCCTGCTGGGCGAAAAGAGCAAGGACTTGCGGCTCGCCGCCTGGCTGGCCGAAGCTTGCGCCAGGCAAGACCATTTGCGCGGCCTGGGCGAAGGCTATCGCCTGCTGGCCGGCCTGCTGCGCCAGTACTGGGACCTGGGCCTGTACCCGCAGCCCGATGGCGACGACCACGAGCAGCGCATCGGCAACCTGAGCTGGATCCTGGCGCGCACACCGTCCCTCGTGCGCGCGATGGCGCTGACGGACAAGCAGTCGGGCGGCTGGTCGACGGTCGACTTCGAGACGGCGCGCAAGCGGGCCGCCAGCAACCAGGACGGCGTCAACGGCACCAAGCTGGTGGACATGGAGGCGGCGCGGCGCGGCACGTCGGCGCAGTTCCGCGCCGCCTTTGCCGCCGACGCCCAGTTCTGCCTGGACGCGCTGGCCGAGCTGGAACAGGCGGCCGACACCCGCCTGGGCAGGGATAGCCCGGGCTTTTCCATGGCGCGCGAGGCCCTGCAGGCGATACAGCTTGCCCTACCTGCCACCACCACGGCCCTTCCTGCCTCCAGCGTCGCCGCCGCGCCGATGCCGGCTGGCGGCCAGGCGGCGGTGGCTGCCATGCCGGCGCTGCTGCCGGCGGCGCCCGGCGAGCTGCAAAGCCGCGCCCAGGCGCTGGCGCAGCTGCGCCAGGTGGCGCAGTACTTCCGCCAGACGGAACCGCACAGCCCCGTCTCCTACTTCGCCGACAAGGCCGCCAACGCCGGCGAGCAGAACCTGCACGAATGGCTGCGCGGCGTGGTCAAGGACGGCGCCTCGCTGGCCCACATCGAGGAACTGCTGGGCATCGCGCCCGGCAACGGCCACTGAGCCGGCTAGACGCCTATTTGATCGTGTACCGGAACTGCCCCTGCTTGCCGGCGCTGGCCTTGATGCGGCTGATGCCCTGCCCTTCCGCCATGCGCGCCAGCACGGCTTCGGCGATTTCCGGCAGCAGGCTGCCATTGAGGATATTGTCGACATTGCGCGCGCCCGAATCGACTTCGGTGCAGCGCGCCAGCACCGCCTCGACCAGCGCCTCGTCGTAGAGGAACTCGGCCTGGTGATTGGCGGCGATGCGGGCCGCGATGCGGCCCAGCTTCAGGCCGATGATACGGGCCAGCACATCGTCGCCGAGCGGATAATAGGGAATCACCTTCAGGCGCCCAAGGAACGCGGGCTTGAAAACCTTCAGCAGCTGCGGGCGGATGGCCAGCTCCAGCTGCTCCGGCGTCGGCAACTGCTCTTGCGGCAGGTTCAGGCACGCCTGCATCATGGCGGCCGACGCCACGTTCGAGGTCAGTATGATGATGGTGTTCTTGAAATCGATCTCGCGTCCCTCGGCATCGTCCATCACGCCCTTGTCGAAGACCTGGAAGAACAGCTCCATGACATCGGGATGCGCCTTTTCCACCTCGTCGAGCAGCAGCACGCTGTAGGGATTGCGGCGCACCGCCTCGGTCAGCACGCCGCCTTCGCCATAGCCGACATAGCCGGGCGGCGAACCCTTCAGACCCGACACGCTGTGAGCTTCCTGGTATTCGCTCATATTGATGGAGATGAGCTTGCGTTCGCCGCCGTACAGCACGTCGGCCAGCGCCAGCGCCGTTTCCGTCTTGCCGATGCCGGACGGGCCGACGAACAGGAACACGCCCTTCGGCTTGTCCGGGTCGTCCAGGTTGGCGCGCGCCGTGCGCACGCGCTGCGCCACCGCCTCGATCGCGTGGGGCTGGCCCAGCACGCGCTCCTGCAGCAAGTCCTTCAGCCGCAGCACCGTCTTGAGTTCATCCTTGACCATCTTGCCCAACGGGATGCCGGTCCAGCCGGCGACGATTTCCGCCACCACGTGGCCGTCGACCTGTACCGGCACCAGCGGCGTCTCGCCCTGCAGCGACGCCAGTTCGGCCTGCAGCGCCAGCAGCTCGCGCCCCTGGCCCGCGTCGGCCGGCTTGCCCTCCTCAAGTTGCCGGCGGATCGCCCGGATCTGTTCCGACAGCGCCTTTTCGCCATCCCAGCGCGCGGCCAGCTGCGCATGTTCCTGCGTGGCGGCGCCGCGTTCGGCGTCGAGTTGCTGCAGCCGCGCGCCATGGCGTGCGCCGCCGCTCTCCTCGCGCGTCAGGGCCGAGGCTTCCGCATCGATGCGCTCGCGCCGGCGCGCCACGCTGTCGAGCAGGGCCGGCGTGGCGCTCTGTCCCAGCGCCACCCTGGCGCAGGCCGTATCGAGCACGCTGATGGCCTTGTCCGGCAGCTGGCGGCCCGCGATGTAGCGGTGCGACAGGCGCACGGCTTCGGTGATCGCCTCGTCGAAGATGCGCACCTTGAAATGCCGTTCCATCAGCGGCGCCATGCCGCGCAACATGGCGCACGCCAGCTCTTCGCTCGGTTCCTCGATCTTGACGACCTGGAAGCGGCGCGCCAGCGCGGCATCCTTTTCAAAGTACTTTTTGTATTCGCCCCAGGTGGTGGCGGCGATGGTGCGCAGCTCGCCGCGCGCCAGTGCCGGTTTCAGCAAGTTGGCCGCGTCGTTCTGGCCGGCGCTGCCGCCGGCGCCGATCATCGTGTGCGCCTCGTCGATGAAGAGGATGATGGCATGCGCGCTCTTGCCCACTTCGGCGATGACGTTTTTCAGGCGGTTCTCGAATTCGCCCTTGACGCTGGCGCCCGCCTGCAGCAGGCCCATGTCCAGCGTGTGGATTTCCACGCCCTGCAGGATGTCGGGCACGTCGCCCTGCACGATGCGCAGCGCCAGGCCCTCCACCACGGCCGTCTTGCCGACCCCGGCCTCGCCCGTCAGGATGGGGTTGTTCTGGCGCCGCCGCATCAGGATATCGATCGCCTGGCGGATTTCCATGTCGCGCCCGATCACGGGATCGACCTTGCCGGCGCGCGCGCGCGCCGTCAGGTTGACGGTGAACTGGTCCAGCGCCGGCGTTTTCGACGCCGCCGCGCCGGCCAATTCGCCCACGGGATCGCCGCCGGCGTCGCCCGCGTCCTCCTGCCCTGCGGCCGCCTCGCCGGCTTCCTGCGAACCCTCGGTCAGCTTGTCGAGCCCGTGCTTGATCTCGTCGAGCTTGAATTCGTGGAACAGCGCCGAGCCCCGGTAGGCCAGTTGCGCCAGTTCCGGCTCGGTCAGCAGCGCCTGCAGCAGGTGACCGCTGCGGATGCTCACCTGCCGCCCGGCCCGCAAATCGAGCGAAGCGATCAGCCAGGCATGCTCGAACAGCTTCGGCAGGCGCACGGAAAACACGGGCGTGCGCGCATTGCCCGTCTGCAGGCGCGCCACTTCGGCGCGCAAATCCGCTTCCAGCATGCTCACGCTGACGCCGCTCCTGCGGGCAATCAGCACGAAATCGCTGCGCGGCTGCTCCAGCAAGGCGAGAAAGACATGCTCCAGGTCGACTTCATACTGCCCCAGGCCGACGCACAGACTGGCCGCGCGCGTGGCGGCCGTGCGGCAGGTGTCGTTCAACTTGCTGATCAGGGTTTTCAGGTTGATGCTCATGGGGCGGCGGTCCTTGTCGGATGATGGTTGGCGAAATCGGTAGAGTGGCGCGCTCAAGCCGGCGCATGCAGTTCATAGCGGACATCGGCGCGATCGCATGCCTCGCCGCCGGTGATCAGGAAACTGTCCCAGCCCAGCCGCCCGCCGCTGCGCGGCACTGCCAGCGCCATGCCCTGCACGTCGGCGGCGCGCAGCACCAGCTGCACTTCGTATTCCAGGCACAGGCCGGTGAACATGGCGAGCATTTTCTCGAGCGCGAGAGCGGCCGCGCCGCCGGGCAAGAAAGCGTCGAAGTGGCGGCGGGCCAGGGGGCCGATGGTCAGACGCAGGCGCAAGTCGCGCTGCCAGACGCGCGCACCGACCATGGCGGTGGCGCCCAGCACGGCGTTGCTGCCACCCAGCGTACTTTGCTGCTCGCGCGGCACGTCGTACCAGCAGCCGACAAACTGGCTGACGGCGACGCGCTGCCCGAAATACTCGGACAGCACCTGGCCGATCATCACAGCCGACGGCGGCCGGTGGCGCATGGCGGCGGCAAAGTAGCCCACCGATTCGTCGAGCACGCCCGTGCCGTCCGCCGCCAGGCGCTGGCGCAGCGAGGCGTTGCCCAGCCCTGCCAGCGACAGCAGCAGCGGCAGGAACTGATCCTTGCCGTCGAGCTGATATTTGAGCTCCAGCCGGTACTTGCGCCAGGCCTCATAGAACAGGGCCAGGGCGCGGTTCGAGAACGTGTCGAGGAAGGCGCGCGGCCCCTCGTCCTTTTCATACAGCTGGTGCGTGGCGATGCGTTCCGTATAGTGCAGCGGCAGCGCGCCGGCCACGCCGAGAAAGCCCATGAAGGCCGGCGTGACGCGCACGTATTTCAGCTGCGCGCTGCGCAGCGCCGCGCCCAGGGCGTTGGCGTCCGTTGCCAGTTCGCGCGGTTCGGGCGCCAGCGCTTCGATCTGGCTGGGGGCGAAGTCGAGCGAGACGGAATTCTGGAAGCGCAGGAAACTGGCCACCGCATCGTCGTGCGGCAAGCCATTGCGCCTGAGCCAAAGCTCCAGCATGCGTACCGCCTGGAAGTACTGGAAGCGGCAAGGCTGGGCAAACAGGCGCTCGATTACACTAGGCTCGAATCGCCGCTGCGTGGTTTGCATCGCCACAGCTCCTCTCCTGATTTTTTTGCCAGCACCACCAGCTGCGTGAAGCTGTTCGCATGCACATACAAGCCCAGGAAGCACTCGATCACATGCGCAAAGGCGTGGATGCCGCTGCCGACGAAGGCCTCTTCATCTATCGTCAGCCGCACTTCGACGCCGCGCACCAGGCAAGCGAAGGGATTGCCTGGCAGCCAGGCATTGGCGGCCTGGTGGGCGATGGCCGTGATGCCGCGGATTTGCCGCTGCGACGTGGCCGAGCGCGGCAAGTCGTACAGGGCCAGCATTTCCTGGAACGCTTCCAGGCCGCTGCCGGCCAGCGACAGGTGATTCAGCGACAGATGCGAAATCAAACGCCAGTGGGCGCCCCTGCCCCGTTCGAAACGGTGCGACTCGCTGGGTTTGCGCAGCAGGCTGATGCTGCGCACGCTGGAGCCGCCCTCGAGGAACAGGTCGCCGCCGTGCAAGCCGTAGGTCAGCTGCGCCGGCAAGTCGCGGTTGGTGCAGCTCAGCTCCAGGCTGAGCGTGTCCGTTTCCACCGCGGCCGGATCGAAATCGATGTCGACGATCGAGATCTGCATCTCGTAGCCGGGACTCTTGCTGGCGATGATCTCGTCGCGCCGCATGACCCAGTAGTGGCCATCCCTGGCCGGGGTCTCGCCATGGCGCAGCGAATAGAATGGGCGGAATTCCACCACGGATTCGCCCTGCGGCGTCTGCCGCACCAGCTTGACCGAGTCGATGGCCTGCACCTCGAACGCATACGCGCGGCGCGCATCGGCCAGCACGGGGTAGCTGGCGGCCGTGTGCGTGAGGCGGATGGGCTCGCCGCGCTGGCGGAACAGGTTGACCACCGGCGTACAGCCCAGCAGCAGGTTGTGCGTGTTCATCGTCCCCAGCAGGCGTGCCGTGTTCGAATCGGTGCGCAAGCCGCTCAGCGCCAGGTGCAAGGTGATGCGACGGCTGCCGGACGGCAGCGCGGCGCACAGCGCGCCCAGGTCGATGTCGAAGAAATTGAATTTTTCGGGAAAGCAGAAATACTCGGTCAGCAGCCGGTAGGCCGGATGCGAGCGGGCGGAAAACGGGATCAGTGCATCGTCCTCGGCAAAGCCGGCGCTGCGCACGGGAATGCCGTCGAGCGCGACCCAGCTGCCGCTGCCGTCCGCCTCGGCATAGGCCTTCACGGTGCGCATGAACAGGGCGTCGCGCAGCGCCGCGCAAAACGAGGGCTGGCCATCGATGAACACGCGCAGCGACGCCAGTCCCAGCTGGCCCAGCGACAGCTGCGCGGCGCTTGACTCGATGGTGATGCGCACGCCCGAGGTGGCATTCGCCGGCAGCAGCACCTGTTCCGGCGCCTCGATGATGGCGGAAAAAGCCGCATGCGTAAGCGCCAGCGGCGCCACCGTCACGGGATAGGCGGTACGGAAGGTGCAGGCCACGCCTTTCACGGGGCGCGTCGTCAGCTCCGTGCCGCGGGCGATTTCCGCAGGCGCCGTCAGCTGCGCCGCCGCGGCGCCGTAATCCATGCGCGCGATCGAGCACGAGGGAAACGGCCGCAGGTAATGCGGATACAGCACTTCGAACAGCGCTTCGGTAAATTCGGGATAATCGTCGTCGATGCGCTTCGAGATGCGCGAATTGAGCAGCGCGAACGACTGGATCATGCGCTCGATGTGCGGGTCTTCGCACACCTCGCCGCCCATCAGCAGGCGGCCGGCGATCTTCGGGTAGCGCTCGGAAAACTCGCGCGAATAACGGCGCAGGAAACCCAGTTCGCGCTCGTAATAGGGCAGCAATTCATCCAAGGTCAGGCTCCCGTGGACGCGGCGCGGCGCCCCTTGCTGATCGTGTAATGCAGGCTGGAAGGCTGCAGGATGGCGTCGAAGCTGACCGGTTCGTGCGCCGCATGCACCACCAGCAGCGCGCTGATGGCGAAATTGAGGCGGTTGATCGAGCCTTCCTCGATTTCCAGCGATGCGCGCACCTGGCGCAAGCGCGGCTCGTGGCGGGCGATGGCCTTTTCCAGGCACTGGCAGATATAGGCGCGGTCGTCCGTGCTCGACAGGCTAAGCCCGGCGAAATCGTTCAAGCCGTACGTGATGATCGACTTGCCGCACTCGGGAAAGGGTTTGAGCAGCGCCTCGGGAAGCACGGCGCGCGTGTTGAGCAGCGCTTCGAGGTCGCGCGCCACGGTGTCTTTCAAATCCTCGAGCGAGAGGCGCGAGACGGTGCCGCTGGAGGCGCCGTGCACGGGCGTATCCATCAGGCGGTCGAACAGGCCCGGCGTAAAACCTTTCATGAGCTTCCCGTTTCATGGGTGGCGTGGACGCCGCTGCCGGCGGCCAGGAAAGCCAGCGGCGGCAGCGCGCCACTGGCGTACGCGGTCAGATGCGGTCAGGCTGTCTTGTTGGCCGACAGGTCCCAGCCGCCGGAGGTGTTGCCGCCCGAACCGCCACCCACTTTTTGCTGCGTATACTTCCACTTGACCTTCGAATACTTGAGTGCCAGGTCTTCGCCGAGAATGTCGCCCGCGGCCACCGATGGCGCCACGCTGCTGATCATCACATTCTCCAGTTCGATCTCGAAGTACTTGATGCGCTCGCCCTGGCCATCGGCGCGCAGGAACTCGAGCTTGGCTTTCGGGATGGTCTTACCAGAAGAGCAAGTTTGCAGCAGCAAGGGGCTGGCGAGATCGGCCATCTTGGCGATGACGATATCCTTGTGCTCGGTACGTTCGGCGGTATGGCCGCCGCCCGTCGAGGCGGTCGCCGATTTGGGTTGCAACACCTGCCACTGGACCGACTTGCATTCGATCCAATCTTTGTGGCTGTTATCCGTGGATTCGCCTTTGATGCCATCAATTTGCAAGTATACGTCGATTGCCATGTTATTCCTTTCAAGGGTGTGAAGAAAAATACATTACGATTTGGTCGACTGCGGAAGCTCCGCGACCAAACGGAGTGAAACGGACAATTCATCGAGCTGGAAATGCGGACGCAGGAAGGACACGGCGCGGTACACGCCTGGCCGGCCCGGCACTTCCGCCACCTGCACCGAGGCTTCGCGCAGCGGAAACTGGGCCTTCTGTTCCTGGCTGGCGTTATCGTCGAGCAACACGTACTGCGTCAGCCAGCGGTTGAGGAAATCTTCCACGTTGGAAGCGGCGGCAAAGCTGCCGATCTTGTCGCGCATCATGGCCTTCATGTAGTGGGCGATGCGCGACACGGCAAAGATGTATTGCAGCTGCGCCGACAGCACGGCGTTCGCGTTGGCGGCGTCCGTATTGTATTTTTTCGCCTTCTGCGCCGACTGGGCGCCGAAAAACGCGGCATAGTCCGTGTTCTTGCAGTGCACGAGGGAGATGAAGCCCAGGTCGCTCAATTCCTTTTCGCGTCGGTCCGTGATGGCGATCTCGGTCGGGCATTTCAGCGCCACCTCGCCCTCGTCCGTCTTGAAGGTATGCGTCGGCAAGTCTTCCACCAGGCCGCCCCCCTCCACGCCGCGGATCGCCGCGCACCAGCCGTAATCCTCGAAGGCGGCCGTCAGCTTGGTGCCGAACGCGTAGGCGGCGTTGCACCACAGGTATTTCTGGTGGTCGGTGCCGTCGACGTCCTCGACGAAATTGAAGCCGTCGACCGTGGCGCCATCGAGCGGATTGAACGGCAGCCGGCCCAGGAAGCGGGGCAAGGTCAGGCCCACGTAGCGCGAATCTTCCGATTCGCGCAAGGATTTCCACTTCGCATACTCGACCGTATCGAAGACCTTGGCCAGGTCGCGCGGCTTGCCCAGGTCGCTGTAGCTTTCCAGGCCAAACAGTTCCGGCGACGCGGACGAGATGAACGGTGCGTGCGCGGCGGCGGCCACGTGCGACATCTGCTCGATGAAATACATGTCTTCCGGCTGGCGGCTGAATTCGAAGTCGCCCAGCAAGGTACCGAACGGCGCGCCGCCAAAGGTGCCGAATTCCTCTTCGTAGACCTTCTTGAACATGGTCGACTGGTCGAACTCCAGCGCGCTCTGGAAATCCTTGACCAGCTCGCGCTTGGTCGCGTTCATCATCTTGATTTTCAGATTCGTGCCGGTAGCCGTGTTCTTCACCAGGTAGTGCAGGCCCGTCCAGCTGCTTTCCAGCTTCTGGAATTCGGGCGCGTGCATGATGGCGCTGAGCTGCGCGGAAATGAGCTGGTCCAGTTCGGCCACGCGGGCATCGATGGTGGCGGCCAGGTTGTTCGATACCACCACCGTGCCATCCATGACCTGGCTGACCAGTTCGGAAATCAGATCCTTGGCGCGGGCGTGTTCGACGCTGGACTTGGCCACCTTGCTCTGCTCGACGATCTGGTCGAGCAAGTCGATTTCGGCGGCGCCGGCAGCGCTCAATGCGGGGGTCAGTTGTGCGGACATATCAATCTTTCCTGACGTGGGAATGTTGTTCCAGCTGGGCCAGTTTTTCCGTGCTGTTGAGCACGTCATTCAGGATGTCTTCCAGTTTGTCGTTGCCGGCCAGCTTGTTGCGCAGGTCGGCCAGCTTGGTGCGCGCCTCGAGCAGCTTGCGCAGCGGCTCGACCTGCTCGACCACCGCTTCCGGGCGGAAATCGGCGATCGCGCGAAATTTCAGCTCGACGCCGAACTGGCCGCCAGCGGCGCCCAGTTCATTCGGCACGCGGAAGGTGGCGCGCGGCTCGATGCCCTTCATCACTTCATCGAAATTGTCGCGGTCGATATCGACGAACTTGCGGTCCTTCAGGCGCTTCTGCTCGAGTTCGGAATTGCCGCCGAAATCGCCCACCACGCCCACCACGAAGGGCAGCTCCTTGTTTTCGATGGCGTCGCCGATCTCGACGTCATAGGTCATCTGCACGCGTGGCGGGCGTACCTTTTGCAAGCGCTTCTGCACACTATCTTTTTTCGACATGACATCCCCTTCCCAAATATTGGCGGCATCGGCGATGCGCCTGTTGAACTGCGGCGTACCTGTGCCTGGCTGGCTACTTCAGGGCATTGAATGGATTGGCGCTGCCCTCATCGGCAGTGCGCTTGCTTGGCTGCTTGCGCGACGCGCGCACGGGCGGCTTGTCCGGCGGCGGCACCAGCACGGTTTCGCCCAGGCTCTCGCGCAGCAGCTTGGCCAGGTCCTGCGATTCCGCGCGCAGCGGACCGGACAGGTTGTTCTGGCGGCTCAGGTCGGCCAGCGCCCGCGTCGACAGGCGCAGTCCGCTGATCGCGATCACGCTGTTGGCCAGCTTGTCGGCAGGATCGCGCACCAGCACTTCCTGGGCATTGAGGATGGCTTCACCATACTGGCCCGCATCGTAGCGGCTTTGCGCCATGCGCACCCAAGGCTGCTTGTCGGCGGGCGCCGCGGCGGCCGCCTCCTGCCACAGCGCCAGCGCCGCCGCCTTGTTGCCCGTGTCCACCGCCTGCGTGGCCTTGGCCATCAGTTCTTCCAGCGTCGGCGCCACGACGGGCGGCGGCTTGGCCACCGGCGCCGTACTGCAGGCGCTGAGGGTAAAAGCACAGGCGATAACTGCAAGCGTGCATAGCGAAACCGGGCGTGTCATGTTGAGCTTTCCTTCAAAAAAGAAGACGGTTTTGGCGATTGAAAAGTTGCTTTTTATAGTTGCTAATTGTTTATTTTTCGGAGCGTAGCATGATTTCAAAATTCACTGCGTTCGATAGAAAATACGCGAAATCTCACACTACTCACGCTAAAAACGTACCGTACGCACCATTCTTCAAGATAATGTTAAGGTTCTTGCAGTTGCGAAAAAAGCACCAAGTTGCGCGATGCGAAGCATGATTTTCAGTCGCTGCCGCGCGCCTCACTGTGTCTGGCATAGAGGGCAATTCATGAGCATGGCAAACAAATTATTATGGGGCGAAGGGCTGTTCCTGCGGCCCCAGCATTTCCAGCAGCAAGACCAGTACCACGAACAGCGCCTGCACGAGAGCGTCAAGGCGCTGCACCCGTACGCGTGGGGCGTGAACCAGTTGCAGATCGACCGCGATGCGCTGGCGAACAACAGCTTGCGCCTGCTGGAACTGTCGCTGGTCTTCCAGGACGGCGAAATCTACAACGCCGCCGGAAGCGATGACCTGCCCGACGCACTCGACCTGGGCAACTTGCCGTCGTCGCTGCAATCGGTGACCTTCCACGCCGCCTTGCCGGCTTTCAAGCCATTCGGCGGCAACTTCGCCGCCAGCGGCCAGCCCAACAACGCGGCGCGCTACGCCCAGGCCAATCTCAGCACGCCGGACCTGTACACCCAGGCCGCGCAGGCCGAACTGACCTACCTGAAAAAAACCCTGCGCCTGGTCGCCGATGCCGAACCGCGCGATTCCTACGTCAGCTTCCCCCTGCTGCGCCTGCGGCGCCTGTCGACGGGCGGCTTCGAGCAGGATCCCGCCTTCGTGCCCCCCAGCCTGTCCATCCGCAGCGCGCCCCTGCTGTTCCTGCAGCTGCGCCGCCTGATCGACGCGCTGCAGGCCAAGGTCAACGCGCTGTATGGGCATCACCGCGAGCCGAGCAAGAGCGTGATCGAATTTCGCTCCGGCGACATGTCCTCGTTCTGGCTGCTGCATACGGCCAGCGCGGCCTACGCCTCGCTCAGCCATTACTTCCATCATCCGGCGCTGCATCCGGAGCGCCTGTACGAACAGCTGCTGGCCCTGGCCGGCGGCTTGATGACCTTTTCACGCAGCCATGCGCTGGCCGACCTGCCGCCGTACCGGCATGCCGATCCCGGACCCTCGTTCGCCCAGCTGCACGCCATGATCCGCGAATTGCTCGACACCGTGATCTCGTCGAAATACTTCGCCATCGCGCTGACGGAAACCAAGCCGTCCTACCATCACGGCAAGCTGGACTCGGAAAAGATCGATGCCAAGACGGCGTTCTACCTGGGCGTGTCCGCCGACATGGCCGGCGTGGAACTGGTCGACGTGGTGCCGCTGCGCTTCAAGGTGGGCGCGCCGGACGACGTGGAAAAATTCGTCCTGTCCGCCCTGCCCGGGGTGCGCCTGCAGCATGCCCCGCAGGTGCCGGCCGCCGTGCCGGTACGTCCCGACATGTTTTACTTCACCATCGAGGCCAAGGGCCAGATGTACGAACGCATGCTGCAGGCGCAGTCGCTGCTGGTGTATGTCCCTTCCGGCATGCGTGAACTGAAACTCGAACTTGTCGCCGTCACTTCCTGAGGTCCAACGATGCACTCCAGCGCTCCCCCTTCCCTGATGTCCGGCAGCCAGGCCGCCTATGCCGCCAGCATGGCTGCCGGTCCCGGCACCGAACACACCTTGATGGACTTGATGTACGACGGTTTTTACGCCCTGTTCATGCTGAAGAACGGCAGCGGACCGCAAGACAATGCCGATTTCATCAGCAAGATGACGCACTTCCTCGATGAGTTCAGCCGCGGCGCGAAAAAACAGGGTGCGTCGGCGGACGACATCGACGCCGCCAAATATGCGTTCTGCGCGGCCGTCGATGAAATCATCCTGCGTTCGCCCTACAGCATCCGCGACGAATGGGCGCGGCGGCCGTTGCAGCTGGTGCTGTTCGGCGACCAGCTGGCCGGCGAAAACTTCTTCATCCGTCTCGAAGCGCTGCGCGCGCGCGGCAGCGCGCACCTGCAGGCGCTCGAGGTCTTCCACATGTGCCTGCTGCTGGGTTTCCAGGGCCGCTACATCCTCGAAGGCCCGGAAAAACTCAATTACCTGACGGCGCGCCTGGGCGACGAAATCGCCCAGATGAAGGGAAAGAAAACCGGCTTCGCCCCGCATGCGGAGCGGCCCGACCAGATCATCCACAAGCTGCGCAACAACGTGCCGCCATGGGTGCTGTGCTCGGTGTTCGCCCTGATCTGCGCACTGGGCTACCTGGGCCTGCGCACCATGCTGGCTAAACAGACGCAAGCGCAGATCATTGCCTACAACGACATCGTCAAGCTGGCGCCGCGCGTGGCTAACCTGAGCATTACCCTGCCGTGATGGGCGACGCACAACAAACCCCCGCGGCAACGGGCCAGTTCGGCACGGGCCTGAGCCAGCACGCACGGCTCATCACCCTGGCCACGGCCCAGCAATCCGGGCAGCCGGAATCGCTGATGGCGGAACAGTTCGAGGGCCGCGAGGCCGTCAATGAACTGTTCCGCTTCGAGGTCGACGCCCTGAGCACCGCGGCCAGCCTGGACCTGGCCTCCTTCATCGGCGAAGAAATGACGCTGTGCCTGCTGCAGCCCGACGGCAGCCAGCGCGCCTGGCACGGCATCTGCACCGATTGCGCCTGGCTGGGCGCCGACGGCGGCGTGGCGCGCTACCGGCTGCGCCTCGAGCCGGCCCTGGCCCTGCTGCAACTGCGTCGCGACAGTTACATTTTCCAGGACAAGAATGCGCGCGACATCGTCACCGAGCTGCTGGCCGACTACTCGCAGTTGCGCTTCGCATTCGACGTCAGCCAGACGCTGGCCACGCGCGCCATCTGCACCCAGTACCGCGAAAGCGACTTCGATTTCTTCGCGCGCCTGCTCGCTGCCGAAGGCCTGAGCTGGCGCTTCGAGCACGACCAGCCCGGCGGCGCGCAGGACAGCGGCGATGGCCAGGCGCAGGCCAGGCACAAACTGGTGATCTTCGACAGCAAGGCCACCGCGCCGCAGACGCCGGGCGGCGCCGACATGCGCTTTCACGGCGTGCGCGCCACCGATACCGACGACGCCATCGACCGCTTCGGCGCGCGCCGCCAGGTGCAGTCGAACGCCGTCAGCATCAGCAGCTGGGACCCGGCGCAGGTGACGGCGCCCGCCGCCGAGCAAGTCTCCAGCCTGGAGGCCGGGCAATTGCCGCAGCTGGCCGTGTATGACGGCGCCGGCGAGCGCCTGCACGCCGACCGCGCAGCGGCCGGGCCGCACAGCGAGCGCATGCTGCAAGCCCTGGAACTGGACAACAAGCAGTTCGACGGCGCCGGCGCCGTGCGCCGCCTGGCCGCCGGCCACGCCATGCGCCTGCTGCAGCACGAGCAGCATGCCGATGGCGCCAACGCCTTCACCGTGCTGTGGGCCGAGCACCAGGCGCGCAACAATACGGGACCGGCCGGCGCCAGCCTGGGCGGCATGCTGTCGAAGCTGGCCAGGACGGCCGGCCTGGGCGGCGTGGCCGACTGGATCGCCGGCCAGATCGAGCCGGGCACCTACCGCAACCGCTTCGGCTGCGTACGCACCAGCGTGGCCATCGTGCCGCGCGCCACCGCCGCGCGTGCACCGGCCGTGGCACTGGGTCCGCAGACGGCACTGGTGGTGGGCCTGGCCGACAGCGTGGCCACCACGGGCCGCGACCACCAGGTGCGCATCCAGTTTGCCTGGCAGCGCGGCAGCGCCGCCAATCCCGGCGGCCTGGCGCACAACACCGACCAGCAGGGCAACGCGCCCGGCAACGAGGCGTCCGGCGCCTGGGTGCGCGTGGCCGAAGCGCTGGCCGGCCCGAACTGGGGCTCGCAATTCACGCCGCGCCTTGGCACCGAAGTGCTGGTCGACTTCATCGAAGGCGACATGGACCGCCCGCTGGTCGTCGCCCAGCTCTACACGGGCAGCGACACGCCGCCGTATGCGGCCGGCGAGGATTCGGGCATCAACCACGCGGGCGCCCTGTCGGGCATGCACAGCCACAATTTCGACGGTGCCGGCTACAACCAGTGGGTGCTGGACGATACCCAGGGCCAGCTGCGCACCCGGCTAGCTTCGAGCAGCGCCGCCACCGAGCTCAATCTGGGTTACCTGGTGCAGCAAGGCGCCAGTTCGGCGCAACGGGGCAGCTACCGCGGCAGCGGCTTTGAGTTGCGCACCGATGCCTGGGCCATGCTGCGCGCCGGCGAAGGCGTGCTGCTCTCGACCACGGCGCGCGCGCGCCAGGGCGCCGGCGTGGCGTCGAGCCAGCTCGACACCAGGGAGGCGCTGGCCCTGCTGCGCGGCGCCTGTGAACTGAGCAAGGCGGTGGCGACATCGGCAAGCCAGCAAAAAGCCCTCGTCAGCAAGGATGCGAACCAAGCGCAGCTGGACATGGCGAAGCAGATCGACCCGCAGCAGGATGGCAAGTACCAGGCCAGCGTCGGCGGCCAGGAAGCCAGCAAGGCGGGCAGCGGCACGCGCGCGCCCGATACGGCGCAGCCCGTGGAACGCTACGCCCAGCCGCTCGTGCTGATGGAGTCGCCCAGCAGCATCAACTGGGCCACGCCCGCGTCGACCGTGCTGTTCGCGGGCCAGCAGCTGCACTGGACGGCGCAGGCCGACCTGCACATGACGGCCGGCCAGACGGTCGCCTCGGTGGCGGCCAACGCGGCCACGCTGTTCAGCCAGGAAGGCGGCATCAAGGCCGTCGCTGGCAACGGCCCCGTCTCGCTCGAAGCGCATACCGACCAGCTGGAAATCCTCGCCGATCAAGCTGTCACGGTGATCTCCGTGAGCGACAGCATCGACATCAAGGCCAACCAGAAAATCGTCCTGCAGGCGGGACAATCCTCGATCACGCTCGAAGGCGGCGACATCACCTTCCGCTGCCCCGGCCATTTTACGGTCAAGGGCGGGCAGCATGTCTTCAACGGCGGCGCCAGCGCCGCAGCCGGCCTGCCGCCGTTGCCGGACAGCCGCTTGAAACTGTTCGACGAAGGCTTCGTGCTGAAAGACCGCGACACGGGCGAACTGATGGCGCGCCAGCCGTATCGCGTCAAGCGCGCCGACGGCAGCATCGAAACGGGCATGAC
The DNA here is from genome assembly GCF_030397595.1 of Janthinobacterium sp. SUN033. Lineage (NCBI taxonomy): Bacteria > Pseudomonadati > Pseudomonadota > Betaproteobacteria > Burkholderiales > Oxalobacteraceae > Janthinobacterium > Janthinobacterium sp. SUN033. Next base: position 321,774 of record NZ_JAPQNV010000003.1, read on the forward strand.
GGACGCCAGGGGCCTGACCCACATCGTGGCGGCTGCCGCCGTCGAGGCGCTGGTGATCGAACTGCTCAAGTCGCCGGGCCAGTCGCCCGAGACGGAGAACGGCCCTGACCAGGCTCCTGCGCCCAGCTCGGACACGCGCGCCAAGTCGCCCGCGCCCGGCACGACGGCCAAGGCGCCGGCCGCACCCGAGCCGAAATTCAAGGCAACGGGTACGTCCAGCACCAGCCCCGTCGACAACAAGCAGCGCAAGGAAGTGCTGATCAAGCGCCCCGCCTGCTGGATCGCCGACTATGAAAAGGAGATTAGCGTCTCCAGCGTGCCGCGCTACAACAACACCTTCGGCGCCACTGGCGCGCCGCATAACTATTTCGACACCGTGCGCTACAAGATCTACGTGCCCGTCAAGTCGAATACCGGCATCATCGCCGAATTGCGCGTCAAGGTGATCACGGTGCTCGAGCCGGCCGACCAGGCGCTGGAAGACCGCGAGAAGGGCACCCCGCAGGCCGCCACGCGGGCCAAGCAGCGCGCCGCCGTCATCAAGTACGTCAAGGGCATCGCCACCACGGGGCTGGAAAGCCACTGGAACAATAAATTCCAGATGAAAATCAGCGATCCGGAATGCGGCACGCGCACCCTGCCCATCATCTACCGCGTCGTTTATGTGGAGAGCAACGAGCATTACGTCATGCAGATCCACAAACGCTACGACCGCGAAAGCGTGACGGGGACCATCATCGACGTGTCCGCCTCGACCGATGGCCAGACACACGCCCATGAATTCGGTCACTGCTATGGCCTGCCGGATGAATACTCGTATGTGGAAGGAGACGACGAGACCGTCAAATACAAGAAGCCGGACGGCAGCTGGGATGCGCCCGTGCCTTCGCTCTCGGACGATGAGGAACCGGAACCGGCCGCTGCCAACATCATGAACTCGGCCGGCTCCATCGTCATCCGTGACCGGCATGCCTGGCAGATCGCCATCGAAGTGCAGGACTTGCTACGAACGAAAATAGGACGGCAGATCAAATGCGATATCATCCTGAACGGCTCCTAATCGCACTGCTCGCAGTGTCCCTACAACTCCCAGGAAACGCCATGCCGAACGACATCCTCTCCATCAGCGCCCACTGCATCGATAATCCAGCCTGCATTTTCACGGGCAGCGACATGCGCATCGAGGTGGTCATCAAGAATATCGGCAATGGGGAAGTCGGCTATCCGCTCCAGTACATGCAAGCGCGGGGGCCCAATATGCGCCTGATCGACAACGCGAGCGAACAAAGCCAGGTATTGAAGACGGGCCTGGCCAATCACGCGCTCAAGCGCGCCTTCACCCCCATCGCGCCGGGCCAGTCGATTGCGCTGCAAAGCGTCATCAAGCACACCGAGCTGCGCATGTTCCGTACAGAATTCGTCGACGTGACGGCAGAAATCGGCGTCTCGGCCGGCATCCAGACGGCGGGCAGCGAGGAAGCGCTGCCGTTCAAGGGCGGCGCCAGCCTGAAGATCATCGGCAGGGATACGCTCGAACGCGAAGCGCAGCGCCGTTAATCCGCTAGAGCACCCGCATCCGCATGCAGCTGGCGCCAGAACGGCGCGGCGGGCCAGCGCTGCTCCCAACCGTAGTACTGCTGGCGCTGCGCCAGGTAATCGGCGTAGCGCTGCGCCACCGTCTGCGCCACCGCGTCCAGGGCGGCGTGGCCGGCGATGGCGCCAGCGGCCGCCATGCCATTGGCCAGCGCCTTGACGATGCCTTGCGAGGTGACGGGATCGTAGGCCGAGGCGGCGTCGCCGATGGCCAGCCAGCCGTCGCCATACAGTTGCTCGAGGCAGTAGGACGGCGCGGGAAAACTCTGCACGCCGCCTGCCAGCGGCACGGCGCCGCGGGCCAGCGCTGCCGTATTGGGCGCGGCCGCCAGCCCTTCCAGCCAGTGCGCGGCATGCTGCAGGCGCCGCGCCTTGACGGTGGCCGCGTCGCTGTAGAACGCCAGCAGCATGGTGGCGTCGGGCAGATGGGCGCCATACCACCAGCCGTGTTCGACCGCTTCCAGGTGCGTCAGGCCGGAACGGGGGCCGGCGGGCGCGGCGAAGCGCATGGCCAGGCAGACCAGCGGCAGCGTCTCGACCTTGCGGCTGCCGCGCTGGCGCGCGAAGACGGCGCGCGTGCCGCTGGCGTCGACCACCACATCGGCATGGATGCTGGCCGGTCGCGGGTGCGCCGGATCGCCCAGCACCAATTCCAGGGCAAAGCCGCCGCCTTGCGCCGGGGCCGACGCGGCCAGGCTGGCGCGCAGCAGCACTTCCGCCCCGCGCAAGCGCGCCTGGCGCGCCAGGAAGCGATTGAAACGGGAACGCTCCAGGTGCCAGCCATGGCCCAGCGGATGCAGCAGCGCGTCGTTGTAGCCGCGCTTGTCGCTGCCCCACCAGGAACAGCTGCCATGGCAAGGCGCGTGCGCCTCGGCGAAAAAATCCTGCGCAATGCCCAGCGCGTGGAATAGGCGGTTGGCTTCGGGCGGAATGCTTTCGCCGATGCGAAATTGAGCGTAGTCGCCCGCCTCGATCACGAGCACGTCGTGCACGCCATGCTGCGCCAGCGCCAGCGCGCAGGCGCAGCCCGCCGGGCCGCCGCCGATGATGGCGACCCGGTAGCGCTGCCGCGATGGCCCTGCCGCACCGGGACTGTCTGCGGCCGCCATCAGGGCTTCGGTTTCGGCTGCGGCTTCGGCCGGTACACCTTGTCGATGGCCGTGTTGCGCCAATACTCGACCAGGTTGCTTTCATCGCTGTCGAACAGGCTTTCGACTTCCAGGTAGTAATCCTTGCAGATGGCCTTTTCGCCCGCCTTGCGCGCAATCGCCGTGCTTTGCACGACCACGCCGATGCGGTGCCAGTTCAGCAGGAACTGCGCGCGGTCCTGGTAGCGGCCCACATGCATGGCGGGCCGGTCGATTTCCGCATTTTCCGGGGTGGTCGACGGCACCCCATCGGCCCGCGTGCCCTTGCCGCGCACGGAATAGCGCGGCGTCGCCAATTCGCCGCCATTGGCGACGACGTCGTCATACGTGTACACGGCCACGGGCCGCTGCGCCGGCCAGGAGGAATACAGCAAGGTATTGTAGCCATTGCCATTGAGCGCCGTGGCCGCATCGATCGCCTGCTGGTTATTGAACACCGTGCCGCCGGGATTCGGATCGGGCAAATGCGTGGCGCACGAGTTGTAATCGGTATGCCACGGCAAGGCCATGAACTTCGACACGTCGCCGGGCTGCAGCTCGCCGCCGCGCAGCGGCATGTAGCCCGCGCCGAGGAAAGGCTGGTCCCTGACGGCGGCCGCGTAGTCGAGATGCTGGGCATTGAGGCGGAACGGGCCGCCGGCATCATGGCGCCGCCACGCCTGCCGGTACAGGCCGGGGTCGCGCACGATAAAACCCATCTCGATGCCGGGGCTGTAGCGGCCACCCAGGCAGTTGAACAGGACCGTACGGTCGAGCGCTTCGCCCGCGCCCAGCAGGAAATCACCGCTGTCGGCCACATACTGGCCATGTGCCCACTGCTCCATGAAAAAATACTGGGCCCGGGTCAGGGTCAGCAGGCTGCTGCCCGCATCGCCCAGCGACAGCGGCATTTGCGGCTTCAGCGACGGCGCGCCCGTCTGGTCGGGATGGCGGATGAAATTCATGATCGGGTAGGTCAGGCCTTCCGCCTTCATCTTGCCCAGCAAGTCGTGCTCCTTGATCGCCCTGGCCGGCAAGCTGGTCGTCCAGCGCTGCAGCGACGCCGCGCGCAGGATGGGCTGGACATCGGTGCGGAAATTGCTCCGGTAGCTCGCCTGGTAGCGGCCGTCCGCATGGACGGCGGGCCGCAGCGCCATCTTTTCCAGCCAGGTGCAATACAGGTCGTCCCACAGCGATACGACGTTCGCCGTTTGCGGCGCGTACGACGGGTCGCTCGAGATCACCCAGGCGCCGCCCTCGACGCTGCGCGCCGTGCCGTCGGCAAAGAGCAGCATGGCCGTGACGGGACCATCGGCCACGTCATCGAACCAGTTGTCGTTGTTGACATTGTCGTGCAGGACGGCGGCGGCCGAATAATTGCCTTGCGCGTCGAAGCCGCAGGCCTTGCCATAGCCGCCCAGCACCAGCAATCGTCCATTCTTTTCCGTCGTGATGGCGCCCAGCGAGGCGATGATGGCGCCAGGGCCTTGCGCCGGCGCGCCAGGCTGCCCGCCACGCGGGAACGACACGGGATAGTCGGGCAGGCTGCGCACAGCGCCGCTGGCCGCATCCGCGCACGACGGCGGCGTCGAGGTGTCGAACTGCTGCACGCCCTGGCGCGAAGCCTGCACGGTGCGCGGTCCGGGATCGATGACCAGCAGCTTCAGGCGCAGCGGGTCGGCCGGCGTGCCGAAGTGCGGCGAGCCTGGCGTGCCGAAGGCCGGATTGCGCAGGGCTGGCGCGCGCTGCTTGTCGAACGGCGCCACGCCTTCCCCGCCCTCCCAGCTATTGGCTTTCTTGTTGGCCAGGTGCACGGTCCAGACGATGTCCTTGACGATCTTGCCATCGACCATGCTGCCGATGGCCACTTCGGCCGCCGCGCCCCGCCGGCCCAGCGGGTAGCTTTCCACGCCGTCCGCCGCGTCGAACGCATACTGGTAAATCCGGAAGCGGGCCGCCTGCCGCTTGAGCTTTCCGCCGGCGTCGCGCAACTCGGTGCTGGCGATGGTCGTGTCTTCCGTGCCGGGCCGGATCGGCAAGCCTCCCGTGCCATCCTGGCCATCGAGCGGCATGCCGGCCAGGCTTTCCGGGCCCAGATAGTATTCTTCGCTGTTGCCGACGCGGGCGATGCCGATGGCCGGGTGAATTCTCAAACCTGTGTATGCCATGCTGAACTCCTGATCATCAAGGGTGTCTGTGCCGGTTGGCCTGAGAGTCACGGCTGCATGCCGTCCCTCACCCACTGGTCGAAGATATCGATGCCTTCCTGCGCCATCGGCCCGTCGGGCGGCATCGGGTGCGGCGCGGACATGACATACTCGCCTTCCCGCCCTCCCGGCGCGCGCAGGCGGTGCCCGGCCTCCACCCGCCATTTTGCGTTGCGACTGTCATAGTCGTAACCGTGGATGGCCACCTGGATTTGCCAGGCAAACGCCTTCACGCTCGCATAGTCATTCAGGTACAGCCGCTGCACGCCCGTCGACTCGGGGTTCGACAGCTTGATCTTGTTCATGTCGGCCACGTAGCGGGAAAACAGGCCCTGCACGTCGCGCTTGAAGCTGGTCCGTTCGCTCATGGCTTGCTCTCCTCATACGTGGGTTCGGCAGGTTTGCGGCGGTCGACGACCTGGATCACGGGCGTGGAAAAATCGCCTTGCCGTATCAGGCCGCGGCCCTTGTCATTCGTGGTGATGGCCGCCGTGATGCGCCAGGCCTGCCTGCGCTTCTTGGGGACCAGGCTGTCGACGATGCCGGTGATATCCGTTTCGATGACATATTTATCATGCTGGTGGGCGCCGGACAAGGCCCAGTGGCTGGTGCTGGTGACCAGGTAGCGGTCGCGGAACGCCTTGTCGCCGATGCGCGCAGTCACCTTGGAGGGATACAGGTAGATATCGGCCTGAAAACTGTAGTCCTCGTCCGCATGCGCGCGGTCCAGCACCATGTTCGCCCGCTTGTCGCCGGCCACCCGCCGCGCCGGGATCGTGTAGGCGCTGGTCACGGTGAGGTCGGGCCTGGCGACCGCGCCATCGGCCGCATCGTCGCTGAGCAGGGCGGCGAACAGGCTTTTCTGGTTGTCGCCGAATACAAACCCCGCCTGCTGGTGCCGGTCGATCAAGGCCTGGATATCCTTCTTGCGGGCAAATTCGCCGCCATAGCGCGGCTGGAAGCCATAGCCTTGCCGGAGGGTGTCGAAGTACAGCACCGCCTGGCCCATGTTGGCCGTGTAGTCGCCCGAATCGCTGCGCTGGGCATCGCCGCTGCCGGCGCTCCAGCCGACGGGCCGTGGCAAGCTCGCATCCTGTTCGCTGCGCATGAACGCCGTGCGCCCGCTGCCGCGTATGCCGGCGTCGCCATGCTCGTCCAGCCACTTCTCGAAACTGTAATCGAGGAAGTTATGGAAGGCATAGAACAGCGGGTCGAGGCCGGCCGTGACGTTGTCGCCCATATTGCCGCCCATGTAGGTGGCGTGCATGTGATTGTGGATCTTCGTCTCCAGGTTGCCGCCGCCCAGGCTGCCGTATTCGTCGCCGCCAAAATCGGCCCAATCCATGTAGTAGATCTGGTAGGCCAGCAAGTTGGGCGAAGCCGTGGCCAGCGAGCTATCGAGCCCCTCCCTCTTGCGCGTGGCATCGTACAGCGGCGAATCGACATCCTCGAAGGCTTTCGGATAGCGCACGCCGGAAGGCTTGCGGGTGAAGTTCCAGTACGGCAACGCGACGTTGCGCGTGCTGGGGCCCCGTTCGCCGTTCGGGTCGGCCGCCTGCAGCGCTTGCTCGTAAAAGTACAGCTGCGCCCGGTGCCATTGCAAAAAGGTGTTCTTCTGGTGCTCGCACTCGCCCGGGAATTCCTCGTGGGCATTGTCCTCGGTCGCCACCTTGTCGATGAAATAAGCAATGTCGCAGCTGTTGCGCGTCGGGTCGCCCAGCAACTGCTTCAGCCTGTCGCCGGGCAAGGCCGCCTGGCGGTCATTGAAGACGTCGACGGAGGTACAGTTATGCACCCAGGCTTGCCACAGGAAGCCGCGCCGGTCATACACGTTTTCCTGGCTCTTGCGTTTCATCTCGCTCACCGCATGCTTGAAGGCGTCGAGCTCGGCCGGGGTCAGTTCATCGATATTCTTGCGGTAGCGCACGACGCGCGCGCCACCCGGCTCCGCCTGGGCCTGCAATTCCGGGCGGCAAGATACGCCAGCCTGCGCCTGTACCGCGGTGCAGACACCCGCGCACAGCAAGCCGGCCAGGAGGGGAAGGATGGAAGTTTTCATGCGTAACATGGGCAGTTGCTCCAAAGACAGGTTGGGAAAGGCGGACGCGCGCCGGACGCGCTGCCGCCAGGAACGGTCAGTGTCCGTGTCCGCCCGCGTCGCCGCCGCCCTTGCCATCCGGCAGTACCACCTTGACGTTTTGCATCATGCCCTGGTCTTCATGTTCGAGGATGTGGCAATGCAGCACGTATTCGCCGATGTAGCGCTGGTAACGCGTGGCGATCTCGATCTTGTGCTTTTCGATCACCAGCAAGGTGTCTTTCCACGTGCCGATCAGGTCCTTGTATTGCGCATCGACCGCGCCGCCGTCGGTGCGGCTAATGCCGATGATCTGGAAGGGGTTGACGTGGATATGGAAGGGGTGGCTGCCATTCTTCGAAGCGAGCTCCCAGATCTGCTCGGTGCCCAGCACCAGCGTGTGGTCGACGCGGTGCGGGTCATAGACATACTTCAGCTCGGGTATCGGCGAGTCTTCCGGCTTGCCTTCCACCATGAAGCGGGCCTTGCCGCCCAACTTGGCAATATTGAAGGTCACATACTCCTTCTTCTTGCCGCGCATCGCGTCCTTTGCCGCCGCGCTGAAGCCCGCATGCGGGACGAACTTGCCGAGCTTGAGACCATTCTCCAGGTCGCCAAGGATCGTGCTCTTGACGCTATCGGGCAACTGGGCGCCGGGCAGGCTCTGGACGGCATTGCGCAACTCGGCCAGCAGGAAATCGCGCGGCGACTCGCCCGACCTGACGCGTGCGGATGCCTTGGCGTTGGTCCTGGCGGCGATCACGCCGATCAGGCGCGTGTTGTTGACGTCATGCATCGTCGTCATGTTGTTGACGTTGGTTTCCGCATATACGCAATAGGCGCCGGCTTTCGGCAGCGAGAACAGGATATCGCTGCGGTAGCCCGGCTGCAGGTAGTTCAAGGTCTTGGGGATGATCCTGTCGTGCGTCAAGCCGTCGCTGGCCACCTCGAACTGCGTGACGTCCTCGCCATCGCATAGCTCCATCACGTCCTTGTCCTGGTTGGCCACGCTGAGCGCCTTGAACAGCTTTTGCGGATCGTTCGCGCGGCGGATGCGCAGCACCACGGTTGCCTGGAAACCCGTGTCGATCATGCGCCAGCGGTACAGGCGCTGCGTCTTCATCTTCAGCACCGGCTGCACCTTGCCGTTGACGGAGGTATAGCGGCCCGACTTCAGCCAGGCATTCGGATCGTTGACCTGACCGAAATCCTCCAGCACGCCTACCCCGTCCGTGGCGCACGGCGTCGTCGGCGTCAGGCTGTTGCTGGGGCAGTCATAGGGAATTTGCTGCAGCAGCATCACCTCGCCGGCGCTGCCGCTGCCATCGTCGGGCTGGAATGGCTTCAGTATCACATCGAGGTCGCCATTCGCCGTGGCGCTCGGATAACGGTCGCCTTCGACCACCAGCGCGCCGGCCATGCCGCTGGCGACCTGCATCGCCGTCGCGCCATGCTGGTGCGGGTGATACCAGAACGTGCCGGCCGGATGGTCGATGGGAATATTGTATTCGTACTCGAAATCCACGCCAGGCTTGATCGATATCAACACGTTGTCGCTATTGCCCGAGGGCGAGACCCACAGACCATGCGAGTGCAGATTGGTATCGTTGAAGCAGCCAAGCGGACGCGCTGCATTGATATCGCTCGTCGCGCACTGCTCGTCCGGCAGCGCCGGCAACTGGTTATGCAGCTTGAAGCGCACGGTTTGCCCCGGCGCCATCACCACGGTGGGCGCCATGAAGGTGGCCGCATTCTCGTCGCGTCCATCGAGCGCCAGGCCGTCCGTCTGCTGGTAGGAACGCAGGCGCACCTTGTCATGCTTGGCCGTGGTCGGGTTATAGATGCTGCCGTTGGCATAGCGGATGTACAGGTCGTACGCTTTCTCGTACTCGTCGCGCTTGCTCGCCGCGCGCGTGGCGGGCCTGGCGCGCGCCTTCAGCTTCGGCGGCTCCTGCAGCAGGCGCAGCTCGAGTTTGGGCACGGACTGCAGGCTCAGGTCGACATTCAGATTGACCGTGCTTTCCGCGGCGAAGGCGGCACTGCAAGCGAACGGCATGGCGGCCAGGCACAGCGACACGTACCTGCGGGGAAGGCGGTGGGACATGACAACTCCTCGATTGGACTGGACAATGGAAACATGGCTGGGCATGCGTATTTTTATTAATAACATTGCCATTATCCATAATGACAAAGAGTCAATACTCACACTAAGTCACTTGTTGTATTTATTGCTGAGGTAACTGGGGCCGACGGGCGAGCTGGCTGCTGGAGCCTGAGATGGGGGGACGGCGTTGGCCGCTGCGCGGCCAACGGCCCGCGCGGAGCGCGGTGATTGGGCGATTCGGAGAGGGCTGGGCCGGCACGGCCCAGCCCTTCGAATTCCACCGTTCCGTCCAGACAAATAAAAAAGCCTCCCGCAGGGGAGGCTTTTTTATTTGATTCTGGCGGAGACGGTGGGATTCGAACCCACGATACAGGTATAAGCCGTATGCATCCTTAGCAGGGATGTGCCTTCGGCCACTCGGCCACGTCTCCTAGCTGATTACTCAACTATGTCTCTGTAGCTAACTGCGCTGCAGCGACGAACGTCATAATATCGATTGCCCCCCCTTTGGTCAAGGGCGTGGGGCAATATTTTTGGATATTTAAGCTTTTTCCAGCTCGAACGCTTTATGCAGCGCGCGCACGGCCAGTTCCATGTACTTTTCATCGATCAGCACGGAGATCTTGATCTCGGAAGTGGAGATCATCATGATGTTGATGCCCTCTTCCGACAAGGTGCGGAACATTTGCGATGCGACGCCGACATGGCTGCGCATGCCCACGCCGACGACGGACAGTTTCGACACTTTCGCGTCGCCCGTGATGCTGGCCGCGCCCAGCGATTCGCGGTTCGCTTCCAGCACGGCCAGCGCGCGCGTGTATTCGCCGCGCGAGACGGTGAAGGTGAAGTCCGTTTTACCGTCTACCGACTGATTCTGTATGATCATGTCGACTTCGATGTTCGCGTCCGCCACCGGTCCCAGGATGTGGTACGCCACGCCTGGACGGTCGGGCACGCCGAGCACGGTGATTTTGGCTTCATCGCGGTTGAAGGCGATGCCGGAGATGACTGCTTGTTCCATGTTTGTATCTTCCTCAAACGAAATCAGGGTGCCTGAATTGGCTTCTATTTCCAGCGGCAACATCGGGTCGGTCAGCGACGACAGCACGCGCGTGGGAACGCGGTAGTTGCCGGCAAATTCCACCGAGCGCGTCTGCAGCACTTTGGAACCCAGCGAAGCCAGTTCCAGCATCTCTTCAAAGGTGATGGTCTTCAGGCGGCGCGCCTCGGAGACCACGCGCGGGTCGGTCGTGTAGACGCCGTCGACGTCCGTGAAGATCAGGCATTCGGCCGCCTGCATGGCGGCGGCGATCGCCACGGCCGAGGTGTCCGAACCGCCGCGGCCCAGGGTCGCGATGTTGTCGTGTTCGTCGACGCCCTGGAAACCGGTAATGATGACAATCTTGCCCGCATCGAGGTCGCGTTTGACTTTTTCGTCATCGATCGACTGGATGCGTGCCTTGGTAAAGGCGGAATCGGTCTTGATCGCGACTTGCCAGCCAGCATAGGATACGGCTTGTTTGCCGATCGCCAGCAGTGCCATCGACAATAGGCCGACGGACACTTGTTCGCCTGTCGAGGCGATCATGTCAAGTTCACGGGGATCGGGTTGATCCATGATTTCCTTGGCCAGTCCAATCAGGCGGTTGGTTTCGCCCGACATGGCGGATGGCACCACCACGATTTGATGCCCGGCGTCGTGCCACTTGGCAACGCGCTTGGCGACATTCTTGATACGGTCAGTCGAGCCCATCGACGTACCGCCATATTTGTGGACGATTAAAGCCATAAGAGTGAAGTTTCCGCTCAAGAAGAATAAAAAAGGAGGGCTTTACTCTACATGCCGCAATGCAAAATAACAAGCTAAAAAGCGCATTAGCTCATACCGATTGCGTATATGGAAATAACCAATCCATGCAGTCCAGCTGGCTTGAGCAGCCGCTTGGCAGCCACCCCGGGAGTGGCCGTGGCGGCTGCCCTTACGCTCAGCAGGAGACCCAGCGCAAGGCCACGCGGGGACGATCCAGCAGGCTCAGGCAATGGCAATCGAGGCCAATCCCCGCCGCGAACAGCAATTGTTGCGCCGCACAGACAAGGGGCAGGCGTTCGCGCTCCCAGGCGGGCACATCAAACGCCTGGTAATGGTATTTCAAGCTCTTGGTGGGACGGTTCAAGGCCAGCTTCAGGCGCTCGCCGCCCTGGCGGAAATCGATCGTCAAGGTTTGAGATTGCAACCAGGCAATATCGATGCCCTGCCCGCCCTCGTCCACCGCATCGAAATGCAGCACGCCGCCATACGCGGGAAAGGCCAGGCTCGCCTCGCCTTTCCATGCAAACTCCTGGCCGGCTTTTTCCAGGCCGGGAATGCCCGCGTCGTCACGCTCGCGCATGCCGGCCAGGTCATCGAGCTTCGGCGTCAGATATAAACGGTCGCGGTGGCGCCGCACGTGGCATTCGGGATGCGTGACCAGCAATTGCGCATCGGGCCGCGCCTCCAGCAGCTGCGCCAGCATTTCCGCCAGCCACGCCGTCGACGGCATGCGCAAGCCGCGCGTGCCGAACCAGTGGCGCAGCAGGTTGTAGCAGCGGTCCGCGCTCAGCGCGCGCAATTTCGCCAGTTCGATGCAGTCGCCGTCGAGGCAGGCGGCCAGGTCCTGCGTCGCCAGTTCCGTCAACAGGCGCTGCGCCGATTGCGCGTGCTGGGCGCTGCGGGCGAAGCGCTCCTGGAAACCGGGAAACGCCTGCGCCAGCACGGGCATCACCTGGTGCCGCAATGCATTGCGGGCAAAGCGGGGATCGTCGTTCGACTCATCGTGGATATGCGCGATCGCATGTTTCGCCACGTACGCCTCCAGTTGCCGGCGCGACACGGGCAGCAGCGGACGCGCCATCACCAGGTCCGGGTTGCCCAGCAGCTCGGGCGCGCTGTTGGCGCCATCCATGCCGGACAAGCCCGCCGTGCCGGAGCCGCGCAGCAATTGCAGCAACACCGTTTCAGCCTGGTCATCCTGGTGGTGCGCCGTCAGCAGCAGGCGCACGCCGTGCGCGGCGCACAGCTCGCCCAGGGCCGCGTAACGGCGCTTTCGGGCCGCCTCTTCCGTGCCCGTCTTCGCATTCTTTTCCAGCGTGACCTTGCGTGCCTCGAAGGCGATGCCCATGCCGGCGCACAACTGCGCGCAGTGCGCCAGCCACGCATCCGCGTTCGGGCTGAGGCCATGGTGCACGTGGAACGCGTGCAGGGCCACGCCGTGCTCTTGCGCCCAGGCATGCGCCAGATGCAGCAGGGCCGAGGAATCGAGGCCGCCGCTGAGGGCGATGCCGACCGCTTCGCCGGCTTGCGGTCCGCAGGTTGCCAGCGCGCTGGCGAAGATGTCGGCGACGGTGGCGTTTTGTTGCTTTTTCATAAGACTCCTGGAATGCAAAGAGGGACAGGTGGCCAAACGAGTGATATCGCTTGGCTGCCTGTCCCTGGTGTTCTTGCTGCCGGCCTGCGCCGGCGATGGTTTACTCGCTCGGCGTGGTTTCCTTGAACTTGCCGTAGCTCAGCAGTTTTTCATGGCGCGCGGCCAGCAAGTCCTTGGTTTTCATGCCGTGGAACTGGCGCAGGGTGTCGGCCAGTGCGCGTTTCAGCAAGGTCGCCATCTGTTTCGGATCGCGATGGGCGCCGCCCAGCGGTTCGTTGATGATCTTGTCGATCAGGCCCATGGCTTTCAGGCGGTGCGCCGTCAGACCCAGCGCTTCGGCCGCGTCGGAGGCGCGCTCGGCGCTCTTCCACAGGATCGAGGCGCAGCCTTCCGGCGAGATCACGGCATAGGTCGAGTATTGCAGCATCAGCACGGCATCGCCCACGGCGATGGCCAGCGCGCCGCCGGAACCGCCTTCACCGATGATGGTGGCGATCAGCGGCACCTTGAGTTCCGCCATCACGTACAGGTTGTGACCGATGGCTTCCGACTGGCCGCGCTCTTCCGCGTCGATGCCGGGGAAGGCGCCTGGCGTGTCGACGAAGGTAAAGATAGGCAAGTTGAACTTTTCAGCCACTTTCATCAGGCGCATGGCCTTGCGGTAGCCTTCCGGCTTCGGCATGCCGAAATTGCGCATGGCGCGCTCTTTCGTGTCGCGGCCCTTTTGATGGCCGATGACCATGCACGGCTGGCCGTTGAAGCGGGCCAGGCCGCCGACGACGGACAAATCGTCCGCGTAGCTGCGGTCGCCATGCAATTCGTGGAAATCGGTAAAGATTTCATTCACGTAATCCATGGTGTAGGGGCGCTGCGGGTGGCGCGCGATCTGCGCCACTTGCCAAGGGGTCAGCTTGGCGTAGATATCCTTGGTCAGTTGCTGGCTCTTCTTGGCCAGGCGGTCGATCTCTTCCGAGATGTCGACGGCCGAATCGTCTTGCACGAAGCGCAACTCTTCGATCTTGGAATCGAGTTCCGCGATCGGCTGTTCAAAATTGAGGAAAGTCGTTTTAGTCATTGTACCTCCAGGTTTTACCGGCCACGGCGCCAGGGCGCGCGGCGTCATCTATGTTTATTTTACCGTACCGGCTGGTGCGCCGGGGGCTGTATCGGATGCGGCAGGGGCGGCTGCAGGGTCGAGACTGCGCCACAAATACCACGTCGCCACGGTGCGCCACGGTTCCCAATTGGCGGAAACTTCGCGCGCATCGCTGCGGGAAACTGGTTCGCCGGAGAAATAATTGACGCTGATGCCCTGGATCAAACCGGGGTCGTCGAGCGGCAAGACATTCGGCCGGAGCAGATTAAATATCAGAAACATCTCGGCTGTCCAGCGGCCGATGCCGCGGATTTGCACCAGTTCGGCGATGACGGCTTCGTCATCCATCTGGTCCCACTGGCTCGCGTGCACGCGCTTGGCCTTGAAATGGTCGGCCAGGTCGAGGATGTATTCGGTCTTGCGTTTGGACAAACCGCAGGCGGACAACTGCTCGGCGCCTGCCTTCAATACTTGCGAAGGCGTGCATTTCGGGCAAGCCAGCAGCAGCTTTTTCCAGGCAGCATCCGCCGCCTTGGGCGTGATCTGCTGTCCCACCAGCGAACGGGCCAGGGTGGTAAACGGGTCGCTATGACCGACCAGGTGCAGGTCGCCAAATTGCGGGATGAGCTTTTTCATGATGCGGTCGCGCTTCATCAGCTCGATCTTCGCCTCTTCCCAGTAATGCGGCACCTGGATCACCTGCGCCGCCACCGGGGCTTCCCCGTTTTCCCTGGACGTTGGCATCATGCGCGGCGCCAGTTGGTCGAGCCGTCAGGCTTGTCTTCAAGAATGATGCCCGCAGCCAACAATTCGGCGCGGATCTTGTCGGACTGGGCAAAGTCGCGCGCCTTTTTCGCCGTGCTGCGCGCCGCGATGGCCGCTTCGATGCCGGCCGCCTCATCCTGGCCGCCGTCAGCGGCGCCGACGGTTGCTTGCAGGAATTGCTGCGGCGTGCGCTCGAGCAAGCCGAACACGCCAGCCAGCCCCTTCAATTGACGGGCCAGGGCGGGCGACTTGCTCTTGTTGACTTCCGTTGCCAGGTCGAACAGGGCGGCCACGGCCAGCGGCGTGTTGAAATCGTCATCCATCGCTTCGCGCACGCGCACGGCATGGGCTTCGCTCCAGTCGATGGCGCCCTCTTCCACCGCCACGTCGGCCAGCGCCGTGTACAAACGGGTCAGGGACAGGCGCGCGTCGTCGAGGTGCACGTCCGAGTAATTCAGGGGGCTGCGGTAGTGCGCGCGCAAGATGAAGAAGCGGATCACTTCGGCATCGAACTTTTGCAGCACTTCGCGGATGGTGAAGAAGTTGCCCAGCGATTTGGACATTTTTTCATTGTCCAGGCGCACGAAACCGTTATGTATCCAGTAATTGACGCTGGTATGGCCGAACGCGCCTTCGGATTGGGCGATCTCGTTTTCGTGGTGCGGGAATTGCAAGTCCGCGCCGCCGCCATGGATGTCGAATTGTTCACCGAGCAAGGCGCACGACATGGCCGAGCACTCGATATGCCAGCCCGGGCGGCCCTTGCCCCACTTCGAATCCCATTTGACTTCTTCCGGCTCCGACTCTTTCGACGACTTCCACAGCACGAAGTCGAGCGGATCGCGCTTGCCCGTGTTGACGTCGACGCGCTCTCCCGCGCGCAGGTCGTCGAGCGACTTGCCCGACAGCTTGCCGTAGTGGGGGAAATTGCGCACGGCATAGTTCACGTCGCCATCCGCGCCCTGGTAAGCCAAATCCTTGGCTTCCAGCTGTTCGATCAGGCGCAGCATCTGCGGCACGTATTCGGTGGCGCGCGGCGTGTGGTCGGGCGTCAAAATACCCAGCGCGGCCGTGTCTTCATCCATGTACTGGGTGAAACGCGTCGTCAGCTGGGAAATCGTCTCGCCGTTTTCCACGGCGCGGCGGATGATCTTGTCGTCGATGTCCGTAATGTTGCGCACATAGGTGACGTCGAAGCCGGACGCCTTCAGCCAGCGGTAAATGACGTCGAACGCCATCATCATGCGCGCATGGCCGATATGGCAATAATCGTAGATGGTCATGCCGCACACGTACATGCGAACCTTGCCCGCTTCCATCGGGACGAATACCTGCTTCTCGCGAGCCAGGGTGTTGTAAATCTTTAGATTGCTCATCGTGCTTTGCAAGTGGAGCGGTCGCCAGCCTGGCAAAACGACAGACAGGCGCGGACACCGGGGGTGCCGCGCCACAGAACTGCCGTGTGCGCCGAAGACTGTACGACCCGCTATATTGTTGTTCTTGTTTGTTAGAATTAGGGCGTTAGCGGTCAAGTATAACATTGATAAAAACCATACTGGCCCGATATGAATCAGGTTTTTACGATGTTCAACCGAATTTTCACTTCTTTACAATTAAAGCAAGTTTAAAGAAAAATAACGATCAAGGACGCCTTCATGCAAGAAATCAAATCGAAACGCCTGTCTTTCCTGGCCCGCTTTTGCACCCTGTTTGCCGGCCTGACCCTGGGCAGTGCCGTCGTGGCAGCCGCTCCGGCGACCGCCGTCGACCCAACGCCGCACGTGGCCCTGAAAACCAGCATGGGCGAGATCGTGCTGGAACTGGACCAGGAAAAAGCACCGAAAAGCGTGGCCAATTTCCTGCAGTACGTCAACAGCGGTTACTACAAGGGCACCGTATTTCACCGCGTCATCGATGGCTTCATGATACAGGGCGGCGGCTTCGACAAGAACATGAAGCAGAAACCGACGAAAGCGCCGATCAAGAACGAAGCGCAAAACGGCTTGCAGAACGTGACCTACAGCATCGCCATGGCGCGCACGGGCGACCCGCATTCGGCCACCGCGCAATTCTTTATCAACGTCAACGACAACGGCCCGCTCGACTACCCTGGCCGCGACGGTTTCGGCTACACGGTGTTCGGCAAAGTCGTCAGCGGCATGGACGTGGTCGACAAGATCAAGGCCGTACCCGTGGCGGACAAGGGCCCGCACCAGAACGTGCCCGTCACCCCCGTGGTGATCGAATCGGCGACTTTACTCAAGACAGCGCCCGCAAAACTGTAAAATAGCGTTTTTGCGGTGCCCGCCTGCCTGGCGCCGCTGAATCAATTATTCATCCAATTTATTAAGGATCATCATGACCTCCGTCATCATCACCACCAATCTGGGCAAGATCACCGCTGAACTGGACGCCGAGAAAGCGCCGAAAACGGTTGCCAACTTCCTGGCCTACATGCAAGCCGGTCACTACGACAACACGATTTTCCACCGCGTCATCGACGGCTTCATGATCCAGGGCGGCGGTTTCGAGCCAGGCATGAAACAGAAGCCAGCCGACACCACCGTGGAAAACGAAGCCAAGAACGGCCTGAAAAACGATACGTACACGCTGGCCATGGCCCGCACGTCGGATCCGCACTCGGCATCGGCCCAGTTCTTCATCAACATCAAGAACAACAGCTTCCTCGACTACCCAGGCCAGGACGGCTGGGGCTACGCCGTGTTCGGTAAAGTCACCGACGGCAAGGAAGTCGTCGACGCCATCCGCGCCGTGAAAACCTCGCGCGCCGGCATGTTCGCCGATGTGCCAGTCACCGACGTCATCATCGAAAAAGTCGAAGCAGTTTAATTCGGCCACTGCACCATGACTAACAGGCATTGCAGCGTTTGCGCCTCTCCATGTACATCACTTTTTGGGAGCGTTGAACGATGACAATGCCTGCCGCACTCTTTATTTCCGACCTGCATCTGCAGAGCTCGCACCCGCGCACCAGCGCGGCGTTTCTTTCTTTCCTGGAACACCATGCGCAATATGCGCAAGCGCTGTATCTATTAGGCGACCTGTTCGAATACTGGGCTGGCGACGATGACCTGGAAGACCCGTTCAATGCGCGCATGACGGCCGCCATCCGCGCCGTCAGCGATGCGGGCGTGCACGTCTACTGGATCGCCGGCAACCGCGACTTTCTTGTCGGCTCCGGCTTTGCCGCCGCCGCCGGCGCCACCCTGCTCAGCGAACCGCACGTGGCCACGCTTGCCGGCCGGCGCATCGTCTTGCTGCATGGCGACGCCGAATGCACGAAAGACGTCCAATACATGGAGTTTCGCGCCATGGTGCGCCAGCCTGCCTGGCAAAAACAGTTCCTGTCCATGCCGCTGGCGCAGCGCAAGGCGATCATCGACGGCTTGCGCAAAAGCAGCCGCGAGCACAATGGCGAAAAAACCATGGACATCATGGATGTCACGCCCGATGCCGTAGCACAAGTATTTGCCGAACACGCGAGCACCGTCATGATCCACGGCCATACGCACCGCCCCGCCCTGCATAAAGTTGACGAAACCTTGCGCTATGTCTTGCCCGACTGGGAATGCGACGTGACGCCGCCACAACAGCCGCGCGGCGGCTGGATCGCCATCGATGCGCACGGCAACATCACGCGCCATGACTTGAACGGCGACATCATCGACTAGGCAGTCGCCTACCGCCGCACGGGCGTTTTTCCGATAGCCGAACCCGCCTGACCTTGCTGTAATCGCAGCATGCATACTCATTACGTCGGCACGGCCGGCTGGAGCCTGTCCAGCGCCGCCGCCAGCCGCTTCCCCCTCGATGGCAGCCACCTGCAGCGCTATGCCCAGGTCTTGCCCTGCGCGGAAATCAACAGCTCTTTCTACCGCTCGCACCAGAGCGCCACTTACGCGCGTTGGGCCGCCAGCACACCCGAGCACTTCCGCTTCAGCGTGAAATTGCCGCGCAGCATCACGCACGAACGGCGCTTGCGCAACTGTGCGGCCGAACTGGATCGCTTTGCGGGAGAAGTCACGCAACTGGGAAATAAATTGGGCTGCGTGCTGGTGCAGCTGCCGCCCAGCCTGCATTTCGAGGCGGACGTGGCCGCGCAGTTTTTTCAGGCGCTGCGCCAGCGCTTCGGCGGCATGCTCGCTTGCGAGGCGCGCCACCCAGGCTGGTTCGCGGCCGAGGCCACCGAACTGTTGACCACGCAGCGCATCACGCGCGTGCGCGCCGATCCACCCGCCGGCCAGCCGGGGCCGCACGTGCCGACGACGGAAGTGGCCTACCTGCGCCTGCACGGCAGCCCGAAAATATACTATTCCGACTACCCGGCCGACTATCTGGCGGCGCTGGCCGCTGAATTGCACGCACAACCGCAGGCGGACAGCTGGTGCATCTTCGACAACACGGCGTCCGGGGCCGCCCTGTTCAATGCGCTGGAATTGCAGGCGCGGCTGAGGGATGCGCCAGCCGCGCAATTGCGTCCCTAAGGCAAGGGTGTCTGGATCACGGCCTGCGCGGTAAAACCATACAGCACGCCATTGCCAATGGTGAAGGTGCTCAGTACGGGAGAACCCCAGCCTAGTTGCGGCGTGGAAATTACACCGGCGGTGTCAATTCTGCGTAGCGCGTCCTGGCTCCCCGTGTACAGATTGTCGTTGGCATCTATTGCCAATGGAAAATAGTCACTAGCCATCAGACTTCCGGTTCCCGGCGGACCATCCTTTCCATCGCTCCGCAAGGAAGTGCCGGCAAAATGGCTGACATCCCCATTCTGTGCCACCTTGAAGATCACATGATGCTGGACATCTTCAAAGTAGAGCGCTCCGCGGCGGTCGACGGCCAGACTGGCGGCTGAAATATAGTCGCGCGTGCCGGTCTTTCCATTCAGTGCCTTCATGGCATTCTCGTACGGCATAAACAGGGCAAACTCGCCGCCCGGAGGGAGCCGGTAGATACCATTGCCAGCATTGTGCACCCAATAAATATTGTTTTGCTGGTCGATCGCCAGCGCGAAGCGCGTGCCATGCGAAGTTGGCAAATAATCAATACTAGATACCTCGCCCTGCTTGTTAATCTTGCGCAACACGAGCCGAGGCTGCCCATGGAACTGGTCAGCAAAATACAGGTTGCCTTCCTTGTCGAACGCCATGGCCACCGGCCCCTCCAGGGTCGCGGTGCCACGCCCGCCATCGACCCCGCCGTCTTTTCCCGCAATACCCGCAAAGATACTGACCTGACCATCGGGCGTCACGCGACGGATGACCTTGTTGACATCATCGGCCAGGTAGACATTCCCCGGGCTATCGGCCACGACGGCTCTCGCGTAGCCCAACGTCAAGCGGGTGGCAGCACCACTACCATCGACGAGGCCGATATGTCCCGGCAAGGCCGGCAGGGTCGACAGCTTTCCATCCTGATCCAGCCTGCGCAGCATATGCCGGCCCAGGTCATATACGACCATGGCACCGGAAGGCTCCAGCACCATTTCAGTGAGCTGTTTGAAGCCTGGTGCCTGACCGTTCGCATCAGGCATGGCAGCACCGAGCAAGGTCGTCACCTTGCCGTCTGCCTGCACTTTCCGGATGCTGCCGCCGTCGGCCAGCAATAACTCGTCATCGCGGTTGAACTGCATGCCGCGAATGCGGAAAAAGCTGGCAGCGCCACCGATACCGTCGACAGAAGAATTCTGCGAGCGGTTCCCCGCCACCTTGACCGCCATGCCATTCTGGATGCGGAATAGATAAGAACCCGTGGCATCCGCAAAATAAACGCTGCCAGCGGAATCAAGCGCAAGTCGGCCCACTCTTTGAAAGTCGCTGCTGACTTCAGGCATGGGAGCAAATGTCCACGCCAGGGTGCTGACCATGCCGTTCGCAGCGACGCGGCGTATGGCGTTTTTATGCATATCGACCAGCAGCACATCGCCATTCACATCGATGGCCAGACTGCCAGGCAAGCCAAAGCGGGCTTGCTCTTTCTGCCCATCTACATACGCAGACGCTGGCTCAAGATCATCAACCTCACAACTGCTGCGCCGCTGGCCAGCAACCGTACTAACCACACCGGCCGGCGTGATCTTGCGCAGCACGGCGTGACAGTAGTCACTCACATAGAGATTCGCCTGGCGATCAATTGCCAGACGGGAACCCTCGATGAAGGAAAACGTGGCGCTCGACACCGGGCCGTCATCCACGCCGCGCTTGCCCATCACGCCCGCATATACGCTCAAGCTGCCGTCAATTCCCATTTTATGGATGACCTGATTGCCCGCATCGGCGATATAGTAGTTACCAGCGGCATCGCGGACCATCCCTGCCATCTTTTGGATTTTCTCCTGCACCCCTGCCAGCACGACCGGCAGGCAACGCACGGCCAGGGTATTGACATCCGCGTTGCCCATGGTCGCCGCGCCTTGCGCGATGCTGCAGCCCAGCCCCTCGGAGGCGCTGTCGACCTTGCCTTCATAACTGGCGCCCGCCGCCAGCTTGCCGGCAAAACTGAACGCACCGTTGGCCGTAACGGTTACTTTATCCGCGCCGTTTGCCAGCACGACGCTGGCGCCTGGCAGCAAGCCGCTGACCGTGCCTCCCAGCAGGTATCGTGGCGTTTCGACAGGTGCTACGGGCATGGCCGTGCCACTGCTGGAACCGCCGCCGCAAGCGCTCAGTCCGGCCAGCAGGGCGATGCCACAGCTGGCGCGTCTGAACAGGTTTTGCAACTCGTCATATCGATTGATCATTGCTGCTTTCATGGTAAGTGGCGACGATATTCGCCAGAAGCTATCAAATAATTTTTTCAAACACGCAACATTATAGTTTCCACATGGTTAGAAATCATCGAACTGTTGACATTTGCATTTTCACTGTTATAGTTCACTACAACACCAACCCAATACATCACGGAGCTTCGATGCCTACAGCACTTTTTACGCGCCGCGCCGCCCCGCCCTTGTCGGAGCGCATCCCATGAGCGCGGAATGGAACGACAATAGCCCCATCTACCGCCAGCTCAAGGCCAGGGTGGTGGGCATGATGCTCGATGGCGTGCTGCAGTCCGGCGACGCCTTGCCGTCGGTGCGCCAAGTGGCGGCCGATTATCAATTGAATCCCATCACGGTCTCGCGCGCCTACCAGGAACTGGTCGACGATGCCCTGGTGGAAAAACGCAGAGGACTCGGTATGTATGTCTTGGAAGGCGCCCGCGACAAATTGCTGGCCAGCGAACGCGAACGCTTCCTGCGCGAAGAATGGCCAGCCTTGCTGGAACACATCACCCGCCTGGGCCTTGATCTCGATCAACTGCTGCAAGCGAGCCGCGACGGCGGCGCACACGGAGAGAACGCATGAATGCATTGAACAAGGACAGCGTCATCAGCGCGCGCGGCCTGCGCAAGCAGTATGGCAAGCAGGTGGCCATCGACAACATCAGCTTCGATATCGCGCCGGGGCGCATCGTCGGCTTGATCGGGCCTAACGGTTCCGGCAAGACCACCACCCTGAAAGCCATCCTGGGCCTGACGGGCTTCGATGGCGACTTGTCCGTGCTGGGGCGCGATCCCCGCGTGCAGCGCGACGCGCTGATGGACGACGTGTGCTTCATCGCCGACGTGGCCATCCTGCCGGGCTGGCTGCGCGTAGCCGACGCCATCGATTTCGTTGCCGGCGTGCATCCACGTTTCGACCGCAGCAAGGCCGAACGCTACCTGGCCCACACCAAGCTGGCGCCGAAGATGAAGGTCAAGGCCATGTCGAAGGGCATGGTGGTGCAGCTGCACCTGGCGCTGGTGATGGCCATCGACGCCAAACTGCTGGTGCTCGACGAGCCGACCCTGGGCCTGGATATCCTGTACCGCAAGCAGTTCTACCAGAACTTGCTGGAAGACTACTTCGATGAAAACAAGACCATCGTCATCACCACGCACCAGATCGAGGAAGTGGAACACATCCTCAGCGACCTGATGTTCATTCGCGACGGCAAGATCGTGCTGGCCTCGAGCATGGAAGAGGTGGGCGAGCGCTATATCGAGGTGATGGTGGGCCCGCAGCACGTCAATCCGGCACGCGCCCTGCAGCCGATCAGCGAACGCAGCGTGTTCGGCAAGTCCGTGATGCTGTTCGATGGCGTCGCCCGCACCCAGCTGGCTGCCCTCGGCGAAGTACGCACGCCCAGCCTGGCTGACCTGTTTGTCGCGACCATGAAAGGATCGTACCAATGAGCATTTCCCCTGTAAACAAGATGCAATGGCTGCTCCGGCGCGAGTTGTGGGAACACAAGGGCATGCTGGTGTGGACGCCTGCCCTGATCGGCGTCGTCATGACGGTGCTGGGCGCCCTGATGGCGGCCGCGACCGTCGCAAAGACCAAAATGCACACGGCGCTCATCGTCAATGGCGAGGAAATTTCCTGGAGCACCGTCTTCAATACGCGCACCTTTGGCCCGCGCCGCACGGAAATCATCGACGCCGTCGCCAACAACTATACGTACGCGGCCGCACCGCTGTTCCTGGCGCTGGGCTTCCTCGTATTTTTCTATTGCCTCAGCGCCCTGCATGACGACCGCCGCGACCGCAGCGTGCTGTTCTGGAAATCGCTGCCCATCTCGGATGCGCAGACGGTGCTGTCGAAAGCGGCCATCGCCCTGCTGGTCGCGCCGCTGATCGTGGCCGCTGCCGCCAGCCTGACGTCGCTGGCCCTGATCCTGATCCTCAGCGGCGTGCTGGCGGCCAACGGCATCCACGTGTTTGCCGAACTGCTGGGCTCTTCCGGCCTGTACCTGGGACCGCTGCGCGTGTTTGGCTTGCTGCCCGTGTATTGCCTGTGGGCCTTGCCGACTGTCGGCTGGCTGCTGATGGTATCGAGCTGGGCCAAGTCGAAAGTCTTCCTGTGGGCCGTCGGCGTGCCATTGCTGCTGCTCATCCTGACAGTCTGGGCCGGCAAGCTGACGCAGACGGAAAGCGATGTCAGCTGGGTACAGATGAATGTCATCGGACGCGCCCTGCTGGGCACCCTCCCCGGCAGCTGGTATCTGTTCGAACCGGAACTGCTGCCGCGCATGCACGCCCTGGCAGAGGGGGGATCACACATGACACGCATCGATGTGTTCAGCAATTCCTGGTCCAGCCTCGCCTTGCCGGCCGTCTGGCTCGGCGCGGCGGCAGGCGCGGCACTGATTTACGCCGCCATCCGCCTGCGCAGCTGGCGCGAGGAAGGCTGACAGCGCACTAGCTCTTCCCCGTCAAAAACGCCCCGCCCGTCGGGGCGTTTTCTATTTCTGCGCTGGCAAAACATCTGAAAATAATAACTACCTTTCTGATAGTGATTATTAAAAAATTCCCTCCCTGAATAACGACTATTCATTCGATAGCATCAGTTCGATATAAAAATTACAAATAATTATTTCTATCGCATTTTATTACCAATCAAATTTGATAATCACCATACAAAAAAGCAACAACTAGCAATTCGATAGCGATAGGGTTTTTTCGATGAAAGGCGCAGAAACACTGCAACCGGGTAGCGGATTCAGCCTAAAAGTCCCATTCCGTGACAATCCGTGATTATTCACTTGCGCAAAGCTTGACAGAATAGAGTCATGAAAAATGATAAAAATTGAATTGAAAGTTTCAAAATTGAAACTACCATCAGAGTGAGAGCTGGTGCGGCCTGCATGCAAATACCGCTATCTTTCTAGGTGTATCGGCTGGCAAGCCAGTTATCGGAAAAACAGGATGCAAGAAAATAACGCCATGCAAAACAAATGCAAAAATGGCATTTTAAATATTTCAGGGCCGACGTTCCATTACGCCAGCGTTTTTTTGCCAGTTATGTTTTACTTTCACCATCTGCATCGGCAATACCCAATTTCAACCACGGCCCAAGCCACGCCGGAGTAAGCAAGGAAACGAAACACATTATTGATTTTTTAATATCTTAAAAAATTGAACGAACATATAACCTTCTTCCGGAGATTTTCAAATGGCCACCACCCAAAATCCAGCACAAGTTCCCGTCAATGCCGAAGGCGCTGGCGTCAAGGTCGCTACGCCCGCTAAAAAAGCGGTCAATCCGAAAAACGGCGACCGCAAGCAATATGACGAAGACGAGCTGATAAAAGGGGCCGATGCCAGCTCGACCATGCCGCCTGAAAATGTCGTGGAAGTCACGGGAAGCGCCGATAGTGGCAATGCCGCTGCCCTGGGCACGGCCGCAGCGGTGGCGGCAGCCGCCTTGGCAGCCGGTGGCGGCGGTGCGGCCGCAGGCCAGGCCGGCAATGGCAGTGCCGATCCCGGCACGTCGCAAAGCGACAACAACGGCGGCGCCGCGGGCGCGGCAGGCACCGGCGCGGGCGCGGGCGCCGCCGGCATCCCCAGCGGCAGCGTCGTGGATGTCGCAGGAGCATCAGCTGGAGCGGGTGCAGGCGCCGGCGCCGGCGCTGCAGGCGGCCTGGGCGGACTTGGCGTGCTGGGCGCGCTCGGCGGCCTTGGCCTGGTAGCCGCCGCAGCAGGCGGTGGCGGAGGCGGTGCCGCGGCTGGCGGTTCTGGCACCGGTGGCACGGGCACTGGCGGCACGGGCACGGGAGGAACCGGTGGCACGGGAGGAACGGGCGGCACCGGCGGTACGGGCGGCTCGACCGGCGGTAGCACGGGAAATCAATCCACGACCACGACCATTACCGACGCGGCCGTGCTGGCTGCAGCAGCAGCGGTCGCGGCGGCCAGCAATGCCCTGGCCGATGATGCCGCCGCCGCGGCAGCCGCCGCCACGGCAGCAGCTGCGCTGGCAGCGGCGAATGCGGCCACGCTCGCCGACCAGCAGGCTGCCGCCGCTGCAGCTGCAGCGGCAGCAGCCTTGCTCGCAGCCAATAACGCCACCAGCGACGATGTGCTGGCCGCCAGCACGGCAGCCGCCGTGCCCGGTGCGCAAGCCGCTGCCACGGCTGCCACGACCGACGACAACGCGGCCGCGGCTGCTGCCGCGACCGCCGCCATTTCGCTGGCCGCCACCACGTCGGCACAAAATGCCGATGCGGCTGCCGTCACGGCCGCCGCCAACGCCGCCGCCGCGCACGCCGCTGCCGATGCGGCACAGACGCAAGCGGACCAGACCAACGCCCCCGCACTGCAATTGATCGCCGATGCGGCCGATGTCGTCTCCACCGCCGCCAATACCCAGGCAGCGCTGACCGATGCGGCGGCGCTGGGCGTCATCTCGGCCAATGATGCCGCCGCCGCCGCTGCCGCCACGGCGCTGGCCAATGCCACGGACGCCGCCGCGCTGGACCTGGCGGCCACGGCCGCCGCTAATGCCGCCGTCACGGCCGGCATACAGGCCAGCCTGACGGACGCCGCCGCCCTGACAGTCATCTCCGATGCCGATGCGGCCACCGCCGCCGCGGCCGCCAGCGTGGCCGCCGCCACCGATGCCGTCGCCCTGACCGCCGCCTCGAATGCGGCCGCTACCGCGGCAGCGAATGCGGCAATCAACGCCAATGCCAGCGACGCCGCGGCACTGGGCATCGCCGCCACGGCGGCAGCGAATGCCGCTACGTCGGCCAGCACGCAAGCAGGACTCACCGACGCCGTGACGCTGACCATGGCAGCGGACGCCGCCGCCGGCGCAGCCGCCTGGGATGCCTCGATCGCCAACGCCACCGATGCGGTGGCCCTGCAGGCCGCCGCCGATGCGGCCGCCACGAACGCCGCAAATGCGCAGACACAAGCGAACATGACGGACGCGCCCACCCTGGGGCTGATCGCCGATGCCGCCACCCTGGCGTCAGATGCGGCGCAGGCGCAGGCCGACCTGACCGACGCGGCAGCGCTGGCCCTGATTTCCAGCGCCGATGCCGCCGCAGCGGCGACAGCAGCCACCCTGGCCGGCAACACGGATGCCGCCGCGCTCGACATCGCTGCCGCCGCTGCCGCCACTGCCGCCGCCAACGCCGTGGTGACAGCCAACCTGAGCGACGCAGCCGCCCTGCAGATCACGGCCGATGCCGCCGCCAACACCGCGACCGCCGCCGCCACGCAAGCGGCGCTGACCGATGCGGCCGCGCTGCAAATCGTCTCAGATAATGACGCTGCCGCCGCGCTGGCGGCGCAAACTACCGCTGACCAGACGGACGCTGCCGCCCTGGCCGCTGCCGATGCGGCGGCGGCCAGCGATGCCGCGAATGCCCAGGCAGTGGCCGGTCAGACCGATGTAGTTGCTCTGCAGCAAGCTGCCGACCAGGCGGACGCGGATGCGGCGGCCGCCCATTCGCAAGCGAGCCTGCTGGACGTCAACGTCGCCCTGAATGCCTTCAACCTGGCCAACCTCGCCGCCCTGGCCGCCAACGTCACGGCCGGGCAGACCAGCGTCGTCGACCTGACGGCGACCGTCAATGCCTTGCAGCTCGACGCCGATGGCGCC
Source organism: Janthinobacterium sp. SUN033 (assembly GCF_030397595.1). Taxonomy (NCBI): domain Bacteria; kingdom Pseudomonadati; phylum Pseudomonadota; class Betaproteobacteria; order Burkholderiales; family Oxalobacteraceae; genus Janthinobacterium; species Janthinobacterium sp. SUN033. The sequence continues at coordinate 348,575 of NZ_JAPQNV010000003.1, forward strand.
GATGCCGATGCCAGCCTGACGGACGCCCTCTTCCTCGCCGGCATCTCCGCCGCCGATGCGCTAGCGGCGGCCGGCCTGCAGGCCACCGCCGAACTGACGAATGCCGATGCGCTCATCACCGCCGCTGCCGCTGCCGTCTCGGCGGCGGAAACAGCCGCCCTGCTGGGCGGGATCGACATCTCGGCCGTCAGCGCCGCGGCGGCGGCCCAAGCTGCCGCCACGGCAGCAGCGGCCACCGCCGCGCTGACCGATGCCGGCGCACTGGGCCTTGTCTCCACCGCCGATGCCGCCGCCGAACTTGCCGCCCAGGCCGCCGTCAGCACACTGACGGCCGCCAATACGCTGGCGCAAAACGCCCTGACCGCGGCACAGCTCGTGGCCGGCCAGACCGATGCCGCGGCCCTGGCCGTGGCGTCGTCGACCGCCGATGCGGCCGCCGCCGCAGCCGTCACGACGGCGGGCCAGACGGACGCCATCGCGCTGAGCCTCATTTCCAACGCCGATGGCCTGGCTGCCGCCTCGGCCGCCAGCCTGGCGGCGCTGACGGATGCCACGGCGCTGGGCGTGATCTCGACCACCGATGCCACCTTGGCCGCCACCCTGCTGACAACGGCCAACTTGACGGACGCTGCCGCCCTGGGCCTGGCCGCCGCCGCGGCGGCCGCCGCCGCCAATACGGCGACGAATGTTGCCAACCTGACCGATGCGGTGGCACTGGGCACGCTCTCGGCCGCCGCCACCACGGCCGCCAATACGGCCGCCGCCACCGCCTCGTTGACGGACGCCACAGCCCTGGGCCTCGTCGCCACGGCCGATGCGGCGCTCGCCGCCACGGCGCAGACGACAGCCAACCTCACCGATGCCGTGGCGCTGGGCCTCGTCTCGACGGCCGCCAACACGGCCGCCAGCCTGGCTGCCACGACAGCCAACCTGACGGACGCCGTTGCCCTGGGCACCGTCTCGGCGGCCGCCACGGCTGCCGCCAACACGGCTGCCGCCACCGCCGCGCTGACCGATGCCGTGGCCCTGGGGTTGACGGCCACCGTCGATGCGGCCGCCGCCACCGCCGCGCAAACAACGGCCAGCCTGACGGACGCCGTCGCCCTGGGCCTGGTGGCGACCGTGAATGCCACGGCCGCCGCGACCGCCGCCACCGTCGCCGGCCTGACCGACGCCGTCGTGCTGGGCACCCAGCATACGCTCGACGTCACGGCCGCCACCGTGGCCGCCACCAAGGCGGCGCTGACGGACGCGGCCGCGCTGACCACCATCGCCAACAACGATGCCGCGAGCGCCGCTGCGGCTGCCGCCTATTCGGCCGCCCATCCACTCGACCTGGTGGCCGCGCTGGCCGCCACCGTGGCCGCCACCACGGCCGGCCTGTCGCACACGGCGGCGCTGGCGGCGCAAGCCGACGATGCGGCTGCCGCCTCGACGGCCGCCACGGCTGCCGCCTCGCTGGTCACGCTGAACAATGCGATTGCCGCCGACAATGCCGCCACCGCCGCCGCCACGCTGGCCCTGACCTCGCAGGCCGCCGCCACGGCGGCGCAGCTGGACGACACTCTCGCGGCGACCGCCGCTGGCGTGGCCGCCACCTCGCTGGCAGCGGCGCAGGCAGCGCAAGCGGCCGATGCCGCCGCCGCCGCGACGGCAGCGACGGCAGCCAATGCCCTCGCCGCCCTGAATGCGGCCCTGGCCGCCGACGCGAATGCGGCAGCTACCGCCGCGGCTGCCGTCACGGCCAATGCAGCCACGGCCGCCGCCGTTGCCGACGATCTGGCCGCCGCCACGGCCGCCACCGTCGCCAATGCCTCGCAAGCGGCCGCGCAAGCGGCACAGCTGGCCGACAATGCGGCCGCCAGCGCCGCCACCATCGCCGCCAATGCATTGACCGCGCTGAACCAGGCACTGGCTGACGATGCGGCCGCCGCTGCCGCCGTCCTCAACTCCACCAACGCCACGGCCGCCGCTGCGGCCGCTACCGCCGCCGATACGGCCGCCGCCGCTGCCGCCGCCGTCGCCGCCATCTCGGCCGCCGCCACGCAGCATGCGCAGGCGGACGATGCCGCAGCAGCAGCCGCCGCCCTCACGGCGGCCATCTCGCTGGCCGCCACACAGGCCGCGCAGGCGGCCGACCTGGCCGTCGGCACGACGGCGGCGGCGGCAGCAGCCGCACTGGCCGCCCTGAACCAGGCCCTGAACGACGACAGCGTCGCCGCAGCAGCGGCCACGGCGGCCAACAATGCGCAAGCGGCCCTGAATGCGGCCACGACGGCGCTCAACGCGGCAATCCTGACGGCCAGCGCCTCGCTCGCCGCCACCAATGCCGCCCTGGGCGCCGACGCCACGGCGGCAAGCACGGCAGCCGCCGCAGCGGCCGCGCAAGTCATTGCCGACGCCGCGCTGCAGGCCGACGCCGGCCTGGCCGCCCTCGCCACGGCGGCCAACAATGCACTGGCCGCAGCCAGCGCCGCGCTGGCCGCCGACGATGCGGCCGCCAGTGCCGCGCACACGGCGGCCCTGTCGGCAGCCGCCACGCTGGCGGCGCAATTGGCCGACACGGCCGCCCTCAATGCCCATGCGGCGCTCAACGCGGCCATCGCCAACCTGAACGCGGCGGTAACGGCCGATACCAACGCCCTGGACGCCGACAATGACAAGACGCTCAAGCTGAACCTCCTCATCTCCGCTCAAAATGCGTCCGATGCGGCAGCCCAGGCCGACGCGAATGCGGCAGCCGCCCATGCGGCGCTGGCGTCGGCCCAGGCCGACGATGCAGCGGCCGTCACGGCCGCCAACAATGCGGCAGCCGCGCATGCGGCGGCCGTCGCGGCGCAGAACGCCGATGCCGTCGCGGCAGCGGCGGCGGCGCAGGCAGCCATCTCGCTGGCCGCCACGCTCAATGCCCAGGCGGATGACGCCACGGCAGCAGCGGCCGCCACGGCAGCAGCGAATGCGCAACTGGCATTGAACGCGGCCCTCGCCGCTGACGCCAACGTCGCCGCCACCGCAGCTGCAGCCGCCGCCGCCCAGTTGGCGGCGCAAAACGCGCACGACGCCGATGCCGCCGCCGCGGCAGCCGCCGTCGCGGCCGCCATTACCCTGGCAGCCACACAAGCGGCACAGGCCGATGACGCGGCGGCCGCCCTGGCCGCGGCCAACGCCGCCAACGCCCAGGCAGCGCACAACGCCGCCGTCGCCGACGACCAGGCCGCAGCGGACGCCGCAGCCGCCGCCTCCCTCGCACAAGCAGCAGCGACTGCCGCAGCCGCCGCCGATACTGCCGCCACCGCCAGCGCCGCGGCGGCAGCAGCGGCACTGCTCGCCGCCCAGGCAGCACAAGCCGACGACACGGCCGCCAACCAGGCTGCGGCAAATGCCGCCGCCGCCACCGCCGCGCACACGGCAGCCATCGCCGCCGATGCCCTCGCCATCAGCACGGCGGCAACGGCAGCCACCGCCCTGGCCGCCGCCACCGCGGCGCAGAACGACGATGACGCCGCGGCAGCCGCAGCAGCCCAGGCCGCCATTTCGCTGGCCATCACGCAGCAGGCACAGGCCGACGATGCGGCAGCGGCAGCGGCCACCGTCAACGCCAACAATGCGGCCGCAGCCGCGCTGGCCGCCCATGCCGCCGATGCGGCCGCGCCGCTGGCCCAGGCCCAGGCCGCCGCCTCGCTGCTGGCCTTCCAGGCCGCGCAAGCGGACGATGTCGCCGCCGCCAACGCGGCGGCAGCAGCGGCCCAGGCACATGCCAATGCCAATGCGGCCTACACGGACGATGCGGCAGCGGCCCAGGCCAACGCCGACGCGCAGGCAGCCGATGCGGCCCTGGTGCAAGCGAACGCCCTGGCCGCGCAGACGGACGCCAGCGCCCTGGCCGTGGTGTCGGCGGCGGACGCCGCCCACGCCGCCGCCGTGCAAGCGCTGGCCGACCAGACCGATGCCGTGGCGCTCACCCAGGCCGCCGATGCGGCTGCGGCAGCCGCCCTGGCTGCGGCGCAGACGGCCAACCTGACGGACGCCACCGCCCTGCACCTGGCTGCCGATGCGGCCGCCGCCGCCGCCCTGCAGGCGCAGGCGCAGGCGGACCTGACGGATGCAAACTCGCTGACGGTGTCGGCAAATGCCGCGGCCGCAGCGGCAGCGGCAGCCCAGGCGCACGCCGACCTGACGGATGCGAGCCAGCTGTTCGTGCTGAGCCAAAACGCCCTGCACAACCCGCTGACGGTGAGCGACTTCAGCACCGGCCTGCCGGCCGCCGGCGGCGACGTGATCGACATGTCGGCCATCGCCCACCTGACGGCAGCGGTGGCGGTGGGCGTCAACCTGAGCACGGACTTTGGCAACGACAACCTGTTCATCTTCGATGGCACGTCCGTGTCGATCGGCGCGGCAGCCAGCGCCATCGCGGCCGACAACAGCGTCCTGTCGGGCCAGGGCTACATCGTCATCGCCGATGCGCAGAACAGCGGCGCCGTGACGGTGTACCACTCGAGTGACCTGAGCAACGCCAACGCCATCGACACGGCGCTGGTGCTGCTGAGCGGGGTGAACATCACGCAGCTGACGGCGGCCAACTTCATCGTCTGAAGCAGGGCACCCACGCCAGGCACGGCAGCGGGAGCGCACAGCGGCGCGCTCCCGCCCCACCTTGAAATGCGTCAGGCCTCGGGCCGGAAAAATACGGGATGAGATCAAGCGGTTCCCCAGCATTGTCCTCACTGCCACGCATCGCGGCCCTGCTGATGGCCGCGGCCATGGCATCCATGGCATCTTTCGCCCATGCCCAGGGCGCCACCGCCTGGAGCTTCGACCAGGTCTTGCAGCAGGCGCTGCAAAGCCATCCCGCCGTGCAGGGCAGGCGCTCGGCGCAGGCGGCCGCGCGGGCCGACCTCGATGGCGCGCAATGGCAGCGCTTTCCCAGCCTGTCGGCGGAAGTCCCCACCGGTTCGCAGGAAACGGGCGGCGTGGTGCGCATCGAGCAACCGCTGTGGAGCGGCGGGCGCATCGACGCCGGCATCGATGCCGCCAGCAGCCGGGTCGACGCGGCCGGTGCCGCCATCGAGGAAGAACGCCTGACCCTGTCCCTGCGCGTGATCGCCGCCTACACCGAGGCGTTGCGCCAGACGGCGCGCGTGCGTTCGGCCGAGGCGGGCCTGGCCGAGCACCAGCGCCTGCTGGACATGATCAAGCGCCGCGTGGTGCAGTCGGTCAGCTCGCAGACGGACCAGCGTCTGGCCGAGTCGCGCGCCTACCAGGCGGCCAACGACGTGTCGAATGCGCGCCAGGCGCTGGACAACGCGCTGGCGCAGCTGTCGCAGCTGGCGGGCAAGCCCGTGCGCCTCGTCAGCACCACCGGCATCGGCGTGGGCGAACCGCTGCCCGACGCCAGCCTGGAACGGGTCATGCGCCAGGCCATCGACTATTCCCCCACCCTGCACCGCCTCGATTTCGAGGCGCAGGCCGCCGATTCCGAAATCACCATGCAGCGCTCGGCCTACATGCCGAAAGTCGTGCTGCGCATGGAAAAGCCGACGGGCGGCATCAATGCCGACAACCGCACGCGCGCCATGCTGGTGCTGCAGGCGCAGCCGGGCGCCGGCCTGTCGGCCAAGGCGGGCGTGGATGCCGCCGTGGCCCGCCGCGAAGGCGCGCGCGCCGCGCACGACGTGGCCGAACGCGAGGTGCGCGAGCGTTTCACGCTGGACTGGAACGAGGCCGAGGCGAGCCGCCAGCGCCTGGGCAACGCGGGCGAGGCCAGCACCACCTCGACGCAGGTATTCGAATCGTATGCGCGCCAGTACGTGATCGGCCGCAAGAGCTGGAACGACGTGCTCAACGCCGTACGCGAAGCGACCCAGGCACAGTTTTCGCTGGAAGACACGCGCGCGCAGGCGATCGCCGCCAGCCTGCGCCTGGCCGCGCAAACGGGCACCCTGGCCGGGCGCACGGCGCCGGCCGCGTCGGTGCGCGCCGATTGACCGCCACAGAACACGAACAGGAGACAGCGTGGATACCTCCATCAAACATGGCTTGCTGACACTCATCGAGCGGGCCGCCCGCCTGACGGGACAGCACGTGCCCGCCGCCCGCCTGGCCGACCTGCAGCGCCAGCTCGATGACGTCGACGACAACGGCGCCCCCGGCACGGTGTTGACCGCCATCTGGCAGGCGGCCGGGCTGGAAGGTGCGGCGCGCCCGCTGCACGAGCCGACGCCGGGCGAGCTGCCGTTCGCCGTCTACAGCGCCAGCACGGGCTGGGGCTTGCTGCAGTCGCGCGGTGCCGACGGCGCCTGGCGTGGCGAAGGCATCGACGGGCGCGCCCTGCAACTGGCCTCGCTGGCCGGCCTGGCTTGCGTGGGGCTGCCGCGCCGCAGCGAAAAAAGCGGCGCCCGGCCCGGCGCCCTGGCCCTGGTGCGCAACGCCCTGTGGCTGAAGAAAAGCGTGTTTGTCGACGCCGTGCTGGCCACGGCGCTGGTGACCCTGCTGACCATGGCCACCTCGCTGTTTTCCATGCAGGTGTACGACCGCGTGATCCCGAACCAGAGCTTCAGCACCCTGTGGGTACTGGTGGTGGGCGTGGCCCTGTCGATCGGCCTGGAATTCATCCTCAAGCAGGTGCGCAGCCGCATCGTCGACCACTCGTGCAATGACGTCGACCATGAACTGTCCGAGTGGTTTTTCCAGCGCATGCTGGGCATCCGCATGGAGGCGCGCCCCGCTTCCGTCGGCACCCTGGCGGCGCAGGTGAAAGGCTTTGAGATGGTGCGCGGCGTGCTCACGTCGACATCGCTGTTCGTGCTGACGGACGTGCCCTTCGCCGTGATTTTTCTCGCCATGATCACCATCATCGGCGGCTGGCTGGTGGTGGTGCCGCTGGTGGCCCTGCCGCTGGCCCTCGCGTGCGGGCTGATGTTCCAGCGCGCCATCGAAAGCCATACGCGCAAGAACCTCAACGCCAGCAACCGCAAGGCCGGCTTGCTGGTGGAAGCCGTCGACGGCGTCGAAACGCTCAAGGGCAGCAGCGCCGAATGGATGATGCAGGCGCGCTGGGCCGAACTGGTGGCCGAGAGCAGCCACGCGGAGCAGAATATCCGCGACTATGCGGCCCTGTCGCAGAACATCACGGCCGCCTTCCAGCAGCTGACCAATGTGGCGCTGATCTCCATGGGCGCCTGGTTCGTGGCCGAAAACCAGATGACCATGGGCGCTCTGATGGCCTGCACCATCATCAGCAACCGCGCCCTGATGCCCATCGTGCAGCTGCCCGCCGTGATGGTGCAATGGGCGCATGCGCGCGCTTCGATCGACGGCCTGGAACAGGTCATCAGCCTGCCCAACGAAGCCGACAATGCGCAGTTCGCGCTGACGCCGCGCAGCCTCGACACGGGCTTGCGCTTCGAACGCATCCGCTTTACGTATGGCGGCGCGCAAAAGGTGGCGCTGGAAGTGGAAAACCTCGCCATCCGCCCCGGCGAGCGCGTCGGCCTGGTGGGCGCCATCGGCTCGGGCAAGAGCACCCTGCTGAAACTGGCCTCGGGCCTGTACCTGCCGGCCGAGGGGAAAGCCTACCTGGGCGACGTCGACATGGCCCTGCTGGCGCCGGCCGTGGTGCGCGAAATGGTCGGCTACCTGCCGCAGGAAACGCGGCTGTTCAGCGGCACCCTGCGCGACAACCTGTTATTGGGACTGGCCGACCCGGGCGAGGAAGCGATCCTGGCCGCCGCCAGACGCACGGGCCTGATCGAGCTGATACTGGGCCAGCCACGGGGACTGGCGCTGGGCATCACCGAAGGCGGACGGGGCGTGTCGGGCGGCCAGCGCCAGTTGATCGCCGTCACGCGCCTGCTGCTGGCCAAGCCGCGCATCTGGCTGCTCGACGAGCCGACGGGCGCCATGGATGCGAAGACGGAAGCGCGCATCGTCGGGCTATTGGGCGAACTGGCGGCCGAAGGCGTGACCATGGTCGCCACCACGCACAAGAACGCCCTCCTGCCCCTGCTCGACCGCCTGGTGGTGCTGCAGGCGGGACGGGTGCTGCTGGACGGCCCGCGCGATGCCGTGCTGGCCAAGCTGTCGGGCAAACCGCAAGCCGTTCCCGCTTCCGCGCCCGCGCCGGTGGTCCAGGCAGCGGCAGCGCAAGGAGCCGTCGCATGAAACTGGCCAGGGTCGAAACGAGGGAAGAAGCGAAACGGGGCCGGGTGCTGATCTGGAGCTGCACGGCGGCGCTGGCGGGCGTCATCGCCTGGGCTTCGTGGGCGGAGCTGGATCAGGTCACGCGCGCCAACGGCCAGGTGATCGCCAGCTCGCGCAACCAGATCATCCAGGTGGCCGATGGCGGCGTGCTGGCCGAGTTGCGCGTGCATGAAGGCAGCGTCGTGAAAAAGGGCGAATTGCTGGCCCGTTTCGACCGCACGCGGGCCGAGACGAGCTACCTGGAAAGCACGGCCAAGGCGGCGGGGCTGAAGGCGGCCGTGGCGCGCCTGCAGGCGGAAGTGTTTGGCGGCGCGCCGAAGTTCCCGCCCGAACTGCAGGCGTTTCCGGAATTTCGCGCCAACCAGCTGGCCCTGTTCAGCAAGCGCCAGGGCGCCGTGCAGGCGGAAGTGGGCTCGCTGGAAAGCGCCATGAAACTGATCAAGGAAGAGCTGGAAATGAATCTGCCGCTGCTGGAAACGGGAGACGTCAGCCGCGCAGAAGTGCTGAAACTGCGGCGGCAAGTGGTCGACATCCAGGCGCAGATCACCAACCGCCGCAACAAATACCTGCAAGACAGCCAGACGGACCTGGTGAAAGCCCAGGAAGACCTGGCCGGCGTGCTGCAAACGGTGACCCAGCGCAAGGAGCAGCTGGGTTCGACGGACATTTACGCGCCCACCGACGGCATCGTGCGCAACGTGCGCCTCACTACCCTGGGCGGCATAGCCAAGCCGGGCGAGGAAATCCTGCAGATCGTGCCCACGGACGATGACCTGATCATCGAAGCGAAAGTCAAACCGGCCGACATCGCCTTCATCAAGCCCGGCCTGCCCACGGCCGTGAAACTGGACGCCTATGACTACGGCATCTACGGCCGCCTGCGCGGCACCGTCAGCTACATCAGCGCGGACACTTTAAGCGAAGACAACAAGGGCAACGAGCAGCCGTACTACCGCGTGCAGATCAAGACCAGCGGGCGCAACCTGATGGGCAAGAATGGCGAGCCGATCCTGATCCAGCCCGGCATGACGGCCACCGTGGAAATCAACACGGGCCGCAAGACGGTCTTGCGCTACCTGACGAAACCGATCACCAAGACGTTCTCGGAGTCGATGGGAGAGCGGTGACGCAGCGGGCTGCGTCACCGGCAGGCTTCAAACGGCCGGTTTCAATCGACCGATGACGCTGGCCACCTTGGCCGTGATCATGTCGACCGCGGGGCCATTGGCGCCGTGCGGCAAAATGACGTCGGCATTGCGCTTGGTCGGTTCGATGAATTGCTTGTGCATCGGGCGCACGGTTTCCAGGTATTGCTCGATGACGCTTTCCACCGAACGGCCACGTTCCGTGATATCGCGTTGCATGCGGCGGATGAAGCGCACGTCGGAGGCCGTGTCGACGAAGATCTTCAGCGACATCATGTTGCGCAAGTCTTCGTCATACAGGGCAAACAGGCCCTCGATGACGATCACCGGCGCCGGCTTGACCAGGATGGTCCTGTCGGAGCGGTTGTGCAGCGTGAAGTCGTACTCGGGCATCTCGATCGATTCGCCATTGCGCAAGGCCTGGATGTGCTGCACCAGCAATGGCCACTCGAACGCCTGCGGATGGTCGTAATTCTGCTGCCGGCGCACTTCAGGGGAGAGGTGGGTCTGGTCGCAGTAGTAGTCGTCCTGCATCACGACCGAGACCATGTCGGCGCCGAACGACGCCAGCACTTGCTGGGATACGGTGGACTTGCCACTGCCGCTTCCGCCAGCGACACCAATAACAAACGGTTGGAAGGAAATAGTATTCATGCCGAATGATACCGGAAACATGAGCGGTCCGACAGGGAGCGGCTGCAACGCCGGACCTGTCACGCGCCATGCATCAGTCGCGCATACAGCTCGGCCACCCGCTCTGCCGTGATGCCGTCGCGCTGTTCCACGGCCAGCGGGTGATCCGTCGGTTCCAGCTCGATGGCCGGACGTATGCCATCGTCGCGCAGGTGCACGCGGGTTTTCAGGTTCAGGGTGTCCGGATACACGGGAAGCTGCGTGCTGAGCCAGCCGAAGAAAGGGCCGATGTGCGCCCGTTTGGCATCGTTGAAGCAGGCGTCCCAGGCGTCGAAGCTGTCGCCGCTCAGCGATACCCACACGCCCCAGCTGAACGGCTCGTCAAAGCCATGCACGGGGATGTCGATGGTGGCGCGCACGAAGCAGTGCGCTTCGTCGACGATGCAGGCGTCGCTGTCGAGCTGGCAGCGTGCTTCGCGTTCGGCGGGCGCCATCTGCTCGTACAGCCACGGCGCATCGGCGCCAAAGCTGGGCATGCCCGTGTGGGTCTCGCCGCAGGAGCGACACAGGAAGGAAAAAGTCATGTGGTAAGGACGCTTATTCGAATTGTTTGCGGTGTTGCATGCAAAAAGTTACTTGGGGAAACTGTGCGCTTGGCATTCGGGCAAGATGATATTCTAAACAAGCCCAAGATGCACGGACGGGACGACTGGCCCCACCGTCATTGCATGCCTGGCCTCTTTCAGTATCGATAGACTATTTACCTGGAATGAACAATGAACGAAGAAAAATTTTGGCAGCTGATAGAGCAGATCGACCGTGAAGCCCTGGAAGACGGCGACGCCGATGCCGCGGTGGAACCATTGACCGAAGCGCTCGCCGAGTTGCCGGTCAAGGACATCAAGGGCTTCGAAGAGTGCCTGGCGCAGGCACTGTACCAGCTCGATGGCAAGGTGTTTGCGGACCATGCCGGTAACTCAGGAAAGTCGGATGACGGTTTCCTGTATGCGCGCTGTTTCGTCGTCGGCTCGGGCAAGGCCATGTATGACAGCGTGCTGGCAGACCCCACGCTGATGCCAGATCAAACGGACGCGTGGCTGGAAGAACTGTTGAGCGTCGCTCCCGAGGCTTGGTCCGAGAAGACAGGGCGTGACACCGATGACTGGGATTTTACCACCAGCGTCGACTATGAAACCGGAAGCAATTCCGCCGCCTGGCCTGGCTAAGGCGGCAATGGACGCCATCGCCGCAAGCAAGGCGCATATACGGCTGGCCGAAACCGATGCCGGGCAATGGGAGGCGCACATGGCGGCAGCTGAAGCCGTGTTGCGCAGCGCCTTGCAAGCGGCCCGGCAAGACACGGCCCTGATCACTTGCTTGGGCGCCGTGCTGTGCGACCAGGGCAAGTACAGGGACGCCGTCAACGTACTGGAAACGGCGCTCAAGCTGGGCTCGACAGACAGCCATACCCATTACAACCTGGGGGTGGCCCTGGCGGGACTGGCAAAACCGCGCAAGGCCATGGCGCAATTTGGCAAGGCGCAGGGCCTTGCCGCGTCCAGCCTGACCTGGACCGCCTATTTCGACCCGCAAGCCCAATAGGCGCGTGCCCGGAAAATTATTCGAATTGCTTGCGGAACGCCTCGAACTGCGCCGCCAGGCCATCGAAGTCGCTGCGCAATTGCAGCACTTCCTGTTCCAGCAGGGCTACCCTGCTGCCCTGCTGCGGCGCGCTGACGGCTCCCGCAAAACCTGCCGCCGTCTCGCTCTGCGCCAGCGCCTCTTCGCCGCCCAGCAGATGGCCGTAGCGCGGTTCCTTGGCGCCGGGGGCGACGGCCAGCTTGGCCACCAGCGGCGGATATTTGTCGATCAGGAACTGCAGGCCGGATTCCACTTCCGCCACCGACTTGAATTCATGCACGCGGCCGCTGCGGCTGCGGATCTCGCCCGCCGTCTGCAAGCCGCGCAGCATCAAGATCGTCAGGATGGCCAGCTTGTCCTGTTCCAGCGACCACTTGATGCGCATGCGGTGTTCGTATTTGGCGACCCGCGCGCCGGCCTGCGTGATGCCGTTGACGAACTTGCGCTGCATCAAACGCTGCAGCACGTCGTACACGGTTTCCTCGGAAAGCGCCATGACGGGGTCGCGGCTCGACAGCTGGTTGCAGCCGTTGGTCAGCGCATTGAGCGACAGCGGATAGCTGTCCGGCGTCAGTGCTTCCTTTTCAGCCAGCACGGCCAGCACGCGGATCTCGAAGGGGTCGAGCAGATTGGGATTGTCGCTACTCTTTTCTGCTGCGTTTGCGTCTGTAGTCATGCCTGTATCCTTAATCAACCAGCTTGTTCATTTGCTCGGAATCGAATTTATCACACTCGGGCACGCCCTGGCAGCAGATGCCCGCCGCCTTCAGGGTAGCGAGGATGGTTTCGATGCGCTGTTCCTGTGCCACGGCATGCGTGATCAAGCCTTGCAGGGCTTTCGACAGCGGATCGTCGCCGTTGGGCGTGACGCCATACGCGGCGAACAAATGGGCCGTGCTGCCCTCGCGCAGGGCGCTGACATCCTTTTGCACGATGTGCGCGGGGTTGCCGACGGCCGTGGCGCCGGACGGCACGGGTTTCAGCAGCACGGCGTTCGAACCCACCTTGGCGTACTCGCCCACCGTGAAGCTGCCCAGCACTTGCGCGCCGGCGCCGACGATGACGCCCCGTTCCAGGGTCGGATGGCGTTTGCTGCCGCTGTGCAGCGAGGTGCCGCCCAAAGTCACTCCCTGGTAGATGGTGCAGTCGTCGCCGACGACGGCCGTCTCGCCGATCACCACGCCGAAACCATGGTCGATGAAGACGCGCCGGCCGATGACCGCGCCCGGATGGATCTCGATGCCCGTGATGATGCGCGCGATATACGAAATGAAGCGCCCTACCCACTTCAGGTGCCGCGTCCAGCACCAGTGCGCCCAGCCGTGCATGACGATGGCGTGCAAGCCCGGATAACAGGTCAGCACCTCCCAGCCATTGCGGGCGGCGGGGTCACGTTCAATGATGCTGTTGATATCTTCGCGCAGGTGGTGGAACATAATGACAATGAATAAGGTGGAACGCAAATGGTAGCGTATTCGGCGGCGTGCTGCCGGGGAGGCAGATAAACAACCGCCGCCTCAAGGGCGGCGGCATATAAAGAAGCGCTACAAAACGTTCAGGGCAAGGCGCATTGCCGAAGACAGTACGCAAGTACGGCGAGGCAATGCAACGCCGCCCTGGACGTTTTTTAGCCTTCTTTCGCGATCCGCTGGCGGCGGGCTTCGTACAGACAGACGCCGGAAGCGACCGACACGTTCAAGCTCTCGACGGAGCCGAACATCGGAATGCTGACGAGGATATCGCAGGTGTCGCGCGTCAAACGGCGCATGCCTTCGCCTTCGGAACCCATGACGAGGGCCGTCGGGCCCGTGAAATCGGCTTCGTACAAGCCTTTTTCGCCGTCGTCCGAGGTACCGATCAGCCAGATGCCGCGTTCCTTGAGTTCACGCATGGTGCGCGCCAGATTCGTCACGGTGATGTACGGGACGGTTTCGGCGGCGCCGCTGGCGACCTTGGCGGCCGTGGCGTTGAGGCCCACGGCGCGGTCCTTCGGCACGATGACGGCATGTGCGCCAACGCCGTCGGCCACGCGCAGGCAGGCGCCCAGGTTGTGCGGGTCGGTGATGCCGTCGAGAATCAACAGCAGCGGCGGGCCGTCGATGGCGTCCAGCAACTCATCAAGATTGCGCGCCAGCGACAGTTGCGAGGCAAACGCGATCACGCCCTGGTGGCGGCGCGTGCCGACGATCTTGTCCAGACGCGACGAGTCGACAGGCATGACGCGCACGTTGGCAGCCTTGGCGGCGGCGATCATGTCCTTCATGCGGCCGTCGACGCGGCTGGCATCGACAAAAATTTCTTCCACGGACGACGCTTCATGACGCAGACGCGAGGTGACGGCGTGGAAGCCGAAAATCATTTTATTCTTCATTATTTATCGTTTCTTCTTGCTTGTTTTTGATACAGATACAGTTTTTGCTGCTCGTGGTGCCGCCGCAGCGGGTGCCGCGGCTGGTTTCTTGCTGCGTTTCGGCGCGGCGGCCTTGGGCGCTGCCGCCTTCGGGGCTGCCTTGGCTGCAGGCTTGGCTTGCGCCTTGGCGCCGTTGGCACGGCCGCCGGAACCATTGCCGGGTTTGCCACCGTTGTTGACGCTGGTTTTGATCTCATGGCGCTGCTCGGTCGCTGGACCGGGCTTGACCATCGATTTCTTTTCGCCCTTGCGCTTGCCGCTGCCGTTCGGCTTGGCTGGCGCTTCTTCGCCCGCCAGTTCCGCATCGGTGACCAGACGCAGGTCGATCTTGCGCGTTTCCAGGTCGACACGCGCCACTTGCACCGTCAGACGGTCGGTCAATTGATAACGCTTGCCCGTGCGCTCGCCGCGCAATTCATGGCGCGCATCGTCGTACTGGAAGTAATCGGTGCCCAGCTCGGTGACGTGCACCAGGCCTTCGACAAACAGGGTATCGAGCTGTACGAACACGCCAAACGTCGTCACGCCCGTGATGGTGCCGGTAAACTCTTCGCCCAGCTTGTCCTGCATGAAGTAGCACTTCAGCCAGGCTTCCACGTCGCGCGACGCTTCGTCGGCGCGGCGCTCGTTGGCCGAGCAATGCACGCCCAGCGCGTCCCAGATGGTCAGGTCCGTCTTCTTCGGCTTGCCGTCGGCCTTGTCCTTCGCCTGCTGCTTGCGCGTGGCGTTCGACACATTCGTGTTCAGCACGGTCTTTTCGGACAGCTTCGGCTCGTATTTCTTGCCTTGCAGAATGGCCTTGATGGCGCGGTGCGTCAGCAAGTCGGGATAGCGGCGGATCGGGCTGGTGAAGTGGGCATACGCCTCGTAGGCCAGACCGAAGTGGCCGATATTGTCCGGGCTGTAGACGGCTTGCTGCATCGAGCGCAGCAGCATCGTTTGCAGCAGGGCCGCGTCGGGACGCGCCTTGATCTGCTGCATCAGGGTCTGGTAATCGGATGCCGATGGCGTGTCGCCGCCCGTCAGGTTCAGGCCCACTTGCTTGAGGAAGGTGCGCACTTGCGTGAGCTTTTCCTTGGTCGGGCTGGCATGGATGCGGTAGGTGCCTGGATGCTTGTTGCGCAGCAACAAATCGGCCGCGCAAACGTTGGCCGCCAGCATGCACTCTTCGATGATCTTGTGCGCTTCGTTGCGCGTGCGGGGGATGATCTTTTCGATCTTGCCGGCGCTATTGCAGACGATATACGTTTCCGTCGTCTCGAAATCGATGGCGCCCCGCTCCGTGCGTGCTTTCAGCAAGGCGCGGTAGACGGCTTCCAGGTTTTGCAGGTGCGGCAGGATGTCCGCGCGGCGCGCCGCTTCGGGTCCCTTGGTGTTGCCCAGCACGGCAGCGACTTCGTCGTAGGTCAGGCGCGCGGCCGAATGGATGACGGCCGGATAGAACTGGTACGCCTTCAGCTCGCCCTTGTCGCTGACGACGGCGTCGCAGACGAGGGTCAAACGGTCGACGGCCGGGTTCAGCGAGCACAGGCCATTCGACAGCTTTTCCGGCAGCATCGGGATGACGCGGCGCGGGAAGTAGACGGACGTGCTGCGCTCCAACGCGTCGATATCGAGCGCGTCGTTCGGTTTCACGTAATGGCTGACGTCGGCAATCGCCACGATCAGGCGGAAGCAGTTGGCGCGGCCGATCTTGACGGGTTCGCAATACACGGCATCGTCGAAATCGCGCGCGTCTTCGCCATCGATGGTTACCAAAGGCACGTCGCGCAGGTCGACACGGTCTTTCAGGTCGGCGGCGCGCACTTCGAAGGGCAGCTTTTCAGCTTGCTTCAAGGCGGCGGCGGAAAAGACGTGCGGCACGTTGAATTTACGTACGGCAATCTCGATTTCCATGCCGGGATCGTCGAGCGCACCGAGCACTTCGACGATCTTGCCGACCGGCTGCTTGAAGCGCATCGGTTGCTCGGTCAGCTCGACGCTGACGATCTGGCCCGCTTTCGCCTTGCCCACCGAACCGGTAACCAAAATGTCCTGGCCGATGCGCTGGTCTTCCGGCGCCACGACCCAGGTACCGTTTTCCTGGATCAGGCGGCCGATGACGTGGGTGTTGGCGCGGTAGGTGACTTCGACGATCGTGCCTTCCGGACGGCCGCGGCGGTCCGTGCCGACGATGCGGGCCATGACCTTGTCGCCATGCAGTACTTTCTGCATTTCTTTCTCAGGCAGGAACAGGTCGGCGCTGGCGTCGTCGGGAATGACAAAGCCGAAGCCGTCGCGGTGGCTGGTGACGCGACCGGCGACAAGCGCGCTCTGGTCGGCCAGGCTGAAAACACCGCTGGCGTCAGACTTGAGCTGGCCGTCGCGCTCCATCGCCTTCAGGCGACGGACCAGGACATCCATGGAATCGGCATGCACTTGCAGCGTTTTCCCGAGAGACTGCGGGTCGAGAGGCGCGCTGACGCTGCGGAATATGCCGAGAATGTCCTCCCGGCTGGGGATGGTGTGGGTATTTTGGCTCAAAAGTATTTCTATAGTTGTTATTGACAGTGATCAAACGGAAGACAAAGACCGATGACATCACCGTCAATATTGACACGGTGATGTCCGGTAGTGTACCGGAGGACGCCTTGGTTTGCCTAACGGACAGCGTAGCGGAAACCGAACAAGTGCCCCGCCGATGAAAAAAAGGAGAAAAGCTGCGCAATGCATTTGACTTCGGCAAATATTGCTCTATAATCTCGGTCTCTTGCAGCGACAAACCTTAACGGGGATGCAGTTGCAGGAAAGCGGTACAGGGTTGATGTGCAGTATGGAGCGAAAGCTCATCTGGCGCAAAACTCTTCAAGTCGCTATAATAGCAGAATTGTTGTGAAGTTATTTTTCAACAAGTACTCGAGCAGTAAAATGTAGTAAGTCACAGCAGCATCAGTGCCCACGTGGCGGAATTGGTAGACGCGCATGGTTCAGGTCCATGTGCCTTCGGGTGTAGGGGTTCGAGTCCCTTCGTGGGCACCATTACCTAATTCGCAAAAAAGCCGCAAACTTTCACGAGTTTGCGGCTTTTTTCATTTCCGAAACGAAAATCCCCCTCCCCGCAATCGCCACGCACCTGCCAGGCGATGACATTCACTCCCCGCACTCCAGCGAACGCCATGCGTCATCAAAAACGCTGAAAAAATAGGCAGATTCAGCCTTTTCTCATAGGGAAAAGCCCTTTTCAGGCGAAAAAACATGTTTCTTGCAGAAAAGTGCAAAATGTTGATTGACCGAATGCGCGCCAGCCCTTATGATTTTGTCCTCGCTGCAGAACATGCAGCGACAAGCAGCAAGCAGTAACAATGCCCACGTGGCGGAATTGGTAGACGCGCATGGTTCAGGTCCATGTGCCTTCGGGTGTAGGGGTTCGAGTCCCTTCGTGGGCACCACCAGCAACAAGTTGTTCATTGTTGTGATCCGCAGTAAAGTAGTCGATAGCAGTAAAAGCAGCACAATGCCCACGTGGCGGAATTGGTAGACGCGCATGGTTCAGGTCCATGTGCCTTCGGGTGTAGGGGTTCGAGTCCCTTCGTGGGCACCACCAGCAACGAGTCGTTTTCGTTGTAGTCCGCAGTACAGTAGTGAGATATAGCAGTAGCAGCATCAGTGCCCACGTGGCGGAATTGGTAGACGCGCATGGTTCAGGTCCATGTGCCTTCGGGTGTAGGGGTTCGAGTCCCTTCGTGGGCACCATTACCTAATTCGCAAAAAAGCCGCAAACTTTCACGAGTTTGCGGCTTTTTTCATTCCAGAATGATTTTAGAATGCCGCATCCCTGCGGCACCCTCCCCTTATTTGGCCAGCGCCGCCTTCACGGCGTCATGCAGGCTCGTCGTCGGACGGCCAATCAGCGCGCTCAATTGCTTGCCATGGTCTTCCAGGCCGCCCTTGGCCGCGCCCGCATCGGAATCGGCCAGCAAGTCGGCAAAGCCTTCCGGCACGCCCACGCCCACCAGCGCCGCCTTGAAGTCCGCCTGCGGCATATCCTTGTACGCGATCGCCTTGCCCGACTGGCGCGCCACTTCGGCCGCATATTCCGCCAGGGTAAAGCCCTGGTCGCCCGCCAGTTCATAGATGGCTTGCGGCTGGGCCGCCGTCAGCACGGCAGCGGCGGCTGCCGCGTAGTCGAGACGCGCGGCGGACGAAAAACGCCCGTTTTGCGCCGCGCCCAGCACGACGCCATGCTCGAGCACGGGCGCCAGGTGTTCCGTATGGTTTTCCAGGTACCAGCCGTTGCGCAGGAAAGTGTATGGCAGGCCGGATGCGCGGATGGCCGCTTCCGTGACGACGTGCTCGGCGGCCAGGCCCAGCGGAGACGTGTCGGCGCGCAAGACGCTGGTATAGGCCAGCAGGGCCACGCCGGCGCGCTTGGCCGCATCGATGACGTTCTGGTGCTGCTGCGCGCGCTGGCCCACTTCGCTCGACGAGATCAGCAGGATTTTCGTTGCACCCTTGAACGCCGCATCGAGGCTGGCGCCATCGTTGTAATCGGCCTGGCGCACTTGCACGTCCAGTGCCGCCAGGCTGGCGGCTTTGGCCGGGTTGCGCACGGCGGCGATGATGTTGGCTGCAGGGACGGATTTGAGCAGGCTGGCAATGACGTGCTGGCCCAGGTTGCCTGTGGCGCCGGTGATGACGATCATGATTTCTCCTTGGTACGTGGGTGGTAAAACCCTATAATAGGACTATTACTTACCAATTGTAAGTACGTACCTTTTGGTAAGTACTCTTGGATACCAAACTTCGAAGGCCAACTATCATGTCCACAGACACTCCCGGCGCCAGCCTGCGCGCCGCCCTCGCCCGCCAAAACCAGGGCGCGCACCTGCTGGCGGCCGCCTGCCCGTCGCGCGCCGTGCTCAGCCACCTGACCAGCCGCTGGGCCGTGCTGGTGCTGGTACTGCTGCTGAGCGGCACGCGGCGCTTCAGCGAACTGCGCCGCGAAGTGGGCGGCGTCAGCGAAAAAATGCTGGCGCAAACCCTGGAAGCGCTGGCGGGCGACGGCTTCGTGCTGCGCCAGGCCTACCTGGTGATCCCGCCCAAGGTGGAATACAGCCTCACGCCGCTGGGACGCGAGGCGGCCGAACGCCTGGCCGTGCTGGTCGACTGGATCGAGGATAATTACCCGCGCATCGAACAGGCACGCGCCGACCTGGAAGCGGCACCAGCAGCGCTAAATGCGGCTTGAACAGGTTGCTTTTGGTCATCAAGAATTATCGTTTACTCCTACTTGCCTTGATGTAATACTAGGCCCATGAAACGCGTAAGGGCGCGACACCATGAACCAGTTGATTTCTTCCATCACTGACCGGGCCAATGTGCTGTTGGTCAGCAATTCGCCGAACGATGTGCGCGAACTGCTGTATGTGCTGGACCGGCACAACCTGGGCACGGGGCTGGCGGGCGATATCGACGAAGGCGTGGAACTGGCGGCCGGCGGCACGGACCTGATCCTGCTCGACGCGGCCCTGGCGGGCACGAATATCGGCGCCACTTGCATGCGTCTGCGCAATGCGGGCGGACGCCACGGCGTGCCCCTGCTGCTGATGTCGGCCACCCCCAGCGCCGAAGAGCAAGGCCGCAGCGTGGGTGCCGGCGCTTCCGACTACATCAAGATGCCCTTCAATGCGCGCGACGTGGCGGAAAAAATCCTCATGGAACTGGCGCTGCACAAGGCCGAGGCGCCCGCGCCGCGCGCCGCCACGCCGCCGCGCCCCCTGCATCCGCAAACGCTGGAAGTCAATTACCACTCCATCCTGGCCGGTTCGCCCGACGCCGTGCTGCTGTTCGATATCGACAACCGCCTGCTGATCGACGCCAACCACCTGGCCGAAGAATTGTTCGGCATGCCGCTGGCCGAGCTGTTGCAAGGCGGCATGGAGCCGCTGTTCCCCAGGCACCAGAGCGATGGCCGCGCCTCGCCGCAACTGCTGGAAGAAAAGATCCGCGATACCTTGCAAGGCAAGATCGTCGTCTTCCGCGCCAGCTGCTGCCACCGCGACAGCCACCCGATCGCCTGCGAAATCCGCCTGATGCGCCTGTCCGTGCCCGGCCGCCAGCTGGTGCATGCACGCATCATCGACTTGACCGAACGCAACCTCGCCGAAGCAATGCGCTCGGGCCAGAGCGCCCTGCTGGAAATGGTCGCCAAGGGCGCGCCGCTGATCCCCACCCTGAACCACTTGCTGCTGCTGATCGAAGGCCAGTCGCGCGGCGTACTGTGCTCCATCATGCTGCTCGACGACGACGGCATCCACATGCATAGCGCGGCCGGCCCCAGCCTGCCGGCCGAATACATGGCCCTGCTCGAAGGCGTGGCCATCGGCCCCGGCGTGGGTTCCTGCGGCACGGCCATGTTCCTGCGCGAACCGGTGGTCGTCACCGACATCATGCGCGATCCGCTGTGGGCGCCCTACCGCGAACTGGCGGCGCCATTCGGCTTGCGCGCCTGCTGGTCGCGCCCCATCTTCGGCCAGGATGGCACTGTGCTCGGTTCCTTCGCCATGTACTACCGCGAAGTGCGCCAGCCCGATGCGCGCGACCTGGAGCTGATCGACACGGCCACCGACCTGGCCGGCATCGCGATTGGCCGCATGCGCCACGAACGCGAGCTGCAGCGCCACCGCGCCCACCTGGAAGAGCTGGTGGCCGAACGCACGGCCGCCTTGACGCAGGCCAAGGAACACTCGGAGCAAATGAACCTCGAATTGGCCGCCGCGCTGGAAAACCTGTCCATCACGCAAGAAGAACTGGTGCGCCGCGACAAGCTGGCCGCGCTGGGTGCGCTGGTGGCCGGCATCGCGCACGAACTCAATACGCCGATCGGCAACGGCCTGGTGGTGGCCACCACTATGGCCGAGCGCACGCGCGAAATCCAGGCCAGCTTCCTCGACGGCTTGCGCCGCTCCGAACTGGGCGCCTACCTGACCCAGGCCAGCGAGGCGGACGCCATCATGCTGCGCAACCTGCAGCGCGCCGCCGACCTGGTGTCGAGCTTCAAGCAGATCGCCGTCGACCGCGCCAGCTCGCAGCGCCGCCACTTCCTGCTGCGCCAGTTCATCGCCGAACTGATGCTGCCCATGTCGACGCCGCTCAAGGCCGCCGGCCTGAGCCTGACGCAGGACGTGCCCGAAGGCCTGGCCATGGACAGCTATCCGGGTCCGCTGGGCCAGGTCCTGAGCAACCTGCTGGAAAACTGCCTGCGCCACGCCTTCGAGGGCCGCAGCGGCGGCACCATCGCCATCGCCGCGCGCGGCAGCGACGACGGGCAGACGATCACCCTGTCCATCGCCGACACGGGCGTGGGCATCGCCGCCGATGACCTCGTGCATGTCTACGACCCCTTCTTCACGACCAAGCTCGGTTCCGGCGGGTCGGGCCTGGGCCTGCACGTGGCGCACAACATCGTCACGGGCGTGCTGGGCGGCCATATCCATGTTGCCAGCAGCACCGGCGACGGCAGCGGCACCACCTTCACCCTGCAGCTGCCCGCCGCCGCGCCGCAAGCGCCCGCCCCCTGACGGGCAGGCGCGCTACAATGCCAGCAAGCATTTCTTTCGGAGCACCCATGAAATACCTTATCGCCACTGCCCTGCTGGCAGTTTGCGCTGGCGCAATGGCCGGACCTGCCCCCTGGTACAAATGGCGCAGCAAGATCGACGGCACCCTGTCGTGCGCCCAATCGACCCTGGGATTTGGCTGGGAACTGGCCTCGGGACCGTACAAAGATAGCCGTTGCGAAAAACCGGCGCTTGTTAAATAATGGGGCCATGACCACACGGGGCACCGGCTTGAGAGCAAGCGATGGCAATGCGGCGTCGAAAGAGTATGGAACGATAAGAACGTATCTATTCAAACCGAGGAGACCACATGTTTACGAATCCCGAACAATTCGCAACGGCCACCAAGGCCCTGTTTGAATTCCAGCTGATGACCTTCAACACCCTCACCTCCAAGGCCGTGCAAGGCGTGGAACAGGTCTTGGCGCTGAACATGGCCACCGCCAAGTCCGGCATCGAGGATGGCCTGGCCGCCAGCAAGGAAATCAGCCAGGCCAAGGATCCGAAGGCCGCCATGGCCGCCGCCGCTGCCCAGCTGCAACCGGGCGTGGCCGGCGCGAAAGCGTATAAACAGCAACTCGACGACATCATCAAGGAAATCCACACGGAATTCACGACGGCCGCCGAAGCCCATGTAGCCGAAGCGAAAAGCAATTTGAGCGCCCTGATCTACGACGTGACGAAAAACGTGCCGCCAGGCTCGGAAAACGCCGTCGCCATCGTCAAGGCCGCCATCGACAACGCCTTCCTCGGCTACGAACAAGTGACCAAGGCCACGAAACAGGCCGTGAAAACAGTGGAAGAGCAGATCGCCAAGGCCAGCGCGCAAGTGGCGCAAGCCACGGAAAAGGCGACGGGCGGCGCCACCGCCGCGGCTGAAAAGGCAACGCCTGCCGCCAAGCCGAAGGCTGCCAAGAAGTAATTTGACAAGAAGTCCGTTCGCAGCTATCGGGGCCTGATTCCTCAGGTCCCGATAGGTATGATCCGGTACACGCAGCGCCTCCCCCCTTCCAGCAGATATTCGCTGCGTTCCACCGTGCAATCGCCCCCCAATACCCGCTGAAAGATGGCCAGCTCGGCGCGGCAGAAATTCTGGCACGCCTTGGCGGCCGCACAGATCGGGCAATGGTTTTCCACCAGCAAGACACTGCCATCGTCCTGCGGTTCCGCATGGGCCATATAACCTTCGCCGTCGCGCGCCCGCGCCAGGCTGTCCACCCGTTGCGCCAGATCAAGCCCAGGGTCGATCAGCTTGCCGTAGGCGGCTTCGCTGCTGCGCTCGCGCGCGCCGATCAGTCTATCCAGCCCCTCGTCGCCGAACAGGGTTTTCACTTGCGCGATCAATTCCAGGGTCAGGTCGGCATGGCGGTCGGGAAAGCGCGCGTGACCCGCTGGCGTCAGCTGCCAGCGCCGCGACGGGCGCCCCACCTTGTCGGCCACGTCCCCGCAAGCCACCAGGCCCTTGTCCTGCGCCGCTTCCAGCTGGCGCCGCGCGCCCATGGAGGTGATATCGAGCAAGGCCGCCAGCTGCTGCGCCGTCTGCGGCCCGCGCATCTTCAGCAAGAACAGCGTCTGCTCGGACGTATTCATGCCACGGCCTCGGCATCGACGGCGCCGGCCAGCTGGCGGCGCCAGGCGGCCATGCGCCACGCGGCCCAGGCGGCAGAACAGGCGCCCGCGACGAGGATCAGGCGCGTATCGATCAGGGTCAGCACGGAGCCGCTGAGGGCGACGACGATGTTGGCGATGCAAAAGGTGGTAGCCAGCAAGCCCATCACGGCGCCCTGCCCGTGCGCGCTGAAGCGCTCGGCGCACCAGCCCTGGATCACCGTGTTGTACAGCGCATTCGGAATGCCGAACAGCACGATGGCGGCGATGCCCACCCAGATATTGCCCAGCGCCAAGATTCCCACGGCCAGCGCCACGCCGCAGGCATACCAGCTGGCGCGCAGCAGCGGTGCATGGCGGCTGGGACCGCCCGCCAGCAGCGAGGTGATGGTCATCGTGCCGCACAGGCCGACATTCACCCAGGCAATCTCTTGCGCATGGTAATTGGCCGTCTCGACCAGCCACAGCGGATAGAACTCGTAAAAGCTGGCCACGCCGCAAGTCAGCGCCAGTTGCACGATGAACAGGGTGCGCAGCTCGTCATGGCGCAGCAAATTGAGCGAATGGCGGTCGCGCGCCACTTGCCACCACGACGTCGTCAATAACGAGGGCGTTTCGCGCGGCAAGCCCGCGGCCACCAGCACGGCAACGAGCATCAGGGCGGCGGCGGCGATCCAGAACGGCACCGTCACGCCCCAATGCAGGGTGGCGCCCGCCAGGATCGGCCCCACCAGCCAGCCCAGGTAAAACGCGCCATTCAGCCAGGACATGGCGCGCAGGCGCAGCGGTCCCGTCAGCTGGTCGGCCAGCATGGCGCGGGCCACGGCGCCGTTACCTTCCAGCAAACCGGTGATGAAACGGGCGACGATGAACAGGGGATAGGACTGGATCACCAGCGCCCAGGCCGTGAAGGCGTGGCCGATGGCGGCGCCCACGGCCGTGCGCATCAGCAAGGGACGGCGGCCATAGCGGTCGGACAGCGGCCCCAGCAAGGCCGAGCCGATCAGCAAGCCCAGCGGGTTGATGGTCAGCGCCAGGCCGAACAGCAGTTTCGATGGCAAGCCGAGGAAATTGTTGAAGGCATTCGGCGCCTCGGCCGCGAACAGGGGCGGCAGGATCGGGTACGGCAGGGAGGCGCCGATGGTCGACAGCAGCGCCAGCAAACAGGCGGCGGAAATCAGGATGATGTTTTTCATGCGGGCTCGATGGAAATGGTCTGGCCAGACTACGTGAGCACGCCATATAAGTAAACTAAAATGTTTATTAATTATGCGCATCATTGTCGCCATGGGGCCAGCCGTGCGCGCCATCGCCTCGGCTATCATTGCCGCATGACTCACGTTGAACAGGACAAACATGACACTGGCAGAAATTGAACAGCAACACGGCTTCACTTATCCTGCGCTGTACCGGCAGCTGGACCGCGACGGCATGCTGGCCGTGGGCGAATACGGCCCCGACTGGTACAAGCTGGTCTATCCCACCTTGACCGAGCGGCCCACCCTGCTGCTGCATGCGGACGATTTCGAGTTGCTGAGCGTCAAAGCCGCAGCGGCAGCCATGGAAGAACTGGCCGATCCCGACGATTACCGGCAGATCGATCCCGCCTTCCGCTTCATCCCGTTCGCGCAAACGGGCGCGGGCGACCACTACTGCTTTTTCGCGTCTGGCCAGCAAGACGGCGACATGCCCGTCGTGCTGCTGTGGCATGACCAGGATGAAGCCCAATACCTGGCAAAGAACCTGCAGGAGTTCCTGTTTCACATGTTATTGAACAGCATGGCCGACCAGGATACGTACAACGACGTCAGCGACGGGGAATTCAAGGAACAACTGGCAAACACCCTGGGCACGCATGCGCGCTACCTGACGGCGCGCCAGGCCGAAGTGCTGCAAGCGTTGCTGGCCAGGGACATCATCGATTACGACGTGCTGTTGCCGAAGGGACGCAAGGAAGCGCACCGGGGCTTGCTGAGCGATATCGAACTGGCCGGCCTGCGCGTGGAGCTGATTCCCTACGAAAAGTTCGACAGCTGTTTTGCCTACAGCACGGCTGGCTGAACATAAAATCGCTGGGCAAGCGGCGGCTGAAGGTTTAAACTGTATATAAACACAGTAAAACCGATCACCTTGCCCTATTGCACCCATGTTGAGAGTCCTGGAAAATCCCCTGTACTATCTGGATAATTTCCAGGACGTGCTGAGCTGGATCAGCGCGCGTTACGCCGATCTGCTGAGTGTTGAGGAAACGCAGTTCATCGCCGCATTCGGCGCACTGCCGCAGCCGTCGCGCGCCCTGTTCGTGCGCCTCGTCATGCGCAAGGGTTGCTTGTTTCGCGCAAGCAAGCTCAATTACCCGGAAATCGGCGACACGCGCGCGGCCGCCCTGCCCTTGCTGGCCACCGGCTGGGTGGTGGCCGATCCCGCCATTTCTCTAGACGAGCTGTTCGAGCTGCTGCTGAAAGCGGAAATCGCCCAGGCCTTCGACCTCGCCGCGCCCCTGAAGGCGGCGCGCAAGGCGGAACAATTGGACACCTTGCGCGAACAGCATGTGAATGAGAAGCCGTTTTCCGCCTGGCACCCCGCTTCCGGCGACGTGCTGTACCGCCTCGGCCTGCAAGCCCTGTGCGACCGTTTGCGCCTGATTTACTTTGGCAACTATCACCAGGACTGGTCGGAATTCGTGCTGTCCGACCTGGGCGTGTACCAGTATGAAAAAGTGGAATTCTCGCCCGCTTCGCGCGGTTTTCGCACGCGCCAGGATATCGAGCACTATGAAGTGCTGCACCAGTGCCGCGAACGCTACAACGACAGCGCGCCAGCCGCCGAGGTGCTGCAGGAACTGGCTGCGCTGCCATTACCCGAGGACAATACCTGGCTGGCCAGCCGCCGCGACAAGCTGCGCTTCCAGATCGCCCAGCACCTGGAGAAATGCCAGGACTGGCCGGCCGCCTACCGCGCCTATGCCGATTGCCGCTATCCGGGCGCGC
The DNA here is from genome assembly GCF_030397595.1 of Janthinobacterium sp. SUN033. Taxonomy (NCBI): domain Bacteria; kingdom Pseudomonadati; phylum Pseudomonadota; class Betaproteobacteria; order Burkholderiales; family Oxalobacteraceae; genus Janthinobacterium; species Janthinobacterium sp. SUN033. The sequence goes on from NZ_JAPQNV010000003.1 coordinate 374,802, forward strand.
GTGGCCGCGCCATCCGCGTCCTGGAAAAAGATGAACAGCCGCAAGCGGCCTACGAACGCCTGCTGATCGCCCTGGCCGCGCCGGAAAGCGAAGCGGAACAGCAATTGCTGCTGCGCATGGCCCCCCGTTTGCGGCGCAAGCTGGGCCATGCGAAGCAGGCGGCCAACGCAGCAGCAGCCGTGGAGCGCATCGACCTGCGGCTGCCCTGCCCTGAACAGGCGTGCTACGTGGAAGGAGTGGTGCAGCAACACCTGATGCAGGACGGCGCGCCCGTGTACTACGTGGAAAACACCCTGATCAACTCGCTGTTCGGCCTGCTTTGCTGGCCCGCCATCTTCAAGGCCATGCCGGGCGCCTTCTTCCACCCATTTCACCGTGGCCCGGCCGACTTGCACAGCGCCGATTTTTACCAGCGCCGCAGCCTGGACTTTGCCGCCTGCCTGGAGCAACTGGACGACGGCAGCTACCACGCCGCCATCCGCGCCACGCTTGCCGCCAAGCACGGTATCGTCTCGCCCTTCGTCAGCTGGGACGTGCTGGACGACGGCTTGCTGGACCTGGCACTGACCTGCATCCCGGCCATCCACCTGAAGAAGGCGTTCGAGCGTATCTTGCTCGACATCAAAAGCAACCGCAGCGGCTTTCCCGATTTAATCCAGTTCTGGCCGGCCGAACGGCGCTACCGCATGATCGAAGTCAAGGGTCCGGGCGACCGCCTGCAAGACAACCAGCTGCGCTGGATCGCGTATTGCGCCGAACACGCCATGCCCGTCAGCGTGTGCTACCTGCAGTGGGAGGCGGCCGCATGAGCGTCAGGAAGTACACGATCGCCGTACGCGCCCTGTGCGAATTCACGGCCAAGGCAGGCGACCTGGACTTGCGCTTCACCCCGTCTCCCACGGCGCAGGAAGGCATGGCCGGGCACGCCACAGTCACTGGCCGGCGCGACGACGATTACCAGCGCGAAATCAGCCTGTCCGGCGACTTCGGCCCCCTGCACGTGCGGGGCCGCGCCGACGGCTACGACCCGGCGCGGCGCCAGCTGGAAGAAATCAAGACTTACCGGGGCGAACTGGACACGATGCCCGCCAACCACCGCCAGTTGCACTGGGCGCAGGCGCGCATCTATGGCCATTTGCTGTGCCAGCAGCTGAACCTGCCCATGCTGCGCGTGGCGCTCGTGTATTTCGACATCGCCAGCCAGAAGGAAACGCTCATGCACGAAGAGTGCACGGCCGAGGCGTTGCGCCTTTTCTTCGAACAGCATTGCGCCCTCTTCCTCGACTGGGCCGAGCAGGAACTGGCGCACCGCGCCAGCCGCGATGCACAGCTGACCAGCATGGCGTTTCCCCATGCCGACTTCCGCCCGGGGCAGCGCCAGCTGGCCGAAGCCATGTACAAGGCCAGCAGCCGTGGCTGCGGCTTGCTGGCGCAGGCGCCGACGGGCATCGGCAAGACGGTGGGCAGCCTGTTTCCCATGCTCAAGGCGACGGCCGCGCATGGCCTGGATAAACTGTTTTTCCTCGCCGCCAAGGTGCCGGGACGCCAGATGGCGCTCGACGCCTGCGCCATCCTCAAGGATAACGCGCCCCTGCTGCCCCTGCGCGTGCTGGAACTGAGCGCAAAGAGCAGCGCCTGCGAACATCCTGACAAAGCCTGTCATGGCCAGTCGTGTCCGCTGGCCAAGGGTTTTTACGACCGCTTGCCGCTGGCGCGCGAGGTGGCGCTCGCCAGCGGTTTGATCCTGGACAAGGAAGCCGTGCGCGCCATCGCCTTGCAGCAAGGTATTTGCCCGTATTACCTGGGCATGGAGCTGGCCCGCTGGAGCGACGTCGTCATCGGCGACTACAATTATTACTTCGACCTCAGCGCGATGCTGTACAGCATGACCCTGGCCCACGACTGGAAAGTCAATGTGCTGGTCGACGAAGCGCACAATATGGTGTCGCGCGCGCGCAGCATGTATTCGGCCGAACTGGCGCAGATCGACCTGAAAATGCTGCGCAAGTTCGCACCGGAGGGCTTGAAAAAGCCGCTGGACCGCCTCTCGCGCCAGTGGACGGCCTTGTTGAAAGAACAAGATGCCGATTACCACGTGCATGCGGCGTTGCCCGACAAATTCTTTGGCGCCCTGCAAGGGGTGGCCACGGCCATCGGCGACTACATGGCAGAACACGCGGCGGCGCTGGACGAGGACTTGCAGCGCTTTTATTTCGACGTGCTGCTGATCAACCGCCTGGCAGAGAGTTTTGGCGAGCATTCGCTGTTCGACGTCAGCAAGACGGACACGGGGACCACCGTGTGCATCCGCAACATCGTGCCCGCCCCATTCCTCAAGGAACGCTTCGCGGCCAGCCACAGCACGGCCCTGTTTTCCGCCACCCTGAGTCCGTGGAATTACTACAGCGACACCCTCGGCATGCCGGAAAACACGGCCTGGGTCGACGTGGAATCGCCTTTCCAGGCGGAGCAATTGTCCGTGCGCGTGGCCGACAGCATTTCCACGCGCTACCAGCACCGCGCCGCCTCGCTGCTGCCCATCGCCCAGCTGATGGCGAAGCAATACGCGGAAACGCCGGGCAATTACCTGGCCTTCTTCAGCAGCTTCGACTACATGGAAAAGACGGCCCACTTGTTCGCCCAGCATTACCCGGACGTGCCTCTCTGGCAACAGCCGCGCCGCATGGACGACGCTGCCCGCGCACAATTCCTGGGCCGTTTCGGCCTGGACACGCGCGGCATCGGCTTTGCCGTGCTCGGCGGCGCGTTTGGAGAAGGCATCGACTTGCCCGGCGCGCGCCTGATCGGCGCCTTCATCGCCACCCTGGGTTTGCCGCAGATCAATCCCGTCAACGAACAGATCCGACGGCGCATGGGCGACATCTTCGGCGCCGGCTACGACTACACGTATCTGTATCCGGGCATGCAAAAGGTGGTGCAGGCGGCAGGCAGGGTCATCCGCACGCAATCGGACAAGGGCGTCGTCTACCTGATCGACGACCGTTTTTCCCGCCCGGAAATCCGCCAGCTCTTGCCCACGTGGTGGGATGTGCAACTGGCCGGTGAATAATCTCTTCAGGTATTGCCAGCCCGCTTGCGCGACACGCCGGCTTTCCGTTTTCCTGGAGGGATCGCAGACGCAGGAAGTCCGCTGTCATCGACATCGGCATCAACTTCCTGGCTGCGCAGAAAATTCTGCAGTTCGATACGAACGCCGTTTTGCGCAACGACCGACAGTTCCAATGTCATGCCCAGCGATTGCAGAAACCGGCGCAAGGTCGATACATAGGTATCGCTACGCTTTTCCAGTTGCGAAACGGCATGCTGTTGAATCCCGAGTTCCCTGGCAACCTCCGCCTGGGTCTTGCCCACGGCCTTGCGGAAATCCGTCAGCGTGGCGGCGTGCGCTATCATTTCTTGCATCTTTTCCTGGGACAAAGCCGCAATTTTTGCCTGCCGCTCGGCCGGCAAACTGTGGATGATGTCGTTCAGATTTCTTCCCATGGCAAACTCCTGTTCCTAAAATCACCTGCTGCCTTTGTCCTGCCTTGCTTTCGCAGCATCCAGTTTTTTGAGGTGTTGCTCGTAGCGTGCATTGGCCTTGGATAACAAATCCCTGTAAAACCTGGCCTCATCGACACCTTGCTTGGCTGCCGCAACCAGAATGACCGCCTCTCGCCTTGTATCGAAAGCAAAGACCGCGCGCCACACCTCTGCCCCGTTGTTGGCCTTGAAACGCAGCTCTTTCATGTTCGGGTGTTCAGGGTTCTTCAACGTACCGACATGAGGCCGTCCGGCAGCCGGGCCCAGCTTCGACAGCGCATCGGCACTCGCCAGTAATTCATCCTGGACATCTATCGGCAAAGCATCGAATTCCGCGTCGAAATCATCGTGAAACGAGACCGGCCATGTCCTCGGCGCGTTCACAATCACCTCCAGATGATATCATGCTTAAATGATTAAGTATCTCCGCCACAGAACATGCTAGCCCACCAGTAACCTCAGCTTCTGATACCCCGCCTTGCTCACGGGTATCCTCGTATCGTCGCGCAGGATGGCCACGTGGCTGTCTTTCGTTGCCGCCTCGATGCGGCGGATGCCGTCGATATTGAGCAGGTATGACCGGTGCACGCGCAGGAACTTGGCGGGGTCGAGCTGGGTTTCCAGCTCCGCCAAGGTCTGGCTTTTCAGGTAGGACTTGCCCTCGGAGCGGATGCTGATGTAGTCATCTTGCGCCTCGATGTAATCGATGCACGCGCTGGCGATGACGTGGACCTTGGCGCCGTCGCGTATCAGCACGCGGTCCAGTGGCGCTGCGCGCGTGGCCGCTTCGCGCGCCACCGTCAGCACCGTCTCGGGCGTGCTGCGGCTGGCGCGCGCATGGGCAAGCGCCTGGTCGAAGCGCTGTTCGCTGAACGGTTTGAGCAGGTAATCCAGCGCATGGCATTCGAAGGCCTTCAAGGCGTACTGGTCATAGGCCGTGACAAAGATCAAGCGCGTCTTTGCGCCGATCAGTTCCGCCACTTCAAAACCGTCCAGGCGTGGCATCTGGATGTCGAGAAACACCAGTTCCGGTTCCAGCTCCGCGATGGCCTTGACGGCCTCGAAGCCGTTGGCGCACTCGGCCACGATGTCGATATCGTCGTGGCGCGCCAGATATTCGCGCAACACGCTGCGCGCCAGCAGCTCATCGTCAACGATGGCGACCCGCATTCTTGCCTGCATCATGCTTCCTCCGTGTCGCCGGTCTGCGCCGGCATGGAAATCATCACTTCGAACTGGCCGTCGCGCCGGCCCCAGTGCACGCTGGCTTCGTGGCCATACGCGCCGGCCAGGCGCTGGCGCACATTTTCCAGGCCCACGCCATTGCCGCGGGCAGGCCCTTGATCTGCATCAACCGGATTGCGCACGGTGATCTGCAGCAGGCTGCCTGCGCGCCGGGCCTCGATGGCGATCAGGCCGCCCTCCGTCAAGCCGCAGATACCATGCTTGACGGCATTTTCCACCAGCGGCTGTATCAGCATGGGCGGCAGCAGACACGCCAGCGCGGCAGTGTCGATGCTTTCCGCCACTTGCAGGCGTTCGCCAAAACGTACGTGCTCGATGGCAAGAAAATGGCGGATCAGCACCAGTTCCTGTTCCACGGTGATGTGCTTGTGCGCTTCCAGGCTCAGGCTCTGGCGAAAGAAACTGGCCAGTTGCACCGTCATCTGGCGCGCGCCCGCCACATCGATAGACGTCAAGGCGCTGATGGAGTTCAAGCTGTTGAACAGGAAATGCGGATCGATTTGCGTGCGCAGCATGCGCAATTGCGCTTCCTGCGCCGTCAGCTGCGCTTCCAGCCCCCGCTGCTCGGCCATCCTGGCGCGCACGAATTCCAGCAACAGATAATGCACTGCGGCAGCGAGGCAATACAGCAGCACGCCCAGGCCGAAGAACAGGGCCAGCAGCGATTGCGTCAGGTTCACGCCCAGCCAGCGCAGCTCCAGCAACAGGCTGACGCTATTCAGAAATTGCAGCAGGGTGGCCCACAACAAGCCCGCGAACAGGGCCGCCACGCCCACCACGCCGGCGATGGCGAGCGGATGGCGGGCATGCAAGGGGTAGGCGCGGCACAGGTAAAACGCGGAAAACCCCGAGCCGATCGCATACACGAGCGTGGCAGGCACCACCAGCACGACGGCATTGAGCCAGGGCGCGTGCGCCACCCTGGCCAGAATAAAGGCCAGGGCCAGACCCAGCGCGATGCAGACCAGGAACACCACCACGGCGCTGCGCCGCTTCGACAAGGGCCCCGACATGCGCGCCTAGTTGCGGATTTCCAGGCCGCCCATGATGGCGTAGCCCGTCACATACAGGCGCTTGTTCTGGTTCGGCGGCACGATGGTCTTTTCTTCGAAGCCGCCGAGGATGGGCGTGCCCTGCAGCACGACGCTCCAGTCGGGCGGAATCTTGATGGTGACGCCGCCGCACAGAGCAAATACGTTGAGCACGGCTTCGCCTTCGATCGACGCCTGGCGCAAGTCGATTTCGCAGCCGGCCATGATGACATTGATATCGCCGCCCTTGAAGCGCTGCGACGACACGCGCCGCACGTAGCCGCCGAGGATGGCCGTCACTTCGATGATGCTGTCATCGTCCGCCTGCCCGCCGGCGCCGGGCGCCGCAGTGGCATCGGCGGCATTCTTGTCCAGCGACACGGCGCCATTCCTGGCCTGGCCGAACGAGTCGGGCGCAGCGCTTCCATCCTGCTGCGCGGCAAAGCGCCGGCGGCGCTGGCGCTGCTGCGCGCCGGGCAGGGACTTCGACACCACGGCCACGCCCAGACCGATGATCAGCAGGGGCCACAGCAAGTCCCAGTTCATGTAGAAGATGCCCATGTGCTTGAGGGTCCAGGCCACGCCCAGCAGCACCAGCATGCCGCCCAATAAATAACCGTTCGCGCTGCGGCTTTGCGACAGTTTCAGCAGGCCAAACACGATCAGCGCCGTGGGCCAGAAACGGAAGGTGTAGCGCACATCGATGAAACCGAGGTTATCGAGCAGGAACAACAGTCCCAGGCCGATGACGATGACGCCCAGCACGATCTGCGATGGCGAGTGCAGCGGCGGTTTATTTTTCATGCTCGGACTCCCGGTAGGCAATAAAATGTTTGTTCAACAGCGGCTCCAGCACAAGGCCCACGCCCCAGGCGATCAGCAAGGCGGGCCAGCTGTTATAAAAACTCAAGTTCCACAGTTCTTCATACGATACATACCACCAGGCGGCGAAGAAGATCAGCCACAGACCGCTCAATACCTGCTTGGCGGACACTGGCGTGAGCAGCTTGTTCAAGCCGAAAACGACCAGTATCACCGGCCAATAATGCCATAGTGAATAGTAATCGTGGAGATAGATCATATCGAGCCGGTCCAGCAGGATGATGGCGCCGGTGGCGATCAGCAGCACGCCCCACAGCAGCTGGGTACGGCGGCAATAAGCTGGTTCAGGTTTCACGGTCACCCCTTGAAGTTGGTTGATCGTAAAGATACGCGGATTTCGGACGGGGGAAAACACCGCTTCGGCGAATGGCGGAAAGACAGCGGTGAATGGCGCAGCGACGGAAACAACGGGCAAAAAAAAGACCGGCTAGAGCCGGCCTTGAAGGGGTTCGCAGTCCACACCGCGACCTGGAGTTGCAGTGCACCGCCGCACGGCGCACGCGCGCCGGCGACGGAAATCTGGTGCCGATCCTTGAGGCGACCGGCTGACCTGCTGGAAGATCGAACATGCCGCCAACTTCACGGCAGTGCGTCTCAACCAAGCAAAGCCATCATACTCCCGATCGCCACAAAGCACCGTTCGCTAGCGCACACTGATGAGGTTTTGCTGAGCTGCATCAAACGCCGATGGCATGCGGCGGGTGCAGCATGTCATTGGCTATCCATGCCAGCACGGACGGTCCCTGCGGCTGCCAGCCCAGCAGCTTGCGCGCCCGCTCGCCGCGCACGCGGCTGTTGGAACCGAGGCCGTAGGAAGCCATCTCGTAGCCCCATTCGGCTATCGCCTCGGGCAGCGGCCAATCCTGCGCGGGCCCCAGGTCCAGTGCCTTGGCGATGGCGGCCGTCATGTCGCGGAAGGCCGCTTCGCCCGATTCGACAAAGTAAAACGTGCCGGCAGGCGACTTTTCCAGGGCCAGCAAATACAGGCTGACGACGTCGTCGATATGCACGTTCGACCAGATGTTGCGGCCCGGTCCCACGTGGCGCACGATGCCGCTCTTGCGTGCCTGCTTGAGCAGACGGGGCAGTTGCACGCTGTCGCGCGGCAAGGCGCCATGGCCGTAGATCAGGGTGTTGCACAGCACACTGGCGCGCACGCCCTTGCCTGCGCTGGCCAGCACCAGGTCGTCGATGGCGACGCGGGCCGCCTTGTCGGCCGTGGGCGCCGGCAACTTGTCTTCATAATAGATCTGCTGCGTGCCCTCGCCGCCCGAGGCGTCGCCCACGATGGACGAACCGCTGGTATGGAGGAAAGGCTTGTTGCTGCCAGTCAGAGCGTCGAGGATCGCCTCGACGGCGCCCCGGTGGTCGCTGCTGGCCGCGTTGATGACGGCGTCCGCCGCCCTCGCCTGCTCGATGAGCAATGCGCGGTCATTCAACTCGCCCTGCACGCCCAACACGCCGATCTTGGCCAGTTCGGCCACCTGTTCCGGTTTGCGCACGAGGCCCGTGACCTGATGGCCGGCGCGCACGAGGCCCGCCGCGATGGAACTACCGATGAAACCTGCTGCGCCTGTCAAAAACACTTTCATGCCGTGGACGCCAAACAAAACCTACTGCGCGTCGCGCTTTGCGGCCTGCGATGCTCACCGTGCTCTAGCACGGTTGCGCTTCTTAGCCACAAATCATCGCCGCTCGCTACGGTTTTGTTAGGCGTCGTTCCTCCTTTGTAAGTTCAGATCGATTGTGATCAGTCCGACAAAGTATGCGCCGTTTCCGCCTTCGCAAAAAGTAGACATTCAGCAAAAGATCTATGACTTGGGCGCAACAATCTTCTGTTTGAGCTGCAGGGCGGCGATGTAGCGGCTCTGGTAAGCAGGGTCTTGCGGCGTCAGCAAGGTGAGCCTGTCGCGCGCGCGGGTGGCGGCCACATAGAAACGGTTTTCCTCTTCCAGCGGGTCGGTCTTGCTGCGCGGAAATTCGTCGACGGCCAGGTAAGGCAAAATCACGTGGTGGTATTCGAGGCCCTTGATCTGGTCGATGCAGGCGATGACGAGTTTGGCCTTGCCGGTCGAAACCGTCACGGCTTCTTCCATCTCGCCCAGCCAGCCGGCAAAGCCGCCCAGCGCCACGCCCGCTTCGCGGCACACGGCAATGAAGCCGTGCAGGGAACGGGCCACCACTCTGGCCTGCGCCGGATCGACATAGATGCGGCGCGCCGTCTGTTCCAACTGCATCAAGTCAAAGATGTGCTGCAGGGCGTCGCCCGCCAGGGCGTCGGGAGGCAGCGCGCGCAGGTAATCGACGGCGGCCAGGGTCAGCGCCGCCTTGTCCTGGTTCTGCGACTTGGCCAGCTGGTTCGTCAAGAAACCTTCCAGCAAGTCGGGATAGTTGGCCACGTCGGCCTTGGCTTGCTGCAATTCCGTGCGCGTAAACGGGATTTCCGCGAAGGCTACGAGGGCTTCGAGGATTTCGCCGCGGCGCGGGCCGCTCTTGATCGCGTGCAAATCCTTGCGGGCGATGGCGACCATGCCGCGCAGCATCAGCACCTCTAGGCTCAGCAGATAGCTATTCATGTCCACCAGGCCATACGCGATGCCGCTCTGGAATAGCGCCGTTTCCACGCGGATCGCCTGGTCGCGGTCGCGCAGCAAGATGGCCGTCGTGCCCGCATGCGCGTGTTCGAGCGCGGCGATCAGCTGGGCGCTGCACGCTTGCGGCTGCGCATGGTCGTACTCGAGCAGCTCGATGTGGGTGGCGCGCGACAGGGCCGAGACGCTGGCCTTGTTTTTCAGCACACCCACGGCGTGCGCCAGCTGCGGGCCATAGCGGTAGGAGGCCGTCAGCGGCAAGCGCTGCAAAGCGGGAAACTCTTGCTCAAAGCGCTGGCGCAAGAAGCGGTGGTCGGCGCCCGACCACGTGTAGATGACCTGGTCCTTGTCGCCGGCGCCGCAGAAAAACGCGTTGCCGCGGCGTATCAGCATGGTCAGCAGCCGGAACGACGCTTCGTTCAAATCGTGCAATTCATCGGCGACGATGATCTGGAAGGCGGGCAATTGCTGGCGCAGCGGCTCGTCGCCGTCGAGCATGCGCACGAGGTCGTAGGTGGCGTCGAACGGCGCGCGGAACTGGATGTCGCCCGTGTCGGCGCCGCGCAAGCCTTCGTATTCGCGCAGCCACAGATAGTGCGTGCGCGACATGCCCAGCAGCTCCAGATTGTCGTCCAGGGAATTGCTCTCGAAGTCGGGATTCTGAAAATCCAGGCGCGCCTTGGTGCGCAATTGCAGTTTCAAAAACTCGGCAATCGCCCCGTTGGTCGTATTGATTTCCAGCGGATAACGGTGAGCATACTTTTCCGACACGACTTCCAGTGCTTCCCAGGCAACCGGGCGCAACTCTTCATCGCTGCGCATGGCTGCCACCTGCATGTTTTCCAGCTGCAACAGCACCCTGGCGGCAAAGGCGTCGAAAGTGTCGACGGTCAGCCGCTTGACGACGCCCAGCGGCACGCCCACTTCCAGCAGGCGCTGGCGCAGGGCCACGCGCGCCGCCTCGGTGAATACTAGGGCCAGCATGCGTTCGGGCGCGCGGCCCCGGTGCAGCGCCTCGGCCAGGCGCAGGGCCAGGGTCGTCGTCTTGGCCGCGCCGGCATTGGCGTCGATCAGCACCACTTTCTTTTGCGCCGTCTGGATGGCGACCTGTTCCGGCGTGGGCGTGATGCGTTTGGGAATGAACTGCGGGGCGTTATCTGTACTCAAAAGTATTCCTGAAATGGTTACTACTCTTTGCGTGCTTACCAGGCGCAGGTGCGCAGGCCGGCAAAGACGTCGCCCCGCTCGGGCGCGTGGAAGGCGCGCATGCGGGCCGAATGCAGGCGCGGCGGCGTGGCGAAGGCGGCGCCGCGCAGCACCTGGTGCTGCATGAAATACGGCGCGGAATACTCGCGCCAGGCATCCACCGCAAAGCCCGGATACGGCTCGAACGGCGTCGCCGTCCACTCCCACACCTGGCCCCAGTGAAAGCGCGGATGGCCGGACAGCGCAGCATACTCCCATTCCGCCTCGGTCGCCAGGCGGCGCCCCGCCCAGGCGCAGTACGCCTGCGCTTCAAACAGGTTGATGTGGCGCACGGCTTCGTTCGGCGGCAAGGTCGTGCGCTGGCCGAAACGCATGGTGCGCCACTGTGTCGCTTCGCGCAGCCAGTACAGGGGCGACGAGCGCTCCTGCTGCATCAGCCAGGCGCTGCCGGCAGCGCTCCAGAACTGGCGGTTCTGGTAGCCGCCGTCCGCGACAAAATCGGCATACTGGGCGTTGGATACGGCGCAGGCATCGATGGAAAACGGCGCCACGTAGCAACTGTAGGGCGGCGATTCATTGTCGAAGGTAAAACCGGTCCCGCGCGGCGAGCCCAGTTCGATGGTGCCCCCAGGAAACGCGATCTCGCCCGCGCCCGGCGGCAAGGCCGGGCTGGCCGACAGGGACTCCGGTGCTTCCAGGCCCAGCCATTGCAAACCTGCCAGCATTTCTTCGCCGCACAAGTCTTCATGCGCCAGAGCCAGCCGGTACGGCGCCAGGGCGCTGTCGACATTGGCTTCGCGCGAGAGTTTGTCCAGCACCCGGTCGAGTACTTCGCGGCAATACGTCTTCACGGCGCCCGGACTGGGCAGTTCCAGCTTCCAGCGCGCGCGGTGCTCCACCATGTTGGCGTCGAACAAGTCGTCGCCACGCGTCAGCAGGGAGTTATAAATGGCGTCGGCCGGGTGGCTGGTAGCGGCTTCGCGCAGGATGAACCACTCGGCAAACCAGGCGATCTGCGCGAGTTGCCACAAGGGCGGCGTGAGCCGCGAGTGGCGCGGCATGCCGGCCACCACGTCCAGGCCGGCAGTAACATAACAGTCGAACAGGGAAAGCGTATCCTGGCGCGCGGCCTGCAGCGACTGGGCCAGTTGCTGCGCGCCGGCGTGGCGAAAAGAGGCGTTGATTAAAGTCATGGCCTGATTGTAACGACTTATGCCAACCTTGCACTAGTCGCGCAGGAAACATGGGGGAGGCCATGCCCCCCGGCCTACTTGACCAGCAGCTCGCCCTGCAGCGGCGTGACGACCGATTTTGGCATGCTGACAATAAAACTGCTGCCCTTGTCGGCCACGGACTGGATGGCCAAGGTCCCGCCATGGCGCAGCAGCACGTGCTTGACGATGGCCAGGCCCAGGCCCGTGCCCTGGGTTTCGCGCGAACGGCTCTTGTCGACGCGGTAGAAACGTTCCGTCAGGCGCGAAATATGTTCCTGGCTGATGCCGATGCCCGTATCTTGCGCGATGAATTGCGGACCGGCCGGGCCATCCTGCCAGCGCAGCGTGATGGTGCCGCCGGCCGGCGTGTAGCGCACGGCGTTCGACGCCAGGTTGCCGAACGCGCTATACAGCTCGTCGTAGCTGCCCAGCACGTCAGGACCGTTGCACTCCATGGTCACTTCGTGCTTGCCGGCAGACAAACCCTTGGCGTCGCGCAAGACTTGCTGCATGAGCTTTTTGACGTCCACGGGCTCGGGGCGCAGCGGATAGTCGACCGATTCCAGGCGCGACAGGGTCAGCATGTCCTCGATCAGATGCTGCATGCGGTGGCCCTGCTCCGTCATCAGCTTGAGGTGGGCGGCGCGCGTGGCGGCGTCCAGGTCCAGCTCGGCGGAGGCGATTTCCAGGAAGCCCACGATGACCGTCAGCGGCGTGCGCAGCTCGTGCGAGGCGTTGGCGATGAAGTCGCGGCGCATCATTTCGATGCGTTCCGTCTCCGTCACATCGTGCGTGACGAGAATCTGGCGGCGGTTTTCAAATGGAATGATCTGCACGATCAGCTTGCGGTTGCGGAAGGTGATCGTCAGCGGCTGGTCATAGCGGCCCAGGATGATGTAATCCATGAACTCGGGGCTGCGGATCAGGTTCGTCACGCGCATGCCCTTGTCGCGCTCGTGCGTGAGACCCAGATGCTTCTCGGCGGCAGGATTGCACCATTCGAGGAACAGCACGTCATCCATGATGACGACGCCGTCGGGCAGCAGGTGCATGGCCTGGCGGAAACGCGCCAGCCATTCCGTCAGCTCGGCCTGGTTTTTCTCGTCGTCGCGGCGCATGCGGTACAGGCGCGCGAAAATGCTGGTCCAGGCGCCCCAGCCGTCGGGCAGCTTGGCGCTTTGCGGATTGTCCAGCCAGTTACTCAGCTGGAACAGATACGACAGCTGCACGAACACCATCATGGCCATCAGCACGAAGGCGATGCCCAGCGCATACGTGGCGCCAAACAGATACCAGACAACGGCCACGCCCAGCAGCGCCAGCACCATGCGCAGGGCGGCCGGTACCCAGAACAGCAATTTCGGATTCATAGAGTCAAACTTTACTTTTCAGACAACATGTAGCCGACGCTGCGCACCGTCTTGATCAGGCTTTCCGCCTCTTTCAAGGCTTTGCGCAAGCGCAATACGTGGACATCGACCGTGCGCTCTTCGATCACCACATGGTCGCCCCACACCTTGTCGAGCAGCTGGCTGCGCGAAAACACGCGTTCCGGATGGGCCAGCAGGAATTTCAGCAGCTTGTATTCGGCGTGGCCGATATCGATCTTCTGTTCATCCATCATCACGGTGCAGCTGACGGGGTCCAGGGCCACGTTGCCGGCGCGCATGGGCGCCTGCGCGTGTTCCGGACTCTTGCGTCGCAGCAAGGCCTTGGCGCGGGCCAGCAGCTCGCGCGGCGAGAACGGCTTGGTGACGTAATCGTCGGCCCCGCTGTTCAAGCCGGCCAGCTTGTCTTCTTCCATGCTCTTGGCGGTGAGCATGATGACGGGGATGGCGGCGAAATTGCGGTCGGCGCGGATGCGCGACAGCAATCGCAAGCCCGTCTGGTCCGGCAGCATCCAGTCCAGCAGGATCAGGTGCGGCGTGCGGTGCTGGATGAATTCCCAGGCATCGGCGACGTTTTGTACAGAACAGCAATTCCAGCCGGATTCGCGCAGCGAATAGGTCACCAGTTCAACGATGGCCGGCTCATCTTCAACAATCAATACCGTGGTTTTATCAGATGCCATAAAGCTTACTCAGGGAGCTCCTCGGAAATGGCGGGAGCAGCCACCTTGGTGTGGCGGATGTCCTTGCCTTCAACCACGTAAATCACGTATTCGGCGATGTTTTTCGCATGGTCGCCGATCCGTTCGATGGCCTTGGCCACCCACAGGGTATCGAGCGCCGCCGAAATCGTGCGCGGGTCTTCCATCATAAAGGTTATCAAGTTGCGCATGATAGACCGAAACTCATGGTCGATGATGGCATCTTGTGCAATTAATTGTAAGGCCTGCTTGCCATCGTTGCGCGCGAATGCGTCCAGCGCATCGTGCAGCATGTCGGTGGCCGTGTTGGCAATGCCGCGCACCATCTCGTAGTGGTTGACGACGCCATTGCCGCGCTTGTGCAGATTCTTCGCCACGCGGGCGATTTTCGTCGCCTCGTCGCCTACGCGCTCGAGGTCGGTAATCACCTTGATGGTGGCCATGATGGTGCGCAAGTCGTTGGCGGCCGGCTGGCGGCGCACGATCAGATGGCTGCAGGCGTCGTCCAGCGACACTTCCAGCTGGTTGACGACGTCGTCTTCGCGCATCACGCGGTCGGCGCGTTCCGGATTGCCGATGCGGAAGCACGTCATCGCGTCGAGGAACTGGGTTTCAACGATGCCGCCCATCAGGAGCACTTTCGAGCGGATCGCTTCGAGTTCGTTGTCGTATTGCTTGGATGAATGTTCGCCTATCATGCTGTCTCTCCGTATTCAGTTGTTGTGTATGCGCGGGGCGGATCAGCCGAAGCGGCCCGTGATGTAATCCTGCGTTTCCTTGCGGGCCGGATTCATGAAGATCTGGTCCGTTTCGCCGAATTCCACCAGCTCGCCCAGATACATATAGGCCGTGTAGTCGGAGCAGCGCGCCGCCTGCTGCATATTGTGCGTCACGATGGCGATCGTGTAATCCTGTTTCAATTCGCTGATCAGCTCTTCCACTTTCGAGGTCGAGATCGGGTCCAGCGCCGAGGTCGGCTCGTCGAGCAGCAAGACGTCCGGCTTGACGGCCACGCCGCGCGCGATGCACAAACGCTGCTGCTGGCCGCCCGACAGCGACAGGCCGCTCTTGCTCAGCTTATCCTTGACTTCGCCCCACAGCGCGGCCTTTTTCAGGGCCCACTCGACGCGCTCGTCCATCTCGCCCTTCGACAAGTCTTCATACAGGCGCACGCCGAAGGCGATGTTGTCGTACACGGACATGGGGAACGGCGTCGGCTTCTGGAACACCATGCCGACCTTGGCGCGCAGCATGTTGACGTCCTGGTCGGCGTCGAGCACGTTGCGGCCGCGGTACAGGATCGAGCCTTCCGCGCGCTGACCCGGGTACAAGTCGTACATGCGGTTCAGGGTGCGCAGCAGGGTTGATTTACCGCAACCGGACGGGCCGATGAAAGCGGTAACCTTCTTTTCGTGGATGTCCAGGTTGACGTTATGCAAGCTTTGCGTTTTGCCGTAAAAAAAGTTCAGGCCCGAAATTTCGATGGTTTTTTTCTTTGGTGCCAGGTCTTGTGCTGGATTCATTTGCGTATTCATATGGGTTCGCTTCGCTCGGTATCTGTTTAATTAGGGACTTTTTGGCTGAACACGGTGCGCGACAGGATATTCAAGGCCAGCACGCTGAAGGTGATCAGCAGTGCGCCGCCCCAGGCCAGCGAGCGCCAGTTGTCGTACGGGCTCATCGCAAACGATGCGATGACGGACGGCAAGTTGGCCATCGGCGCATTCATGTTGAAGCTTTGGAACTGGTTATTCAGGGCCGTGAACAGCAGCGGTGCCGTTTCGCCGGCGATGCGGGCCAATGCCAGCAGTACGCCGGTGATGACGCCCGCCTTGACGGCGCGCAAGCGCACCAGGGTGGCGACCTTCCAGCGCGGCGCGCCCAGGGCAAACGCGGCTTCCAGCAGGCTGTTCGGTACCAGACGCAGCATATTGTCCGTCGTGCGCACCACCACCGGCACGGCGATCAGCGACAGGGCGATGGCGCCCGCGTAGCCGGAGAAGTGTTTCACGTGGGCCACGTACAGCGCATACACGAACAGGCCGATGACGATCGATGGCGCCGACAGCATGATGTCCGTGACAAAGCGCGTCACTTGCGCCAGCTTGTTTTCTTCGCCGTATTCGGCCAGGTAGATGCCGGCCAGGATGCCGATCGGGGTGCTGACGACGGTGGCCAGGCCCACCATCAGGGCGCTGCCGACGATGGCATTGATCAGACCGCCGCCTTCGCTGCCGGGAGCAGGCGTCGTTTGCGTGAACAGGTCGACGGACAAGGCGCCGAAACCCTTGATCACCAGCGTGAACAGGATCCACACGAGCACGGCCAGGCCCAGGGCCATGGCGGCCACCGACAGGGCGATGCCGACGCGGTGCATCAGCAGGCGCTTGCGGTAGACGGGGTTCATGGCCGGCTTGGCCGGAACGTCGAGAGTGCTTACTTGGCTCATTTCGTGCCTTCCTTGCGGGACATGCCAGCCAGCATCAGCTTGGCGGCGGATAAGACGATAAAGGTGATGACAAACAGGATCAGTGCCAGCGAGAACAGCGAGGACACGTGCAGCGCCGATTGCGCTTCGCCGAATTCGTTCGCCAGCAGCGAGGTGATGCTGTTACCGGCGGCAAACAACGACCACGACAGCTTGTTCGCGTTACCGATGACGAAGGTGACGGCCATGGTCTCGCCCAGCGCGCGGCCCAGGCCCAGCATGACGCCGCCGACGACGCCGGTCTTGGTGTAAGGCAAGACAATCTTGCGCACCACTTCCCAGCGCGTGCAGCCCAGGCCGTATGCGGATTCCTTCAGCACGGCAGGCACGATCTCGAACACGTCGCGCATCACGGAAGCGATGAAGGGGATGATCATGATGGCCAGCACCAGGCCGGCCGTCAGCAAGCCGATGCCCATCATGGGGCCGCTGAACAGCTGGCCGATGACGGGGACGTTGCCCAGGGTGGCTTTCAGCAAAGGCTGGACGTGGTCGGCGAACAGGGGCGCGAAGACGAACAGGCCCCAGATGCCGTAGATGATCGATGGCACGCCGGCCAGCAGCTCGACAGCCGTGCCCAGCGGGCGACGCAGCCAGGCCGGGCAAATTTCCGTGAGGAACAGGGCGATGCCGAAGCTGACGGGAAAGGCGATCAGCAAGGCGATGACGGACGTCACCAGGGTGCCGATGATGGGGATCAGGGCGCCGTACTGGTCATTGACAGGATCCCATTCCGCGGACACGATGAAATGCAGGCCGAAGGTCTGGAAGGCCGGTATCGATTCCATGATCAGCGAAATGATGATGCCGACCAGGACGATCAGCACCGACAGGGCGAACAGCATCGTCACCTTGTGGAACAGAAAATCCTGGATGCGCTGCTTGCGCATGGTGGAAAGCATTTGCGCGTGACTGATGGAATCGGTCATGGTGCCGCCTGGCATGGGGATCGTGGAGGAGGTAGATTGTGCGCTCATATTGTGCCAGATGTGGGTGGTACTGCCGGTATTGCTGTTTTAATACGCCTGTCAAAACCTACTGCGCGTCGGGATTTACGGCCTGCGATGCTCACTGTACCTTCGTACAGTTGCGCTTCTCGACCGCAACTCCCTTCCGCTCGCTACGGTTTTGTCAGGCGTCGTTGCTTTTATTCTTTTAGTTACTCTTTTAGCCAGGACCGTCTGCAAGGGCTTGCGGGCGGTCCTGGCTAACTCCCTGCCCCGCTGCCGTGCTGCTGGCGGGGGCAAGGATGGGTACTTAGTCAGGCATGCAGACTATCGGATCAGTAGATCGACTTGCCCGATGCGTCTTTCAGGTTGGCTTTCCACGACTCTTGCACCAGTTTCACGACCGATGCCGGCATTGGCACGTAGTCCAGTTCGACGGCAGCTGGGCCGCCGTTTTTGTAGGCCCAGTCGAAGAATTTCAGGACTTCCTTGGCCTTGGCTGCATCAGCCTGGACTTTGTGCATCAGGATGAACGACACGCCGGTGATCGGCCAGCTGTTCTTGCCAGCTTGGTCGGTCAGAACCACGCCGAAGCCTGGGGTTTGCGTCCAAGGTGCGGAAGCGGCTGCTGCCTTGAAGTTTTCGTCGTCAGGTTGCAGGTAGTTGCCATCCTTGTTTTGCAGCTGGGTGTGCGACATCTTGTTTTTCTTGGCGTAAGCCCACTCGACGTAGCCGATCGAACCCTTGATACGCTGCACGTTGGCGGCGACGCCTTCGTTACCCTTGCCGCCCACGCCCACGGCCCATTTCACAGCCGAGCCAGCACCGATTTTCGATTTGAATTCCGGGTTGGTTTTCGACAGGAAGTCGGTGAACAGGAAGGACGTGCCCGAACCGTCGGCGCGGTGTACCACGGTGATTTCCGTGTCCGGCAGCTTGACGCCACTGTTCAGCGCGGCGATTTCAGGAGCGCTCCACTTGGTGATCTTGCCCAGGTAGATGTCGCCAACGACTTTACCCGTCATTTTCAGCTGGCCTGGGGTCACGCCGTCCAGGTTGACGATGGTGACCACGCCGCCCATGATGGCCGGGAACTGCATCAGGCCCGCTTCTTCCAGCTCTTCTGCCTTCAAAGGCATGTCCGAGGCGCCGAATTCAACAGTCTTGGCCTTGATTTGCTTGATGCCGGCGCCGGAACCGACGGACTGGTAGTTCAGGCCGTTGCCGGTGTTGGCTTTGTACGTCTCAGCCCATTTGGCGTAGATAGGGTACGGGAAGGTTGCGCCAGCACCTGTCATATCTGCCGCCATGACGGAAGCGGAAGAAAATGCCATCGCTGCCGAAGCACCCACGACGATAAATTTGAACATTTGCTTCATTTGCATATCAAGTCCTCAGGGTTGTTAGGGCTCAAAGTCCCGGTTGAATGCTGCGCAGTCTAGCAAGCGAATATGACAGCTTTATGACATGGGTAAAAAATCCTGAAATAATTGCCTACGCCCCGAGAATACCCCTTTTCGGCATGAAAAATGACAGGGCGGGCGACGCTTTATGACAGCTTATGTCACGCTTACGTCATATTTCATGATTACACTCACAGCGCGTCATACATGATGAAATACGGCTAGAATTAACTATCTGCAAAGACAAAAGAATATGAAACCTGAACTGCACACGGAAGTGACCAAATCGGGCATCCTGCTTGACCGCGAGCTGTCGCAACTGACTTTCAACCGGCGCGTGATGGCCCAGGCGGAAGACCCGAACATTCCGCTGCTCGAGCGCCTGCGCTACCTGTGCATCGTCAGCAGTAATATGGATGAGTTCTTCGAGGTGCGCGTGGCCAGCCTGCTGGCGGCCGGCAGCATCGGCGGTTCGCTGGCCGGCCACCCTGCCCTGGCGGCCAACCTGGAGCGCATCGGCAAGGAGTGCCATGCGCTGGTGGAACGCCAGTACGAGATATTAAATAACGACGTCTTGCCGGCCCTGCGCGAAGCGGGCGTGCATCTGCTGCGCGACAGCGACCGCAACGAGGCGCAGCGCGCGTGGGTGAAGGAATATTTCGACCGCGAAGTGCGTCCCCTGCTGACGCCGATCGGCCTCGACCCGGCCCACCCGTTCCCGCAGGTCGTCAACAAGAGTCTCAATTTCATCGTCTCGCTGAGCGGCAAGGATGCGTTCGGCCGCGGCACGGCGATCGCCATCGTCAAGGCGCCCCGTGTCTTGCCACGCGTCATCAAGCTGCCGGACGAGATTTCAGGCGACGGCGTATCCTTCTGTTTATTATCCTCCGTCATCCATGCACATATCTCGGACTTGTTCGCCGGACGCGAAGTGATTGCCTATTCGCAATTCCGGGTCACGCGCGACAGCGACCTGTGGGTCGACGAGGATGAAGTCAAGAATTTGCGCCAGGCACTGAAGGGCGAGCTGGTGGGTCGCCAGTTCGGCACCTCCGTGCGCCTGGAAGTGGCGCGCAATTGCCCGCCAGAATTGTCGCAGTTCCTGCTCGACCAGTTTAATCTGGATCAAAGCCGTTTGTACCGCGTCAACGGCCCCGTGAACCTGGTGCGCCTGTCGGAAATGATCGACCACGTCAAGCAGCCCGAGCTGCGCTTTCCGCCGTTTTTCCCCGGTCTGGCGCATAAAGCCATCGGCAACGACATCTTTGCCGCCCTGACCAAGCACGACATCCTGCTGCACCACCCCTACCAGTCGTTCCAGACGGTCATCGACTTCATCCGCAGCGCCGCCTACGATCCGTCCGTCGTCGCCATCAAGCAGACGATTTACCGCACGGGCATGAACTCGGACCTGATGGAGTCGCTCATTACGGCGGCGAAGATGGGCAAGGAAGTGACCGTCATCGTGGAATTGATGGCGCGTTTCGACGAAGAAGCCAATATCAACTGGGCCGACAAGCTCGAGCAAGCCGGCGCGCAAGTCGTGTACGGCGTCGTGGGACTGAAAACCCATGCCAAGGTGGCACTCGTCATCCGCCGCGAAGAAGGCTCCCTGCGCTTCTACGCCCACTTGGGTACCGGCAACTACCATCCCACGACAACCAAGCTGTACACGGACTTCGGCTTGCTGACGGCCAACCAGGACCTGGCCGTGGAAGTCAATGAAGTCTTCATCCACCTGACCAGCCTGACCAAGCCGCACAACCTGAACCATTTGTGGCTGGCCCCGTTCGGCCTGCAAAGCGAGATCATCAAGGCCATCCGCAACGAGGCGAAGATCGCCCGTTCGGGCCGGCGCGGGCGCATCATCGTGAAAGTCAACGCGCTGGTGGATGAATCCGTGATCCGCGCCCTGTATGCGGCCTCGACCGATGGCGTGAAGATCGACCTGATCGTGCGCGGCGCCTGCACCCTGAAGCCGGGCGTGCCTGGCCTGTCGGAAAACATCAAGGTGCGCTCCGTGATCGGCCGTTTCCTCGAACACAGCCGCATTTACTACTTCCGCAACGACCTGGCGCACGATGTCTACCTGGCCAGCGCCGACTGGATGAGCCGCAACCTGTTCCGCAGGGTGGAAGTGGCCTTCCCCGTGCTGGACCGGGCGCTGAAGCGACGCGTGATCGCCGAGGGCCTGAATCCGTATTTGAAGGATAATACCAATGCATGGGAACTGGAGCCGACGGGCCATTACGCGCGCCGCAAGCCGCGCGGCAAGCAAACGCCGTTCAGTGCCCAGCAGTATTTGATGCACTCACTGGGCACGCCGGGCGCGGAGGTCGGCGAATAGGCAATTCTACACAGAGGAGCACAGCATGGATCTCATCTTGTGGCGACACGCAGAAGCCGAGCCGGGCGTCCCCGACCTCGAACGCGCCCTGACCGTCAAAGGCCAGAAACAGGCGCGCCGCATGGGGGAATGGCTGGCCTCGCAACTACCGGAAAATTGCCGTATCCTCGTCAGCCCCGCCCTGCGCACCCTGCAAACGGCGGAAGCGCTGGGGCGCAAGTTCAAGCTGATGCCGGAACTGGCGCCCGGCGCCGAGGCGGAGGATATCCTGAAGGCGGCCAACTGGCCCGGCGGCAAGGAAACCGTGCTCATCGTCGGCCACCAGCCCACCCTGGGCCAGGCCGCCGCCCTGCTATTGACGGGAGAAGAGCAGGAATGGGAACTGCGCAAGGCCAGCGCGTGGTGGTTCTCCCAGCGCGAACCAGGCGACCCGATCAGTGTTTATCTGAAAGCCGTGATGGCGCATGACCTGGTGGTGAAATAAAGGTGCTCGAGCAGGGAACTGCGCAAGGCCAGCGCAAGGATGGACGGGTTCTCGCAGCGCGCACCAGGCGCCCCCATCAGTGTATATCTGAAGGCCGTGATGGCCCATGATCTGGTGGTGAAATAGAGAAAATGCGCAAAAAGTGCGCTGGGACAAATACTAGCAGGAATTACAACTCGGCAGCCTTGTAAAGCGCTGCCGATCTGCTAGAGTTTAATTGCATCAACTACGTGTTGGAGCGCTGCTCTGGCACATTGAGCAACCCAGCGGACAGCCGTCCAACGGCGGCTGAAAGACCATGTTAACCTTCGTCGTTTTTCTCTTCATCGCCATCTTCGCCGCCATCATCGGCTTCGTCGCCTTTGAACTGATCGAAGAAATGCGCGGCAGTCACCACAAGCTGATGGATCGCTACCACGAGTAGTGTTCGCCTCGGCAATATCGCATGGCGCCAGCGACGGCCTACAGGCCCGTCCCTCGCGCCATCCTTGTATCTCCCCACAAAACTTACTGCGCGTCGCGATTTGCAATCTGCGATGCTCACTGTGCTAAAGCACAGTGAGCATCGCAGATTGCAACTCCCTTCCGCTCGCTACAGTTTTGTAGGGAGCTAGTACTTTACACTCCCGTCTTGAACTTCGTATAGATACGCGTCATCAAGCGGCGGATATCGGCCGTGGTCGCTTCCGGTGCGGCCATGCGCTGCTTGTCGGCGTCCGACAGGAAGATGGCCTTGTTTTCACCGATGTCCTTGCGCACATATTTGATGCTGGCCGGATTCGGATTCGCGTAAAACACCTTGTTGCTCAGGCTGGCATGCACTTGCGGGCGCAAAATATAGTTGATGAACAGGTGCGCGTTGCTCGGATGGGGCGCGTCGGCGGGGATGGCCATGGTGTCGAACATCAGGGCGGCCGTCTTCGGCACCAGCACCTGGATCACATTGCCGTTTTTTGCGTCGATGGCGCGCTGGCGCGCGATATTGATGTCGCCCGACCAGCCCAGCGCGACGCAGACGGAACCGTTGGCCATGTCGTTGATGTAGCCGGATGAGCTGAACAGGGTCACGTAGGGACGGATCGCCTGCAGCACCTTGCCCGCTTCCTGGTAATCGGCGGCCGCTTTCGAGTACGCGGGCTTGCCCAGGTATTGCAACGCGGCCGGCAGCACTTCCGACGGCGAGTCGAGGAAGGACACGCCGCACGATTTCAGCTTCGCCGCGTATTTCGGGTCGAAGATCAGGTCCCAGGCGTTGTCAGGCATGGGCATGCCGCCCAGCGCGGCCTTGACCTTGTTGACGTTGATGCCCACCGTCGTGTAGCCCCACAGCCAGTCGACCAGGTAATCGTTGTTCGGGTCGATCTTCGACAGCTTGGCCTGCAGGTTCTGGTCCAGGTTGCCCAAATTCGTCAGCTTGCTCTTGTCGAGCTTGCGCAACAGGCCCGCATCGATCTGCAGGCGCGCCCACTGGGCCGTGGGCACGACGATGTCGTAGCCGGACTTGCCCGCCACCAGTTTCGCATTGAGGATTTCGTTATTGTCGAAAACGTCGTAGCGTACCTTGATGCCCGTTTCCTTCTCAAAATTCTTGATCGTATCGTCGCCGATATAGTCTGACCAGTTATAGATGTTCAGGACCTTTTCTTCCTGAGCCTGAGCTTGGCCAGGCAAGGCCAGTACGGCCGCCGCCAAGGCCAATCCCACTCCAATGCGCCGCCCTGCTTGCCATGTGTTTGCCATCGTACCGCCTCCGGAATTAGTCAGAAAATAGTGCCGATCATAACAAGAAGGGCGGCATCAGGTCTAGCCTGATACCGCCCTGCTTTCACTGCCGGGGTCAGACCCCAAGCAACATTACACCTTGTCCAGCCCCACTTGCGCCCCCGTAAATACGAGGTTGCCGTTCTGGGCGTCGATGCGGATTTCGTCTTTCGGGCCGAACTTGCCTTCCAGAATCAGCTTCGACAGCGGATTTTCGATCTGCTGCTGGATCGCCCGCTTCAGCGGACGGGCGCCATACACCGGGTCGTAGCCCGCTTCGGCGATTTGCTGCAAGGCCGCGTCCGTCAAGCTCAGCGCCATGTCCATGCGCGCCAGGCGTTCTTCGAGGATCTTCAGCTGGATCTTCGCGATCGCGCCGATGTTTTTCTCGTCGAGGCCGTGGAACACGACGATTTCATCGATACGGTTGACGAACTCGGGACGGAAGTGCGAACGCACCTCGGCCATCACGGCCAGCTTCACGACACCGGGATCATCGCTTTCCATGGCCTGGATTTTATGCGAACCCAGATTCGAGGTCATGATGATGACGGTATTCTTGAAGTCCACCGTGCGGCCCTGGCCATCCGTCATGCGTCCATCGTCGAGCACTTGCAGCAGCACGTTGAAGACGTCGGCATGCGCCTTTTCCACTTCGTCGAGCAGGATCACGCTGTACGGCTTGCGGCGCACGGCTTCCGTCAGGTAGCCGCCCTCGTCGTAGCCCACGTAGCCCGGCGGCGCGCCGATCAGACGGGCCACGGAATGCTTCTCCATGAACTCGCTCATGTCGATGCGGATCATCGATTCTTCCGTATCGAACAGGAAGGTGGCCAGCGCCTTGCTCAGCTCGGTCTTGCCGACACCCGTCGGTCCCAGGAACATGAAGGAACCATATGGACGGTTCGGGTCGGAGAGGCCGGCGCGCGAGCGGCGGATGGCGTCAGCCACGGCCGTGATCGCTTCATCCTGGCCCACGACGCGCTCGTGCAGCTTCTCTTCGATATGCAGCAGCTTGTCGCGCTCGCCCTGCATCATGCGCGACACGGGTATGCCCGTCGCGCGCGACACCACTTCGGCGATTTCCTCGGCGCCCACTTCCGTGCGCAGCAGTTTCGGCTGGTCAGGGTCGAGTTTCGGGATGCCGCTGTCAGCCTGCTTGAGCTGGGCTTCCAGCTGCGGCAGCTTGCCGTATTGCAATTCCGACACTTTCTGCCAGTTGCTCTCGCGCGTGGCCTGCTCCATCTGCAGCTTGACGTGCTCGATCTCTTCCTTGATGTGCGTGCTGCCCTGCACCACGGCTTTTTCCGCCTTCAGGATTTCCTCGAAGTCATTGTATTCGCGCTGCAGCTTGACGATCTCTTCCTCGATCAAGGCCAGGCGGCGCAACGACGCTTCGTCCTTTTCCTTCTTGACGGCTTCGCGCTCGATCTTGAGCTGGATCAAACGCCGTTCCAGCTTGTCCATCACTTCCGGCTTCGAATCGATCTCGATCTTGATCTTTGCCGCCGCTTCATCGATCAGGTCGATCGCCTTGTCGGGCAAAAAGCGGTCCGTGATGTAGCGGTGCGACAGCTCGGCGGCGGCAATGATGGCCGCGTCCGTGATTTCCACCTTGTGGTGCAGCGCATATTTATCCTGCAGGCCGCGCAGGATGGCGATCGTCGCTTCCACGGTCGGTTCGTCGACGAGCACTTTCTGGAAGCGGCGTTCCAGCGCGGCATCCTTCTCGATGTACTTGCGGTACTCGTCGAGGGTGGTCGCGCCCACGCAATGCAGTTCGCCGCGCGCCAGCGCCGGTTTCAGCATATTGCCGGCATCCATCGCGCCCTCGGCCTTGCCCGCGCCCACCATGGTGTGCATTTCATCGATGAAGACGATGGTTTGCCCTTCATCCATGGCCAGTTCCTTCAGCACGGATTTCAGGCGCTCCTCGAATTCGCCGCGGAATTTCGCGCCAGCCAGCAAGGCGGCCATGTCCAGCGACAGTACGCGCTTGCCTTTCAGCGATTCCGGCACTTCGCCGTTGACGATGCGCTGCGCCAGGCCTTCGACGATGGCCGTCTTGCCCACGCCCGGTTCGCCGATCAGCACGGGGTTGTTCTTGCTGCGGCGCTGCAGGATCTGGATGGTGCGGCGGATTTCATCGTCGCGGCCGATCACAGGGTCGAGCTTGCCCTTGCGCGCCCGCTCCGTCAGGTCCAGCGTGTATTTTTTCAAGGCTTCGCGCTGGCCTTCGGCTTCTTGCGAATCGACCTTGTTGCCGCCGCGCACAGCCTCGATGGCCGCTTCCAGGGCCTTGCGGGTCAGGCCGTTTTCGCGCGCCAGCTTGCCGCAGTCGGATTTGTCGTCCGTCATCGCCAGCAAGACCATTTCGCTGGACACGAACTGGTCGCCAGCCTTTTGCGATTCCTTGTCGGCCAGGTTCAAGAGGGCCACGAATTCGCGGCTGACCTGCACGTCGCCGCCCGTGCCCGACACCTTCGGCAAGCGTTCGATGGACGCGCCCAGGGCCTTGGACAGGCCGCCCACGTTGACGCCGGCCCGCTGCAAGAGCGAACGGGCGCCGCCGTCGTCCTGGTTCAACAGGGCCGTCAGCAGGTGGACTGGTTCGATATAGGGATTGTCGTTGCCCACGGCCAAGCTTTGCGCATCGGCCAGGGCTTCCTGTAATTTGGTAGTGAGTTTGTCTTGTCGCATGAAAAGCGCTCCCGGTTAATTAGTTGTTAACCAAATTGGGGTGAGGCAGTACTTTTCAAGCATACACAAAGCAGAAAACCGCTGCATTTGGGCAAATGCTAGCGTGCGCGGCAGATACGATTCAAATGGTGCTTGCTTTTGTCGTCCACTTGTCCAGCGCCGTCTCGTCGCTGTCGCGCGCATCGACCCAGCGCGCGCCTTCCGGCGTATCTTCCTTCTTCCAGAACGGCGCTTCCGTCTTCAGGTAGTCGATGATGAACTCGCAAGCGGCGAACGCCTCGCCCCGGTGGGCGGACGAGACCGCCACCAGCACGATCTGCTCCTGCGGCAACAGCGGGCCCACGCGGTGGATCACCAGCGCGCCCGACAGGGGCCAGCGCGCGCGCGCCTGCTCGACGATCGCTTCGATGGACTTTTCCGTCATGCCCGGATAATGCTCGAGCTCCATGGCGGCCACGTCCAGCCCCTCGTTCATGTCGCGCACCGTGCCGACAAAGCCGACGACGGCGCCCACCTTGGGGTTGCCTGCACGCAATTGTGCGATTTCTTGACTCAAGTCAAAATCAGCTTGCTGGACGCGGACGCTGGTACTCATTTGGCATGCCCTCCGATACGGCGCAGCAAGGTTTCGATGCGGCTGGCCGTGCGCGTATCGGTAGCGGCGGCAATCGCGCACAGCTGCATCAGCTGCGACACTTGCGTGAGCGGCTTCTGGCCCGATTTCAGCGACGATTGCAGCACTTCCACCTGCATTTTCAGGCGGTCGCGGGCAAATTCGGCGCCGCTGTCGACACCGGCGACGATTTCCAGGCGCAAGACCTCTTCGAGCAAGCGGGCCTCGTTGGCCTGCAATTGCTGCACGTAGGCGGCAGCGCCCTCGCCCAGCGCGGCCTGGGCGGCAGCAAAGCGCTGCAGCAGGCTGCGTTCGTATTGCGTGTCGAGCGGCGGCAAGGCGCTCCAGCGCTCGCTCCACGCTGGAGCGTCGGCATCGGCGCCGCCCTCGGCCAGCGACGCTTCCAGCGATTGCACCAGGCGCAGCTTGTCGCGCAAGGCGTTGGCCTGGGCCGCGCCGGCCCGTTCGGCGATGGCGTCCGCTTGCGCCTGCACGCCGGCGACGGCCGCGTGGTAGCGCTGCTCGATCTTCGCTTCGCTGGCGCGCGGCACGGGGCCCGTGGCGTTCCAGGCGGCGCGCGTGTCGCGCAGCAAGTGATGGATGAAGGCCGTGCGGGACTTGTCGTCGCCTTCGGGCACGACGGCCGTTTCCAGCGCGGCGCACAGCGCTTCGCGCACATGCAGGTGTTCGCGGCGCTCGTGGTCGGCCGCGTGGGCCGTTTCCTTGCGCTTGGCGAAGATATCGTCGCAGGCGGCGCGGAAGCGCTGCCACAGCGCCTGTTCCGCGCGGCGTTCCAGCGGCAGGGCTTTCGCCAGTTCCTGCCATTTATCCTGCAAGGCTTTCAGCATGTCGACCGTGTTGCGCTCCGATGGCTTGAGCAAGCCCACTTCGACGATCAATTGCTCGCGCCGCGCCGTCTCGATCTGGCGCTGCGTGTCCAGCGGCTTCGACAGGGCGTCCAGCGCGGCGCCGAATTCCGTATCCAGGCGTTTCTTTTCCTTGCGGTCGATGGTGCCCAGGCGCGTCCAGGCCTGGCGCAGGCGCTGCGAAGCGGAGGCGACTTGTTTCCAGTCGGTACTTTCTTCGGCCGCCAGGGCCGCCGTTTCCGCGATCAATTCCTGGGCCTTGGCCGCATTGCCGTGGCGCTCTTCGGCCAATTGCTTGAAATGCTGGGCCGCCGGCGCATACGCGAGGCTGCAGGCGGCGTCGAAACGTTCCCACAGGGATTTCGGCGCCGGGCCGGACAAGGTATCGAGCGACTTCCAGCGCTCGCGCAGGCTGCCCACTTTCTTGGCCAGCTCGGCCATTGGAAGTTCCTGTGCCGGCAATTCCTCGCCCGCCTTGACCAATTCCTCGCGCGACACGTTGCCGCCCCAGCGCGCCCAGTCGGCCAGGCGCTTGAATTCTCCGCGCACATGGGCCAGGCGGTCCGCTTGCGCAGGCGTCAAACGGCCGTGCTTGCTATCGCGCAAGGTCTTGTCATGCTCGGAAGCCACGTGCAGCAAGCCATCCTGCAGGGCCGCCTCCATGGCGTCGAGCACCTTGAAGAACTGTTCCGTCGCTTCTTTCGACACGGGTGCGTGTTCCACGCGCGGCTTGCGCGGCGCCGGGTCCGCATGGGCTGGTGCGGCCTCTGGCGTTGCCGCCTGCACGGGCGCCGGCGCGCTGGCCAGCACGGCCGCAAATTGCTGCTGCAAGCTGTCGGACAAGGGCGACTCGGGCAGGCGCGGCAGGGCTTGCCATGCGCGCTTCAGGGTATCCACGTCGAGCGTGGCGGCGTCCTGCGCCTGCCATTCGGCCAGCGCGGCCTGGCGCGCGTCGAACACAGCCTGGTGTTGCTGCAGGGCTTGCAAGGCGGACTGCGCCTGCTCGCGCGCCTGGATGAAATCGCTTTCCAGGTGTTTCGGCAAGGAGCCGCGCTCGGGCGATTGCGCATGCTGCGCATGTTCCCCGTCCAGGCGGGCCAGCGCCTGCGCCAGCTCGCCGGCGGACTGGCCATTGCTGGCCAGCGCGCGCGCAGCGGCGACGGCGTCGATCACGGCGCGCTGCAGCACCACTTGCGCTTCCAGGCGGGCGGCCAGGGCGGCGCGCGCGGCGGCAAAGGCGGTCGCCAGCTCCGGCGTGGCCTTGATGACTTGCCATTGGCGGTCCAGTTCGGCTACCTGGTTGGGGCTGAGCTTTTCATCATTCAACAGGCGCTGGG
Source organism: Janthinobacterium sp. SUN033 (assembly GCF_030397595.1). NCBI lineage: Bacteria > Pseudomonadati > Pseudomonadota > Betaproteobacteria > Burkholderiales > Oxalobacteraceae > Janthinobacterium > Janthinobacterium sp. SUN033. The sequence continues at coordinate 403,549 of NZ_JAPQNV010000003.1, forward strand.
CCGTGTCGATGCTGGCCTGGGCGCGTTGCGTCTCGGCAGCCTGATGACGGATCAGGTCGATACGGCCCTGCATCAGCTTGGCCACGCGGCGGTCCGTGTTGCGCATGGCGTGGTGGACTTTTTCCAGCAGGGGCAAGGCGTGGACGTGTTCGGCCGCGATCAGACGGGCATCGGCAAATTCGCTGGACACGATGAATTCAAAGGCGGCAGCCTCGTCGCCAGCCACGGCATGGGCACGCGCCACCTGTTCGGCGCGGCGCGATGCGCTCTGCGCCGAGGCGGCGGCCTGTTCTGCCACGACAGGGTCGGGGACGGCAGTCTTGCTGGCAGAACGCTTGAAGAGAAATTCGAACATGACGGGTTTCGCGTGGATCAAAACCACCATCATAACAAAGCCCGGGGTATTGCATCGGACAGGACTGAACAAGTTATCAAATGAATAAAGCGAATCTTTTCCCAATCTTTCCCCTGGATTTTCGCCCTATGACGGTGCGCCGGCCGCCCTCGCGAAAACGCCTCCGGCAGACACCGCCTGGCGGGGTGTGCGCTCGCTACCCGTTCAAGCCTGCGCACGCAGCGGCTGTGCCGGCGCGGGCGGCGCGGACGCGGCGCCATCCGCCAGCGTTTCAGCGCCGCCGGCTGCAGGCAAGGGCGCCGGCAAAGGCGCTGGCAAAACAAAGGGCAGCACTTGCGCCTTGCCACGGCGCGCTTCCTGCGCACGCGCATCGTGGGCGAGGAACTGGTAGGCGATGGCAAACCACGCTTCGCCGACGATGACCTTGCGCGCCAGCGCGAACAGCTCGCGCTCTTCCTTTTCCAGGCGCTGCAGCAAGGCCGCGCAAAAGGCGTCGATGGCGGCGCACAGCTGCTCGGCTTGTAATTCGGAATGGTCGATGGCGGCACCCGCGCGCTGCTGCACGACATTGATGCTTTCCAGCGCCGCGTGGTTCAAGCCGTTCAACTCGTCCAGCAAGCCGTCCACATGGGGCGCGGCCTGGCGGATGGCGGGAATCAGGTACATCTCCACCTTGCGCCAATAGCTCCCCTGGTACAGCCGGTTCAGCCAGTCGCCCGTGTACTGCAGTTGCGCCAAACTGAGCCTGCTTTGCTGGCGCAGTTGCACCTGCATGTATTTCTGAAAAGCCAACAAGCTCATGCGGATGCTGGCCTGCTCCACCGACAGGGAAACCAATATATATGTTGCAGTAAGCATGCACTCACTCCCGAAAATGCGCCGGATATGTCATCCTGGAAGTGAAAGTGTAAAGACTACCGACAGGGGCCGGTTTGATCCTGCACAAACCCGCGGCTGGCCAGCCGCGCTTTCTTTTACGGCGCGCGCAGGCCGATATGCAGGTTGACGACGCCCGGCTCTTCCGACGGCGTGACTTCGCCGCCAAAGCTTTTCACCAGCCGCTGCATGCCCTTGTTGCGCGCCATCGCCTCGCCCACCAGCGCTTCCGTGCCCCGGCTGCGGAAATAGTCGACCAGCTTCTCGAACAGGATGTGTCCCAGTCCCTTGCCTTTCAGGGCCGAGCGCACGGCGATGGCGAAATCGGCGTGGATATTGTCCGGATCGGCCACGGCGCGCACCACGCCCAGGGTTTCCGGCTTGCCGTCCGGGCCCGTGTGCGTGGCGATGAAGGCCATGGCGCGGTCGTAATCGATCTGCGTCAGGCGCGCCAGCTGCGACACGGGCAGCTCGCGCATGGACGTGAAGAAGCGCAGGCGCACGTCGTCCGGGTCCAGCGCGTGGAACAGGTCCATGTGCTGCGGCGCGTCCTCGGGGCGGATGGGGCGCAGCAGGATGGACTGGTCCATCCACGTCACCTGCTCTTCCAGCTCCTGCGGATACGGGCGGATGGCCAGGCGGTCGCGCTTCTGGCCCGGCTGCAGGCGGATGCGCGCGTCGAGGGCGATCACGCCATCCGCATCGGCCACCAGGGGATTGATGTCAAGTTCGGCCAGCTCGCCGATGTCGGCCACCAGTTCGGCCACCTGGATCAGGGTGTAGCAGATGGCGTCGATGTCGGCCGGCGGCTGGTTGCGGTAGCCGGCCAGCAGCTTCGACACGCGCGTGCGCGCCAGCATGTCGCGCGCCAGCACCATGTTCAGCGGCGGCAGGCCGATGGCGTGATCGGCCGTCACTTCCACGGCGATGCCGCCCTGCCCTACCAATATCACGGGGCCGAAGGCGGCGTCCGTCGTCACGCCGACGATCAATTCATGCGACTGCGGCCGGCGCGCCATCTGCTGCACGGTAAAACCGTCGATCAGCGCGTCGGGACGCATGCGGCGCACGCGCTTGAGCATGGCGGCGGCGGCCGTGCGCAGGATGTCGGGCGTATCGAGGTCGAGCGCCACGCCGCCCACGTCGGATTTGTGGGCGATGTCGGGCGAGTGGATTTTCAACGCGACGGGATAGCCGATGTCGGCCGCCACGGCCAGCGCCTCTTCCACGTCGGCCGCCATGCGCGTGGTGGCGACGGGAATGCCGTAGGCGGCCAGGATTTCCTTCGAGCGGCATTCACCGAGCACCGTCTGGCCGGCCGCCAGCGCGGCGGCGACGATTTCGCGCACCCTGGCGCGGCGCGGCGTGGCCGACATGGGCAGCTGCGCCGGCACCTGCATCAGGGTTTCCTGGTTGCGCCGGTACTGCACGATCTGCATGAAGCCATGTACGGCCTTTTCCGGCGTGTCGTAGGTGGGAATGCCGGCCCGGTTGAAGACCTGGCGCGCGGGCGCCACGGTGGTGCCGCCCAGCAGGCACGACAGCACCGTGCGCGAGGTGGCCTTGATCAGCGGCGTGACGGCTTCGGCGATGTCGATCGACGAGACCATGGCCGTGGGCGCGTGCAGCAGCAGCAAGGCGTCCGCCTGCGGCTCGTCGAGCAGCGGCTTGATGGCGTCGGCATAGCGCTGCACGGCCGCGTCGCCGGGCAAGCCCACGGGGTTGTCGTGCGACCAGCCCCGTGGCAAGGCTTTTTCCAGCGCGATGACGGTATCGGGTGAGAGTTCGGCCAGCTTGCCGCCGCTGCTCACCAGCGCATCGGTGGCCATCACGCCCAGGCCGCCGCCATTGCACAGGATCGCCAGGCGCTCGCCGCGCTGCGAACGGATATGCGTGAGGGTTTCCACGGCGTCGAACAATTCCTCAGCCGAATACACGCGCAGCATGCCGGCGCGGCGGATGGCCGCGTCGTACACGGCGTCGGAACCGGCCAGCGCGCCCGTGTGCCAGGCCGCCATGGCCGCGCCTTCCGCCTCGCGCCCCGCTTTCAAGACGATGACGGGCTTGCTGCGCGCGGCCGCCCGCGCCGCCGACATGAATTTGCGCGCCGCCTGGATGTCTTCCATGTACAGCAGGATGGCGGCCGTGTCGACGTCGCCGGCCAGGTAGTCGAGCAAGTCGCCGAAATCGATATCGTAGCTGGCGCCCAGCGAAATGAACTTGGAAAAGCCCACGCCATGCGCGTTGGCCCAGTCGAGCACGCCCGACACCAGCGCGCCCGACTGCGACACGAAGGCGATCTTGCCGCTCGTCGCGCCCACGTGGGCGAAGCTGGCGTTCAAGCCCAGTTTCGGCACCAGCAAGCCCATGCTGTTGGGGCCGAGGATGCGCAGCAGGTGCGGCTTGGCCGCCTTCAGCATGGCCAGGCGCAGCGACTGCTCGCGCACGGGGTCGAGGCCGGACGTCATGACGATGGCCGCGCGCGTGCCCAGCGCACCCAGTTCGCGGATCAGGGCCGTGATGGTGGCGGGCGGCGTGCAGATGATGGCCAGGTCTGGCGCTTTCGGCAGCTGCGCCAGCTTGCGGTAGCATTTCAGGCCCATCAGCTCGTCGTACTTGGGATTGACGGGCCAAATGTCTCCCTGGTAGCCGCCACCGAGCAGGTTGTACAGGGCGATGGCGCCCAGCTTGCGTTCGCGCGCCGTGGCGCCGATCAGGGCCACCGAGGCCGGCTTGAACAGCTTGTCGAGATTACGGATACTCATGTTCTGGCCTCATGGATTGCCGGAGCGGGATTGCCGGAGCGACTACGCGCCAGTGTAAGGGATGCGTTGCCAAAAAAATTTGACCTTGCGCTGCATTTCACGAAAAATCCGCGCGCCCCTACCAGCGCGAGCGGTGGCTTTCCGTCACCCCGGCCAGCTGCGCCACGATGCGCTTGGGAGAGTCCGCGCTGGTGCGCACCCAGCCGCTGAAGGTGCCGATGGGCTGGATGTAGCGGCTGGCGGCGATCCACAGATTCTTATCCTCGCGGCGCGCGCCTTCCGGCTTGAAGTGCAGGTCCAGCAAATCGTCGTCCGTCCACACATGCCACGGCGCCAGCGGGTTGTCGGGATTGAAGTCGAAATGCGCGCGGCCCAGCGGATACAGCTGGCCATCGAGCCACAGCGCGTTTTCATGCGCGCCGAAATAGCCGGCCTGCAGGTTGAAACCCAGGTCCAGGCTGTGCGCCGAGGCCCAGCGCCATTCCGTTTCGCGCGCCAGCAAGCCATTCGAATAATCGAAGCTGGCCACGCCGTCGTCCAAGCTGTAGCCCATGGCGCCGCAACGCACGCTGCCCCACAAGGGCAAGCCGCCCGACTTTTGCGTCGCATGCACGCTGCCGCCCTCACCCACGGGCCCCACGGCCAGCAAGGTGGGCGCCACGGGCGGGCCGAATTCCGCGTCGATGCCGAAATGGCCGCAATCGAGCCGCAAACGGTAGCGCTGCTGGGGCTGGGCCTCGATGGAGATCACTTGCGAGAGGAAGCGGAAACGGCTGCTGGCGCCCGCATGCGGCGCCACCGTGGCGCTCAAGCCCGGCACGCCATCCTGCGAAAAACTGGCCACGATCTTGCCTTTGTGGCGGTCGAAGGCATAGGCGAAGGCCGTGCTGGTCCAGCCCAGGTCGACGATGGCCACGCCGCAGAACAGCGTGGGCGTGGACAGGGCCACATAATGCCAGCGCTTGTGGTGGAACAGGCGCCAGAGGGCGCCGCGCGCGTGGGGTGGCGCCAGAGCGGCCCAGTCAAAGGCGTTCAATTGGCCCGTGTAGCGGCCAAAGCAGGGGACGCCATCGGCGTCGAGCAGCTGGGGAGGAGCCGGCGGCAGCATCATGCGGCCCGCCTTGCGACAGCGCCGCCGTCGAGCAGGGCCTGGGCCAGCAGCGCGCCGAAGGCTGCCGGCTGCGTCTGCGCAATATCAATATCCGGGCAGGCATGCCAGAGCGCCAGGCGCTGCACGGCGCCGACCACGTCCTGCGCCAGGCGGGTACTGAGGCGCACGCCGTCTTCCAGCGCCAGCGACTTGATCTCGAAGCGCCCCTGCGCGCGGTGCGCCTTGGCGTCCAGGCGCCCCACCAGCGCGCCGCGGCGCAAGATCGGCAAGGTGAAATAGCCATAGCGGCGCTTTTCGGCCGGCGTGTAGCATTCGAGCCGGTAGTCGAAGCCGAACAATTCCAGGGCGCGGCGCCGGTCCCAGACGACGGGATCGAACGGCGAGAGTATCGTCGTCAGGGTGGGCGCCAGCTTGCCGGCCGCCGCGTCGCGCAACAAGTCCCCATGCTCGGCATGCACGTACACGGCATCACTCCAGCCATCGACCGTGCAGCGCAGCAGCGCGCCCTCGTCCACCAGCGCCTGCAGATCGCTCGCCAGGCTGGCACGCGATTGCTTCGTGCGGAAGTAGTCGCTGATCCAGCTGGCCCGCGCCAGCCCCAGCGCCTTCACGCTGGCCAGCAGCAAACGGCGGCGCACCTGCTCCTCGGACGGCAGCAAGCCGTCGTGCCAGCCCGGCAGCACCCGTTCGGCCAGGTCGTAATAGCGCTGGAAATTGTGGCGTTTGGCGATCATCAGCACGCCCGACGTAAACAGCACTTCGAGCGAGCGCTTTTCCGGCTTCCAGCTCCACCAGCCGCCCGCCTGGCCATCCGTGCGCTCGAAGTCGGCCGAACGCGCGGCGCCGTTGGCGCGGATATGTTCCAGCACCGAAGCGACGGCCTCGCCCTGCTCGGCCATCCATTTGACGGAGTATTTCCAGCCCATGGCGGCCGGATCCAGCATGCGGTGGCGGTACAGGCCATAGTCTTCGATGGGCACGAAGCAAGCCTCGTGCGCCCAGTACTCGAACAGCGCGCCCTCGGCCAGCAGCTGCTCCAGCCACGGCTGCGGATAGTCGCCCAGACGGCTCCACAGCACCAGGTAGGGGCTGCGCGCCACCACGTGGATGGTGTCGATCTGCAGCACGCCCATCTGCCGCACGGCGGCCAGCACGTCCGCCTTCACGGCTTTCTTGCGCCGCGCCTGCAGCAAGCCTTGCGCGGCCAGGTGCAGCGCGCGCGCGGCGGCCAGCGATAAAGCGGGGGGATCGAAAAGAATGGGCTGGTGTGGGCTGTGCATAACAGAAAGATACCGCATTCTGCACACGCCTTGTGCGTTTTATCGCTATCGGATCGCGCCCGCTACGTTGCGGGAAACACGACCGTCACCGCCAGCCCCCGGCCCTGCAGTCCGGCGCCGAGGATGATCTGCGCGCCATGGCGCTCGGCGATGCGACGCACGATGGACAGGCCCAGCCCGCTGCCGGGAACCTGGCTGCCGCCCAGGCGCACAAAACGCTCGAACACGCGCGCGTGCCATTGCTCGGCGATGCCCGGCCCCGTATCGGCCACGCGCAGGTAGCTGCGCCCCGCCTCCACGCCGCAGCGGATCTCGATGGCGCCCGGCGCCGGGGTATAGCGCAGCGCATTGTCGACCAGGTTACGCAGCAATACCTGCAGGCTGTCCGCATGCAGGGCGCAAGGCGCCGGCGCCACGTTGACCGCCAGCGACAACTGGTACGGCGCGGCCAGCGCCTGCCACTGCGTCCCCTGCGCTGCCAGCAGCTGCGCCAGGTCGCCCGGCGCCAGCGCCGTCTCTGCCTGCGACTGCGGATCGAGCTGCGCCAGCGCCAGCAACTGGTTGACGAGGCGCGTGGCGCGCTCCACGCTGGCGCCCAGGGCAGCGATGAATTCCTCGCGTTCGTCCGCGCTGCGGGCCCGCTGCAGCACTTGCAGATTGGTCTTGATGGCGGCCAGCGGCGTACGCAGCTCGTGCGCCGCATCGGCCGTGAAGCGCTGTTCGTTGTCGCGGCTGTGCCTCACCCTGCCGAACAGGCGGTTGATTTCCAGCAGCAGCGGATGCAGCTCCGAGGGCGCGCCGTGCACATGCACGTCCGTCAGTTCGTCGGGCGTGCGCGCCGACACTTCGTCGGCGGACGCCTGCAGCACGCGAAACACGCGGTGGATGCTCCACCAGATGGCGATGGTGGCCAGCGCCACGAGTAGCAGGCCGAACAGCGCGATGCGGTAAAAGAAGCCGCGGCTGATGTCGTCGCGGTGGCTGGTCGGTTCGGCCACCAGCAGCTGCAGGCTGCGCTGCGGATCCCACAGCGAAAACAGACGCCAGCGCTGGCCGCCGATGCTGGTCCACGACAGGCCGTCCGGCGCGCTGCGCGACAGGGCGATGTCGGACGCCGCGTCGTTGCGGTACAGGACGCGCTGCTGCGCGTCGCGCACCTTGAACAGCAAATACTGGTGGGGATTCGGATGGCCGCGCAGCGGCAGGTCGATGGGCTCCGTCAAGCCATGCTCGCGCGCATCCTTTTCCACCAGCGACAGCAGCAAATGGCCCGTCTCGATCAGCGACTGGTCGAACAATTCCTGGCTTTCGCGGCGCGCTTCCACGTAGACGATGGCGGCGCTGCCCACCCACAGGGCCAGGGTCAGGCCCAGCAGCACGGCCAGCAGGGTGCGCCGCAGCGACCAGCTTTTCACGCCGCCGCCAGCCGTTAAGAATCTCTTAAGAACTTCTGCGCAAGATCCGGAGCGAAATATTTTTTGGGAAGCCATGCCTGCAATTGTAAATGATTCTTATTGCTTTCATGATTCCCATTACCTAAACAATACAGACCAATAATTCATTCACCCTCAGGAGTTTGCATGTCCAACAACCCCCGCCGCGCGCGCCTGCCGCGTCCCACCACCCTGGCCCTGGCCTTGGCCGCCCTGTCCTGCCTGCCGGCCCACGCCCAGACGGGCACGCCGGCCAGCATGCCGGAAGTGGTGGTTTCCGCCTCCGGTTTCGAGCAGGATATCAAGCAGGCGCCCGCCTCGATCACCGTGCTGACGCGTGAAGAACTGTCGAAGGAACGCTTCGGCAACCTGACGCAGGCGCTGGAAAGCGTGGAAGGCATCGACGTGGGCGCGGCGGGCGACAAGACGGGCGGCATGAACATCAGCATCCGCGGCATGCCCAGCGACTACACCCTGGTACTGATCGACGGACGCCGCCAGAACGCGGCCGGCAATGTCACGCCAAACGGCTTCGGCGGCACGCAGACGAGCTTCATGCCGCCGCTGGCCGCCATCGAGCGCATCGAGATCATCCGCGGCCCCATGTCGACCCTGTACGGCTCGGACGCCATGGGCGGCGTGATCAACATCATCACGCGCAAGGTGGGCAAGCAGTGGATGGGTTCCATCTCGGCCGACTACACCTTGCAGGAAGAGTCCGATTTCGGCGACGTGAAAAGCGGCCGCTTCTACCTGAGCGGCCCCATTGCCACCGACCTGCTGGGCCTATCCCTGCGCGGCAGCAAGCAGCGCCGCGATGCAGCCAACATCCGCTACAACGACGCGGCCGGTGCGGAAAATGTGCCGAACATGGGCGCCAATCCCGTGCGCGCGGACATCGAGAACTTTGGCGCGCGCCTGGCGTTCACACCCAACCGTTTCCATACCGTCATCCTCGACGCGGATGCGGGCCGCCAGACCTACGACAATTCGAAGAAGCAACTGGGCACCTTGGGCTTGCAGGGCGGCTACGGTCCCGAGCAGAAATACAACCGCGACCAGTGGACGCTGTCGCACACGGGCCGCTTCGGCTTCGGCACCCTGGACAGCAGCTACATGGTGAACAAGACGGAAACCCTGGGCCGCACGATTCCGCCAGGCACGCCCGGCGCCGTCGCCGGCAGCGCGCGCACCCTGGAAGTGGAAAGCCAGGTGTTCGACACCAAATTGGTCATGCCGTTGGGCAAACACATGGCCACCGTCGGCGCGCAATGGTGGAAAGCGGAAATGACGGATGGCGTGGCGCCAAAGAAATTCGAATTCACGCAAAAAGCCCTGTTCGTGGAAGACGAATGGCAGGTGCTGGAGAATGTCGCGCTGACCTTCGGCGCCCGCTATGACGATCACAGCATCTTCGGCGGCCAGACCAGCCCCCGTGCGTATGCCGTGTGGAACGCGACGCCAAGCTGGACCGTCAAGGGCGGCGTCAGCAAGGGCTACAAGACGCCGCGCGTGGAACAATTGTCCCCAGGAATCAACGGTTTCGGCGGCCAGGGCACGATCCCCCTCGTCGGCAGCCCGAACCTGAAGCCGGAAACGAGCACGACGACGGAAATCGGCGCGTATTTCGACAACCTGGCGGGCTGGACCGCCAGCGGCTCCCTGTTCAACAATCAATTCAAGGACAAGATCACGACGGGCACGGGCCTCGTCAACTGCGATTACCGTCCGTCGCCAAACCGTCCCGGCTGCGTCAGCTTCGGCAACTGGCCCAACGTCGATGCGTTTGGCCAGTCGGTCAACGTGGATGAGGCCGTCACGCGCGGCGTCGAGCTGAATACGCGCTTCCCGCTGGGCAAGACCTTGTCGGCCAGCGCCAACTACACGTACACGGAAAGCGAACAGAAGAGTGGCAGCAACGCGGGCAAGCCCCTGAGCGACACGCCCAAGCACGCCGTCAACGCGCGCCTGAGCTGGGATATCTCGCGCGAATGGAACGGCTGGCTGCGCGCCGAGTACCGCAGCGAACGCTTCCGCGATCCGGGCACCTCGGCTTCCACGCGCGCCGCCAAGGCCGCGCTGGGCGACTACAAGGGCTACACCATGTTGCACCTGGGCAGCAGCTACCAGCTGAACAAGCGCGTCACCCTGAACGCGGCCGTGTACAACCTGCTCAACAAGGACTTCGTCGACTACCAGCCTTACCGCGCACCGACGCTGACCTACGCCAACCGCTATGTCAACAGCCTGGACGGCCGCCGTCTGTGGCTGTCGGCCACCGTCGATTTCTGATGCGCTAATCCATCCGCATCATCGATGCCAACGGGCTGCCTCAGGGTAGCCCGTTTTTTCATCAGGCCGCTTGCGCTTTATCAATGCAATAACCGATCGCATGCACGGTGCGTATCAAGTCCCGTCCCAGCTTCTTGCGCAGGTGGTGGATATGCACTTGCACGGCATTGCTTTCCACTTCATCGCCCCAGCTGTACAGGTTTTTCTCCAGCTGTTCCCGGCTCAGCACCCGGCCGCCGTGTTCCAGCAGCAATTGCAGGATGCGAAACTCCTTCATCGTGAGCATCACGGGCAATCCCCCTTGCGTTACCTGCCGGTCCGCGATATCGAGCACCAGGTCGCCGTGCACGAGGTGCTCGCGCAGGCGGCCCGCGGCGCGCCGGCAGGCGCTGCGGATGCGCGCGGCCAGCTCGTCGAGGTCGAACGGTTTCACGATGAAGTCGTCGGCGCCCGCGTCGAGCCCGGCGATGCGCTCGCCCACCTGGTCGCGCGCCGTGACGACCAGCACGGCGCCGCTGTAGCCATTGTCGCGCAGCACGCCCAGCGCCTGCATGCCATCCTGTCCCGGCAAGCCCAGGTCCAGCAAAATGCAGCCATAGTCGTGCAGGCGCACGGCCGTGTGCGCGTGTTCGGCGCTCGTGACCCAGTCGACGGCATGGCCGGCCTGTTCCAGGCCGATCTGCGTGGCGCGGCCCAGCTGCGGGTCGTCTTCGGTCAGCAAGATGCGCATGGGGTGGGAGGCGGACGGGCCGCTCAGTCCTTTTTCTTGATCAGGCCAGCCAGCGCAGCGAACGGATTGTGCGTGGCGGGCGCCACCTCGGCCGACAGCAGGCCGGCGCCACGATCCGCTTCCAGGTAGCGCGAGTGCTCATTGTCGTGGCAATACAGGCACAGCAGTTCCCAGTTGCTGCCATCGGGCGGATTGTTGTCGTGGTTGTGGTCGCGGTGGTGCACCGTCAGCTGCTGCACGTTGGCGCGCGTAAATTCGCGCATGCAGCGGCCGCAGACCCACGGGTACATCTTCAGCGAACGCTCGCGGTAGCCGCTCTCGCGCTGGTCGGCGGCGCGGCGCGCTTCAGCCACGATCTTGTCCAGTCTTGCCGCGTCGGGCTTTTTACTCTGCATGACAACTTTCGATATGGGAGGAAGAAGCATCCATTTTAATGAGGATGGGGGCGCAATTGTACTTTTTCTGCCACGGCGCCAGCCCGTGTCGCCGCCGGCGTGCTTTTTTTAGCGTGCGCGGCACCACGGCTACTTGATTTAAAGCAAAATAAGGCCAGCGACAGACCGCGAACAGACGATGGCAGCGGCGGCAACACGCTGACGCGCAAGGCGGCCGATTTCGGCTATCATGCGCGCCACGCCGCCCCTCCCCTTTTCCATGAATATAGCCTGCAAGCGCCCGTGATAGCGATAACAAGACCCCTGCAACGCCTTGCCCGCCGCCTGTACCGTCTCAGCCTGGTGCCCCTGTTCGCGCTCATCCTGCTGCTGGCGCTGTGGGCGGCCGTCTTTTACCAGGTGGGCCAGGAGCGGGCCAGCGCCGTGCGCGACGCCGTGGCCGTCAGCCAGTCGCTGGCGCGCACCCTGGCCGACCATACCAGTTTCACCCTGCGCCAGACGGATCACGCCACGCAATTGTTCAAGCTCAAATACGAGGAAACGGACGGCGGCCTGCGCCTGAATGAATTCACGCGCCGCCAGGGCTTGCTCGACAGCGTGCTGCCGTCGAAGCTGGCATTGCCGATCGCCCTCGTCGATGCGCACGGCAATGTGCTCGACAGCGCCAACGCCTACCTGCCGGAAAACCTGGCCGGCCAGGCATTTTTCAGGGCGCTGGCCGCGAATGCGTCCGACACGGCCCTGGTCGACACGCCCATGCTCGACGCGGGCGGCAAGCACTGGACCATCCGCCTGGCGCGCCGCCTGAACGATGCGCAAGGCCGCTTTGCCGGCGCCATCGTCATCCTCGTCGACCCCACGTATTTTGTCGACGACTACGACCGCCTGAACCTCGATGAACAGGGCGCGCTGATGCTGGTGGCGCGCGACAGCGGCCTGACGGCGGGGCGCATCGGCGAGCAACTGATCCTCAGCGACCGCATCGACTTCCGCATGCCGGGACCGCCGCAGCACGCCGCCGAAGAACTGCTGATCGAGCCGCCCGTCGACGCGACATCCCGCGTCTACAGCTACCACGAGCTGCCGCGCTACCCGCTGCTGGCCGTGGTGGGCGTGAGCCGCGCCGTCGCCCTGACGCGCTTCGAACACCGCCGCCTGATATATGTCGGCGCGCTGCTCGCCGCCAGCGTGCTCATTGCCGGCTTTACGACCCTGCTGATGCGCCAGAGCGCGCGCCTGCGCCGCAGCATCCGCCAGGCCACGGAAACGCAAGCCTTGCTGCGCGCGGCGCACCAGGGCAGCCTCGATGCCGTGCTGCTGCTGAAAGCCTGGCGCGCCGCGCCGGGCAAGCCGGTGGAAGACTTCACCTTTGCCGACATCAACGAACGCGCCGCCGACATGCTGGGCAAGCCGCGCTCCGAACTGCTGGGCCAGCGCGTGCTGCCGCTGATACCGCTGCTGCGCGGCGAGCGTTTCTTCAAGCGCTTCGTGCTGGTGATGGAAACGGGCCAGCCGCTGGAAGATGAATTCGAACTGCCGCTGGCCTCGGGCGGCACGCGCTGGCTGCGCCACCAGGTGGTGCCGATCGCCGACGGCGTGGCCGTCACCTCGCGCGACATCAGCGCGCGCAAGCACGACGAACTGGCGCTGCAGGACAACCGCAGCTTCCTGCAGTCGCTGATCGACCATTTGCCCGTGCTGGTCTACGTAAAAAGCGCGCGCCCGGAAAATTTCGGCCAGATGGAAGTGTGGAACAAGGCGGCCGAGGACATCACCGGCCACCTGGCCGCCGACGTCATCGGCAAGACCGATTGCCAGGCCTTCCCGCCCGACTTCGGCCTGCACGACGCCGAGGACGACCGCGCCATCCTGGCCGAGCGGGGCGTCATCGACCATACGGAAAAGCCGTTGCGCCTTTTCGATGGCAGCCTGCGCTACCTGCGCGCCGTCTCCGTGCCCGTGTTCGACGAGCGCCAGCAGATCGAACATATCCTGTGCATCGCCGAGGATATCTCGCAGCGCCGCCAGCAGGAACTGGAACTGCGCCAGAAACAGGCCGAACTGGCCGCCGTCAACGACGCTTCGCCGCTCGGCCTGGTGCGCCTGGACCGCCAGCGCCGCTGCACCTACGTCAACCGCACCTTCGAATCGATCACGGGCTTGCCGCGCGCGGCCGCCCTGGGCGCCGGCTGGACCAGCGCCCTGCACCCGGACGACTATCCGCTGATGCACGTGGCGCTGGAACAGCTCACGCGCAGCCATGCGCCGTTCCAGTCCACCCTGCGCTGCCTGCACCGCGACGGCAGGCTGGTATGGGTTTCCGTCAAAATTGCCCCCATCCTCATCGACGGCCGGATCGAAGGCTACGTGGGCAGCCTGGACGACATCACCATCCTGCGCGAATCGGAAGTGGCGCTGCTGGAAAGCGAAGCGCGCCTGCGCACCATCGCCGACACCCTGCCGGCCATGATCGCCTACATCGACGCCGACCAGGTCTACCGCTTCCTGAACATCGCCTATGAGCGCGAATTCGGCCTGACGGGCCGGCAAGCGCTGGGCAAGAGCGTGCGCGACACGGTGGGCGAGGCGCGCTACCGCACGGTGGCGCCGTACATCGAAAGAGTGCTGGCGGGCGAAACCCTGAGCTTCGAGGAAGAAGACGACAAGGAAGGCATCGAGCGCTGCCTGGAAGTGATCTACATCCCGCAGATCGGCGAAGACAAGCTGCAGGTGGTGGGCTTTCACGTGATGCGCCAGGATATCACCGTGCAAAAGCGCGAAAAACAGCGCCTGCTGAAACTGGCCCAGGTCGATGCGCTGACGGGTTTGTCGAACCGCGCCGGATTCCAGCAAAAACTCAGCGACGCCATGCACGCGAGCCGCCAGCATCAGCACCTGATGGCCGTCATGTACATGGATATCGACCGTTTCAAGCCCGTCAACGACACGCACGGCCACGGCACCGGCGACGCGCTGCTGCGCGCCTTCGCCCAGCGCCTGACGCAAACCATGCGCGTCACCGACATCGTCGCCCGCCTGGGCGGCGATGAATTCACCATCATCATGGAACAGATCACCCGGCCCGAAGACGCGGCCGTGCTGGCGGAAAAAATCGTCGCCGCCATGCAGCAGCCGTTCGAACTCGATGGCATCACCGTGCGCATTTCCGCCAGCATCGGCCTGGCTTTCTACCGCGATGAAGACATCCCCCCTGCCGTGCTGCTGCAGCGGGCCGACGTGCTGCTGTACAAGGCCAAGCAGGATGGCCGGAATACCTATCGCGCCGGGATGCTGACGACTTGATTTAGCCGCTGGCGCATGGCGCGGGTCTGCCCCCTATCATTCCTGCTATATTGGCGCCTGTCTTCCCTACCCTTGGCCCACCATGCGCCTGCTGCACACTTCCGACTGGCATCTGGGCCAGACCCTGCACAATTACGAGCGGGGCTACGAGCACCAGCGCTTCCTCGACTGGCTGCTCGACACGCTCGTGACCGAAAAGGTCGACGTGCTGCTTGTCGCCGGCGACGTGTTCGACAACGCCAACCCGTCGGCCGCCTCGCAAAAGCAGCTGTACGTCTTCCTGCAGCAGGCGCGCGCGCGCCTGCCCGCGCTGCAGCTGGTCGTCGTCGCCGGCAACCACGATTCGGCGGGACGGCTGGAAGCGCCCGGCCCCCTGCTGGCCGCGCATGGCACGCACGTGATCGGCCATCTGCTGCGCGACGACGATGGCCAGATCGACCTGGAGCGCCTGCTGCTGCCTTTGACGGGCGCCGATGGGCAAGTGCAGGCCTGGTGCCTGGCCGTGCCCTTCCTGCGTCCCGGCGACGTGCCGAAACTGCCGGCCGGCGATACCCAGGACGCCTACCTGGGCGGCATCGCCCTGCTGTACCGCCAGCTGGCGGACCTGGCGCTGGCGCGTCGCCAGCCAGGCCAAGCCATCGTAGCCATGGGCCACTGCCACATGGTGGGCGGCGAAATGTCGAACGATTCCGAGCGCCGCATCGTCATCGGCGGCACGGAAATGCTGCCCTCGGGGATTTTCGATACGGCCATCGCCTATGCGGCGCTGGGCCATCTGCACAAGGCGCAGGCCGTGGGCGGCCAGGAGCATATCCGCTATTGCGGCAGCCCGATTCCCCTGTCGTTCGCCGAAGTCAATTATCGCCATCAGGTGCTGTGTCTCGACATCGACGGCGAACAGTTGAAGGACGTGCGCACCATCGAGGTGCCGCGCGCCGTGCCCCTCTTGCGCGTGCCCGCCACGCCGGCGCCGATCGACGAGGTGCTGGCGCAGCTGGCCGCCCTCGACGTGCCCGCCGCAGCACCGGAAGCGCAGCCCTTCCTGGAAGTGCGCGTGCGCCTCGATGCGCCGGAACCGGGCCTGCGCACGCGCATCGAAACGGCGCTCGACGGCAAGCACGTGCGCCTGGCGAAGATCGAAACGTCGAGCGCCGCGCGCAGCAGCGCGCCCGACAACATGACGCTGGACCAATTGAGCCAGCTGCAGCCCGACGACATCTTCCGCCGCCTGTACCTGCAAAAATACGGCCGGCCCGCGCCGCCCGAACAACTGTCGGCCCTGGCCGAACTGCTGCTGCCCGGCGCCTGACGGTACCTGAAGAACCATGAAAATACTGAAAATCAGCGGCAAGAACCTGGCCTCGCTGGCCGGCGAATTTGAAGTCGACTTCCAGCAGGAACCGCTGGCGTCCGCCGGCCTGTTCGCCATCAGCGGCCCCACGGGCGCGGGCAAGAGCACCCTGCTCGACGCCCTGTGCCTGGCCCTGTACGACGCCACGCCGCGCCTGCTGAAGGTGCTGGGCCGGGGCAGCGCCCTGCCCGACGTGGGCAAGGAAACCGTCAACGCCCAGGATACGCGCACCCTGCTGCGCCGTGGCACGCCGGACGGTTACGCGCAAGTGGACTTCGTCGGCAACGACGGTGCCAGCTATCGCGCGCGCTGGAGCGTGCGCCGCTCGCGCACCCGGGCCGAAGGGGCGCTGCAGGCGACCGCCATGAGCTTGCACCAGCTGCCAGCGCTGCAGCCCATTGGCGGCACCAAGACGGAAGTCAAGGAAGAGATCGAAAAGCGTATCGGCCTGTCGTTCGACCAGTTTACGCGCGCCGTGCTGCTGGCGCAGAACGAGTTTTCCACCTTCCTCAAGACGGAAGACAATGAACGGGGAGAATTGCTGGAAACCCTGACGGGCAGCAGCATCTATACCGACATTTCCATGCGCGCCTTCGAGCGGGCGAAAAAGGAAAAACAGATCCTCGAACGCCTGGGCGAAAAGCTGGCCGACCAGCGGCCCCTGTCGCCGGAAGAGCGGGCCGAGACCGAAGCGCTGTGCGGCGCGGCCGACACCGCCCTGCAAACCATCGACTTGCGCAAGGCGGTGCTGGAACTGCAGCAGCGCTGGCACCAGGAGACGCACAAGCTGCAAAGCCAGATAGCAGCGGCGCAAGAGACGCTCGATGGCGCGGATGCCGAACGCACCGCGGCCGAAGCGCGCCGCACGGCGCTGGCGCAGTGGGAATTGCTGCAGCCGGCGCGTCCCCTCATCGACGACGTGGCGCGCCTGGCGAACGACATCGCCGGCACCGGTGCCGCGCTGGAAGCGTCGCGCGCGCAGACGGCGCAAGCCGTGACCAGCGAAACGCAGCTGACCGCCAGCGTGCAACTGGCGACGGCGGCCTTGCAAGCCAGGGAAACGGCGCAGCGCGACGCGGCGCCCCGGCTCGATCAAGCCAAGGCGCTCGATGCCGGCATTGCGGCACACTTGCCTGCCCACCGCCAGGCGCAGGATGGCGCACTGGCGGCCGACCAGGCCAACGAAACGGCGCGCGCCACCTTGCACGAGCTGCAGCAGCACCAGCACGCCATGCAGGCGGAGCAGGAAACGGGCCGCCTGTGGCTGGCGTCGCACCAGCACTGGCAAGCGCTGGCCGCGTCATGGCAATTGTCGGACCAGTTGTTCGCCCAGGCCGGCCAGGCGGCCGCGCAAGCCGATGCTGCCGACGCCAGGGCGGCCGACGCGGCGCAGCTGGTGCGCGCGGCAGGCGCCGCGGGCCAGGAGGCACAGGCCGCGTTGACGGCGGCCGCCGCCACGCTCGCCGCGCACGATGCGCAGCGGCGCGAGGCGCAGTGCGCCGTGCAAGCCATCGATGGACAGCTGCTGCAGCAACAGCGCGGCCAGCTGGAAGACCATGCGCGCCAGTTGAATGCGGCGGAAAAGACGTGGACGGAACTGGCGCGCAAGCAGCAGGAGCTGGCGCACGGACAAGCGAGGGCGGCGCAACTGGCGCAAGCCGCGCAAACGGAAACGACGGCCCTGGCGGCACAGGCGGCACAAACGGCGCTGCTGGAAGCGGGCCTGGCGCAGGCGGAAAAATCCTTGAAAAGGGCGGAAGCGGCATGCGCGGCCAGCGTGGAGCAACTGCGCGCCACCTTGCAGGACGAGCAGCCCTGCCCCGTCTGCGGCGCGCTGGAACACCCGTACACCCACGCCGACGACGCCCTGCAGGCGATGCTGGCCAGCTTGCAGGATGAGGTACTGGCTTGCCGCGCGCAGGCGCGCAGCAATCTGGAACGGCTGACCACGCACAAGGCGGCGCTGGCCGCGACCGCGCGAGAACAGGCGCAGACGGATGCGGAACTGGCCATCCTGCCGCCCGCCATCGATAGCTTGAACGCGCAATGGCAGCCGCATGCGGACACCCTGCAACTGCCGCCGGCAAACCAGCGCGCGGACTGGTTCGCGCAGCAGCTGACGGCCAATGTAGCAGCCCTGCAAGCGCTGGCGCAGCAGGAGGCGGCGCTGCGCCAGGCCGGCGCGCGGCGTGAGCAGGCGCAGGCGGCGCACGAACTGGCCGGCGCCGAACACGCGCGCTGCACAAGCGCCGTCGCCGAAACACAGACGCGTCTGGCGCAATTGCAGGCACAGCAGGCGGCCAGTCTGGACAAGGCGGAAACGTCGCGCGGCGCGCTTGACGGCTTGCTGGCGCAGCTCGATGCCGCGTTTGCCGACGTGGAAGGCGCCGAAGGCTGGAAAGACAGCTGGCGCGCCGGCCCCGCCGCCTTCCGCGCGGCGCGCGAAACGGAAAGCCGGCAATGGCTGAAACAGCAGGCGGACCAGGACCAGCGCGGCCACGCGCTGGCGACCCTGGCCGCGCAGCTGGAAGCGGCGCAGCTGGCCGCAGGCAAGGCACGGCAAGCGGCGCAGGAATCCCACGCCGCCTTTGCCGCCGCCGACAAACAGCGCACGGCACTGCAAGCGGAGCGCAACGCGCTGTGGCAGGGCCAGAGCGTGGCCGAGGTGGAACGCAGCCTGGCGGCGGCCATCGCGCAGGCCAAAGACCAGCTGGCGCAGCAGCAGGCGGCAGCCCACGCGGCCAGCGCGCAGCGCACGCGCCTCGACGAAGCGTGCGCGCAGTTGTCGCAGCGCCTGGCCGCCCTGCGCGAACAGGAACACGGCGCCACCGTCGCCCTGCACGACTGGCTGCAGCAATTCCGGCAGCGTCACTCCGGCCACGCGCCCGCCACGCTCGACGAGCTGCGCGCGCGCCTGGCCATCTCCATGGACGCCATGCGCGCCGAGCGCGACGCCCTGCAAGTGATCGCCGACCGCCACACGGCGGCCGTTTCCGTGCTGGCAGAGCGCCGGCAGCAACTGGCCGCGCACGCGCAGCAGCCGCCGGAAGCGCTGGAAATGGACGAGGCCGTGTTGCAGGCGGCGCTCGACGCGCTGGGCGCCGAACGCCAGGCGGCCAACCAGGAAGCGACGCGACTGCGCCTGGCCATCGCGCAGGACGACGCCAGGCGCCACAGCGCGCAAGCAATGCTGGCGCAGATCGAGGCGCAAGCCGTGATCGAGCGGCGCTGGGCCAGCCTGAATGAATTGATCGGCTCGGCCGACGGCAAGAAATTCCGCAACTACGCGCAGCAATTCACGCTGGAAGTGCTGCTCGGCTATGCCAACGCGCACCTGAACCACCTGGCGCGCCGCTACCAGCTCGAACGCATCGACAACCCGAACAACCCGTCGCTGGGCCTGATGGTGCGCGACCAGGACATGGGCGGCGAACTGCGCTCCGTGCATTCGCTGTCGGGCGGCGAATCGTTCCTCGTCTCGCTGGCGCTGGCGCTGGGCCTGGCCTCGCTATCCTCGAACCGGGTGCGCGTGGAATCGCTGTTCATCGACGAGGGCTTCGGCAGCCTGGACACGGAAACCCTGCGCGTGGCCATGGATGCGCTCGACGGCTTGCAAGCGATGGGCCGCAAGGTGGGCGTCATCTCGCACGTGCAGGAAATGACGGAGCGCATCGCCACCCGCATCCTCGTGCAGCCTGGGTCCGGCGGCAAGAGCGTGGTGACGGTGCGCTGAGTCACTAGCGGCTGGCCGGCTCCCGGCACAGTCTGAGCATATCCCAGCCCAGTTCGCGGCGGATCTGCTCGGGGTCGGGCGGGGGCCGGCGCTGTTCCAGCTCCGCTTTCAGCCACTTCCTGACCAGCTCCTTGGCGGGCTGTACAGGCTTTTCCTTGTCATGCTTGTCCATGGTGCTACCTCTTCAATGGCGGTCAGACGACCTCCTATATACGTTCAACGTCATGGCGCGGATTCAGTTGACGTGCGCGTGGCGCAGATGCAACAACGTGTAACGATGGCCGGAGTGCGTTAAAATCGCCGCCTTCGCGTAGACGAACTCTACGCCCCGCAACAGTTCAAGGAACCCCATGAAAGCCGCCCGCAGCCTCACCTTCAAGTGCGTAAAATGTCACAAATCCATGCAGGTCTACCTGCAAAAAGTCTCCGCCTGCTCGCATATCCAGCCGTACCAGGGCATTTGCGCATGCGGCGAACTCAAGCGTCACGCCACGGGCCAGGCCGATGCCGTCAAGTCCTATCTGGAGTCGGCAGACGGTAGCTGGTCGCACCACCACTGATGGTTAAAGAATGGGGCGATATTGTCGTTAATTCGACTATCCTCCCCATTTGAACCGACCATGTCCCAGCTCCCCGCCCTTGCCAGCCGTCAACCCGCCTCGAATACGCTGGCTGGCCAGCAGCCGTCCCGCACGGGCAGCAGCGCCACGGGCCTGGCCGCTTCGCCCCTGATGCAGCGCACGGCGCAAGACGTGGTGGCGCTGTCGAAAAATGGCCTTGACCTGTCGGCCAAGGGATTGTCGCAACGGACCGATGCGCTGGGCAACGCCACCGTCGACGTGGCGCAGGATTTCCTCTCCACCATGACGCGCCAGCTGTTCGGCGACGGCGCCACGGTCGCCTTCGATTCCGTCGACCTGCAGGCCGGTTCCAGCTTCAGCAGTGGCAGCGCCAGCGTCTCGGGCGCCAACGGCAGCAGCCGCGCGGCCGCCTTCAGCCTCGATGAAAACGCGCATTTCATCGGCAAGGGCAAGATCACGACGGCCGATGGCCAGACCTTCGACTTCGAAGTGGAAGTGCAATATCAATCGAACATCAGCGCGGGCGTCCTTGAGCAAACGCAAGAAACAGACGAAGAAGCCGGCGAAGAAGCCAGCTCCGCCGACGACGCCAGCCCGCCCGCCAGGGAGTTGCCCGCCACGCACTTCGGCGGCGATCTGCATGACCTGTTCAAGCTGCTGGGCCAGCAATTGCAAAGCAATCTCTATCAGGGCACGTCCGATGGCGCCAGCGCCAGCGGCAAGGATGGCGACCTGGCGGGCAGCCTGAGCTTGCGTTTGCTCAAGCTGGTGCAGCCGGAGCATGCCACCGAGACCGCCAAAGTCGGCAGGCAAGCCGTGGCAACCACGCCGGAGGAGCAGGCGCGCGCCCGCGCGCTGGCCCTCGCCTATGGCACGGACACCGCTAGCAGCACGGCCGGCAACGTATAATGGAAGACGGCCTGCGCAGGCGACCATGCCGCGCGCCCCCTTCTATCGATTGAATCCCATGTCCGACACATCTTCACCTACCGTCCACCCGCACATCCACTGGAGCGAAAACGGCGCCGAGCATTCGGCCCGCTGGCGCTCGGAAAGCGGCATGCCGCCGCCCAAGCGCGTCGTCATCGCCGACGACCGCACGACGGCCGACCAGGCTTACCGCCTGGCCTGCGAAGGCACGGCCATGCTGTGGCGCGGCGACTTCCAGAACGCGCGCCAGTTGCTGCAAGCGCTGGCGCGGCGCACCGACCACAAGAACGACAAGCCAAGCAAGAAAGCCAAGGCCGCCAAGCTGGCGAAACCCGAACCGACTGCCACGGAAGCCTTCCACTTGCACCGCCAGGCCCAGTCGCAGCGCGCCCGCACTCTGGCCATGCTGCTGCTGCCTTTCGACGCCGACTACACGATTCCGCTGCGCCGCGCGCCGGACGTGAAACTGGCTTGCAATGAAGCGTATGGCCGCGGCGAAGAGCCGTTCGTCGCCTCCTTGCGCGAGCTGCTGGGCCTGATCGGCGCGCACGAATGGCGCCGCACGGGCGTGGAACTGCCGGCCCTGGGCCAGCGCATCCATCCGCATTACGGCGTGTTCGCGCCCATCCGCGGCGAGTACGTGGGCCTGGTGGCGGAAGCGCCGCTGCCCGCGCGCGCCAAGCTGGCCTTCGATATCGGCACGGGCACGGGCGTGCTGGCCGCCGTGCTGGCGCAGCGCGGCATCGAACGCATCGTCGCCACCGACCAGGACCCGCGCGCCCTGTCCTGCGCACGCGAGAACCTGGCCCGCCTCGATTTGCAGGGCAAGGTCGACGTCGTGCAGGCCGACCTGTTCCCCGCCGGCCGCGCGCCACTCGTCGTGTGCAATCCGCCCTGGCTGCCGGCCCGCCCAAGTTCGCCGATCGAATATGCCGTCTACGATCCGGACAGCCGCATGCTGCGCGGTTTCCTCGCCGGCCTGGCCGACCACCTGGAGCCAAGCGGCGAAGGCTGGCTGATTTTGTCCGACCTGGCCGAGCACCTGGGCTTGCGCCCGCGCGCGCAATTGCTCGAATGGATAGCGCAAGCGGGCTTGAAAGTCGTCGACCGCCTGGACGTGAAACCCACGCACCCGCGCGCACAGGATGCGACGGACAGCCTGCACGCGGCCCGCTCGCGGGAAGTCACGTCGCTGTGGCGCCTGGCGGCGGCATAATCGAGGGTCTGAAACCCGGCCATTGCGCATTGCAGCAAACCCCGCTATAATTCGCCTGCGGGGTGGAGCAGTCTGGCAGCTCGTCGGGCTCATAACCCGAAGGTCACAGGTTCAAATCCTGTCCCCGCAACCAATACATAAAAACCGCTGATTCCTGCAAGGGATTCAGCGGTTTTTTCATTCCAGGCCTGGCCCGCTCACGCGGCGACGCTGGCCCTGATCTGCCTGGCCGCCGCATGCAGGCTGGCCGCCACCCGCTCCAGCTTGTCGGCTCCCGCCGTTTCGGCCAGCGCGGCAAAGGCGCTGATATGAAACGTGGCCACCATCGCCGGCGACACTTCCAGTTCCAGCGCGGCCTTGCTCAATTCCGTCGACGCTTCGAGGTAAGGCTCGCTGCCCGCCTCGAACGCCTGCTTCGTTTCCAGTAATTCCTGGCCGCCTTCCGCCTTGGCCAGGCACGCATCGACCTTTTGCTGGAAGGCCGGCAAGGTATCGCGCACGGGGCCGGCGTCCGGCGCCGCTTCGGGTTCCGGCTCCGCAGGTGCAGGCGCGGCTGCGGCCGGCTTGTCCGCCGGCGGCATGTCGCGCAGGGTCAGCCAGCGCTCGACGGCGAGGAAATCGGCAAACGGCTCGGCCACCTTGGGATTCATCAGCCAGACCTCGCCCGTGCGCCAGTCGATCCGGGCGCCGCGCTCATTTCTCGCCAACAGAATATCCTTGCCGCCATCGGCATTCGACACCCGGCCGATATCGAGCCAGTTCATCAGTTCCGCCTGGCGCGACATCGCGTTGACCCGGTGGAAAAAGGCCAACCATAAGAATCGGGCGACCAGGAGAACCAGGGCACCGCCAACCATCCACATCATTTTTCGCTCCGCACCACATCGACAGCCCGCATTTTCTCACATGAAAGCTTGCGCCAAGGAAACTTTTACATCTGCCGTGCGCGGGCGCAAATCCACCGCCGCACACGACTTGGACGCGCAGTCGCATTTCAGCAACGCCGCGTTTTCCCGATTGCCTGGCGGGCGCCGCTACGCTATTATGAGAACAATTCTCATTTAGATTAAGCCACCCCGTACGCATGCTGTCCGCTCCTTCCCCGCCGACCGATTTCCAGTCTCTGTATGCCGAGCACCATTCCTGGCTGCTGCATTGGCTGAAGCGCCGCCTGCACGATGCGGGGCTGGCGGGCGACCTGGCGCAGGATACCTTCCTGAAGATCTTCGTTGCGCGCAGCAGTGCCGGGATCGCGCAGCCGCGCCCTTTCCTGTCCACCATCGCCAAACGCCTGCTGGCCAACCACTGCCGGCGCGAAGCGCTCGAACGGGCCTACCTCGACGCCCTGCTGCACCAGCCGCAAGCCTGCACGCCGTCGCCGGAAGCGATGTCCCTCCTGCTCGAATCGCTGCAACTGGTCGACCGCGCGCTGGACCAGCTTTCCGCCAAGGCCAGGGCCGCCTTCCTGCTGGCCCACCTGGACGGCATGACCTATGCCGAGATCGCCGCCGAACTGGATACCACCACGCATTCCATCAAAAAATACCTGAGCAAGGCCAACCTGCTGTGCTTTTTTGCCGTGCCCGATTTTGCCGCGCCCTGAGATGCGCGGCGCCACCGTCTACGCCCAGGGCCAGCCCATCGACCTGGCCATCGCCATGCAGGCGGCCGAATGGCTGGCCACCCTGATGAGCGGTGCCACCACGCCGGCGGAAAAAACGGCCTGGCAGCAGTGGCGCCAGGCGCATCCCGACCACGAACGCGCGTGGAAACACATCGAAAGCGTCAGCGGCGGCTTGCGGGAACTCGATGCGCAGGCCAGCCGCAAGGCGCTGCTGCAACGTCCCACCGCGCTCCCGGTCTCGCGGCGCAGCAGCCTGCGGTTACTGGCGTGGGCATCGACCATCGGCCTCACGGGCTGGTTCGGCGCGCGCTCGGAATACGCGCCCGACTTTGCCCGCGCCGCGCTGGCCGACCTGTCCACCGGCGTGGGCGAACGCCGCGAGCTGACCCTGCCCGACGGTAGCCGTCTGCACCTGAACAGCGGCAGCGCCGTCAACATCCGCTACACGGGCACGCAGCGCCTGCTGCAACTGGTGCAGGGCGAAGTCTTCATCGCCACCGCCCGCGAAACGGGCAGGCCCTACCGGCCCTTCCTCGTCGAAACGGCGCATGGCCAGGCGCAGGCGCTGGGCACGCGCTACTCGGTGCGCCAGGCCGAAGGCAGCACCATGGTCGCCGTCGAGGAAGGCGCCGTGCGGCTGATGCCGCGCCATGGCGACGCCAGGCAGGTGATCCGCGCGGGCCAGGGCGGCGGCATGACGGCGCAAGGCGTCTTGCCCGCGCACGCCGTCTCGCCCGACATCTGGTCCTGGCGCCAGGGCTTGCTGCTGGCCGACGCCATGCCGCTGCGCGACTTCCTGCATGAACTGAGCCGCTACCGCCACGGCTTGCTGGGCTGCGACGACGCCGTCGCCGGCCTGCGCATTTCCGGCGTCTTCCCGCTGGCCGACCTGGACGCCGTGCTGCTGTCGCTGCCCGACTCCCTGCCGGTAGACGTGCGCCTGCGCACGCGCTACTGGGTGCAGGTGGAAGCGCGCCAGCAGCGCTGACCATTTATTTTGAGGCCGACGCAAAAAAAGGTACCCGCTTTCGATTCTCGCGTGACCTGTGTAGGCAACGTTCTTTTTGACGACTACACCACAAGGTAACCATGTCTCTTGCCATTCATTCCAAGCCGCGCATCAAGCGCATGGCGTATGCCATCCAACTCGTCTTCATCGGTTCGGCCCTGCTGCTGAACGCCCAGGCGCCAGCCCTGGCGCAGGAAAACGCGGCAGCGCCAGCGGCCAGCCAGAACATCCAGGATTTCCAGGTGCCGGCCGGCGACCTGGCGGCAGCGCTGCGCCAGGTCGCCAGCCAGTCCAGGGTCATCCTCAGTTTTACGCCGGAACAGACGCGCGGCAAGACATCCGCAGGCTTGAGCGGCCGCCACGACGTGCTGGCCGCCCTGAACGGCGTGCTGCGCGGCACGGGCCTGAAGGCCGAGCGCAGCGCCAACGGCAGCTTTGTCCTGCGTCCGGCCGATGCGGCGGCGGGTGGCGAAGCGCTGTCGATGATGCCGGAAGTGTCCGTCAAGGCGCAGCAGGATGCCACCGAAGGCTCGGGCGCGTATGTCTCTACCCTGCCGATCGCCACGGCCACGCCGCTGGGCCTGTCGATCCGGGAAACGCCGCAGTCGGTCAGCGTCATCACGCAGCAGCGCATGCAGGACCAGGGCTTGAGCACCATCGCGCAAGTGATGGCGCAAACGCCGGGCATCACACTGTATTCGCTGGGCAGCGAACGCACGGGCTTTACTTCGCGCGGCTATTCGATCACCAATTACCAGCTCGATGGCGTCAGCACGCACTCGGAAACCATGGGCCTCAATGCGATACCGTCGCAAAGCCTGGCCGACATGGCGCTGTACGACCGCATCGAAGTGCTGCGCGGCGCCTCGGGCCTGATGACGGGCGCGGGCGACGCCTCGGGCGCCATCAACATGGTGCGCAAGAAGCCGACGGCGCAATTCCAGGCGTCCGTCGAGGGCGAGCTGGGTTCCCACGATGAGCGGCGCGCCATGGCCGACGTTGCCGGCCCGCTCAACGACGCGGGCACGGTGCGCGGCCGCCTAGTGACGGTGTACGAGGAAGGCGACAGCATCGTCGACGGCTACAGCCGCGACAAGAAAGTGGTCTACGGCGTGCTCGAGGCGGACCTGTCCGCCGACACGAAACTGACGGCCGGCGTCACGCACCAGCGCAAGCGCTCGAACGGATCCCTGTCCTACCTGGGCTTTCCCCTGTTCTACAGCAATGGCAGCATGACGAACCTGCCCCGCTCCTTCAGCCCGGCGGCCACGTCGAATCGCTTCGACACCAATTCGACCGACGTCTTCGCCACGGTGGAACACGCGCTGGCGAACGACTGGAAACTGAAAATCTCGGCCAACCGCGTGCAATCGTCGCAGGAAGAGCGCTCCGTCTACCTGAACGTCAGCGGAAGCTTGCCCAACCAGGCCACGGGCGATGGCCTGCGCCTGAACGCCGACTACCGCGACTACCAGCTCCAGGTCAACAGCGTGGACGTCAACGTGCGCGGACCGTTCAGCGCATTCGGCCGCCAGCACGAACTGGTGCTGGGCATGGACTACAGCGAATTTCAAAGCACGACGGATGCCCGTTTCGACAATAGCATCGAGCGCACGCCTGTCAACCTGTACCGCTGGAATCGCACGGCGACGCCCGTGTTTGGCGGCACCTATGGCACCAACGACAGCACGCGCCGCCAGGCCAGCGTGTATGCCGCCACGCGCCTCCATCTCTCCGAGCGCCTGAAATTGATCGCCGGGGCAAAAGTGCTGCGCTACGACGAAAATTACATCTCGGACACGCCTGCCGAGTCCTATTACAACGCGGCGCCAGCCTCGGAAAGCCGCGTCGTCACGCCGTATGGCGGCCTGGTGTTCGACATCGACAGCACGCACAGCGCCTACGCCAGCTACTCCACCATCTATCAGCCGCAAGCATCGCAAGACCGCTATGGCAAGCTGCTGGCGCCACGCGAAGGCAAGACCCTGGAAGCAGGCGTCAAGAGCGGCTGGTTCGATGGCCGCCTGAACACGGCCGCCGCGCTGTACCAGATCCGCCAGGACAACCTGGCCGAGTCGGATCCAGGTTACTACGTGCCTGGCACAAAGATTTCCGCCAACCGCGCCATCAAGGGTGCCAAAACCCAGGGCGTGGATCTGGAAGCGACGGGCGCCCTGACGCCGGACTGGAACATCTCGGCCTCGTGGTCGTACAGCCAGACGGAAGACAATACGGGCAAGACCATCCTGGCCACCTTCCCGCGCCACCTGGTGAAACTGTGGACCACTTACCGCCTGCCCGGCGAATTCAAGCGCCTGACGGTGGGCGGCGGCATGAACTGGCAAAGCCGCGTGTATTCCGACATCGATGCGTGGCAGGTCGAGCGCACCCTGCATTGGGAACAGAAGGCGTACTCGGTGGCCAGCCTGATGGCGCGCTACGACGTCAGCGACAAGCTGTCGGCCACCGTCAACGTGGCCAACCTGTTCGACAAGCAGTACACGGCTTCCGTGTCGGACTGGTGGTTGTCGGGCATGCATGGTCCGGCGCGCAAGGTGGCGTTGACCGTGCGCTACCAGTTCTGATGCGCTGAAGGGGGGCGAATATTTCACACTATCGAGGGGCCGGTGATACAATTTTCCGCTTCACGGGCACAGACCATGGCCCGTGCCACCCAAGGAGAATGTGTGAAGGACCTCGCCCCCGCCCTGCCAGCCGATCCGGCCGACCAACCCGCCAATCCCTCGCGCCGGCGCATTTTCCAGGCCGCTTCCGCAGTCGGCCTGGCCGCCAGCCTGCCCGCGCTGGCCGACGCCGCGCCAGCCAGGAAGACCATCGCCAAGGGTTCGCTCGACGCGAAACTCAAGGCGCACGTCAAGAACGTGGTCGTGATCTACCTGGAAAACCGCAGTTTCAACAACCTGTTCGCCAACTTCCCAGGCACCAGCGCGCCCCTGTCCGCCGTCACGGCGGAACAGGCGCAACAGCTGGACCGCGACGGCAAGCCGCTGGCCACCCTGCCGAAGATCTGGGGCGGCCTGGTGCCGAACCAGCAGAATATCGGCGGCATCGATTACCTGATCAAGGAAGACCAGATTTCCGGCCTGCCCAACGCGCCCTACAAATTGAGCGACGCGGCCGGCAAGCCCCTGCCCGAGAGCATCATCACGCGCGACCTCGTGCACCGTTTCTATAACAATCAGATGCAGATCAACGGCGGCAAGAACGACGGCTTTGCCGCGTGGGCCGACAGCGGCGGCCTGGTGATGGGCCATTACGGCGAAACGTCGAAAAACCTGAACCTGTGGCAGATCGCCGAACAGTACACCTTGTGCGACAACTTCTTCATGGCGGCCTTCGGCGGCTCCTACATGAACCACCAGTTCCTCGTCACGGGCCGCGCCAACGAATATTTCAATGCTTCCGAGACGGCGGCGAAGAAAAAGATCGCCGTGCTGTCCGACGGCCCGCAAGGCGTGCGCCTGGCCATCTCGCCCGACTGCCCCGCCTCCGCGCTGGACGGCAAGCCGAAATACGTCAACGACGGCGCCCTCACTCCGGACGGCTATGCCGTCAACACCATGGCGCCGCCATATCAACCGAGCTACATCCGCCCGGCCTTCGACGGCGACCCGCTGCACGCCGACCCGGCCGACGCGAATACGCTGCCGCCGCAAACCTATGACACCATCGGCGACCTGCTGTCGCGCAAGGGCGTCAGCTGGGCGTGGTATGGCGGCGGCTGGCAAGCGGCGCTCGACCACAAGGGCGGCGGCAGCAAGCCGAACTTCCAGTTCCACCACCAGCCGCTGAACTATTTCAAGCAGTTCGCTCCCGGCACGGCCGCGCGCGCCGAGCACCTGCGCGACGGCGGCACGGGCGACAGCCCGATTTCGAACAAATTCCTCGCCGCGGCCGTGGCGGGCAAGCTGCCGGCCGTGACCTTCTACAAGCCGCAGGGCAACCTGAACCTGCATGCCGGTTATTCGGACATCGAATCGGGCGACCAGCACGTGGCCAACGTCATCCAGCATCTGAAGGAATCGCCGCAGTGGAAAGACATGATCGTGGTGATCACGTTCGATGAAAACGGCGGCTGGTGGGACCACGTGGCGCCGCCCAAGGGCGACCGCTGGGGGCCGGGCACGCGCATTCCCGCCATCGTCGTCTCGCCGTACGCGAAGAAAGGCGCCGTCGACCACAGTTTTTATGACACGACGTCGATCCTGCGCCTGATCACGCGCCTGCACGACTTGCCGCTGCTCGAAGGCTTGAAGGTGCGCAATGACGCGTTCGCGTCACGCGGCGCGCTGCCGCCGGGCGACCTGACAGGTACGCTGAGCTTCCGCTAAGCCCCACACAGTGCGGCACGCCTGTGATACACTGCGTGCCGCACTTAAATCCGCAGGACAAGTTTTCCTGCAGGTTATCCCAACAATGAGCCCGACTCCAGTAGCCGGGCTTTTGTTTTGTGGATGAAGTTAAAGCGTATAGACATAGGCGGGCAGCACCTTGCCCGCCCCCTGGCCATCGCAAGCCAGGGACAGAGGTTAGCAAATGAGAGATAAAAAAGACAACGCCACCATCGACTTGCCCGGCTTCGGCCCGCCGCCAGCGCCCGAGGCGCCAGAGCCGGCGCCGGAACCGCAGCGCCGCACGCGCGCGCGCAAGGTGGCCTTGAAGCAGGTGCAGCTCGAATTGCTGGAGCCGACCGATGCCACGGGCCTGCCCGTATGGACGCGCGACGCCGGCCTCGATCTGACCGGCTTGCCCATCTGGGCGCCCGACAATTAACACCCCATGCCGGCGGCCGTTTGCCGCCGGCTTCCACACCACCATCCGCACAAGGGCGTAGAACGCCTGTAGACTGTGCCCATCCACCCGCTTTTTACCGGCTCCGCCCCTATGAACACCACCACCGACACTACCACTTCCTTTGCCAGCCTGCCGCTGACGCCCGCCTTCCTGGCCAACCTGGACTCGCTCGGCTACCACGAGATGACCACCATCCAGGCGCAAAGCCTGCCGGCGGTGCTCGATGGCCGCGACCTGATCGCCCAGGCGAAAACGGGCAGCGGCAAGACGGCCGCCTTCGGCATCGGCATCCTGCACAAGCTCAATCCGGCCTGGTTTGCCGTGCAAGGCCTGGTGCTGTGCCCCACGCGCGAACTGGCCGACCAGGTGGCCAATGAATTGCGCCGCCTGGCCCGCGCGGCCGGCAACATCAAGATCCTGACCCTGACGGGCGGCGCGCCGATGCGCCCGCAAATCGCTTCGCTGGAACACGGCGCCCACATCGTCGTCGGCACGCCGGGCCGCCTGCGCGACCACCTGGGCCGCGGCACCATCAACCTGAATCACGTGCAGACGCTGGTGCTCGATGAAGCGGACCGCATGACGGACATGGGCTTTTACGAGGAAATCGCCGGCATCGTCAGCGCCTGCCCGGCGCGCCGCCAGACCCTGCTGTTCTCGGCCACGTATCCGGAAGACATCCGGCGCGCCACGGCATCGTTCCTCGTCAATCCGCTGGAAGTGACGGTCGAGGCGCAGCACGACAACGACAAGATCGAGCAGCGCTTCTATGAAATCGGCTTCGACGAGCGCAATGGCGCCGTCGGCAAGCTGTTGAAACACTTCAAGCCGGAATCGACCCTGGCCTTCTGCAATACCAAGGTGCATTGCCGCGAACTGGCCGAGGAACTGCGCCAGCAGGGCTTTTCCGCGCTGGCCCTGTACGGCGAGCTGGAACAGCGCGAGCGCGACGAAATCCTCGTGCTGTTCGCCAACCGCAGCTGCTCCGTGCTGGTGGCCACCGACGTCGCCGCGCGCGGCCTCGATATTTCCGACCTGGGCGCCGTGATCAACGTCGACGTCTCGAAGGACACGGAAGTGCACATCCACCGCATCGGCCGCACTGGCCGCGGCAGCAAGAAGGGCCTGGCCCTGTCGCTGTGCGCGCCGAACGAGAAAAAATGGGTCAAGCTGATCGAGCAGTACCAGAACAGCGCCGCCGAATGGCACGACCTGAAGGAACTGGCGGAAGATGACGGGATGGAGGCGCTGCCGGCGCCGATGGTCACCCTGTGCATCATGGGCGGCAAGAAGGACAAGCTGCGCCCGGGCGACCTGCTGGGCGCGCTGACGGGCGACGCGGGCCTCACCAAGGAGCAAGTGGGCAAGATCAACGTGTTCGAGTTCATGACCTACGTGGCGCTCGACCGCAAGGTGGCCGAAGCGGCCTTCAAGCGCCTGAACGCAGGCAATACGCTGGGCCGCGACTTCGGCAACATCAAGGGCCGCAGCTTCAAGATGCGCTTTATCGAGGCGTAAGCCGCTGTAATGCCCGCAGGGCCGCCATGGCCCTGCGTCCCGGATAACCGTCCCACACGGGATATTGATGGCGGTAGTAGCAGTTCCAGTAGCTGACGGCGCGCCGCTGCAGCGTATCCACATACGCGGGGTTCTCCCGCAGGTAGCGCGCCAGCGCCTGCGCATTCCAGGCCGGCAGCGCCGCCCCGATTCTCTCGACGATCTCCAGCACATATTCACCGCACAGGTGCACGACGAAAGGCACTGTCCACGCCCGCTCCTGCAGCAACAGCTGCCTTACACACGCTTCGCGCAGATGGCCATCGTGGTGGCGCGTGCCCAGGCACAGGGCGATCACGCCCGCGTCGCCGGGCAGCTGCGTACAGGCCAGCAATCGCTGGCGATCGTAATACGTGCGCGTCGGGATCAGCAAGGCCTCTCCATCCTGGCATACGGCAAATGGCGGGTGTGCCTGGGTACTCCCCAGCGCGGGCAGCAGCTGCGCCACAGTGCCGGCCAATGCCGCCGGGAAGGCGCCTGCTTCAAGCATCGCGCTCCTCCTGGCACACCTTGCGCACGCCCAGCGCAGGTTTATCCACCTTTTCAAAGATCACATTCGAATACCATGCGGCCGGATCGCCTTCGGTGGGCTTGCCCAGCGAAATATAGTAAGCGCCGTCGGTGAACAGGGCCGTGGTTTCCTTGCCGGGCGTCGCACCTTGCAGGAAGGCCGGCCAGGCCGCCTTGTCGACTTGATTAAAACGCGCGGCCAGCAGCACCAGCAGGCGCGCGTGCGAGGCCGGCGCATACGGGAACAGATACAGGTACTCGACCAGTTCGCCGCCGTCCGCCAGGCGCGTGACGGCGGCCGTCGCCGCCTCCACTTCACCGCCAAAACTGCACAGCACTCCGCCGCTGTAGGCGAAATCGATGACGGTCGCAGGCGCACACGCCTGCCGTTCGCGGTCGACGCCGACGGGCGGCAACGCGCGCACTTGCGCCAGCAGCGCCTCGCTCGATGTAGCCAGCGCGGGGAAACCGGGGCAGGCGCTAGCCGCCTGGACGGAGTTCGACAAGGCAAGGCAACAACTCAATAGCAGCAAACGACGCTTCACGGCATCTCCAGTTTCATCAGGCGGCCATTATGCAGGACATTTTCACAAAGGCCGCGCCTGTTGCCCCTGCGGCGTATCGTCGATCTCATAGCCGGCCGCGCGCGCCAGTGCGCGCAAACGGTCCGCCTCGGCCCACTGGCGCTCCAGGCGGGCGGCAGCCCGTTCCGCCATCCACGCCTGCACCTGCTGCGGCACTTCCACCTGCGCCGGCTGCCAGGCCAGCAGATCGAGCCCCAGGACCGTATCGAAGCGGGCCATCGTGGCCTTTTTCACGCCATCGGGCAGCCCGCTTTTCAGCAGCTCCCAGACCACGGCCAGCGCGCGCGGATAGTTCAAGTCGTCGTTGACGCAGGCCGCAAAACGCGCCAGCCACGCAGGGTCGGCCTCGCCATCCGCCTGGCCCAGGCCGTGCACGGCCACGCGCAAGCGCGCCAGGCCGCTGGCAGCAGCGCGCAAGGCGTCGTCCGTGAAATTGAGGCTGCTGCGGTAATGGGCGCCCAGGCACAGGTAGCGGTAAGCCAGCGGATCGACGCCCTGCTCCACCAGGCTGTGCAAACGTAAAAAGTCACCCGACGACTTCGACATCTTCGCATCCTGCGTTTTCAGGAAGGCACCATGCAGCCAGAAGTTGGCCAGGCGCGTGCCATGGCGCGCTTCCGTCTGCGCGATCTCGTTGCTGTGGTGGACGGCCACGTGGTCTTCGCCGCCGCAATGGATGTCGAAATACGCGCCCAGGTGTTTTTCCGCCATGGCCGAGCATTCGATATGCCAACCAGGGAAACCCAGGCCCCACGGACTGTCCCATTCCATCTGGCGCTGGCCCGGCACGCCGCTGAACTTCCACAGCGCGAAGTCGCAGATATCGCGCTTCTCGCCCAGGTCTACCCTCTTCCCTGCCTGCAGGCCGTCGCGATTCAGGCGTGCCAGTTTCCCATAGCTGTCCTGGCGCGTCGTATCGAAATAGATGCCGTCGTCCGTGCGGTAGGTATAGCCCTTCGCTTCCAGGTCGCTGATGAAATCGATCTGCTCGGCGATGTGGTCCGTGGCGCGGCACCAGACGGTGGGCGGCAGGATATTCAACTGGCGCAGATCACCCTCGAACGCGCGGGTGAATTCGGCGGCGATATCCCAGGCGGACTTGCCGCTGCGGGCGCTGCGGGCCTCGATCTTGTCGTCGCCGCTGTCTGCATCCGACGTCAGATGGCCCACATCCGTGATGTTCATCACGTGGCGCACCTGCAAACCGTTGAATTCGAGCGCACGGCGCAAGCCGTCGACAAACAGATAGGTGCGCAGGTTGCCGATGTGCGCATAATCGTAGACGGTGGGACCGCAGGCGTACAGGCCCGCCTGGCCCGGGGCGAGAGGGTCGAAGGGGCGCAGGCTGCGGCTATACGTATCGTACAAATGAAGTGTCATGCGGGACTTTCATGCGCGTTGCGGAAAAAGAAAATGGCCACAGGTTTTTCAACACTGTGGCCATCGGAATGAGGAGTAAAAATTTAACGGCGCCGGGCCGCATCCTCACGAAGCCAGGTACACGGACACAGCGCAGCGGCGGCGCGGCGGTATGCAAGGACTGGAGGGAAGATGGAAGAAATCATGATGAGAATATCGCATGCACGCGGGCGGGCCGTCAAGCCCTCCCGCAATGCGCGCTTATTTTTTCGCCTGCTCGATATGCGGCAGCAGCACCGTCAGGATGCCCAGCAGCGGCAGGTAGGAGCAGATTTTATACACATAGGCGATGCCCGACACGTCGGCCAGGTGGCCCATGGCGGCCGCCGCGATGCCGGACACGCCGAACATCAGGCCAAAGAATATCCCCGCGATCATGCCCACCTTGCCCGGCACCAGCTCTTGCGCAAACACAACGATGGCGGAAAACGCGGAAGAAATGACGAAACCGATGATCACCGTCAATACAGCCGTCCAGAACAGGTCGACATACGGCAGCAGCAGGGTAAATGGCGCGGCGCCCAGGATGGAAATCCAGATCACGCGCTTGCGGCCGATGCGGTCGCCGATGGGACCGCCCATGAAGGTGCCGGCCGCCACGGCGGCGAGGAAGAGGAACAGGTACAGTTGCGCCGCGCCGATCGACAGGTGGAACTTGTCGATCAAATAAAACGTGTAATAGCTCGACAGGCTGGCCATGTAGATGTATTTCGAGAACACCAGCAAGGCCAGCACGCCCAGGGCACCCATCACCTTGTTGCGCGACAAGTTCGGTCCATGGCCGCCCGCCTTCGGCTTGAAGCTGGCCAAGTGGCCGCTATACCAGTGGCTGACCTTGTACAGCACGCCGATGGCCAGCACGGCAAGCAAGCTGAACCATGCGATATTGCCCTGCCCGCGATTCACGATGACGGCGGCCGCCAGCAGCGGACCCAGCGCGGAACCGACATTGCCGCCCACCTGGAACAGCGACTGGGCAAAGCCGTAGCGTCCGCCCGACGCCATGCGGGCCACGCGCGACGCTTCCGGGTGGAAAGTCGACGAACCGACGCCGATCAGGCCCGACGCGATCAACAGGGTCGGGAAGGTCGAGACGATGGACAGCATCAGCACGCCGGCCAGGGTAAAGCACATGCCGACAGGCAACAGGAACGGCAGCGGACGGCGGTCCGTGTACAAGCCGATCCAGGGCTGCAGCAACGATGCCGTGCACTGGAACGTCAGGGTTATAAGGCCGACCTGGGTAAAGCTGAGTGAAAACTCGGCTTTCAGCATCGGATAAATCGACGGCAGTAATGCCTGGATCAAGTCATTGAGCAAATGCACGAAGGCGACGGCGCCCAGGATGTGCATGGCCAGACCGGATTGTTGTTGGGAACTAGGAAGCGAGGGCGCCGCCGGCACGGGCGTAGCCAATGCTGGGGCAGGTGTGGTTGTGTGCATGTCTCATCCGCAATAATCGGGCACGGCGGGCGGCCCGGCAAAGAAGCCAGTATAGTATGGTCACTGAACTGATAACTTCCAATAATCGTCGCCCAAGTGACAACCAAGAGACAAGCCCGCGCCCCACATGTACACCCAGCAACCCGCCCAGACCCATCCCGATGGCGTGCCGTTCAGCCGCAGCACCAGCTCGCACGACTACCAGCACGTGCCGCGCCCCGTGACGGCCATGTCCAGGCAATATGCGGCGGGCGACTATACGGCGCCGCACAGCCACGTGCGGGCGCAGCTGCTGTATGCGACGGAAGGCGTGATGCGCGTCTCCACCGAGCACGGCGTGTGGATATTGCCGCCGCGGCGCGCCCTGCTGATCCCCGTGGGCGTGGTGCATGAAGTCCACATCTTGAGCGAACTGAGCATGCGCACCGTGTACATCGATGCGCAGGTGGCCGCCCCGTATGGCGCCGATTGCAAGGTGCTGGAAGTGAGCCGGCTGTTGCGCGAGCTGATCCTGGCCTTGCTGGCCGAACCGATCGAATATGCGCTGGCGGGCCGCGGCGACTGGCTGGCGCATTTGATCCTGTCGGAGCTGACGGCGGCCGATACCGTGCCCATCGCCATCCCCTGGCCGCGCGACCGCCGCCTGGTGGCCGTCTGTTCGGCCATCATGAGCGCGCCCGGCAGCCGGCGCAGCATCGAGGACTGGGCGCAGGATGCGGGCGCCAGCGCGCGCACCCTGATCCGCTTATTCCCGAAGGAAACGGGCTTGCACTACCGCCAATGGCTGCAGCAAGTCCACCTGGCCGAGGCCTTCTGCCGCCTGGACCGGGGCGAAGGCGTGGCGGCCATCGCCTATGCGCTGGGCTACGCCAGCCCCAGCGCCTTCAGCGCCATGTTCCGCCGCATCCTGGGCCGCACGCCGCAGCATTACCTGAGCGAGTGGCGCGCCGCCGACTAAATGAAAAAGCAGCCCGCGGGCTGCTTTTTTTACATGTTCAAGCTGATTCTTTTTCGCCGGCAATCAAGCGGTAGGCCAGTGCGCCCAGCAAGGCGCCGATGATGGGTGCCAGCCAGAACAGCCACAGCTGGCTGGTGGCCCAGTCGCCCACGTACAGGGCCACGCCCGTGCTGCGGGCCGGGTTGACGGAGGTATTCGTGACGGGAATGCTGATCAGGTGGATCAGGGTCAGCGCCAGGCCGATCGGCAGCGGGGCGAAGCCGGCCGGCGCGCGCTTGTCGGTGGCGCCCAGGATGACGATCAGGAAGAACATCGTCAGCACGATTTCAATGACCAGCGCCGACAGCATCGAATAGCCGCCCGGCGAATGGGCGCCGAAGCCGTTCGAGGCAAAGCCCTTGCTGACATCGAAACCGGCCTGGCCGCTGGCGATCACGTACAGCACGCCGCCGGCCACGATGGCGCCCAGCACTTGCGCAATGATGTATGGCAACAGTTGATTGGCGGGGAAGCGGCCGCCGGCCCACAGGCCGATCGAGACGGCAGGATTCAGGTGGCAGCCCGAGATGTGGCCGATGGCGTAAGCCATGGTCAGCACCGTCAGGCCAAAGGCCAGCGCTACGCCGGCAAAGCCGATGCCAAGGCCGGGAAAGGCGGCGGCCAGCACGGCGCTGCCGCAACCGCCGAAGACCAGCCAGAACGTGCCGAGAAATTCGGCGCCATATTGTTTCATGATGTATTCCTTTAAAGTGACGAGAAAACGTGCCAGGGACGACCAATCGGACCGCTCACCACCTTTGCCCCGCCAGATAGCGACGGCAAAGCACAGCGCCAGCAACGCACCGCTGCGTAAGCTGCAGAGCGCGCATAATGACATGATGTCATTATCAATGCAACATTATTACGTACAACAATGTCAATAGTTCTCTTGACACCTAAAGGTTGTTTTGATAATTCTCACGCCGCAGGACGGCGCATGTACTTGTGTGGCGCCTCCAGTGGCGCAAAACCAAAGCTTGCATACAGGCCATGCGCGTCATCGGTGCCCAGCATCCAGACGACATCGCGCACACGCGCATCGCCGAGCGCGGCGGCCACGATCTGCTTGCCATAGCCGCGCCCCTGGTATTGCGGCAGCACAAACACGTCGCGCAGGTAGGCAAAATCCGTGTAATCGGTGATGACCCGGGCGAACGCCACTTGCTGGCCATCAACATAACCGCCGAAACACAGCGCGTTGGCGATGCCCTTGCGCACCGTTTCCAGCGCCACGCCGCGCTTCCAGTACGACTGCTCACTCAGGTAGCGGTGGATCATGGCCACGTCCAGCTCGCCGCGTTCGCTGGAAATGCGCAGTGGCGCGTGCATCAGTTCTTGAACAACATGTCGGCTTCGGCGATGCTGGGTTCGCCGAAGTAGACGGTGCGCGAGCCGCCCTTGCCATCGCTGCCGATATACACGCCCGTCATGCTGCGCTCGGCCGGGTCGTACAGGATGGAGTAGCGGTGGCCGCAATTGTGCGGTTCGCAGACACTGCTCAGCAGACGCGCCTTGCCGTCGATCTCGACAGGCTTGAGCGGGCTCGCCACACCATTCGGCACCCAGCGCTGCCGCTTCAGGCCAGCCTTCTTCAGGCCGATATTGAAGGCCTTGCGAAAGGCGTAGTCCGCCTTGTAGACGTCGGGGAAGTACGGGCAGGTGTGGCCGCCGTCGCAGCTTTGCGCCTGCTCGATCAGCGACAGTTGCGGCGTACGCGCGTGCGCCGGCAGGGTGGCCAGCGCCACGGCGGCGCCCAGGAACAGGGGCAGGAACAAACGTGCGGACATGCAATCTCCTAAAAGCATTCAATAATGCGGGCAGCATAGCAGAATGGCATGCTTGCGCGCCCGCCTCAGGGAGAACAGCGGATACCGACGACCCCGTTGACCTTGCCTTCCGCCCATCCCGTCTCGCGCCAGCGGTACACGCCGGGCGCGACGATGATCAACTGCCACTCCACCAGCTTGCCAGCGGCATTGAGGCGGGTTTCATTGTCATAGCGCAAAGTCAGGCTGCGCTCCGTTTCCGCCACCACCGTCGCGGCAAAGCGGTTGGTTTCCCCCAGCTTGCTTTTCCACGTCCGGTCGCTGAAGATCGCCAGCCGCTGATGATCGTCAGACAGCTGCATGCGCGTAAAGTGCCGCGCTTCTTCGCAAACACTGTTCGTATTGACGCTGTCGGACCAGCTGCCAGACAATTGCGCGGCATCAAAAGGAGTCGGAATGGCCGTCACGGCCGCAGTCAGCAGCAAGGTTGCAAGCATAGTTTATCGAAAGAAAACGAAAAAAATCATCATGGCAGGCGCAACGCCAGGGTAATGCTCGACGGCAACGCGGGCGTACGCCGGTGCAAAGTCGCCTGCTCATAGGCATACGCCATCGCGATGAGTTGCATGTCGCCGTGCGCAGGGCCGATGAAGGACAAGCCGACCGGCAAGCCCCCGGCCACGCCGGCCGGCACCGTAATGTGCGGCAAGGCCGACGGCGCCTGCGCCACGCCATGGCAGGTGGGCCCCACCAGCGCATCGAGGCTGTGCGAGCCCAGCAGCGCTTCGATGCCGCCAGGCCCGGTCGCGGGCGGCATCTCGATCAATTCCGCGCCCTGCTCGCGCAACGCCAGCAGCGCCTGCCCGATCACGGCATCGGTCCCGGCGCACAGGCCGAACAGGCTGCGCGCCACGCCGATGCGGCGCCCATGCAAGCCGGCGGCATCCAACACCACGCCATCGGCCAGGCGTTCGCCGCTCAGGGCCGCGAGCAGCCAGGCCGCCTCGCGCACGCTGGGCGCCATCGGTCCGGCCGTGGCCGGCTCGCCGCCCTGCCCCTCGGCAGTCCTGCCCGTGGGCTTGATGGCGACCAGGCCGCAGTTTGAAGCCGGCGCGACGATGGAACCGTCCGCCGCGCTGTCGACGGCGAGAATGGTCAGCCCGGCCCAGCTGGCACTGGCATGCGGCACGCTGACGGCGGCCCATTGGCGCAAATTGCTTTTGCCGATGATGACGGCGCCGGCTGCGCGCAAACGCGCCGCCACAAAGGAATCGCAGCTGGCATGCGTGGCCAGGGGCGCCTGCGTGCGCGTCTTCATGCGGTCGCCCGTGGCGATATTGTCGCGCAAGACGACGGGAATGCCGTGCAAGGGGCCGCGCACCTTGTGCACCTGCCGTTCGCGGTCCATTTCCAGGGCGATTTTCAGCGCATCGGGGTTGATTTCAATGCCGGGATAGGCGCGCGCGCCGATGCTGCACAGGGAACGGATGCGCCCCAGGTACTGCGACGTCAGCGCATGGGAACTGAGTTTGCCCGCCTGCATCATCTGTTGTTGCGGCAACACGCCCGCATCGAGCAGATGGGCCATGGGACTGGCGGGCGCCGTGGCACGGGCCAATACGGGACGCGCCACGCCCCGAGACGCGCCACTGCGTAACATCTGACTGCGCTGCATGCTATCTCCAGGAAACTTCAATGTTTCTACCGCAATAATGTTGTAGCCATAGCATAGCAGTCCTTGCAACACAATTGTTGTTGAAGGGAATTATTTTTTAAGCAAAAAAAAACGCCGCCCGAAGGCAGCGTTTCTTGGTGATCCAGCACTGAGGCAAACCAGACCGGCATCTGCCGGGCCATGCGCGCGGCGCAGTGCAAGAATCTATCAGTTGCGTACGACACGCTTGTATTCGTTGGTACGGGTGTCGATTTCGATGACGTCGTCCTGTGCCACGAACAGCGGCACTTGCACGGTGTGGCGGTGTGCGTCGATGGCGTTTTCGATCTTGGCTTCTTTCAGGACGTTGCCCGAAGTATTGCCCTTGACCGCTGGCTCCGAGTACACCACTTGACGGGCGATGGTCGTAGGCAGTTCAACGGAGATAGCTTTGCCGTCGTAGAAAATGGCTTCGCATTCCATGCCATCTTTCAGGTAGTTCAGCGCTTCGCCCAGGTTTTCTTCTTCGATTTCGTACTGGTTGTACTCGGTGTCCATGAACACGAACAGCGGGTCGGCGAAGTACGAATACGTCACTGGCTTTTTATCCAGAACAACAACGTCAAACTTGTCGTCGCCGCGGAACACGTTTTCCATCGGGGTGTTCGTCAGAAGATTTTTCATCTTCCATTTGTAGGTGAAGCCCGTGCGGCTCGAACCGTTGACATCAGAACGCAACACGATCATTGGCTTGCTGTCGACCATGATGATATTGCCAACACGAATTTCTTTTGCGGGTTTCATAGGAATGTACGTAAAAAGTGGGTTGCATGAAGACCATCTGCCGCCTGTGCGCCATCGGCGCCGCAAGCTTGCGTTTGATCGGTTAAAAATACGTTAGAAATAACCGGGCATTTTACCTTAATTTTTGGCAAGCGCCTATCTCGTCGCGCCAGCGAACGCCAGCAGGTTACTTGCCAGATCGCCATTGGCCTGCATCTGCCGCTGCCAGGCCTGCGCGCGCGCCCGGATGCGCGGCAGGTCGGCTTGCAAAGCGGGCCACAGCTGCGCCCACGGCAAGGCGTCCGCGCTGGCGCCATTCCAGGCCAACGCCGCCTGCACCAGACTGTCGATGGCGCCGTCCGCATCGGCCGCATAGCGCTGCAGGAAGGCGCGCAATTTCACGTGATGCAAGTTTTCATCCTGCAGATAGATATGCCAGAGAAACGGCTGGCCAGCCCATTGGGCGCGCACGAAGGAATCCTCGCCGCGCACGAAATTGACGTCGCACGCCCACAGCAGGCGGTCGTAATCGTCCTGCGGCACGAAAGGCAACACCCGCACGGTGAGCGCGCCGCGCGTGCGCGCCGCACCGGCCAGCGCCGCATCGTCGCCGATAAACGTCTGAACGGCATCGAACGCGACGCCTTCCGGCACCAGGCACGTCACGGGTTCGCTGCCCGCCTGCCAGGCCGCAAACAGTTCGGCGACCGGGGCGGACGGGTAGCAGAACAGCGACACCTTCAGGGCGGACATTTCCGCCGCCGTCACGCCGAATTGCCCGAGGAATGCCGCCATGGCGCCCGCATCGGCCTGGAATGCCAGCCTTTTCTCGTCCAGCGCCGCTTCGCGCAACAGGCCGCCCGTCTTGTTCGTAAAGCCGGGAAAGAAGAAATGCTTGATCATGCCGTGGCGCGGCGACGTCAGCGCGTGGCAACCCTCGACCCACTCTTCCGCCGTCAAGCCTTCCAGGTTCAGCCACACGGGATGCGGCGCGCATTGCGCCATGGCGGCGATATAGCCGGGAGGAATGTCGCAGGCAAAGAATTCGATGACGATGTCGGCGACGTCGGCCGGCGCGAATGCGCCCTCCTGGTCGCGCCAGTGGCGCACCGTGACGCCGCCGGTCTGCTGCACTGGCGCCGCCACGTCGATTTCCGGACAGATGCGCCGAAAACTCGGCAAATCATCGACCCATAGGGTGACGGCCACGCCATGCTCGCTGCTCAACTGCCGCGCCAGGCGCCAGCAAATGCCGATATCGCCGTAGTTGTCGACGACTTTGCAGAAGATGGCCAACGTTGGCGCGCGATCGGTAGCTAATGGCATATTCAAAGGGGAAGAGAAAAATGTGGCATGGCAGCCCATAACAAAAAAGCCGCACTGTTACCAGGCGGCTTTTTTGTTGGCTGATTCAGCCGGTCTGGCGTCCCCAAGGGGATTCGAACCCCTGTACTCACCGTGAAAGGGTGATGTCCTAGGCCTCTAGACGATGGGGACAGAAAATCTGTCCTGAATGCACTATTCCGCATCCCGACCTGTTACTGCTTGCGAATCTGGCGTCCCCAAGGGGATTCGAACCCCTGTACTCACCGTGAAAGGGTGATGTCCTAGGCCTCTAGACGATGGGGACAGAAATCTGTCCTGAATGCACTAATTGCATCCTGACCCGGTACTGCAGCAATATTGCAGAAACAAAAAAAGCCTGACTTGTCAGGCCCATTCAGCACTGCACTCTTACTTTACAACTAAATCCTGGCGTCCCCAAGGGGATTCGAACCCCTGTACTCACCGTGAAAGGGTGATGTCCTAGGCCTCTAGACGATGGGGACCTGTGCTGGCTTTACTCTCAGCGGACTCTTCGTTGAAGGCTTTGCTTAGCCCCTCAAAAAAGCGTGCGCGAAGTTTAACACGAAGCGATTCACGAAATCAACTGCCGGCCTTCTTTTTTCCACCTTATTTGTATCAACGCTCCCTATGGGGACAGGATGATGGCAGGAAGATATGGAAGCGGCGGCACGCCAGGCACGCAGGGAAAACCGCGCCAACCGTCTGGCGCGGCAAAAGCATTCCTTAACGCAAGATATCGCCCGTACTGGCGATGCGCACGTCATGCATCTGGCCCAGATACGCCTCCAGGTAGCCCTTGTGGGATGCGCCGACGATGACCAGCACGCGCATGCCCGGGCGCGCCGCCATGATTTCGCGGATATTCGACGCCATGCGCAAGTTGCGCACCTCCCAGGAGGCCACGTAGTTGCGGCCATAACGCTGCGGCGACGGCTCCTCCAGCGCCGCGCCAAAGTCGCCGCGGAAGGCCAGGTCCGCCTCTGCGCGTCCGTTATAGGCGCGGTAGATCGCCAGCACACCGGCGGGCGTATTCCATTGCTCCTCAAACCCGGCATGGATGCGCTTGCGCTCGGCCGAAGAGGAATTATTCCAGGCCGCCCTGATCGCCTTGGCATACGCCTTTTCATCGTCGACAGGCATATCGGACGTGTGGTCATCCATGGCATGCACCCGCTCGTGCCCGCCCTTCGCCGCCAGCACGGCAGCAATCTGATAACTCTCGTTGCGCTGCCCCAGCAGGGAATTGAGGTTCGCGGCCAGGGGCTCGCTCACGCCGTCACCGGCGCGCCGCTCATCCGCAGGCAGGCGCAGCCATTGCACCAGCGCCGATGCACGCTCGCCACCGGCCAGGAACAGGGAAGCCAATGCGCGCCGCTGGGCGGCGGACGGCGCCGCCGGCCAGGCGGCCAGCAAACGCTCGGCCTGCGCCGTGGCCGCCACCACATCGAGCCCCGTGGCGGCCCGCGCGGCGGAAGTGTCATAGCAATACGCTTTCACCGTATCGTCATAGCGCTGCGGATAGGCGCGCAAGTAAGCGCATTGCAAGCCGGAAAGCGCCTCGATCGCGATCGCATCCGGCCGCCAGCCCGCCAGGCGCTCGTTGAGCAAGCTCAATTGAGACGGATCAAACGATGTTGGCAATTGCGCCAAATGGGGCGAACCGAGCACCAGCACGTCATTGAACGGCCCCTTTTGCAACTTCAGCGCACCAGGATCGAATTTCGCCGCAGGCGGCGCCTCCGCGTGCGCGGGAACGTGCATAACGGCAGCAAGAAAAAAACTGGCAAATACGCGGTGCATCCTGTCTCCTCAGTGTAATGGTCCATTTTTTATCCGCGGGCATGATGAAATCAAGCCGCCTGCCAAATGTAACCACTCCGCAAATCACTGTCAGTTATATCCATGCAACCAATAGGCACAAAAAAAGCCGCCCGAGGCGACTTTGAATATCTTGTGACTTATATGCTATTAAGGGAGGTTGACGGAAAATGCTTCGGAAATAAAAAAAGCCGCTCAAGGCGACTTTGATTTATTCACTTCCATTTACCACCTGCTTCTGCGCTGTTGGTGGAGGTAAGCGGGATCGA
This sequence comes from Janthinobacterium sp. SUN033, assembly GCF_030397595.1. Lineage (NCBI taxonomy): Bacteria > Pseudomonadati > Pseudomonadota > Betaproteobacteria > Burkholderiales > Oxalobacteraceae > Janthinobacterium > Janthinobacterium sp. SUN033. The sequence goes on from NZ_JAPQNV010000003.1 coordinate 447,495, forward strand.
ACCGCTGACCTCTTGCATGCCATGCAAGCGCTCTCCCAGCTGAGCTATACCCCCCCGGGCGCAGAAACACTGCTACTTCTTTACAACAACACCAGACTGAACTGGCGTCCCCAAGGGGATTCGAACCCCTGTACTCACCGTGAAAGGGTGATGTCCTAGGCCTCTAGACGATGGGGACCTCGGTACTACAGTTTTACCACCTTACTTCTGCGCTGTTGGTGGAGGTAAGCGGGATCGAACCGCTGACCTCTTGCATGCCATGCAAGCGCTCTCCCAGCTGAGCTATACCCCCCGGGCGCAGAAATAATAAAAGCCGCACTTGGCGACTTTGTTCCACTACTTGCTTTCCATCCAGATTCCGCTTTTTACGGGCCTGAACTTACAACAATCAGTACAAACAACTGCCACTACTATACCACAACTACCTGGCGTCCCCAAGGGGATTCGAACCCCTGTACTCACCGTGAAAGGGTGATGTCCTAGGCCTCTAGACGATGGGGACCGCGGAACTTCCAAACAACTACTGCACCACTTCAACGACTAACAAAACCTGACTGCGATTTTGCTGCTGGTGGAGGTAAGCGGGATCGAACCGCTGACCTCTTGCATGCCATGCAAGCGCTCTCCCAGCTGAGCTATACCCCCGTTGGTGCAGAAACAAGAGTATAGCAAAGAAGTTTCACTCTGCAAATACCCTTTTTCGTCTATGAGCAACTTTTCATAGGGGCGGTTTCCGCACCGCATTTACACGCTCAATTCGGCGCGACAATTACAGCCACTTTGCCAAGCGCGCCAGCACGGTGTCGCGGCCGAAAATCACCACCACCTGGTCGATGGCCGGCGTCTGCAGCTGGCCCGTCAAGATCAAACGCAAAGGCATGGCCAGCAGCGGCATCTTGATGGTGTTCGCGGCCAGCACTTCCTTGATCATGGCGGCGACGGCTTCCTTGCTCCACTCCACCGTGGCGATACGCTCGGCAAACTGCGCCAGCACGGGCTTGATGGCATCCGTGATGTGCTGCGCGGCCAGTTCCGCTTCCGGCTGCGGTTCGCGGAAGAACAGCATCGAGGCGGCAGCCAGCTCATTGACGGTGTTGGCGCGCTCTTTCATCATGCCCAGCACTTGCGCCAGGTCCGGCGCGCCTTCGAAGACGGCGCCGGCGGCGACCATTTGCGGATGCGCCAGGTCGGCCAGGCGCGTATTGTCGGCCTGCTTGATATAGTGGTTGTTCAGCCAGGCCAGTTTTTCATTATTGAACTGGGCCGCCGATTTCGACAGGTGGTTCAGGTTGAACCACTCGCAGAATTGCTCGGTCGAGAACACTTCATCGTCGCCATGACTCCAGCCCAGGCGCGCCAGGTAGTTCAGCATCGCTTCCGGCAGGAAGCCCTGCGCCGGGTAATCCATCACGCTGACGGCGCCATGGCGCTTCGACAGCTTCTCGCCATCCGCGCCCAGGATCATCGGCAAGTGGCCGTACAGCGGCAACGGTGCGCCGATGGCGCGCAGGATGTTGATCTGGCGCGGAGTGTTGTTGACATGGTCGTCGCCGCGGATCACGTGGGTGATCTGCATGTCCCAGTCATCGACGGCCACGCAGAAGTTGTACGTCGGCGTGCCGTCCGGGCGGGCGATCACCAGGTCGTCCAGCTCGCGGTTGGAAATCGTGATCGTGCCCTTGACCACATCGTCCCACGTCACGTCGCCGTCGAGCGGGTTCTTGAAACGCACGACGGGCTTGCGGTCGGCCGGCACGGCCGGCAGGGTCTTGCCAGACTCCGGACGCCAGGTGCCGTCGTAGCGCGGCTTTTCACCGGCGGCGCGCATGCGCTCGCGCATCGCTTCGACTTCTTCCGGCGACGAGTAGCAGTGATATGCCGTGCCTTCGACCAGCATCTGCGCCACCACTTCGCGGTAGCGGTCCATGCGCTGCATCTGGTAGAACGGGCCTTCATCGTGGTCCAGGCCCAGCCACTTCATGCCTTCGATGATGGCTTGCACGGCTTCCGGCGTGGAACGCTCCACGTCCGTGTCTTCGATGCGCAGCACGAAGGTGCCGCCGAAGTGGCGGGCATACGCCCAGCTGTACAAAGCGGTGCGGGCGCCGCCCAGGTGCAGATAGCCGGTCGGGCTGGGAGCGAAACGGGTGCGGACAGGAGTAGCGGTTGTGGTCATCGAAGTAATCAGGCTTGAATAAGTAAAACGCCATTTTACTCTGTTGACCGCCGCCGCTCCACAAGCACCGTCACAGCTGCAGCAAGCGCCTTTTCACCTCCGCCGCCTGCGCATGCAACGCCTGCTCGAACAGGGCGACGAGTTGCGACAGGGGCCGGTGCAGGGGCTTGACCAGATTCACCGTAAATGGCAGGGAAACGCCGAAGCGGCGGATCTGCAAGCCCTGCCCCGCATAATCGAGGGCCGTGAGCGGATTGACGATGGCCAAGCCCACGCCTTCGCGCACCATCGCGCACACGGAGGCAGCGCTGTGCGTGTCGAGCGCCATGCGCCGCTCCACGCCCGCCTGCGCGAAGATGGCGTCGATCTGCTGGCGGTAGGGGTCGACGGCGGCCAGGCTGATGAAAGGCTGGCCCGCGAAGTCCGCCGGCTGCAGCACGGCCTTGCCGGCGAGCGCATGGCCGTCGGGCAGCACGCACACTTCATCGACGGACATCAAGGTATCGAGCGCCGTGCCCGGCGGCGCATTGCCCACTTCCGTCAGGCCGATATCGTGGCGCTGCGCCGACAGCCACTCTTCCAGCAGCGGCGACTCCTGCGGCGTGATGCTGATGCTCACCTTGGGAAAATCGGCGACGAAACGCTTGCACGCCTGCGGCAGCAGCGACTGGGAAAACACGGGCAGACAGGCGATCGACAGCTGCCCCTGGTCGAACTGGCGCAAGGCCGCCGCCGTGCTGACGATGCGCTCCAGGCCGAAATACGCGCGCTGCACTTCCTCGAACAGCTGCAGCGCCTGGGCCGTGGGACGCAGCCGCCCCCGCTCGCGCTCGAACAGGGTCAGGCCCGTCAAGTGTTCCAAGCGCGCCAGCTCGCGGCTGACGGTGGGCTGCGACGTATGCAGCATGGCGGCGGCGGCCGTCACGCTGCCCGTCGTCATGATGGCGCGGAAGACCTCGATATGGCGCAGGGAGATAGTCATGGTCATATCATAAATGAATAAGGTAACCCCAAATAGATATTTTATAGTCGAAGCACAATCGGCCATCATGCGCTATCTCCTCATTCCACCGAAAGCACACGATGAAGCCCGTCACCGACCAGACCCTCGCCCAACTCGCCCAGGAACACGGCACGCCCCTGTGGGTGTATGACGCGGCCACCATCCGCGCGCGCATCGCGCAGCTGGCGCAGTTCGACACGGTGCGCTTCGCGCAAAAGGCCAATTCGAACATCCACCTGCTCACCCTGATGCGCGAAGCGGGCGTGCACGTGGACGCCGTCTCGCTGGGCGAGATCGAGCGCGCGCTGCAGGCAGGCTTTGCGCCGGCGCAAACGAATGGCGCCGCCGGCGTGGTCTTTACCTGCGACCTGTTCGACCGCGCCACCCTGGCGCGCGTGGCGGCGGCGAAGATCGAAGTCAATTGCGGCTCCGTCGACATGCTGCGCCAGCTGGGCCCAGTGTCGGCCGGCCACCGCGTCTGGCTGCGCATCAATCCGGGCTACGGCCATGGCCACAGCAACAAGACCAATACGGGCGGCGAAAACAGCAAGCATGGCATCTGGCACGAAGAGCTGCCGGAGGCACTGGCCGTCATCCGCGCACATGGTTTGCACCTGGTGGGCCTGCACATGCACATCGGCTCGGGCGTCGACTACAGCCACCTGGAAACCGTCTGCGGCACCATGGTCGACCTGGTGAAAAACATGGGCCACGACATCGAAGCCATTTCCACGGGCGGCGGCCTGTCCGTACCCTATCGCGAAGGCGAGCAGCCGGTCGACACGGACCACTACTTCCAGCTATGGGATGCGGCGCGCAAGCAGATCGAGGCGCACCTGGGCCATCGCGTGCACCTGGAAATCGAACCGGGCCGCTTCCTCGTGGCCGACGCGGGCTTGCTGGTGGCCGAAGTGCGCGCCACCAAGCAAATGGGCGGCAACCACTTCACCTTGCTCGATACGGGTTTCAATGAACTGATGCGCCCTGCCATGTACGGCAGCTACCATGAAATGTCGGTCATCGCGCATGACGGCCGCGCACTGGACATGCAGCGCGCTACCGTCGTCGGCGGCCCCCTGTGCGAATCGGGCGACGTCTTCACCCAGCGCGACAGCGGCGTGGTCGAAACACGCCTCCTGCCGGCCGCGCAGGTGGGCGATTACGTCGTCTTCGAAGGCGCGGGCGCGTATGGCGCGTCGATGTCGTCGAACTACAACAGCCGTCCCCATGCGGCCGAATTCCTGGTCGACGGAGAACAATCCCGCCTGATCCGCCGCCGCCAGACGGTGGCCGAACTGATCGCGCTGGAACAGTTGTAACACCTCGCCCCGTGCGGGCATGCGCATCTGCTAACATCGGGGCAACCCGATGAAAGCCCGCCATGCCCGCCCAAGCACTTCCCTTCCGCAGCGCCACCCGGCTACTGCCACTGCTGCTGTCCGCCGTCCTCGCCGGCTGCGTCTCGCTGCCTTCGCTGGAAGGCCGCGTGGCATCCAGCGTCATCGCCGACACAAAGCACACCCAACTGGCCACGGCCATTGCGCCCATGGTGGCGCAGCATCCCGGCGTGTCCGGCATTTACCCGCTCGCCGATGGACGCGACGCCTTTGCCGCGCGCGCCCTGCTGGCCGCCGCCGCCCAGCGCAGCCTGGACGTGCAGTACTACATCTGGCACAAGGACATCACGGGCACCCTGCTGTTCGACGCCCTGCGCCAGGCGGCCGAGCGGGGCGTGCGCGTGCGCCTGCTGCTCGACGATAACAACACGGCGGGCCTGGACCAGACCCTGGCGATGCTGGGCAAACAGCACAACCTGGAAATCCGCCTGTTCAATCCCTTCGTGCCCCGCGCGCCGCGCGCGCTGGCCTTTGCCACCGATTTTTCCCGCCTCAACCGGCGCATGCACAACAAATCGTTTACGGCCGATAACCAGGCCACCATCGTCGGCGGGCGCAATGTGGGCGACGAATATTTTGGCGCGGCCGGCGACGTGCTGTTTGCCGACCTGGACGTGCTGGCCGTCGGCCCCGTCGTCGACGACGTTTCGCGCGATTTCGACCGCTACTGGAACAGCGCCTCGGCCTACCCGGCCAGCCTGCTGCTGACCAGCCCTGTCGAGGGCGACGCGGCCACCATCGCCGCCGAAGCGGACCGCATCGACGACACCAAGGCGGCCGAGGAATACGTGCAGGCGCTGCGCACCTCGCCCTTCGTCAGACAAATGATGGAGCGCACCCTGCCCTTCGAATGGGCCAGGACGCGCATGGTCAGCGACGACCCGGCCAAAGTGCTGGACAAGGCCAGGCCAGGCACGGGCGTGGCGGACAACCTGAAAAACCTGCTGGGCGTGCCGGAAAAGGAAGTGGACCTGGTGTCGCCATATTTCGTGCCCGGCAAAGCCGGCACCCAGGCCTTCGCCGACCTGACAAGAAAAGGCGTCGGCGTGCGCATCCTGACGAATGCGCTGGAAGCGACCGACGTGGCGGCCGTGCATGCCGGCTATGCGAAGTGGAGAAAACCGCTGCTGGAAGCTGGTGTGCTGCTGTACGAGTCGCGCCGCTCGTGGGAAGCCGGCGATGCGCGCGCACAGCCGGGCCGCTTCGGCAGCTCCGCATCGAGCCTGCATGCGAAGACCTTTGCCGTCGACGACCGGCGCATCTTTGTCGGCTCGTTCAACTTCGACCCGCGCTCGATCGAATTGAACACGGAAATGGGCCTCGTCATCGACAGCCCCGCGCTGGCCAGCCAGCTGGGGCAAGCCATGCGCACCACCATCCCGCAGCGCGCCTACCAGGTACTCCTGGGCGACGACGGCGCGCTGTACTGGATCGCCCGCGACGCCAGCGGCGCCACCACGCGCTACGACACGGAGCCGGGCACCAGCGTGTGGAAGCGTCTGGGGGTGGCGATTCTGTCGGTGCTGCCGATAGACTGGCTGTTGTAAACGGTCTAGCGCACCGCTTCCATCAAAATCCTCCCCTCCGACGCCGACGGCTGGCGTATGCGCAGCAGGTGCGCCAGGGTCGGCGCGATATCGACCACTTCCGCATACTGGCCATAGGCGCCCGGCTTGATCCAGCGGGGGCCGAACACCATCAGCGGCACGTTGGTGTCATACGTGTAAGGCGTGCCGTGCGAAGTGCCGCCCGCGCCCTTGCCGAAGTACCAGGCCGGCTTTGTCACGACCATCAGGTCGCCCGACAGCTGGCGGTTCCAGGCGCGGCGCATCAGGGTGTCCATGCGCGTGGCGACGGCTCCCGTTTCCATCTGCGTGCGCGTATAGACTTGCGCCAGACCGTCCTGCTGCAGCAGGAAGCGGGCCGCCGCGTCTTCCAGGGCGGCGCGATTGACGCCGCCCTTCTCCGCCAGCGCGTAATCGAGGTAGATATTCGGCAGCGACGACGTCGTCACCAGCTTGTCGATGCCCAGGTTAGTCGCCAGGTGCTGGTTCAAGGCATCGACCAGTTTGGCGCCATCGATGCGTTTGGCCGAGAAGCCGCGCGTTTCGGCAAATTCCGGCACGTTGGCAAAACCATGGTCGGCCGTCAGCACCACCAGCACGTTGTCCATGCCGACTTTTTTATCGAGGTCGGCAAAGAAGCCGGCCAGCATGCGGTCCAGGCGCTGCAGGTGGTCGTGCGACATCTTGCTTTCCGGGCCGTAGGCGTGATTCACATAATCGTGCGCGGACAGGCTCACGCCCAGGATATCGGGCACGCCGGCCGGGTTGTGGCCCAGGTTTTCGCCATCGATGGCAGCGCGAGCGAATTCCAGGGTCAGTTCATCGAGGAAGGGACCGGCCTTCAAGCGGCTGTAGTACTCGCCATCGAGCTTGCCGCTGTCGCTGTAATAGGCGAACGGGAAGGTGTTGCGCGTACCCGGCTTGGCCGGCACCAGATCATCGCGGGCATCGCGCGCATAGGCGGAATCGGCCAGCAGCGGCGTCCAGCTCTTGCCATAATAACGGTCTTGCGGTTTGGCGGCCTGGTAGCGCTGCACCCATTGCGGATGCTGCTGCATATAATAGGTGCTGCTGGCGAAATTGCCCGTCTTTTCCATGTACATATACGCCGTACCCGTTTTCCCGGCCAGCAGGATGGCGCCCCGGTCCTTGCCCGACACCGTGACGACCTTCGCCTTGTCGCCCGTGGAATAGCGCAACTCGTCGCCCAGGGTGCTCACGCGCAGCTTGGTCGGCGCCGTGCCGTCGTCGGGCTGCGTGTCTTCGCCGATGTAATGGAAATTGCCATCCTCGGTGCAGTACACGGATTTTTTCGTGACGGGATCGATCCAGTTATTGCCGATCACGCCATGCTGGTAAGGATAGGCGCCCGACAGCACGGCCGAGTGGCCGATGGCCGTGACCGTGATGCCATGCGCCTGATGCGCATCGCTGAACCACGCGCCCTGCTCCAGCAGGCGGCGGAAACCGCCCTGGCCGAACTGGTCGCGGTAGCGCGTCACCTGCTCTTGCGGCAAGCCGTCCACTACCAGCACCACCACCAGCTTCGGCTGCGCCGCACCGGCAGAAACAGCAGGAACGGCCTTGGCCGCATGCACCTGGCCCGCCGCCACGCCAGCCGCCAGCAGCAGCGCCTGCGCCAGTTGCCGGGAAAGGGAGAAATGTTTCGTCATATCCGCTCATCAAAAGTTAGGCCACCGGCCAGCATACGCCGACTATATGACACAATAATGACAAGAGGCAACAATATGAAAAAGGCCAGGCTCCATCGCTGGAACCCGGCCTTTACTGAAACGGATGAATTTGCCTGGCTTATTTGCCTGGCTTACTTGACCGTCACCTTGATGCTTTTGCTCAACTCCGGCCCATACGACTGGTGCGCGCCGTTGGCGAACTGCATCGTCAGGGTGTACTGGCCCGGCGGCAAGGTGACATCCGTTTCCGTCTGTCCTTTGCCGAAGTGCAAATGTTTATCGTCCATGGGTATCATCTCGCCCGCCTTCATCGGCCCCATATTGATGAGCAGATGATGGTGGCCCGTCTTGGCCGTCATGTCGCCGGCCGGCTTGACGTCCATGCCGCTGACGGCAAATTTCACTTTGAACGGGCTGCTCACTGTCGCGCCATCGACGGGCTCGACGAACGAAACGGATTGCGCAAACGCGCTGGCGGCCAACAGGCTGCCGGCGATCACGGCTGCGGCTTGGCGCAGGAATACGGTGGTCAATTGCATGATGTCTCCTCTTGTTTAATAACAACACGGACTGCATGAAACCATATTCCTGCTGACAATGGCGCGTGGCAGCGCCAAGCCCAACGTTTAATCGTTCTTGATGACGATCGACGGGAACTTGCTCGTCATATCCTTCGCCTTTTCCGCCACCTTGATCGCGATGGTGCGGGCGATCTGCTTGTAGATGACGGCGACGGGGCCTTCCGGCTCGGCCACGACGGTCGGCGTGCCGGAATCCGTCTGCTGGCGGATCGCCATGGTCAGCGGCAAGGCGCCGAGGAATTCCACGCCGAAGTCCGCGCACATCTTCGCGCCGCCGCCGGCGCCGAAGATTTCTTCCGCATGGCCGCAGTTCGAGCAAATGTGCGTGCTCATGTTTTCCACCACGCCAAGGATAGGAATGCCGACTTTCTCGAACATTTTCAAGCCCTTGCGCGCGTCCAGCAGCGCGATGTCCTGCGGCGTCGTGACGATGACGGCGCCCGTGACGGGCACTTTCTGCGACAGCGTCAACTGGATGTCGCCCGTGCCTGGCGGCATGTCGACGATCAGGTAATCGAGGTCGCGCCAGTTGGTCTGGTCCAGCAATTGCTGCAAGGCTTGCGTGACCATCGGGCCGCGCCACACCATCGGTTCGTCCGGATCGATCATGAAGCCGATCGACGACACTTGCAGGCCGTGATTTTCCATCGGTTCCATGCTCTTGCCATCGAGGGTCTTCGGCTGGCCGCTGATGCCCAGCATCATCGGCTGCGACGGGCCATAGATATCGGCGTCCAGCATGCCGACGGTGGCGCCTTCGGCCGCCAGGGCCAGGGCCAGGTTGACGGCCGTGGTCGATTTGCCAACGCCGCCCTTGCCGGAAGCGACGGCGATGATGTTTTTCACGTTGCTCATCGGCTTCAAGCCGCGCTGCACCGTGTGCGAAATGATTTTCGACGACACGCCCACGCTGACGTTGCCCACGCCCGGCAGCACGCGCAGGGCGGCCAGCACGGATTTGCGGATCAGGTCGATCTGACTTTTGGCGGGGTAACCCAGTTCGATGTCGAGCGAAATGTCATCGCCATCGACCTTCAGATTCTTGACGGTTTTGCTGGAAACGAAATCTTTATGTGTATTTGGATCAATAACCTGGGCCAACGCGGCCTTGACGTCTTCTACTGTGATGCTCATGTAAATCTCCGTGTGTACTACATATGTGCAATACGCGCAGTCTAGCGCAAATTTGCATGGCGCGATGGCGGCAAAAGCATCACTTGCCAGCGCTGCATCTGCTCATATTGCCTTTCCGCTGTTAAAATGACCTATTATCCATCCCAAAAGTGCATCAATCATGACTCGCAAGCTGTTCGTCACCACTGCCCTGCCTTACGCAAACGCCGCTTTTCACATTGGCCACATCATGGAATACATCCAGGCCGATATCTGGGTCCGGTTCCAGCGAATGCAACGCGATGGCGCAGCCGGCCGTGAAGTGCACTTTGTGGGCGCCGACGATACGCATGGCACGCCCATTATGATCGCCGCCGAAAAGGAAGGCATTACGCCGCAGCAATTCGTCGCCAACATCGCGGCCGGCCGCGCCCAGTACCTCGATGGCTTCCATATCGCCTTCGACAACTGGTATTCGACCGATTCGCCGGAAAACGTTGATCTGTCGCAATCGATCTACCGCAAGCTGCGCGATACGGGCCTGATCGTCACGAAAACCGTCGACCGCTTCTTCGATCCGGTCAAGGGCATGTTCCTGGCCGACCGCAACATCAAGGGCGAATGCCCGAAATGCGGCGCCAAGAACCAGTACGGCGACAATTGCGAAGTGTGCGGCGCGGCTTACCAGCCGACCGACCTGGTCAACCCGTTCTCGGTCTTCACCAACGCGACGCCCGTGATGAAGCCGTCGGAACAGTATTTCTTCAAGCTGTCCGACCCGCGCTGCTTCGAATTCCTCAAGGATTGGCTCAACACGCCAGGCCGCTTGCAGCCTGAAATGGTCAACAAGGTCAGCGAATGGCTGGGCGAAGCGGGCGAAAAGCTGGCCGACTGGGATATCTCGCGCGATGCGCCCTATTTCGGCATCCCGATTCCCGATGCGCCGGGCAAGTTCTTCTATGTGTGGATGGACGCGCCGGTCGGCTACCTGGCCAGCCTGAAAAACTATTGCGACAAGAAAGGCCTCGATTTCGACGCCCTGCTGAACGATCCTGCCACGGAACAAATCCACTTCATCGGCAAGGACATCGTTTCCTTCCATTTGCTGTTCTGGCCCGCCATGCTGAAATTCGCCGGCCACCCGGTGATCGACAAACTGAAAGTCAATGTGCACGGCTTCCTGACAGTCAACAATGAAAAGATGTCGAAGTCGCGCGGCACGGGCATCTCGCCGCTGCGCTACCTGGACCTGGGCATGAACCCGGAATGGCTGCGCTACTACATCGCCTTCAAGCTGAACTCGAAAGTGGAAGACCTGGACTTCAACGGCGACGACTTCGTGGCCCGCGTGAACAGCGACCTGATCGGCAAATACGTGAACATCGCCAGCCGTTGTGCCGGCTTCATCGCCAAGCGTTTCGACGGCAAACTGGCATCGACGCTGTCGGAAGGCGCGCAAAGCTGGATCAACCGCGCGCTGACGGTGGACGCCAACGGCGTCATCGTCGAGCGCCAGGCCAGCATCGCCGCGCACTTCGAGAACCGCGAATTCGGCAAGGCCTTGCGCGAGATCATGGAAATCGCCGACATCACCAACCAGTACGTCGATGAAAACAAGCCGTGGATCCTCGCCAAGGATGCGGACAAGACAGCCGAACTGCACGACGTGTGCACGACGGCCCTGATCCTGTTCCGCCAGTTGACGATCCTGCTGTCGCCGGTCTTGCCGGGCGTGGCCAAGAACGTGGCCTCGTTCCTCAACGACGAGCAATTCACCTGGGCCGATACGCAAGTGTTCGGCGACGCCGTCTCGAACAGCATGCTGGGCCGTACCATCGGCGCCTACAGCCACTTGATGACGCGCATGGATGCAAAGATGATCGAAGCGCTGTTTGACGCACCGCAAGCTGCCGCCATCGCGGCGCCGGCTGGCGATGCCGCGAACGACGCCGCAGCGGTCGCTGAAACACCGGCCTCCGCCATCGAGGAACTGGCGCCTGAGATCAAGATCGACGACTTCCTCAAGGTCGACCTGCGCATCGCGAAAATCGTCAACTGCGAACTGGTCGACGGCTCCGACAAGCTGCTGCGCCTGACCCTGGACGCGGGCGAAGGCCGCTTGCGCAATGTCTTCTCCGGCATCCGTTCGGCCTACCAGCCGGAAGAGCTGGTCGGCAAGCTGACGGTGCTGGTGGCCAACCTGGCGCCGCGCAAGATGAAGTTCGGCATTTCCGAAGGCATGGTCATGGCCGCATCAAGCGCCGACGAGAAGGCGAATCCGGGCATCTACATCCTGAACCCTTGGCCAGGCGCCGAACCTGGCATGCGCATCCGCTAAGCCCGCACAAGGACCGATGATGAATATCGTGGTGCGCGAAGCAACGAATGCCGATGCACAACTGATGGCCGAGCTGACCCGCGCTGCGTGGGCCGGCAAGGTGGCGGCCTCGTCCAGTGGACACCACGAGACGGCGCAGCAGGTGGAAGAGCAATTGCGCCACGGCGGCGGTTTTCTGTTGCTGATCGACGACATTCCAGCCGGCTCGCTGCGCTGGATGCCGCTCGACAGCGATCCCGCCATCTGGAAGATTTCACGCATGGGCGTGCTGCCCGCCTACCGGGGCAGCCACGTTTCGCAACATTTGCTGGAAGCCATCATTCATCACGGCCTGTCGTGCCAGGCGGAGGAATTGCGCCTGGCCGTGCGGCGCGACCAGCGCAAGCTGATCGATTTTTATGCGGCCTTCGAATTCGACCTGGCCGAAGAACTGGAATATTCGCACGCCAACCCCGCCGAACCGGCGCCGATGGTGATGCGGCGTTTGTTGCGTTATTGATTTTTAGCAATTTCGCCCCGGACTTGCCGATACAACAACCCGCCAGGCGGCACGGCGCGGTAAAATACGGCCGGCTGACCTTACCTATAAGACACTCAGAAGAGAATATGAAACTGCCTGCAAAACACAACAACTACGTATCCGACCACACCTTGTTCATCGCTGAACTGAAGGCCAAGAATCCTGGCATGGAAGCGGGCCAGCAAGCGGGCCGCGCCCTGCTGTGGGACAAGCCGGCCGTCAGCATCGATGAGCAGGAGCGCCAGCTGGCGTCGGCCGTCAAGCAACAGGCTTACGTTTACCAGAACAAGAACTAAGATCTGGAACCGGCACGATGTTGCCTGAAGAGTCTGCAGTCACGCCGGAAGCCGACGCTTCCGGTGCTGGCGCAGTCATCGAGTCGCCCGAACCCGCCGCTGGCGGCGACGGCAGCGGCGACCCTGCAGCATCCGCCACGGCAGTAACGGACGCGGCGCCCGCCGCCGACCCGCTGGGCATCGCCCGCCTGTATGGCGAGCCGATGATGCGCATGCCGACGGATTTGTACATTCCGCCGGACGCGCTGGAAATCTTCCTCGAAGCCTTCGAAGGCCCGCTCGACTTGCTGCTCTACCTGATCCGCAAGCAAAATTTCAATATTCTCGATATCCCGATGGCGCAGGTGACCCTGCAATATCTGAAATATGTCGACCAGATCCGCGTGCGCAACCTGGAACTGGCGGCCGAGTATTTGTTGATGGCGGCCATGTTGATCGAGATCAAGTCGCGCATGCTCTTGCCTTCGCGCAAGAGCGACGTCGAGGAAGATGGCGGCGATCCCCGTGCCGAACTGGTGCGCCGCCTGCTCGAGTACGAACAGATCAAGCTGGCCGCCTACGACCTGAACGCCATTCCCCAGTTCGAACGCGATTTCGTGCGCACGCAGATTTTCATCGAGCAAAGCCTGACGCCCACCTGGCCCGACGTGGAACCGGTGGACTTGCAGCAGGCGTGGCTCGACGTGCTGAAACGCGCCAAACTGACCCAGCATCACCGCATCAGCCGCCAGGAACTGTCCGTGCGCGAGCACATGTCGAGCATCCTGCGCCACTTGCAATCGTCGCGCTTCGTCGAATTCAGCGAGCTGTTCGACATTGCCGGCGGCGTGCCCGTGGTGGTGGTCAACTTCGTGGCCCTGCTGGAACTGGCCAAGGAAACCCTGATCGAAATCACACAGGCAGAACCGTTTGCCCCCATCTACGTCCGGCTGGCCTATTCGCCCGCCTGACTCCTTCCCTTTGTCACTGACCACCGTACAACGGGGTTTTAGCGAAAGCAATCCATGAAAATTATTTCCGACATCGAAGAATTGCGCGACCAGCTCAGCGGACAGCTGCGCACGGCGTTCGTCCCCACCATGGGCAACCTGCACGAAGGCCATCTGTCGCTGATGCGCCTGGCGCGCAAGCATGGCGACCCCGTCGTCGCCTCGATCTTCGTGAACCGCCTGCAATTCGGCCCGAACGAAGACTTCGAGAAATATCCGCGCACCATGGCGGCCGACATCGCCAAGCTGGAAAAGGAAGGCGTGTACGTGCTGTTCGCGCCGACGGAAAAGGAACTGTACCCGGAGCCGCAGGAATACCGCGTGCGCCCGCCCGATGACCTGGGCAATACCCTGGAAGGCGAATTCCGTCCCGGCTTCTTCGAAGGCGTGTGCACGGTCGTCACCAAGCTGTTTTCGTGCGTGGGTCCGCGCGTGGCCGTGTTCGGCAAGAAGGATTACCAGCAGTTGATGATCATCCGCAACATGGCGCGCCAGTTCGCGCTGCCGACGGAAATCATCGCCGCCGAGACCTACCGTGCAGACGATGGCTTGGCCTTGTCCTCGCGCAATATGTACCTGTCGGAAAGCGAACGCGCGGAAGCGCCGGAACTGTTCAAGGGCCTCAATTGCGTCGCCGAGGAAGTGCGCAAGGGTAACCTTGCCGTCGGCGAACTGGAACAGGCGGCCATGCAGCTGCTGGACGGCCGCGGCTGGAAATCGGACTACATCGCCGTGCGCAAGCGTGCCAACCTGCAGGCGCCGAACGCCACCGAACTGGCCGCCGGCGAACCGCTGGTGGTGCTGGCCGCCGCCAAGCTGGGCCAGACCCGTTTGATCGACAACCTGGAAATTTAAGCGCCATCTCCAAGCGTCACCTCGACGGGGCCATTCGGTCCCGTTTCTGTTTCTGTTTCTTTTCCTTACTTCTCCATCCCTACCAGCCTGAGTTCGGCAAACAGCGGCCTGTTGCTGCCGCGTGCCGCTTGCAACATGTCATAGCTGGCCGCATCGAGCACGATTTCTTCTCCCGCCCACAGCTTGCGCTGGTTCGCAGGCAGCCTCAGGCTGCGCAGGATGGCCCGCGCCTGGGCCGGATCGGCTGCCAGCAGGCGGATGGCGTGCGCATGGCGCTGCGTACCCGTGAGTATCGGCAAGCCGCCCTGCGGGCCATGCTGGCTCAGGCTGACGTAGTCATGGCCGCCCACGCGGTGCAAATAGGCATGCCGGCCATCGGCTTCGGCTACCGGCTGCGCGGCAGGCTCCTGCATCTCGACCGACGCGACGGGCGCAACGGCCGTTTGTTCCAGGCTCACGCCGCAGGCCGTTAACAGGGCCGTGCCCAGGGCGAAAAATAATACGGGTGCTCGGCGCATCGTGCGCTCCTTCTTGTCGGGGGCGGGGACAAAGGGGAAATACTGCAGCGATCATGGGCCAAATTATTTGACGTGTAAAGTTAACTTTGGGAAATATTTCATTCCTTTGCGCAATTATCTGCAGGCAGCGGGATCTTATCCGTCCGTACCCCGCATGCCTGGGACAATTGTTAATGCAATTTGCACACTGAAATCATCAAACCCATCTTTATCCATCAATCAATAAAGATGACAATGGCTGCACTGGTTCGCAGCGACAACATGCGGGCCTCCCACCACGACAGGAGAACACCCATGAACGCAGCAGCTATACCGGCCAAGGTCGCCATCGTCACGGGCGCTTCGCGCGGCATCGGCGCAGCCATCGCCCGCCGCCTGGCGCGCGACGGCATGCAGGTCGTCGTCAATTACGCCAGCGGCGACATGGCAGCGGAGCAGCTGGTGGCGGCCATCGTGGCCGACGGTGGCGCCGCCATCGCCGTCAAGGCCAACGTCGCCGACGCGGGCGAGGTGCAAGCGCTGTTCGATGCGGCCGAGGCGGCCTACGGCGGCGTCGACGTGCTGGTCAACAATGCCGGCATCATGCCGCCCGCGCTGCCGGCCCTGGCCGACACGGACGACGCCACCTTCGACAGCCTGTTCGCCATCAACGTCAAGGGCAGCTTCAACACCATGCGCCAGGCGGCGACACGCTTGCGCCACGGCGGCAGCGTCGTCAATTTCTCCACCAGCGTGATCGGCCTGGCCCTGCCCGGCTATGCCGTCTACGGCGCCACCAAGGCGGCCATCGAGACGATGACGGCTATCTTTGCCAAGGAATTGCGCGGCAAGAACATCACCGTCAACGCCGTCGCCCCCGGTCCCACGGCCACGGCGCTGTTCTTGAACGGCAAGACGGACGAAACGATACAGCGCATGGGCAAGATGGCGCCATTGGAACGCCTGGGCACGCCGGACGACATCGCCGCCGCCGTGGCCTTTTTGGCAGGGCCGGATGGCCGCTGGGTGAATGGCCAGACCCTGCGCGCGAATGGCGGGCTGGTCTGAGTTTTTTGCGGACGAAAAAAAAACGCTGCCAATTCGCATTGGCAGCGTTTTTCTTGATCGGTATCAAGCCGTGATCAGGCGCCGGCTTTTTCCAGCTTCTCGAAAATCTTGTTCAGCTTTTCATCGAGGGTCGCGGCCGTGAACGGCTTGACGACATAACCGCTGGCGCCAGCCTGGGCGGCGGCGATGATGTTTTCTTTTTTTGCTTCGGCGGTGACCATCAGCACGGGCAGCTTGGCCAGTGCGGGATCGGCACGGATATGCTGCAGCATCGTCAGGCCATCCATGTTTGGCATGTTCCAGTCCGACACGACGAAATCATACGATTCCGCGCGCAGCTTGGCCAGGCCCATCACGCCGTCTTCCGCCTCATCGACGTTGGCATAACCCAGTTCCTTCAACAGATTCCGGACAATGCGGCGCATCGTCGAAAAATCGTCAACGACTAAAAATTTCATCTTTGGATCAGCCATGAATAACTCCGTTGTTTCTGTAGCGGTTTGTTAATAATATCGACATGAATGCCGACATTATGGTCGACACTACGGCAGCAAGTTGTAGGATAGCATTTTCGTTGCTTTTAGGCGAACAAACTTGCCTCAGATCATATAAAACGTGGCTTACACGCGCAAAGCACGCATGCCATGCGCAGCCAGGTGTCCCAGCACCATGCCAGGCAGCGCCGTCAGAGCGCCGACCTCATGCGTAGCACCGACGGCGATCGCCTCGCGCGGCATGCCGAACACCACGCAACTGGCTTCATCCTGCGCAAAATTATACGCTCCTGCAGCCTTCATCTCCAACATGCCTTGTGCGCCATCCTTGCCCATGCCGGTAAGGATCACGCCGACGGCATTTTTACCGGCCGATTGCGCGGCCGAACGGAACAGCACGTCGACGGACGGGCGGTGGCGGTTTACCGGCTCACCCTGGTCGATCTTGGTCATGTAGTTGGCGCCGCTGCGCGTCAGGGTCAGGTGCGAATGGCCGGGCGCGATGTAGGCGTGGCCGGGCAGTACCCGTTCGCCGCCTGCCGCTTCCTGCACCGATATCTTGCACAGCGAATCGAGACGGCGCGCAAACGAGCGCGTAAAGCCTTCCGGCATGTGCTGCGTGATCAGGATGCCGGGACAATCGGACGGCATCTGCATGAGGAATTCGCGGATGGCTTCCGTGCCGCCCGTGGAGGCGCCGACGATGATCAGCTTTTCGCTCGACGTCAACGGGCTGCGCAGCGCAGGCAGCGGCGCGGCCACCTTGTCGCTGGCCGACGGCAGGGTGCGCGCGCGGATGCGCGCCTTCGAGGCGGCGCGGATCTTGTCGGCGATCATGTCCGTGTACTCGCGCATGCCGCTCTGGATGGAAATCTTCGGCTTGGTGACGAAATCGACGGCGCCCAGTTCCAGCGCGCGCATGGTGATTTCCGAACCGCGCTCGGTCAGCGACGACACCATCAATACCGGCATCGGGCGCAAGCGCATCAGTTTTTCCAGGAAGTCGAGGCCATCCATCTTCGGCATCTCGACGTCGAGGGTCAGCACGTCGGGGTTGGTCTGCTTGATCATCTCGCGCGCCACCAGCGGATCGGGCGCAGCGCCCACCACTTCCATGTCGGGCTGGCTGTTCACGATTTCCGTCATCACGCTGCGGATCAAGGCCGAATCATCCACGATCAATACTTTGATCTTCATAGTTATCCTTCCAGGCCTTGCGGCCCTTCTTCTTTATTAAATTAGTACACCGGACAAAATCGCCGCAGGCCGCACGGCGCGACGCGCAGCAGGTTTGGTCTGGTGTTTGTCAGAACAGCTCAACTTCGCCGCCCACCGGCGCGACTTTGAGACGGCTTGCGTAATCGAGTTCGCGGCGCACCAGCGTATCGTTATGCGTCTGCATCAGCTTTTTCACCAGCACCTTGCCGCTGCGGGGGAAAAAATACACCTTGCGCGGGTGGATGTCATTGAGGTCTTCCGCCACCACGCGCATCTTTTCCGCCTTCAGGTAATTGATGACAAAAGCCGCATTGCGTTCACCCACGTTGATCGCCGTGAAGCCGCGCAGCACGGCGCCGCCGCCGAACACTTTCGCTTCCATGTTCTCGCGCCGCGCGCCCGCCTTCAGCAAATCGTTGATCAGGATCTCCATGGCGTAGGTACCGTAGCGCATCGACGCGGAAATCGGGCTATTCGGATCGCTGCCGCCGTCGGGCAGCATGAAGTGGTTCATGCCGCCCAGGCCCGTGACGCGGTCGCGGATGCAGGCCGAGACGCAGGAGCCGAGCACGGTGACGATCAGCATGTCCTTGTTGGTAAAGTAATACTCACCAGGCAAGATCTTGGCGGCGTCACAATTGAACGTCCTGTCGTAATAGACGTTAGTGGCGAATTGCTCTTTGGATTCCAGGCTCATATTTCACTCTCATGTACGATGCGACGATGCCTTGGGCGCGGTGCCCCGAGGCTGATCGAGCTCATAGACTGTTTTACCGCGCAGCTTCAATGAATCCGACACGTACAGAAAATTCTCCGAATGGCCCGCAAACAGCAGGGCATCCGGCTTCATCAACGGCACAAAGCGCGACAGGATCTTGCGCTGCGTCGCCTTGTCAAAGTAAATCATCACGTTACGGCAAAAGATGACGTCGAACTGGCCCGTCACCGGCCAGCTGTCAGCCAGCAGGTTGAGCGGCTTGAAGGTGATCATCTGGCGCAGTTCCGGGCGCACCCGCACCTGCCCCTCGCGATCGCCCTTGCCGCGCAAGAAAAAGCGCCGCGCACGATCGGCCGGCATCTTGTCGAGCCGGTCCAGGTTGTAGACGCCATTGGCGGCCGTGGCCAGCACGTTCGTGTCGATGTCCGTGGCGATGATGGTGACGGGCGGCGTGAGCGTATTAAATGCCTCGCACACCGTCATGGCGATCGAATACGGCTCCTCGCCGGTGGAACTGGCCGAACACCAGATGGTGATCGGCCCGCTCAGTTTTTTCACATGCTCGGCCAGCAGCGGAAAGTGATGCGCCTCGCGGAAGAACGACGTCAGGTTGGTCGTCAGCGCATTCGTGAACGCTTCCCACTCATCGCCCATGCGGCCCGCTTCCAGGTCGTCCAGGTAGCGGACGAACGAGGAGATGCCGGTCGCGCGCAGGCGTCGCGCCAGGCGACTGTAGACCATCTCCTGCTTGCTGTCGGCCAGCGCGATGCCGGCCCGCTTGTAAATCATGGCGCGGACCCGTTCGAAGTCCTTGCCAGTGAAATCAAATTCCTTGACCGAATCCGTTTTAGTTTGCGGCATTTTGTTTTTACCTCTCTATGACTACTCTGACCAATGCCTTTGCAAGTATAACTAGCGGGACCGGGTTGGCGTCAGAACTCTTCCCAATCGTCGCCGCTGGCCGCCGCCAGCTTTTTCGCGGGCGGTGGCGTGCCGGCTTGCGCCGTCTTTGCCAACCGCCGTGTATTTGCCGCCACACTCGGTGCCGGCCGTGCAGCCATCTTGACTACTGGCGCGGGTGCGGGCACGGCCGCCTGCGCCCCGCTCTCGCCATCGAGCTTGAAGATGCTGACGGCGTCGGCCAGTTTCTGCGCCTGGTCCTGCATGCTTTCGGCCGCCGCCGCCGCTTCCTCGACCAGCGCCGCGTTCTGCTGCGTCATCTGGTCCATCTGCGCGATGGCCTGGTTCACTTCCTCGATGCCATGGCTCTGCTCCTGCGTTGCCGCCGTGATCTCGCCCATGATGTCGGCCACCTGCCGGATCGACGTGACGATCAGGCCCATGGTCTGCCCCGCCTCGTCCACCAGGCGGCTGCCGGCATCGACCTTGTCGACCGAGTCGCCGATCAGGCCCTTGATCTCTTTCGCCGCACCAGCCGAACGCTGCGCCAGGTTGCGCACTTCCGACGCCACCACCGCAAAGCCACGTCCCTGCTCGCCTGCGCGCGCCGCTTCAACGGCAGCATTCAAGGCCAGGATATTCGTCTGGAACGCGATGCCGTCGATGACGCCGATAATATCGACGATCTTGCGCGAACTGTCCTTGATGGAACCCATGGTATCGACCACTTGCGCCACCACCTTGCCGCCCTGCTCCGCCACCGACGACGCCGACACGGCCAACTGGTTGGCCTGGCGCGCGTTGTCCGCGTTCTGCTTCACGGTCGACGTCAGTTCTTCCATCGACGATGCCGTCTCTTCGAGCGAACTGGCCTGCGTTTCCGTGCGCGCCGACAGGTCCGCATTGCCGCTGGCGATCTCGCGCGACGCCACGGTAATCGTATCCGTTCCCTGACGCACGTCGCTGACCGTCTGCACCAGGCTCGCGTTCATGTCCTTGAGCGCCTGCTGCAAGGCGCTCGTTTCATCCTTGCCTTCGACCACCACGCGCGCCGTCAGCTCGCCGGCAGCCACCTTCTGCGCCACGGCCAGGGCGCCGGACAACGGCACCGTGATCGAACGCGTGATGAAGATGGCGCACCAGGCGCCGATCGCCACCGCCGCGCCGCCCAGGATGAACAACACCGTCATCAGGCGCGCATCGGCCGCCAGCGAGTCGTCCATGAAGCTTTGCTGCGCCACGTGCTGCAGGTCGAGCAGCTTGTTGATGTCGGCCAGGGTCGTCTTGTTCAAGGGATCGATGCGGGTGGCAATCACCTTCGCCGCGCCCTCGCTGTTAAACGCCAGTACCTGCCCCATCGCTTCCTTGAAGGCGGCATCGACTTCGCCGTCAACCTTGGCGATATTGGCCAGCAGCGCCTTCTCGCCCTCGGACAGCCCCAGGCTGGCCAGCTTGCCGCGCGCGCCGTCGTACAGCTTGCGCTGCTCGCGCACCTTGCCCTCTTCCACCTGCATCAGCCCCACATCGCCCTGCAGGCCGATATTGCGCATGGCGATACCGGTTTCCAGCATCGCGCTTTTCATCAGCGACGCCTGCGTATTCTTTTCGCTTGCCAGCTCGAGGCCCGTGAGCAACTGGGCCTTGTTACGGTAATTCAGTGCATTCGCCGAAACGATCACTACCACCAGGATGGCGAGGATGCTGCCAAAACCTATCCCCAGCCGGGTGCCTATCTTGAAATCGCGCAAACTCATTACAGTCTCCAATATTTATGTGAACGGCGCCCGTTCAACCGGACGGCACCGTGTTGTGGCCTGGTCTCTGACGGACCTTGCAGCCTGCCGGCGCGCCTCTAGTCGCACCGGTACATGCATATCTGTAGTGATTCTTTGCGTGCCAAAACGGCGGCGCACCAGGCGCCGCCTTGCTGCCATGCTGCCGCTTACGCCGCCAGCTTGTCGATCAGGCCCATCTCGCTGCTCGACATCAGCTTGTCGATGTCGACCAGGATCAGCATGCGCTCGTCGATGGTACCCAGGCCGATCATGTAGTCGGTCGAGAAGGCGGTACCCATTTCCGGCGCCGGCTTGACCTGCTCCGGCGTCAGGGTGGTGACGTCGGAAACGCTGTCGACCACCATGCCGACGATGCGACCGCCGATGTTCAGGATGATCACCACCGTGAACTGGTCGTACACGGGCGTGCCCAGGTTGAACTTGATGCGCATGTCGACCACGGGGATGATGATGCCGCGCAGGTTGATCACACCCTTGATGAATTCAGGCGCGTTGGCGATGCGGGTAACCGCTTCATAGCCGCGGATTTCCTGAACCTTCAGGATATCGATGCCGTACTCTTCGGAGCCCAGGGTGAAGGCCAGGAATTCACGGCCGGCGATGTCCTTGCCGTCGCCCGCATTGCTTCCGGATGTTTGTTGAGTATCTGACATGGTGCGTTTTCCTATCTTTATCTATCGGTATTACGAAAAAATGGACTCGTCGGCCAGCTGGCGAGAGGAACGGATCAGGGCGGCGACATCGAGAATCAGCGACACGCCGCCATCGCCCAGGATGGTGGCGCCGGAAATGCCCACCACCTTGCGGTAATTCGATTCGAGGTTTTTCACCACGACCTGCTGCTGTCCCACCAGGTCGTCGACGAACAGGGCCGCCTTGCGCCCTTCCGTCTCGAGGATCACGCAGATGCCTTCCGAGGGACTGGTAAAGCGCGGCGCGATGTCGAACATCTGGTACAGCGGGATCAAGGGCAGGTATTCGCCGCGCACTTTCACCACCTGGCCCTTGCCACTGATGTCCTTGATATCCTCAACGGCCGGTTGCAGCGATTCGATGACAAAGCCCAGAGGCAAAATATACACTTCGTCGCCGACGCGGATCGACATGCCGTCCAGGATGGCCAGGGTCAGCGGCAGCGAGATGGAAATCGTCGTGCCGAAACCCTTCGCCGAACGGATGTCGACGACGCCGCCCATGGCGCTGATATTGCGTTTGACGACATCCATGCCCACGCCGCGGCCCGACACGTCGGTGACCGCTTCGGCGGTGGAAAAGCCGGGCGCAAAAATCAGCTGCCACACGTCGGCGTCGCTCATCGTCTCGGACACGTCCAGGCCCTGCTGCACGGCCTTGGCCAGGATGCGCTCGCGGTTCAGCCCAGCGCCATCATCGGATACTTCGATGATGATGTTGCCGCCCTGATGGCTAGCCGAGAGGAACAAGCGGCCCGCTTCCGTCTTGCCGGCGGCCACGCGAGCGGCCGGCATTTCCACGCCATGGTCGATACTGTTGCGCACCAGGTGCGTGAGCGGATCGACGATGCGCTCGATGAGGCCCTTGTCCAGTTCCGTGGCGGCGCCATTGGTGATGAAGTCGACCTTCTTGCCCAGTTTCGTCGCCAGGTCGCGCACCATGCGCGGGAAGCGCGAAAAGACGAAATCCATCGGCATCATGCGGATCGACATCACCGCTTCCTGCAAGTCGCGCGTATTGCGCGTCAGGTGGCTGACGCTGTCGAGCAGTTTTTCATGCAGCATCGGGTCGAGCGCGCTGGCGCGCTGCTCGATCATCGCCTGCGTGATCACCAGTTCGCCCACCAGGTTGATCAACTGGTCGACTTTTTCGATCGAGACGCGGATCGACGACGACTCGGCGCCGGCCTTGTCGCCCTCTTTCTTGGCCGGTTTCTTTTCCTGCTCCGCTTCGGCCACAGCGCTGGCCACGACCGGCGTGGCCGCGGCGCCGGCGTTGCCCGCCTTGGCCGCGTCGGCGCGAATCTGTTCGAGCGGCTGGAAGAAACCGTAGCCCTGTTCGGCCTCGCTCTGCACGCCTGCGGCGGCGCGGATGTCCTCGAGCGGCTGGAAGAAGCCGTAACCGGGATCGGCCGCGCCCTGCGCGCCTGGCAGCGGGTCGAAGAAGCCGTAGCCCTGGGCTTTTTCCTGCGCCGCGCGGGCCGCTTCGGCTTCGCCTGGCGCCAGTGGCGGCGCCTGCGTGATCACCATGTCGTCCGGATTGAGCACGAAAGAGCAGATGGCCAGGATATCGTCCAGGCTTTCATGCGTCGTCACTTCCAGCACCTTGCGCGCGTCGGGCAGGCTTGATACCACGACGTCGCCCAGCAAGCCCAGTTCGGCCGCCAGCGCATCGACTTCGCGCGGCTCCATGGTCGGCAGCTCCAGCCGGATGCGATGGCCGCCGGCATGGCTGACGGCGGCCTTTTCCGCCGTATGGAAGGCCGGCGCGACGGGCGTGAGGGCGGCCACGGGCACGTCCTGCGAGAACGACTGCAGCATCATGCGCACATTGGCCACGGCATCCTGATCGACGGCGCTGCCCAGACGGTGGCCGTCGAGCTGCATCTTGAGGATATCCTTGGCCGCCAAAAAGGCGTCGACGTGTTCCGCCGTCAGGGCCATCTGGCCCTGACGGATGCGGTCGAGCAGCGACTCGAGGATGTGCGTCACCTCGCTCATGTCGGAGAGGCCGAACGTCGATGCGCCGCCCTTGATCGAATGGGCGGTGCGGAAAATGGCATTCAGGTCTTCGGCGTCGGGCGCCGCAATATCAACGGCCAGCAGCAGCCGTTCTTTTTCAGCCAGCAGTTCTTCGGCCTCATCGAAAAAGACCTGAAAAAACTGGCTAATATCGATGGTCATAGGGTGACTCCGTCAATTGCATCGTTGTGCTGCGCGGCTGGCATCAGCCGATCACCTTCTTGACCACTTCGATCAGGCGTTGCGGATCGAACGGCTTGACCAGCCAGCCATTGGCGCCGGCGGCACGTCCCTTCGATTTCATCTCGTCCGACGACTCCGTCGTCAGCATCAGGATGGGTACCTTCTGGTAGGTCGGCAGTTCGCGCAGCAGCTTGATCAGCTCCAGGCCATCCATGCGCGGCATGTTCTGGTCCGTCAATACCAGGTCCACGGTTTGCAGCTTGGCTTTTTCCAGTCCATCCTGGCCGTCGACGGCCTCCACCACCTGGTAACCGGCGGCTTTCAGGCTGAACGCCACCATCTGGCGCAATGAGCTGGAATCGTCCACTGCAAGTATCGTTTTGGCCATCTTTGCTCCCACTTATTCCGGGCATCCTGCCCGAGTATTTGATTAATCAATCCATGCAACCACAAGCGTTCCGCACTGGCATGCTAGAACAGCTCGATGTCGCCACTTTCCAAATGCTGTTGACTGACAGCCTTGCGCAGCACGCTGCGCAACTCCAGGCTTTGAATCGCCAGCGCCATGCTGACCCGCCCCAGCAAGGCGACAATTTCTTCATTGTCGCTCTCCGGCAACATCTCCGCGCCATGCGAGCCCAGGGTTCCGAGGAACTCGCGCAAGCCCGTCACGCGCTTCAAGGTGCGCTCGATCAGCTGGCTGGTCATGTCCTGGAACTGCAGGCTGGTGATGGCGGCATTCACGTAGCCCCCCACCTCATCCTGCAACGCCAGCAGTTTTTCCCGCTGCTGCTCGGCCGGAATACCGCCGTCGAGCAGCAAGGCGATGGTATCTTGCTGCGCAGCAACAGCTGCGTGTATCGCCATGAAATTGAAGGACAGCTTCTCGATCGCCTCTTCCAGCAAGATGCCGGTCTGCACCAGGTCGGTTTCCACCTCCGTCAAGTGCTTGCGGCCATGGTCCGACACGCCAGACAGCAGGCGCTTTACATGCGAGCCAAGTATTTTCTTTCTTGTCATAAAGGTCTCATTGTTTCAATACACCACGCGTCGACAGCCTTGCGTGTTATTTTTTCGCCGCTACCGGGCTGGGGGCTGGCGCCGCCGCGGGCGGCGCACCGGCCGCCAGCCCAGAAGCGACAGCGGCGGCAGCGGCATCGGTCACCGGCAGCTCGATCGCCGAGCCATCGCGCAGGACATTTTCTTCCGTGCGTTTGTTCATGACGATGATGCTGATGCGCCGGTTGATCGGATTGAAGGGGTCGAGCTTGTCCAGGTGGGCGGCCGAGCCCAGTCCCACCACGCGCAATACTTTCTCTTCCTTCATGCCGCCAATCACCAGTTCGCGCCGCGACGCGTTCGCGCGGTCGGCCGACAATTCCCAGTTGCTGTAGCCGGCATCGCTCATGTAGGGCGTCGAATCCGTATGGCCAGACAGGCCGATGCGGTTCGGCACTTCATTGAGCACGGAGCCGATGGCGTGCAGGATTTCCTTGGTGTACGGTTGCAGATTCGCATTAGCGAGCGCAAACATCGGACGGTTCTGCTCGTCGACGATCTGGATGCGCAAGCCTTCGCTGGTGATGTCGAGCAGCAACTGGTTCTTGTATTTTTTCAGCAGGGGATTGGCGTCGATGGTCGCTTCGATGCGCGCCTTGAGCGCCTGCAGGCGCTTGCCTTCCTCGCGTTCGAGCGCGGCCTTGGCGGAATTGAGGTCGAACGACTTGCGCTGCTGCTCTTCCTGCGCCTTGCGCACTTGCCCATCCTGGCGCGACAAGTCCTGGCCGCCGCCCTGGATCACGGAATTGCTTTCGCCGCTGCCGGAACCGCCCGCCATGGCCACTTTCAAGGGGGTCTTGAAGAATTCGGAAATGCCGTTCAAGTCGCCCTTCGAGGTGGAGCCCAGCAGCCACATCAGCAGGAAGAAGGCCATCATGGCCGTGACAAAGTCGGCGTAGGCGATTTTCCACGCCCCGCCATGGTGTCCGCCAGCCGTCTTCTTGATACGCTTGACGATAATCGGGCGCATGCCTTCATCGGCCATGGCGTCCCCCTTCCGTGTGCTGCAAATGACTCATGGTGTCCAGGCGTATATTCACTGCTTACTTCGTTTTCGATTTCTTGATGTGGTCTTCCAGCTCATTGAACGTCGGGCGCTCGGTCGAGAACAGCACCTTGCGGCCGAACTCCACGGCCAGCGCCGGCGCATAGCCGTTCAGGCTGGCCAGCAGAGTCACTTTCACGCACTGGAACATCTTGCTCGACTCTTCCAGCTTCTGCTCCAGCAGGCTGGCCAGCGGTCCGACGAAACCATACGCCAGCAAGATGCCGAGGAAAGTGCCGACCAGCGCGTGCGCGATCAGCATGCCCAGCTCGGCCGGCGGGATGCCCACCGATTCCATCGTGTGCACCACGCCCATCACGGCGGCGACGATACCGAAGGCGGGCAAGCCGTCGCCCACCTTGGCGATCACGTGGGCCGGCACGGCGCCTTCGTGATGGTGCGTTTCGATTTCATTGTCCATCAGATTTTCGATCTGGAACGCATCCATATTGCCCGACACCATCAGGCGCAGGTAATCGGTCATGAATTCGACGATGTGGTGGTCGGCCAGCACGGCCGGATACTTGGAAAACAGCGGGCTTTCCTCTGGCTTGTCGATATCGCCTTCGATCGACATCAAGCCTTCCTTGCGCACTTTGCTGAGCACTTCGAACAGCAGCGACATCAGTTCCATGTACAGTTCTTTGGTATAGCGCGACCCCTTGAACAGGCTGGGCAAGGCGGCGATCGTCGCCTTGATGGCCTTGTTATTGTTACCAACAAGGAAGGCGCCCAGGGCGGCGCCGCCGATCATCAGCAGCTCCAGCGGCTGGAACAGCGCCGCCAGATGGCCGCCGGCCAACGCGAAGCCGCCAAAGACCGAGGCGCAGACGATGATGTATCCGATTATGACTAACAAGTGCCCTGACTCCCAATAATGGCCGGGACTGTATGCCCGGCATGTTCAAACCTGTTCCTGTCTTCTGGCGGCTGCGCCGCCGGCAAAGACAGCGGCAAAAAAAACAACCGGAAGTTA
Source organism: Janthinobacterium sp. SUN033 (assembly GCF_030397595.1). Classification (NCBI taxonomy): domain Bacteria; kingdom Pseudomonadati; phylum Pseudomonadota; class Betaproteobacteria; order Burkholderiales; family Oxalobacteraceae; genus Janthinobacterium; species Janthinobacterium sp. SUN033. Next base: position 474,690 of record NZ_JAPQNV010000003.1, read on the forward strand.
ATTGAAATGCGCTGCTTTTCAATGCAATTCCGAGAAAATGCCGTGTGGAACTACAATAACGTGAGATTGCCCTACGGGCAAGCAAATAACGCAGACAATTGCTTAAAAGCACCATATGTAAAGTAAAGGGCCACCCTCTGTGGCGGCGATGGTCTTATCGGGCTCGCGTGCCGCAATCTGGAATTCGTAACTAAGAAGCATGCTACCGGGCAACATTTCCCTTTCCGCCTTGCGCCACAGGGCCGCCATCGCCGCTGGCGACAGGTAGGCAAAGACGGCGTCGTAGCGGCCGAAATCGAGCGCCTCGTAATCGCCGCGCAGGAAGCGCGCGCGGCTGCCCGCCAGCCCTGCGCGCAAGCGGCTTGCCAGCCACGGCAGCGGCGCCAGCTCGATGCCGGAAAACTGCCCGTCGGGCCGGCGCCGCGCCAGGTCCAGCACCAGTCCACCCAGGCCGCTGCCGATATCGACCAGGCGCACGCCGGGACGGTCCGCGATCAGCTCGGCCACCGCCTGCCACACCTTCGGCCCCGACGGATAAAACGGCACTTGCGTGCGAAACGTCGACCAGTACAAACTCAGCAGGAAGACAAAGGCCGCCAGGAACACGGCCGGCGGCAAATCGAGCAGGCTGGCCGCCAGCAAGGCAGGCGCAAACAGCAGGCCGATGGCGCACCACCAGCGCGCCAGTCCCGCGCGCCACGTGATAAGAGCCGCCAGCACGCCCTGCACCAACGCCACGGCCGGCAACGACATGGCCACGCCGGCACGCGCCAGACCATATACCAATAGCAACATCAAGGGAAAGGCCAGCACCTGGATCAGGATGGCCTTGAGCGCGGGCGCGCGCAGGATTTGTTGCAGCATGGGACAGTCAAAGGAGGAAAACGCCAGTGTAAGCGAAAGCACCATGAAAAAACCGGAGTCCGGTCTGGCGACCGCTCCGGTTTTCACTGAGGCAATTATTCGGGCAGCTATTGAAGCAGCATCAGGCGGCGACGCCTGGCGGTGCGACAGCGGCCGCTTCATCGCGCGCCTTCTTGGTCTTGCCGGCACGCGAAGGCATGTGGCACAGGCCGCACACATAATCGGCGTTCAGGTCGAGGCAGTTGACGACAAACTTGCCGCCGCACTTGCCGCAGGGCGCCATGTCCAGCATCTTGCTGCTGAAAAAGCGCACCAGGGTCCAGGCCCGCGTCAGCGACAGCAGGGGCTCTTCCCCCGCTTCGGGCGGCATCTGCTCCAGATACAGCTTATATGCCTTCATCACGGCTTCGATGCCGGTGGCGCCGGCGTGGTCGACGAGGAATTTGTGGATATTGATGAACAGCGAGGAATGGATATTCGGTTGCCAGGTGATGAACCAGTCGGTGGAAAACGGCAGCATGCCCTTGGGCGGCGAGACGCCCTTCAATTCCTTGTACAGATTCAGCAGGCGTTCGCGCGACAGCGAGACTTCCGTCTCCAGCAGTTGCAAACGGGCGCCCAGCTGTATCAATTCGATGGCCAGCTGGATTTCCTGCGCTTCCGATACGACACTTTTCTTGGCCATGCTGTGTACTCCACTACTGACTGATACTGACTGATAAGGTCGGAAACCTTAAGCGATTTCTTCGACGCCCTGGCCGGCCATCAGGATGGCAGCATGGGACTGGGCCAGCGAGCGGTCTTTATTGTAGTTCGTCAACATGCCCAGGATGGCGCTGTCGTCGAAGCGGAAGCGGGCCAGCATCATGTTGCCACCTGCCAGTTTCAGGATCTGCGCATTGCTCATGCCCTCGATCAGTTCGGCGATTTCGGCGGCAATGCCCAAACGGAAGATGGCCGTTACTTTGTCCGCACGAATCATTTGCTGGGCCAGCATCAGGTAGCTCAGGTTAGCGTCGCGAATCTCAGCCATCATATCGTTAGCAGTCATTTCCATCTCCTCAATCCGTTGAATTCAGCTGGCGTTGTGTGTTGCCAGTGAGATACATTCTGCAGGAGCAACATTAAACGCAACAGAGGCAAAGCGCTGTATTTTTGGTCGGGGAATAGCGGATGGGATCGTAGGTGTTTGTCTGACAAACACTGCTCGATCATGGTCGCGCGCCAGCAACGGCGCGGATGTGGGAGGTTGGCTCTGTGCCGGATTTGCCCGACTTTTGGCCTGTAAAAAATATCACTTTTTTACAACAACTTGATAAGAATCAAGCCTATCTACTGAGATAACGGCTGCCTTGGCAGGAACTTTAGGGCTTTTTTGAAAAATATTTAAAAAAGCCGGATTCTTTTTCCGTCGGTTTGACGCCGTTCATGTAATCGTTGACGGCGGCGCCTGGCAAAACTTTAGGGCTATTTGAAAATATTTTTAAAAATCGTGATTTTTTTCGTTGACGCCCCACAAGCAGGCATTTTTTCGCCGCCTGTCCATGCCAGGAAACACGTTTTGCGACGGGGATTTGCTACACTGCCACTTCCGCGTGATACTTTAAGCCTCAAGCAATATCATGCCATCCAGACAAGTATCAATATGAAAGCCACCATGATTTCTCGACATGACTGCAGCGCGCGCGACCTCGACGATCCCCTGGCGCCCCTGCGCCAGCAATTCGACTTGCCGCAAGGCGTGATTTACCTCGATGGCAATTCCCTGGGCGCGCGGCCGAAAGCGGCCCTGGCCCGCGCCCAGCACGTCATCACGGCCGAATGGGGCACGGACCTGATCCGCAGCTGGAATACGGCCGGCTGGTTCGACCTGCCCAAGCGCCTGGGCGACCGCCTGGCCCCGCTGCTGGGCGCGCACACGGGCGAAGTGGTGATCACCGACACCACCTCCGTCAACCTGTTCAAGGCGCTGGCCGCCGCCCTGCAGATGCAGGCCGGCGATCCGGCACAGGCCGCGCGACGCATCATCGTCAGCGAACGCAGCAACTTCCCCACCGACCTGTACATGGCGCAAGGCCTGTCCGCCTGGCTCGACCGCGGCTACCAGCTGCGCCTGGTCGACAGCCCCGACGAACTGGCGCAAGCCATCGATGCCGATTGCGCCGTCGCCATGCTCACGCACGTGAACTACCGCACCGGCTACCAGCACGACATGGCCGCCATCAGCAGCCATTGCCACGCGCAAGGCGCGCTGGCGCTGTGGGACCTGGCCCATTCGGCAGGCGCCGTGCCGCTGGACCTGAATGGCGCCGGCGCCGACCTGGCCGTCGGCTGCACCTATAAATACCTGAACGGCGGCCCAGGCTCGCCCGCCTTCATCTGGGTGCCGGAAAAACACCAGGCGCGCTTCCGCCAGCCTTTGTCCGGCTGGTGGGGCCACGCCACGCCGTTCGCCATGGATCCGGGCTTCGCGCCCGCCGACGGTATTGCCCGCGCCCTGTGCGGCACGCAACCGATACTCTCGCTGGCCCTGGTCGAATGCGGCCTAGATATCTTTGCGCAAACGAGCATGGAAGCCGTCCGCCACAAATCGCTTGCCCTGACCGATTTGTTCATCGCGCTGGTGGAGCAGCGCTGCGCCAGCCATCCGCTGGGCCTCGTCACGCCGCGCGAACACGCGCGGCGCGGCAGCCAGGTCAGCTTCACGCACCCGCACGGCTATGCCGTGATGCAGGCGCTGATCGCGCGCGGCGTGATCGGCGACTACCGCGAACCGGCCATCATGCGCTTCGGCTTCACGCCCCTGTATACGAGCTTTGCCGACGTATGGGATGCCGTGGACATCCTGCGCGACATCCTCGACACACGAGCCTACGACATCGCCGCCAAGCGCGATGCGGTCACCTGAACCATCCCATGAGCGACGACAAGACTATGAACAAGGAAAACACCAGCGGCTGCCCCATGCATGCCGGCGCCCAGGACGCGCAGTGGCATGGCGCACAGATGGATTTCAGCGAATCGATGAGCTACGGTAACTACCTGGCGCTGGACCGCATCCTCACGGCCCAGCATCCGCTGTCGCCGAACCACAACGAAATGCTGTTCATCGTGCAGCACCAGACGAGCGAATTGTGGATGAAGCTGATGCTGCACGAAATGCACGCCGTGCGCGCCAACCTGCAAAGCGGCGATTTGGCGCCGGCCTTCAAGATGCTGGCCCGCGTGGCGCGCATCATGGATCAATTGGTGCATGCCTGGGACGTGCTGGCCACCATGACGCCGCCCGAATATACGGCCATCCGCCCCTACCTGGGCGCCTCGTCCGGCTTCCAGTCCTTCCAGTACCGCGAAATCGAATTCATCCTAGGGAACAAGAACGCCGCCCTGCTCAACGTGCATACGACGGCGCCGGAAAACTACAAAGTACTCGACGCCGCCCTGCGCGCGCCATCCGTCTACGATGAGTCGATCAAGCTGCTGGCGCGCAGCGGCTTGCCCATCTCCGCCGAGCGGCTGAACGCCGACTGGACCCTGCCGACCGCCTCCGACGCGTCGGTCAAGGCGGCGTGGCTGGAAGTCTACCGCGACCCGTCGAAACACTGGGCCCTGTATGAACTGGCCGAAAAGCTGGTCGACCTGGAAACGGCCTTCCGCTTCTGGCGCTTCCGCCATGTGACGACGGTGGAGCGCATCATCGGCTTCAAGACGGGCACGGGCGGCACGGCGGGCGTGAGCTATTTGCGCAAGATGCTCGACGTGGTATTGTTCCCGGAGTTATTCGCCTTGCGTACCGAACTTTAAGGAGCATCGATGTCGCCTCTCGTCCTGACCCTGGCCGGCCTGTGGAATTCCGGGCCGCAGCACTGGCAAACCCATTGGGAAGCGCGCCACCCGCAATGGTCGCGCGTGCCGCACCGGGAATGGCAGACGCCGGACAAGGACGAATGGGTGGCGGAACTCGATCGCGCCATCGCCGCCTGCGAGCGCCCGCCCGTGCTGGCGGCGCACAGCCTGGCCTGCGCGCTGGTGGCCCACTGGGCAGCCAGCGGCTCGCCGCACAGGATCGCCGGCGCCTTCCTCGTCGCCCCCAGCGATGTGGAAGCGCCCTCCTACCCATCCGGCACCACGGGCTTTGCGCCGATGCCGCTGCAAGCCTTGCCGTTCCCCAGCCTGGTGGTCGCCAGCGGCGATGATCCCTACGTCAGCTTCGCGCGCGCATGCGCGTTTGCCGCGGCCTGGGGCAGCGATTTCACCCTGATCGGCGACGCCGGTCATATCAACGGCGACGCTGGCTACGGCCCGTGGCCGGACGGCGAGCAGCTGCTGCTGGACTTCTGCGCCGCGCACCAGCCCTGACCCGCAGGACACGCACCTGCGCACGATAGGCGCATATTTGCCCACAAGTAAGAACGCAGGCAGAATCGTGGCCTTTCCATTGCGGCGCCCCGGCGCCAGCCACACGATGAAACGTCTGCTTCTGCCCTTGCTCCTTTGCTCCGCGCTGGCCCACGGCGCGCCCTTTTATGAAGGCAAGAGCCTCGCCCATCCCGCCATCAGCGCATCCCAGGACAGCGGCTTCGATATCGCCTTCCTCAAGGAAAAGGATGGCGTCAACGGCTATTACTGCGAGTGCAAGAGCGGCAGCGCGAAACCGATTTTGCTCGACCAGTTCGGCAATGCCGTCATCCGTTCCGTCTTCTACGCCTCGCTGGACCAGGAAACGGACGACAGCGTGCAAACCATGCTGGTGCTGTTCCGCCAGGGCGACAAGAACGGCTTGCGCGCCTACCGCTACCACCGCAGTTCCGGCAAATACCGGCGCCTCGATGGCTTGCAGCCGGCCCTGAACCGCATCGCGGCGCAAAGCGCCAGTCCCAACGCGGGACTGGTCAAGGCCGCGCTGGCGAAACTGGCGCCGATGGACTACAGCGTCGCCCGGGGCAAGAGCGGCAATGCGGACTTCGACGCCATCGACCATACGCAAGGCACCATCGTCGGCTACTACAGCGATGACGGCAAGCCCGTGGCCGCTGGCGGCAAGGACGCCATCACCTACAAGAAAACATTCCTGAAAAAAGGTGACCACTACCTGACGGCCAGCTACACCCTGTACAGCGACGCGGGCGCGGGCATCCTGCCCAACTACCGCCTGTGGCAAGTGACGTGGGAAACGGCGCCGCGGCAGTTCACGGGCAGCGCAGACGGCCCGTCCGTCATTTACAGCCTGGCCTGGGACGATGGCTCGGTGGTCGAACGGGGGCAGTACGTGAAGGGCAAGCGCCAGGGACTGTGGGTACGCGAAGGCATGCACGAAGGCAGCGAAAAGGGACATTTCATCAACGGCCTGCAGGAAGGCCTGTGGCGCTTCGATTATCCAAGGCAGAGCGAGAGCGGCATGTACCGGTCCGGCAAGCGCGAAGGCCGCTGGACGGTCGTCAACTATGCCGATGCAGAGGAAGTGACGGGCTTCGACACCTACACGGGCGGCCAGCTCAATGGCCCGCACGAGCGCAGCATGGGCGGCAAGCTGCAAACGCGCGGCAACTACGTCAACGGCGCGCGCCATGGCGCGTGGATCACGGAAGACGGCGACGGCAGCTTCATCGACGGCTTGCGCGACGGGCCGTGGAAACTCAGGCTCAAGGACAAGGTCACGCAAAGTGTCACTTTTGTGCAGGGCAAAAAACAGGGCGAGGCGGTCGACACGGATGCGCAAGGCGCGCTGCGCGTGCGCGACCACTACCAGGCCGGCGTGCTCGATGGCAGCCGCACGCGCTATCTTGGCCCGGCGGGCAAGGAATACGTGGTCTACACGGCCACCTACCGCAACGGCCAGCTCGATGGGCGCGAACAGGCGTTCGACGACAGCGGCAAGATCCTGCGCCTCGACACCTTGTGGGACAACGGCAAGAAGCAGGGGCTGGACGCGCGCTACTACCCGAACGGCAAGCCGGAACGCCTGGCCGTCATCGACCAGGGCCGCCTGCTCACGCACCTGCGCGAGTACTATGAGGACGGCCAGCTGTTCAACGACATCCACCGCTGCACCTTCCAGGAGTACGGCAGCACGCGCGACGACGTGTGCGAGTACCACCACATGTACTACCCGGACGGCAAGCCGCAGTCTTACTACGCCTTCCAGTACGGCCAGCGCCAGGAAGGATACGAGAACTACCCGAACGGCAAGCGCAAGGACGAACTGCTGGTCGACCGCGCCGCCGACACATCCGTCTTCAACGTGTATTACGAAAGCGGCCAGCTCAAATGCACGGAGCCGCGCAGCGGCCACAGCACGCGCACGGTGAATGGCCAAACCATGAACAGCTACGCGTCGGCCGACCGCGACGGCGACTATATCTGCTACCACCCGAACGGCAAGGTGGCCAGCATCTACACCTTCCGCAAGCGCGTGCTCGTCGATTGCGGCAAGCGCTACGATGACACGGGCAAGCAGACGTTCCCGGGCCCGGAAGGCTGTCCGCCCCCCAGGCAGGTAACCTACCCCATAGGATTGTGACGATGACGCAAGCAGAACGGCCGCAGTGCATCCAGAACCCCGAAAGCATCGACGCCGTGGCGATCCGCGCCGCCATTGCCGCTGGCAAGCAGGTGCTGGTGCAGTTCAATACCCTGGCCGAACCGGGGCCGCTGCTGGCCGATCTCGACGCCCTGGCCGCCACCTGCGGCACGGCGCTGACCATCCGCATCTACGGCTACGACCCTAGGGTGTTCGATGCCAGCATCCTGCGCGCGCTGCCGCATGTGGCCAGCCTGTCCATCGATTATCACCGGCAAGCCATCCATCTGGAAGCACTGGGCGAGCTGCGGCATCTCAAGCGCCTGAGCCTGGGCGTGTACGAGCTGGCGCAAGCCGACATCCTGCAGCTGGAGAGTTTGCGCGGGCTCGAATACCTGCATCTGGGCGAGTCGGCCAAAAACAATATCGACCTGGCACCCCTGCGCCACTATACGCACCTGGCCAGCCTGGTCCTCGAAGGCCACCACCAGCGCATCGACACCCTGGCCGGCCTGCCGGCGCTGCACGAGCTGTCGCTGTACCGCATCAAGAACAAGGTGCCGCTGGATTTCATCTCGGAGATGGGCCGCCTGGACAGGCTGCTGTTGCAGCTGGGCGGCCGCGAATCGCTCACCCACATCGAGGCGCCGCTGCTGAAGAAACTGGAAGTGATACGCGTGCGCGGCCTGGAAACGCTGGGCGACATCGGCCGCTTCCCGTTGCTGCAGGCGCTATGGGTGGAAGACCAGATCAAGCTGCGGCAGATCGCGCTGGGGGCCAATCCCGTGCTCGAACGCCTGAACCTGCACACCTGCAAGACGCTCGACAGCCTGCCCGGCCTCGCCACCTTGCCCGCCCTGCGCCAGTTGTCGGCATCCGAGACCATGCTCGACATCGACGCATTGCTGGCGCATGGCTTGCCCGCGTCCCTGACGCATGCGCGCCTGCGCACCGGCAGGAAAACACGCGACGACGCCATCGCCGCGCAACTGGTACAACTGGGCTACGAACCGGCGCGCCCTGGCTGAAATCAGCGGCCGGCCGCCAGCTTGCGCTGCCACAGCGCCACGTCAATCATCACGCCATCCGCGCCCGTGTTGCGGATGTAGACGCGGTAGCTGCCCTGTCCCATGTCGCCATCGAGGTAGGCCGTGCGCTCGTTGCGCTGCAGCCTGGCGCCCTTGGCCAGCTGGCGGTAGCGCTCCACCACCGTGTCGAAACTGGCATAGCTGCGCAGCGCCACTTCCAGGTCGCGCGGCGGGCGGCCTTCGGCATGGTCCAGCACATTGTTCTGTTTCTTGCCCTTCAGCGTGAGCGGATAGGCAAACACGCCCGCGCCGGCCGACGTCAGCACCGTGGACTTATCGAGCAGCAGCGGCAGCAGCGCCGGCGGATAGGCGGGCGGCAGCTGGGCGCGGTTCCAGCCCGGCAGGGCCGGCTGCGCCAGCACATATTCGACGCTGGCGATCTTTTGCCCATCGGCGCCCGCTTCCTTGTCGCCCGCGATCAGCGCCAGCATGGGCGGCAATTGCCGGGCCCAGGCCAGCAAGGGCGCCGCTTCGCCGACCAGCATGCCCTTGCGGTGGAACACCGTCAACACCGCGCTCGGATCGGGATTGCAGACTTTCGCCAGCGGCTGGCCCTCGAGGTGGCAATGCCCGTTGACGAGGCCAAAAGCGATGATGGCGCCGCGCTTGTCGAGCAGCATGGCACCCCGTTCGCGGCCCTGCTTGCGGTCATTCATCGACGCCAGTAACTGGCGGCCGTCGGCCAGCACGGTGCGCGTGGCGTCGCGCTTTTCGCTGATCGCTTCGAGCGCCTGCGCCAGCAGCAATTCATCGTCTTCCGTGTAACTGCCGCGCGCGTAACCGAAGAAGTCGAACAGGGCGGCCCGCACCTGCGCATCGTCGCTCAGGCGCGGCAAGGGGCCGCCGGCCAGCAGCGAAGACAGGCTTTTCCCGGCCGGCGCGGAGGGCGCCGCCGTGGCGCGGGCGGGCTGGGAAAGGACGCAGGCCGCTGCCAGCAAAGCGCCGCCCAGAGTACGGTAATTCGAAAAAATGATATGCATGATTCTGTCTGTCGGGGATTTGGCCGCAATTACGGCCACGCAGGGCGCGCTGGCGATTCTAGCATGGCGCCAGCGCCCATGCCGTGCGGCTGGCGGACGGCGCATATGCCGGCGCGGCTGCTATGATGGCCGCAATGAAGACACCAACCCACGCCTCGCCCCTGCTTGTCCTCCTGCCCGGCATGGATGGCACGGCCCGGCTATTCGACCGCTTTGACGCCGCCCTGCGCGCGCAGGCCGCCCTCGATACCCTGGCCATCGCCTATCCGGCCGCGCCACTCGATTACGCGGCGCTGGAAGCGTTCGTGCGCGAACGCTTGCCGCAGGACCGCCCTTTCGTCGTGCTGGCCGAATCGTTTTCCGGGCCGCTGGGGGCTACTCTGCGCGCCGATCCGCCGCCCGGCATGCGCGCCCTGATCCTGTGCTGTTCATTCGTGCGCAATCCGCGCCCGATGCTGGCGCCACTGCGCCACCTGCTCGGCCTTGTGCCCTTTGGCGCCATGCCCGGCTTCGCCCTGCGCCAGGCGCTGCTGGCGCCCTGCTCCACGCCGCAACTGCAGGCGGAACTGGCAGCGGCGCTGGCACAAGTGCCTCCCAGCGTGCTGCGCCAGCGCCTGCGCGCCGTGCTGGGAACCGACGCCTCGCGCAGCTTCGCGCGCGGCAGCCTGCCCGTGCTGTATCTGCGCGCCCAGCACGACCGCCTGGTGCCGCCGGCGAACGCATTGCATATACTGCGCCTGGCACCCGGAGCGCAACTGGCCGACATCGCCGCGCCGCACATGCTGCTGCAGGCGGCGCCGGAAGCGGCCGCCGTCGCCGTCGCCGCCTTTGTCAACGCCCTGTCAGCCGCGCAGGTATCCGCTTAAACGCGCGCCGGCCAGCACGGCCAGCCAGCTCAAACCGCCCGCCAGCACGCTGAAGTAAATCGCCCGCAGCGGATGCTGGGGCAACAGATACGCGAGCACGGCCGCGCCCAGCAAGGCGCACAGCAGCGGCTTCACCCTGCCGGGCGGCAGCAGCGCCAGCACCAGGTTGGTGCCCGCATATACGTAAAACACCAGCAGCAGCGCCAGGCCGCCTGCCACGCCGCGCGAACCGAGGCTGCCGAACAGCTGCGTGTACAGGTAAAACCCCAGCCAGCTCAAGGCAATAAACAGCAGACAGCCCAGCGCGTGGGCGCCCAGGCCCGCCATCAGGCGAATTTTCACGGTTGCTTAAGTACAGGAATGAAGCGGTGGCCGCAGGCATGGCACATGAAGGTACGCGCATATTTGTCCTGCAAGGCGGCGGCCTCCTTGTCCCAATTGGCGACGAAGGTCGTTTGCGACAAGGCGATGGAGACGACGCCCCCTGCCACGAAGATCCAGAACAGGCCATTCGCGCCGGCCTGGTAAAAGACGACGGCGGCGATGACAAAAATGATCACGCCCAACACGATCAGCCCTGCCTTCTGGTGGGTCTGCATCGTCGGCCCGGCGGCCTAGCGCGACAGCAAGGTCTGGCTGCGCGTATGCGCATGGCCGTGGATGAAATCACCATCGATCCTGCCCGACATATGGGTAGAGGTGCCGGAAATGCCGGAGGCATGCACCATGGAGAGGCGTTGAATGTTGGAACTGTCACATGCCGGGCAATGCGCCATTGCTTTTTCCATAAAATAAAATAATCGCGCACTGTAGCATAAAAAAAGCCGGCCCTTTCACGAGGAAAGGGCCGGCTTGATGACATTTGCAGTTAAGCGATTACTTCGCCGAATTGAGCAGCAACTCGTTGAGGCGTTTCACAAAACTGGCCGGATCGGCCAGCGAACCGCCTTCAGCCAGCATGGCCTGGTCGAACAGGATGTTGGCCCAGTCGCCGAACTTGCCGCCTTCCGCATCTTCATACTTCAAGCGCGTCACCAGCGGGTGGTTCGGGTTGATTTCCAAAATCGGCTTCGATTCCGGCGCGCTCTGGCCAGCAGCTTTGAGCATGCGCAGCAGGTTGCCCGACAATTCGTTTTCATCGGCCACCAGGCAGGCTGGCGAATCGGTCAGGCGGAACGTCACGCGCACGTCCTTGGCCTTGTCGGCCAGCACGGCCTTCATCTTGCCCACCAGGTCGGCGTACGAGGTTTCCGTTTCTTCGTGCTCTTTCTTTTCCGCTTCATCTTCCAGCGCGCCCAGGTCCAGGCCACCTTTTGCCACGGAGACCAGTTCCTTGCCTTCGAAGTCCTGGATAAACGACAGCATCCATTCATCGACACGGTCCGTCAGCAGCAGCACTTCGACGCCCTTCTTGCGGAAGATTTCCAGGTGCGGGCTGTTCTTGGCGGCGGCGTAATTGTCGGCCGTGACGTAATAAATCTTGTCCTGGCCTTCCTTCATGCGCGCCACGTAGTCGGCGAACGAAGTGATTTGCTCGTCGCTGTCGTTGGCCGTCGAGGCAAAGCGCAGCAGCTTGGCCAGGCGCTCCTTGTTGGCCGCGTCTTCGCCGATACCTTCCTTCAGCACCTGGCCGAATTCCTTCCAGAAGACGGCGTACTTGTCCTTCTTGTCCTGCTCGTCCGCGTTCGCCAGTTCTTCCAGCATGCCCAGCACGCGCTTGGTCGAGCCTTCGCGGATCACTTTCACGTCACGCGATTCCTGCAGGATTTCGCGCGATACGTTCAGCGGCAGGTCGGCCGAGTCGATCACCCCGCGCACGAAGCGCAGGTAGGTCGGCATCAGCTGCTCGGCATCGTCCATGATGAAGACGCGCTTGACGTACAGCTTGATGCCGCCGCGCTTGTTGCGGTCCCACATGTCGAACGGCGCCTTAGCCGGGATGTACAGCAGCTGCGTGTACTCGCTGCGGCCTTCCACGCGGTTGTGCGTGTGCGTGAGCGGCGACTGGAAGTCGTGCGACACGTGCTTGTAGAATTCGTCGTACTGTTCCGGCGTGATGTCGGCCTTGTTGCGGGCCCACAGGGCGCTGGCCTGGTTGACGGTTTCGAATTCGTCTTTCAGGACAGTTTCTTTTTTCTCGTCGTCCCACTCTTCCTTCTGCATCACGATCGGCAGCGAGATATGGTCCGAATATTTGCGGATGATGGACTTGATCTTCCAGCTCGACAGCAATTCGTCTTCGCCTTCGCGCAGGTGCAGGATGATGTCCGTGCCGCGGCCCGTTTTTTCGATGGTCTCGATGCTGTAATCGCCTTCACCGGCCGATTCCCAGCGCACGCCCTCGGAGGCGTCCACGCCGGCGCGGCGCGTTTCGACGGTGATCTTGTCGGCGACGATGAAGCCCGAATAGAAGCCCACGCCGAACTGGCCGATCAGGGCCGCGTCCTGCTGCTGGTCGCCTGACAGCTTGCCGAAGAATTCCTTGGTACCCGACTTGGCGATGGTGCCCAGGTGCGAGATCGCCTCGTCGCGGGTCATGCCGATGCCGTTGTCGGAAATGGTGATGGTGCGCGCATCCTTGTCGAAGCTGACCTTGATCTTCAATTCGTGATCGTTGCCGTACAAGGCGTCGTTATCGATCGCTTCAAAGCGTAACTTGTCGGCCGCGTCGGACGCGTTCGAAATCAATTCGCGCAGGAAGATTTCCTTGTTCGAGTACAGGGAATGGATCATCAGGTGCAGCATTTGCTTCACTTCGGTCTGAAAACCCAGGGTTTGCTTTTCGGAGACAGCCATTTTTACCTCATAGTCTTGTGGATGGGACGGATTCTACGGAGTTGGGGATGGTACAAGCGATTTCAAGAGCCCCATCCGAATGTCCTGCAATGTCCAGTTTACCCCAGTGCGCGGTCGAAAAACGCCCAGATGCGCTCGTCCTGCACCGTGGCCAGGTTCAGGCGCATGCGGGTCGACGGCAGCTGGCGCGGCGAAAACAGGCTGCCCGGCGCCAGCACCAGGCCCTCGGCCAGCGCCTTTTCGGCCAATACATTCGTGTCGCAGCCCGCATCGGCCCACACGAACATGCCCGCCGAAGCCGGGTCGAAGCGCAAGCCCGCCTGCTCGACCTTGCGGTACGTGCCCTCGCGCACCTTGTCGAGCCGCGCGCGCAGGCGCTCCGCATGCTTGCGGTACAGCCCCTGCGAGAGGATTTTATACACCACGCGCTCGCCGATGTCGCTGGTGGTGAGCGTTGCCAGCATCTTACGGTCGGCCAGGCGCTGCGCCCGCTCCTGTGAGGCGGCGATGAAGCCCACGCGCAGGTTCGCCGCCAGGCCCTTGGAAAAGCCGCCCAGGTAAATTACGCGGCGCAGCTGGTCCAGCGTAGCCAGGCGGGTGGCCGGCTGCACCGCGCCACCCGGGTGCATGTCGCAATAAATGTCATCCTCGACGATGAGGAAATCGTGCTGTTCGGCCAGGCGCAGCACCTGGAAAGCCTTGGCCGCCGACAGCGACGTCGAACTGGGATTGTGCAGCACCGAATTGATCACGTACAGCCTGGGACGGTGCAGCGCCGCCAGCTCGGCCAGCACGGCGATATCGGGGCCGTCGGCCAGGCGCGGGATGCCGATGACATTCATGCCCATGGCGGCAAAAGCGCCGAACATCAGCCAATACGCGGGATCGTCGACGAAAATCGTTTCACCGGGACGGGCAAACTCGCGCGCCACCAGGTCCAGCGCCTGCATCACGCCCACCGTGGTGACGATCTGCTCGGGCGGACAGGCGATTTCCACCCCCGCCAGCTTCAGCTGCAACTGCTGGCGCAACGGCAGGAAACCCTGCGGCGCACCGTAGCCCAGCAGCAAACTGCCGGGCTGGCGGCTGACGTCGCGCAAGGCGCGCGCCACCAGGTCGCCATCGAGCCACTCGGCAGGCAGCATGCCGGAGCCTGGCGCGGGGATGGCCGGCGTCTGGCGGAACATGTTACGGATCAGCCACACCACGTCCATCGGTTGCGCCACCGCATCCTGCGCGCCAGCGGGCGGCAAGGGGGTGTTCAACGGCGAGCGCTCGCACACGAAAAAGCCGGCGCCGCGCCGCGATTCCAGGTAGCCGCGCGCCACCAGCTTGTCGTAGCTGGCCACCACCGTGGCGCACGACACGCTCAGGCTGGCGGCGCACTGGCGGATCGACGGCATGCGCGCGCCGCCGCGCAGCAGCTTGTCGTCGATGCGCGCCGCCAGCGAGCGCACGATCTGGTCGATCAGGGTTTCGCCCGAGACGCGCGACAGCAAAGGGAGTGCATTGCTCATATGACCATCACAGTATGTGAAATTATGCGTGGAAGTGTATTTGTACTGTATTGCTATTGCACCCTAGGATAGCAGTATCGGGCAGTTTAATCCATGCCAATACCTTGTCACGCCAGCCTCGGGAATCCCATGTCTTCGCACACCAGCACCATCGTTTCCAACCATCCACCTCACCTCGGCGCCGACCGCACCGGCCTGTTGCTGGGCTTGATCGCCGTCGCCCTCTTCAGCCTGACCCTGCCTTTTACGCGGCTGGCGGTGGCCGAACTCGACCCCACCTTCGTCGCCCTGGGCCGCGCCTTGGTGGCCGCCGTCCTGGCCGGACTGTGGCTATGGCAGCAGCGCGCGCCTATGCCGCGCCGCGAACAATGGCTGCCGCTGGCGCTCGTGTCGCTGGGCTGCGTATTGGGCTTCCCCTGGCTGACGTCGATCGCCATGCGCAGCCTGCCCGCCTCGCACGGCGCCGTGCTGGTGGGCATCCTGCCGCTGGCCACCGCCGTGTTTGCCGTATTGCGCGGCAAGGAGCGCCCATCGCCGGGCTTCTGGCTGATGGCCCTGCTCGGCACGGCGCTGGTGGTGGCCTTCGCGCTGCGCCAGGGCGGCGGCAGCTTCCACCTGGCCGACTGGCTGATCTTTGCCGCCGTGCTGCTGGCCGCACTCGGCTATGCCGAAGGCGGGCGCCTGGCGCAAGCCATGCCGGGCCAGCATGTGATTTCCTGGGCGCTGCTGCTGGCCGTGCCATTTGTCTTGCCCGTGGTGCTGTGGAACGCCTGGCCGCAGCGCGCGCTGATGGCGCAGGCCAGCAGCGCGGCCTGGCTGGGCTTTGCCTATATTTCCGTGTTTTCCATGTTTATCGGTTTCTTTTTCTGGTACCGGGGCATGGCGCTGGGCGGCGTGGCACGCGTGGGACAGACGCAGTTGCTGCAGCCTTTCCTCACCCTGCTGGGCGCGGCGCTGCTGCTGCACGAACCCCTGACGGGTGAAAGCCTGCTGTTTGCGGGCGCCGTGATCGCCGTGGTGGGGATCGGGCGCAAGCTGAAGTAACGCTCCTTGACGCCCATTTGCAACGCCGTTGCGCGTGCGGATGGGCAGAGCGGCGTGCAAGCCGTACAATACCGCAGCACCATGGCGACGCCTATCCGGCGCCGCTTGCGCACGCACCGCCACAAGCGGGCCAACAAATCCAGCCGGCGCAGCTCGGCATCTTCTGTGAGACTCGTATGAAAATTGAAAATCCGAATCCGATCCAATGGCGCTTTGCCGAACGCGCGGAACAGCTGCAAAGCTCGTTCATCCGCGAAATCCTGAAGATCACGCAGCGTCCCGAGATCATCTCGTTTGCCGGCGGCCTGCCCTCGCCCGCCACCTTCCCCGTGGAAGAAATGAAAACCGCCTTCGACAAGGTCCTGTCGAACAATGGCAAGGTCGCCCTGCAATACGGCCCGACCGACGGCTACCTGCCGCTGCGCCAGTGGATCGCCGATTCCCTGTCCGCCAACGGCAGCACCATCATGCCGGAACAAGTGCTGATGACGTCCGGCTCGCAGCAGGCGCTGGACTTGCTGGGCAAGGTCCTGATCGACGAAGGCAGCAAGGTATTGGTGGAAACCCCCAGCTACCTGGGCGCCCTGCAGGCGTTTTCCGTCTACCGTCCCGAATTCGTTTCCGTCGATACCGATGACGAAGGCCTGGTGCCGTCGTCGATCAACCCCGTCGCCGACGGTGCGCGCCTGCTGTACGCGCTGCCGAACTTCCAGAACCCGACGGGCCGCAGCCTGTCCGTGGCGCGCCGCGTGGAACTGGTGGAAACCTGCGCCCGCCACGGCCTGCCGCTGATCGAGGACGATCCGTACGGCGCCCTGAGCTACAGCGGCGAGCCGTATCCGAAGATGATCAACATGAATCCGGATGGCGTGATCTACATGGGCTCGTTCTCGAAAGTGCTCACGCCCGGCATCCGCCTCGGCTACGTGGTGGCGCCGATGCCGCTGGTGCGCCGCCTGGAACTGGCCAAGCAGGCGGCCGACCTGCACACGTCGCAGCTGACGCAGATGGTCGTGCATGAAGTGATCAAGGATGGTTTCCTGGACCGGCATATCCCCAGCATCCGCAGCCTGTACGGCAACCAGTGCCAGGCCATGCTGTCGGCGCTGGAAGAACACTTCCCGGCCGGTGTCACGTGGACCAAGCCTGAAGGCGGCATGTTCATCTGGGTTACCCTGCCGAAGCACATCGATGCGATGAAACTGCTCGATGAAGCCATCGCCAACAAGGTCGCCTTCGTGCCGGGCGCGCCGTTCTACGCCAACACGCCGGAAACGCACACCCTGCGCCTGTCGTTCGTGACGGTACCGCCGGAACGCATCCGTGTAGGCATCGCCATCCTCGGCAAACTGATCGCCGCAAAAATGTAATTGCACTCCCCACGCCCCGCCTGCCGCGGGGCGTGTCCCAGCTGTCCCAACTCCAGGGGGCACGCGTCTTTTTCGCCCAAAAACCGCCTTCACGATAGCAATTGCGTGTATTTATTTCCAAAAATAGCATAAAAATAATATTTTACGACCTCGCACAACGTCGATTTTTTTACCCAAAAAATTGGCAAGGCGGTATGATTTGACCGCTGTCGCAGATTTGAACCCGGTCAGCATCACCGAAAGTGCAGCAATCGCTGGCATCGCAAAGTACATCGAGAAGGCCGGAAGCAATGAGTCCAGGCAGTGTGGAGCATTCCCAGCGGCGCGAGGCCGCCATTTTGATTGTCGACGATGCGCCGGCCAACCTTGAGCTGCTGCGCAAACTGATGAGCGAGCAAGGCTATCAAACCTATGTCGCCACGTCCGGCGAACGGGCGCTGGCGATCGCCCAGCGCGCCCACCCCGACCTGATCCTGCTCGACGTGCTGATGCCGGACATGGACGGCATCGAAACGTGCCGCCGCCTCAAGCAGCACCCGCTGACGCAGGGCATCCCCGTCATCTTCATGAGTGCCAAGACGGAAACGGAAGACGTGGTGGCCGGCTTCGACTGCGGCGCCGTCGATTACATCAGCAAGCCGCTGCGCATGGCCGAAGTGCGCGCGCGCGTGCGCGCCCAGCTGCAAATCCGCAGCAACAATGAAACCCAGCAGGAACAGGCCGAGCGCCTGCGCACCATCGTCAACAACATGGCCGAGGGCTTGCTGATCATCGAAGCCGATGGCCGCATCCAGTACACCAATCCGGCCTGCGATCAGTACCTGGGCTACCGCGAAAACGAACTGGCCGGGCGCTCCATCGGCGAGTTGCTCAGCCCCCTGGTGACGCAGGAATACCTCGATTACTTCGCCATGCACGCGGCCAATCCGGAAAAAGCGCACAACCATGGCACGCGCGAAGTGGCGATCCGCCACCGCAACGGCGAGGCGCTGAGCATGGACCTGACCCTGACGCCCATGTATCTGCGCCAGCCCCTGTATATCGGCCTGCTGCACGACATCACGCACCACAAGCAGTCGGAAGACGCCTTGCAACGCGCCGCCTATCTCGACCCGCTGACGCAGATCGCCAACCGCCGGCATTTCGACAGCTTCCTGGAAAAGGAATGGCAGCGCGCCGTGCGCGGCGGCGGCGTCCTGTCGCTGGTGGTGCTCGACGTCGACCACTTCAAGCTGTACAACGATAGCCTGGGCCATCCGGCCGGCGACACCTGCCTGCAGCAAGTGGCGCAAGCCATCGCCTCGCACGCCGCACGCCCCGGCGACCTGGCTGCCCGCTACGGCGGCGAGGAATTCGTCCTGCTGTTCGCCGACACGGATGCCGAAGGCGCCCTGCACCTGGCCGCAGCCATCCGCGCGCACATCGAGGCGCTGCAGCTGCCGCACCCGCGATCGATCACCTCGCCGTGGATCACCGTCAGCATCGGCGTGGCGACCATCCGCCCGCACCAGCTGGACGACCGCGAAGCGCTGTTCGTCGCCGCCGACCGCGCCCTGTACGTGGCCAAGGAAGGGGGCCGCAACCAGGTGCGCGTCACGCAATCGGGCAGCGCGGCCTGGGAAACGGTGAAAGCGCTCGTCCTGCGCTAGCCGGTCACTTTTCAGGATAGCCGGTGATGTCGGCGATTTCGCGGTACAAAGGCTGCAGCCGCGCATACATCTTGCGGTACACGCGCCGGTACAGTTTTTCATAGACCTTGCTGTGCCCGGGATCCGGCTGGAATACCTTGCCCTTGCGCGTCATGGCTTGCACGGCGGCGGGAAAGTCCGCATGCCAGCCCAGGCCCACGCTAGCGGCGATGGCCGCGCCCAGGCCCGAACTTTCATACACGTGGGCGCGCGCGGCGGGCAAGCCGAAGATGTCGGCCGTCAGCTGCATGGCCGCATCGCTTTGCGAACCGCCGCCCGCGATGCGCAGCTCCGTGATGGCAATGCCGCTGCGCTGCTCGATGCGCTCCTTGCCTTCGCGCAGCGCATACGCGAGTCCTTCGAGGATGGCGCGGTAGATGTGCGCGCGCGTGTGCACGTCGCCAAAGCCGATCATGGCGCCCTTCGCTTCCGGCCCCGGCACCTTGATGCCGGGACTCCAGTACGGCTGCAGCATCAGGCCCATGGAGCCGGGCGGCACGGCCTCGACCAGGCGGTCGAACAGCGCTTCGGCGGACAAGCCCGCGCCGTCTTCGGCGGCCGCCGCCCGTTCGCGGTCGCCGAACTGCTCCTTGAACCAGTTGACCATCCAGTAGCCGCGGAATATCTGCACTTCCGTGCTGTAGGCGCCCGGCATGGCGGCCGGATACGGCGGAATGAAGCGCGTCACTTCCACATACTTGCGGTTGGTCGTGTTGATGGTGGCCGTGGTGCCGTAGCTGAGGCACGCCACGTGCGGTTCGACGCAGCCGGCGCCCAGCACCTCGCACGCCTTGTCGGCGGCGGCCGCCAGCAAGGGCGTGCCTTCCAGGATGCCCGTCGCCGCGGCGGCGGATGCCGTGATGGCCCCCATGCGCGTGCCCGGCGTTACCAGCTCGGGCAGCATGGCGCGTCGAATCGCCAGCGCCTGCCATTTCCAGTCGAAGCGCCCGGCCCAGGCGTGGCGCTTGTAGTCGAAGGGAATATACGCCACTTGCGAGCCCGTCGAATCGATATACTTTCCGCAGAGCCGGTGGTTCAGAAAACCCGACAGCAGCAGGAATTTGTGCGTGCGGCGCCAGATGTCGGGCTGGTGCGCGCTGATCCAGTTGATCTCGGCCTCGCGGCGGAAGTAGCGTATCGTGCCGTCGAGGCGCGTGGCGCGGAAGGCGGCGCGCCACCACGGCGCCAGCCGGGGAATGTCGCGCGTGCTGCGCTGGTCCAGCCAGGTGATCGCGGGCCGCAACGGTGCGCCATGTTCATCCACGTTGACCACCGTGCCGCGCTGCGTGGTGACGGCCACGCCGGCCACCGAGGATTTGGCTATGTCCGTGCCGCGCCACAGCTGCTGGCACGCTTCGCATACGGCTTGCCAGTAGCCGTCGGCGTCATGCTCGGCCCAGCCGGGGTGGTCGGAGTAATACGCTTCCAGGAAGACTTGCGCCTTGGCCGCCAGCTTGCCGTCCCGGTCGAACAGCAGCGCGCGCACGCTTTGCGTGCCATTGTCGATGGAGAGGATATACGGGCCATCGCCCGCTGCGGAGGTCATGGCTCAGCCCACGCTGGCCAGCGCAGCGCGCAGCGCCTGCAGCAGCGCCTGCGGATCCTTGTCCGGCTGCGCGCTGAACACGGGCGTGTCCCAGTCCTGTCCCCGCACGGCCACCACGCGCAAGCGTCCCTGCGCATTCCAGGCCGGATACCAGCCCACGTCGACGATGTCGCCATTCGCGCACGTGATTTGCAGCAGGTCTTCGCCCAGGTCGTCGACGAGGACGTCCACGCTCTGGCGCAAGTCCAGCGGCGACAGGCTGTCGTAGGTGATGCGGGCGTCGCCCAGCGCCAGGGGCTGGCCAAACAGGGTAGTTTCGATGATGCTCTCCTCTTTTATATTTTTATCGCTGCTTTTATCATTGCTTCATTCGCCTTGCGGCACGCTGTAATGGCGGCGCCACAGGGCCAGGTAGCGCTGCTGTTCTTCCTCCCAGCGCGCATCGTCCCAGCCCAGTTCCTGCTGGCAGATGGCGCGCAGGCGCGGCATGATAGCAAGCGCGCCGCCGGCCAGCTGCAAACCGAGGCGCGTGCGCCGCAGCAGCAAGTCGTCCAGGTGCTGCACGTCCTCGTTGCGCGCGCCCCAGCGCAGCTGCGCCCATAAAGTCTGCGTGCCGGGAACCGGCGCCAGTTCGCCCTCCTGCGCCGCATCGCACAGCGCCTGTGCGGCCGCGCCATGACGCCCCAGCAGGCGTGCGCGCTGCTCGCCATCGAGCGCCAAGGCCTTGCCCGACAAGGGCGGCGACGGGTCAAAGATCGGCAAGGGGCGCAAATCCGCCTGCCAGCCCGGCAGCAGCGGCGCGGCGCGGCGCAATGCGTCCAGGGCGATCACGCGAAACGTCGTCAATTTTCCGCCCGCCACCGTCAGCAAGCCGTTTTCCAGCCATAGCGCATGTTCGCGCGCTTCCTTCGACGGGTCAAGCTGGCCGCTGTCGATCACGGGGCGCACGCCGGCAAACGTGGCCAGCACATCGTCTTCGCCCAGCGCCAGCTGCGGGAACTGCCAACGCAGCGCCGCCAGCAGGTAATCGAGTTCGGCGCGCGTGATGGCCGGCTCCAGGTCCAGGCTGGCGCCATGGTCGACATCGGTGGTGCCCACCAGGGTCACGCCCTCCCAGGGATACGCAAACACGGGGCGGCCATCGCGCGGGTGCATCAGGCTGACGGCTTGCGCCAGCGGCAGGCGCCAGGCCGGCAGCAGCAGATGGCTGCCGCGCAGGGGCCGCAGTTTCGGCTGTTCTCCCACCTGGCCGCGCAAGCCGTCGGCCCAGGCGCCCGTGGCGCTGATCACCAGGCGCGCGCGCACTGTGAGTGCCCTGCCATCGACCGCATCGTTCAAGGTGGCGCCGGCGACCTTGCCGTCGTCGCGCAGCAGCGATGCCACGCCCAGGTAATTGACGGCCACGCCGCCATGGCGGCGCGCCTCCTGCAGCACGCGCAGCACCAGGCGCGCATCGTCCGTCTTGGCGTCCTGGTACAGCATGCCGCCCCGCAGGCCATCGCGGTTGACATGCGGCGCCAGCATGGCGAAATCCGCCGCATCGACATAGCGGCGCGCGCGCCGGCCCGCCATCACGTCATAGATGGCCAGGCCCAGCATGAACTGGCGCCGGCCCGGCTTCCGGCCCGTGTAATCTCCAAAGGCAAAGCCCTGCGGCTCGACCAGCCCCGCCGCATCCGTCAGCAAGGCTTGCCGCTCATGCACCGATTCGCGCGTCAGCGCGAACTGTCCCTGCTTCAGGTAGCGCAAGCCGCCGTGTACCAGCTTCGAGGAGCGGCTCGACGTGCCCCAGGCGAAATCGCGCTGCTCCACCAGCAGCGCCGTCAAGCCGCGCCGCGCCGCTTCCAGCAGGATGCCGGCGCCCGTGATGCCGCCGCCGACGATCAAGATATCCCACTCGCGCGCCAGCAGCGCGGGCAGCCCGTCGCGGCGCCTGGCCCCGTTCACAAGCCGCCTCCCGCTTCGGGCAGCAGTTTACCGGGATTCATCATGCCCTGCGGGTCGAACTGGCGCAGCAGCGCGCGCATGGCCGCGATGCCCAGCTCTCCCTTTTCCGCCGCCAGCCATGGCGCGTGATCCGTGCCCACGCCATGCTGGTGGCTGATGGTGCCGCCGTTGGCGACGATGGCGGCGCTGGCCGCATCCTTCAGATTGCGCCAGCGCGCCATGTTTTCCTCGAAGGTGGGCGCCAGCCGGTACACATATGTGGTGTAGACGCTGGCGCCCTGCGCGTACACGTGCGACAGGTGCGTGTACGCATGCACCTGCTCGCCGTGCCGCGCCAGCGCTTTGGTGCCCGCCTGCTCCAGCGCCGCCATCATGGGCGCCACGCGCGGCCAGTCGACGGCCGTTTCCACCGTGTCGATGACATAGCCGTGTTCCCACGCGCCGTTGCGCAGGTAAACGTTGCGAAAGCGCCCCTGCTTCCATTTGTCGCCCATGTGCCGCCCCACGTGCACGCCCCTGTGCCGCCGCGCCAGCGCCAGGGCGCCGCGCAGGGCCGCGCGCGCCGGCCCGGCTTCGCCGCTGACGCCCAGCATCAGCATGCACTTGCCTTCGCCGCAGCCGCGCAGCGACAGATAGCGCTCCAGCAAGCCCACCAGCTTCTTGTGCCCGGCCAGGGTCAGCATGGTCTGCGTTTCGAGCGCATTCGACAGGCGCAGCATGCACAGGGGCAGGCGCGACTGGGCCAGCGCCCGCACGGCCGCTTGCGCCTGACCCCAGTCGGCGAAAAACACGGCGTGGAACGCTTCATAAGGGGGCAGCGGCGAGACGCGCACCGTCGCCTGCGTCACGATGCCCAGCCGGCCCTCGGAGCCGAGCACCATTTCGCGCAGGTCGATGCCGGCCGCCGAAGCTGGAAAGGTGGGAATGCTCAAGGTACCGGCCGGCGTTTCCACTTCGCCGCCCGCGAACAATTGCTCGATGCGGCCATAGCGCAGCGATTGCTGGCCCGACGAGCGCGTGGCGATCCAGCCGCCCAGGGTCGAATACTCGAACGATTGCGGATAGTGGCCCAGGGTGTAGCCATGCGCGCGCAACTGCGCTTCCAGGTCGGGACCATACACGCCCGCGCCGAACGTGGCCAGCTGCGCTTCCCGGTCCAGGTGGCCCAGCGCGCACAGGCGCACGAGGCTGAGCGCCAGCACGGGGCGCGGCCCCGCCGCCACCGTCAAATGCCCGGCCACGCTGGTGCCGCCGCCGTGGGGAATCACGGCCACGCACGCCTGGCGCGCATACGCGAGCAACTGGCGCACCTGCAGCGCGCTGTCGGGAAAGGCCACGCCATCGGGCACGGCGCCGATGCGGCCATGGCGCAATTTGAACCAGTCGGGCAGGCTTTGGCCGAGCGCATGGCGCACGCGCGTGGCAGGCTGGGTGTCGATCAGCGGATGCGGCGCCAGACGCGAAGCGGGCACTTGCGCGCAGGCGTCGTCGAAGGTGGCGTCGACGATGGCGCTGCCCGGCCCCAGGCGCTCGCCCAGGAAGGCCAGCGCGTCCTCGCTCAGCGCATACGTGATGCTCTCGTCTCCCCAGCCATTCCAGCGTTGCATCGACATCCCCTGTGTTCGGCCAGTTGCGCGCCACGGCGGCTTGCTATACTGTTCTTGCCTGTTCAACAGCATATGCCGCCACAAGCCAAGGGTATTGGTTTTTCATGACAATCGCATTGTTCCATCATGACAAGCACTGAAGGCCGGGTCGCCGGCGCCTATCTGCAGCCGCTGCTGGAAGCGGCCGGCGCGCACGGCATCCCCGTTGCCGCCCTGGCGCAGGCGGCCGGCGTGGCGCCGCACAGCCTGGAAGCGTCCGCAGCCAGCCTGGCCGCGTGCGACTACGTGCGCCTGCTCGATGCGGGCGCGCAACTGGCGGGCGATGCGCATTTCGGCCTGCACGTGGGCCAGCGCGTGCGCATGGGCACCTACAGCGCCTACGGTTTGATATTGCTCAGTTGCAGCAACGTGGGCCAGGCGCTGGAACAGACGGCCCGCTATGAACGGCTGGCGCACGACCTGGGCCGCTCGACCCTGCAGCGCGATGGCGCCGTCGCGCATTACCGCTGGGCAAGCAACTACCCGACTGCCAGCCGGCACCTGGTCGACAGCGTCTTTGCCGGCATCCGCGTGTGCGGCGACTGGCTGGCGGGCATGCCGCTGCCGCCGGCCCGGCTGGCATTCACGCATGATGGCGGCGGCGACCTGCTGCGCCACGCGGCGCACCGCGACGAATATGTGCGCGTGCTGGGCAGCCTGCCCGCCTTCAACGCCCCTGCCAACACGGCCACCTTCGACGCGCAATTGCTGGACTGGCCCGTGCCGAACGCCGACGTCAGCCTGTACCCCGTGCTGTGCCAGCATGCGGAACAACTGCTGGCGCAGCGCCAGGCCGAAACCGACACTGGCGGCGCCATCGACGCGCAAGTCCACGCGGCCATCGTCGCGGGCTTGCGCCACGGGTCGGCGCGGCTGGCCACCGTTGCCGCCACCTTGGCCGTCACGCCGCGCACCCTGCAGCGCAAGCTGGCCGACGCGGGCACCAGCTTCCAGGCCCTGCTGGACCAGGCCAGGTACGGGCTGGCGCGCGATTATCTGCGCGCGCCGGATTTGTCGCTGGTCGACATCGCCTTCCTGCTCGGCTACCAGGAGCAAAGCGCGTTCAATCATGCGTTCCGCACTTGGGCAGGCACCAATCCCGGCGCCTGGCGCTTGCAGGAAATGCAAGAGAGGCAACTTGACCGGCAGCAAGCCCCATAGGCGTGCGCGGGGCATGCGCGGCGCGTTTTCTGGCTATACTGGCATAGTCAGGTTTTCCACGATCACTCCAACCCGCAATGCAAAGGATTAATATGCAACTCAAAGACAAAGTCGCACTGATTACCGGCGCCGCCAGTGGTATCGGCAAGGAAATGGCTATTGAATACGCGAAACAAGGCGCCAAGGTCGTCATCGCCGACCTGGCCCTGGAAGCGGCCAGCAAGACGGCCGAGGAAATCAAGCAGTCGGGCGGCCAGGCGTTTGCCGTCGCCATGGATGTCTCCAGCGAAGAACAAGTGGACAAGGGCGTGGCCGATGCCGCCGCCCACTTCGGCGGCATCGATATCCTGATCAGCAATGCGGGCATCCAGATCATCAGCCCCGTCGTCGACTACCCGTTCGAGCAATGGAAAAAGATGCTGGCCATTCACATGGACGGCGCCTTCCTCACCACGCGCGCCTGCATGCGCGAAATGATCAAGGCGGGCCGCGGCGGCGCCATCATCTACATGGGTTCCGTGCACTCGCACGAAGGCTCGCCGTTCAAGAGCGCCTACGTTGCCGCCAAGCACGGCTTGCTGGGCCTGGCCAAGGTGGTGGCCAAGGAAGGCGCCAAGGATGGCATCCGCGCCAACGTCATCTGCCCCGGCTTCGTGCGCACACCGCTGGTCGACAAGCAAATCCCCGAACAGGCGGCCCAGCTGAACATCAGCGAAGAAGACGTGATCAAGAAAGTCATGCTGAAAGACACCATCGACGGCGAATTCACCACCACGCAAGACGTGGCGCAAACGGCCGTCTTCCTGGCCGCCTTCCCGTCGAACGCCCTGAGCGGCCAGTCGATCGTTGTCAGCCACGGCTGGCACATGCAATAACAGTGACGCCCGCCCACATCGGCTGCGCGGCGCCCTGTGCGGCCTGCGATGCTCGCTGTGCTCCAGCACAGCTGCGCGTCTCGGCCACACATCGCTGCCGCTCGCGATGATGTGGACGGGTGCTTTTGCATCAGCGTATTCCCCCGGTATCTACCCCGAAAGTTCCCAATTGCAAGACAACACTTACCGCCACCCGCGCGCGGGCTGGCCGGGGCGCCTGTTTGCCGCGCTCGCCAATTCCACGCGCTTTGCCAACCTACGCCAGGCGATCATATCCCGCCTGCCCTTCCTGACCCTGCACAGCGACGTGCGCGACGTCGTCTACGTGAGCTGGCTGGTCGACGCCGCTGCCGCGCAGCAACTGCTGCCCCCCGGCGCGACCCTGTGGCAGCGCGACGGCAAGACGCCATTTACCGTGCTGACCTACCGTCACGGGCACTTCGGTCCGGCCCTGCTCGGCCCCTTGCGCCGGATGCTACCGTCTCCATTGCAAAGCAACTGGCGTGTATATCTGGACCACACGCCCGCGGGCGCGCCGGCAGTGCCCTGCGTGTACTTTCTGAAAAACATCATGGACAGCTTGCCGCATGCGCTGGGCACGCGGCTGTTCAGCGACATCCTGCCGACCCACCTGGCCGCCGGCATGACGCTGGAAGTCACGGCCACGCAAGCGCGCTGCAGCGTTACAAGCGGCGCCGGCAGCGCGCCATCGCTGGACGTGCAGGCGGACATCGTGACCGACCATGCCCTCGATGCCGGCTGGCAAGCGCTGTTCGGCAACTGGCGCGACGCCGTCGCCTTCCTCGCCTGCCAGGATGCGGCCATCGCGCACGTGCCGCGCAACGGCAAGCTGGTCTTCGGCGAAATCGACTTGCCCGTTGATCTGGATCAAGTACAAGCGCTGACGGCCTTGCGCGCCGACTGCGGCTTGCTGGCGCAATTGCAGCCCGTCTCCCAGCCGTTTGCCTTTCTCGTGCCCAAGGTTCCCTTCAAGGCGTTGTCAGAGCACCTGCTGTAGCACGCCGGCGCTCCCCCGTGCGCGGGGGCGTGGCGGAGCCTGCCTGGCCGCCGCGCCGCCGTTCCAGCTTGAACAAGGCCATCGCCTGCTCCAGCTGCAAGGTCTGGTCTTGCAGCGACGCCGAGGCGGCCGCCGATTCCTCCACCAGCGCCGCGTTCTGCTGCGTCACTTCATCCATCTGCGTGACGGCCATGTTGACCTGGCCGATGCCGTGGCTTTGCTCGCGCGAAGCGGAGGCGATCTCTTCCATGATGCCGTGCACGCCCTGAACGGCGCCCAGCATTTCGGCGCTGCTGGCGCCCGCCTGCTGCGCCAGCTTCGCGCCCGCCTGCACCTGCGCCAACGACGCCGTGATCAATTGCTTGATTTCCGTGGCCGCCGCCGCGCTGCGATGAGCCAGGCTGCGCACTTCGCCCGCCACGACGGCAAAGCCCCGCCCCTGGTCGCCGGCGCGCGCCGCTTCCACGGCCGCGTTCAGGGCCAGGATATTCGTCTGGAAGGCGATGCCTTCGATAATGCCCGTAATGTCGCCGATCTTCTTCGATGAAGCGTCAATATCGGCCATCATGCTCACCATCTGGCCGACGATCTCGCCGCCGCGCCCGGCCAGGCCGTGGACCTTGCCCGCCATGTCGCTGGCCTGCACGGCGTTGCCGCTGTTTTGCTGCACCGTGGCCGCCAGCTGCTCCATGCTCGACGCCGTCTGCTGCAGGGCCGACGCCTGCGCTTCCGTGCGGCCCGACAAGTCCATATTGCCGGCGGCGATTTCCTGGCTGGCCATGCTGATACGCAAGAAATTGCCGCGCACGTCGCCGACGATGGAATGCAAGTTTACGCGCAGCTGGCGCAGGGAGCGCAGCAGTTGCCCCATCTCGTCGCGCCTCGTGGTGTCGAGCTCGCCCGTCAGGTCGCCGCCCGCCATCACGTCGCAAGCCTGGCGCGCCTGCTGCAACGGTTGCAGCACGGCGCGGTGCAGGCTGTGCCAGAAATACAGGGTCGCGCCCAAGGCTACCACGGACAGGCCCGTCAGCCAGCCGGCCGCGCCGGCCGGCAGCAGGCCCGCATTCCACGCCAGTTGCAGCAGCAATACCAGGCTCAGCAAGCCCAGATTCCAGCCGATGCGCTTGCCCAGCGGCAAGTCACGCAGGCGCGCGAACCTGGCCAGCCAATCCGTCCGCACGGCCGCGCCCTGGCTGATGACGATGCCGTCGGCCTGCCCCGCCTTGATGCGCGCGTACAGGGCCGAGGCCTGCGCCACCTGCTGACGCGTGGGCTTGGTGCGCACGGACATGTAGCCGACGGCCACGCCGTCTTCCACCACCGGCGTCACGTTCGCCAGCACCCAGTAGTAATCGCCATTCTTGCAGCGGTTTTTCACCATGCCGCTCCACGAACGCCCCGAACGGATGGTGGCCCAGAAATCGGCGAACGCTTCGACCGGCATGTCCGGATGGCGCAGGATGTTCTGCGGCGCGCCGATCAATTCTTCCGCGCTGTAACCGCTGACGGCGATGAAATACGGGTTGGCATAGGTGATATTGCCTTGCAAGTCGGTAGTCGAGACGATGGTCTCGGTATCGCTCAGGTTGATTTCGGTATCGCTGACGGGAAGATTGAGTCGCATGGTCACATCCTCAAAGGTAGCCCGTGCAGGCACGGGGAAGCGGGCAAATGCAAGGCGGCAGGAAGCCGGCGGCAGTCTGCACCGATACATTAATTTTAATATCTAATTATTAATTTAAATCGGCAATTTTCACTGGCGAAATTGCCTTGCGAATCTGCAAATATTGCAGGCGGCAGCGTGGCCGCAGGGGAATGGCGGGAACGGCGCCGGAACAGCGTGACTGTCCCGGCGGCAAACAACGCGGCGGCTTAGCGCGGCACGTAGCGCCAGTTGGCGTTTTCCAGCATGAAGGTCAGTTCCGTCTTGATGCCTTCCGGACGGCTCGGCACGCTCAATTCCGTATCGCACACCAGATAGCCCGTCTTGCGCTTGACCTCGCACTCGTTGATGGCCTTGACCTGCATGGTGCTCTGCGCTTCCTGCATCTGCACATCCTTGGCCGCTTCCGTATTGCGCGCCACTTCTTCCTTGGCCCAGGCGCGTATCATCGCTTGCGCCTCGGCCGGCGACGGTCCCGCGAACTTGGCATCCTTGCGCTCGACGCCCACCCAGGTACCGTTCTCGTTGCGCAACGGCAGCACCATGAAAGCATCGCGCATGCCCGCGCTCATGGCGACCAGGCACACCACTTCGCCCGGCACTTCCTGCGAATCCTGGCAGCCGGTCAAGCTGGTGACCTTGACGGCGATCGGTACCGTCACAGTCGATTGCATTTTGGCCCGGGTCTTGGCCACGCCCACCTGCACGGCGGCGTGGATTTGTTCGAGCGTCGGCATGGTGGCCGCCTGGGCCGGCAAGGTGGCAAACAGGGCGGCGGCGGTCAGGGCGAGGGATGTCAGGCGCATGGGTATCGAGAGTAGTGATCAAAGGCCGGCAGTCTAGCACTTTACATAAAGACAGCTGTTTCTATTGAGAATGATCGTCGCCATCGGGCGCGAGAAAGGCGCCGCCCCCGTCCGCCTGTCCGCGCAGGCGCAAGCCGATGGCGCGCAGCATCTCGACCAGCTCCCGCAAGCGCAAGCCCTCGTCCGTCAGCCGGTATTCCACTTTCACGGGCACTTCCGCATAGACCGTACGCGTCAGCAAGCCCGCCTCTTCCAGCGCGCGCAAGTCCAGGGTCAGCATGCGCTGCGAGATATTCGGCACGGCGCGGCGGATTTCGCTGAAGCGCTTCGGCCCCGCCATCAGATAGCTGAGCAGCACGATACGCCAGCGCCCGCCCAGCAATCGCATGGCTTCTTCCACGGCGCAGCCGGAGACATTGTCTTTCATGGTTGCCTTCCCACCTGGTATAAAAAATGTACCTATACCACATTATTCTGTCTTCTTCCAAATAGTAACCATCGCGATTAGACTGCCCTTCTTTCCTCTCACCGGAGCTCCAGCATGGAAACCACCCTGATCTACAGCGTGCCGTTCGGCTGCTCGTTCGCCGCCATCGCCGCCCTCGAATGGAGCGGCCTGCCGTACCAACTTGCCCGCGTGGAAGCGCGCGACCCGGCCAGCAAGCAGCATCCCGCCTTTCTCTCCATCAATCCCCTGGGCCAGACGCCCGCCCTGCTCACGCACGCGGGCGCGCCGCTGCTGGAAAGCATGGCGATCCTGCTGCACATCGCCGCGCGCGCGCCGCACACAGGCCTGGGCTTTGCGCAGGGCACGCCGCAATACGACCGCCTGAACAGCGTGCTCTCCTTTTTGCACACGACCTTCCACGCGGCCTTCATGCCCGCCTTCCAGGCGTCGCGCGCGCCGGAAACCGACGCGCGCGCGGCCGTCTGGCGCGAGATGGCCGTCGAGAAGGTCAACAAAAGCCTGGCGCACCTGGAGCGCCTGCTCGCCGGCCGCACCTGGCTCGCTTCCGATACCGCCCCCACCATCGCCGACGCCTACCTGGCCGCCACGGCGCGCTGGGCCGAACCGCTGCAGCTGGCGCGCCTGGCCGATTATCCGCACGTGGCGCGCGTGCTGGCGGCGCTGGAACAGGACCCCGGCATCCGCTTTGCCCACGCCATCGAGGACGGCTTGCCGGCCGCCAGCCAGGGCGGCTTCCTGGGCCACGTGGCGCTCGACCAACTGGCACTGCCGGCCGGCTAACCGGCGGTCAACTCCCGCAGCAGGCGCGTCTTTATTGCTATGATGTCGGGCTGCCGGCGGTACAGCCGGCCACGTCAATACCATATCGATAACGTCGTCATAAGAATCGGGAGTTTGAATGAGTTTACGTCTGCTGCTCTTGGGAGCATTCAGTGCCGCCATGGCCACCACCGCCGCCGTGCCGGCGCTGGCCGCGCCGCGCGGTTTCACCGTGGAAGACATGGTGGCCATGGAACGTGTGGGCAGCCCCGTGCTGTCGCCGGACGCCACGCGCGTCGTCTACACGGTGCGCACCACCAACCTGGACAAAAACCGCGGCAACACGCAGCTGTGGATGATCGACCTGCGCGCGCCGAACGCGGCGCCGCGCCAGCTCACGCGCGGCGATGCCAGCGCCAGCGACCCGCAATGGTCGCCGAACGGCGACGCCATCTACTTCCTGTCCGGCCGTTCCGGCTCCTCGCAAGTGTGGCAGCTGCCCCTGAACGGCGGCGAAGCGGCCAAGGTCACCGACCTGGCGCTGGACGTCGACACCTACCGCTTGTCGCCGCAGGGCGACCGCCTGGCCTTCAGCATGGGCGTCTTCCTCGATTGCGCGGACCTCGCCTGCACCAAGAAGCGCCTGGATGAAAAAGCCAAGAACAAGGCGACCGGCATGGTCTACGACCAGATGTTCGTGCGCCACTGGGATACCTGGGCCGACGGCCGCCGCAACGCGCTGTACTCGGCGCCGATCGACGCCACGGGCAAGGTCAGCGCCGCGCCCGTGAGCCTGAGCGGCACCCTGGACGGCGACGCGCCATCGAAACCGTTCGGCGACAATGGCGAATACCACTTCAGCCCGGACGGCAAGACGGTGGCCTTCTCCGTGCGCGTGGCCGGCCGCACGGAATCGTGGTCGACCAACTTCGACGTCTACACGATTCCTGCCGCTGGCGGCCAGGCGCCACGCAATCTCACGGCCGACAACCCGGCCTGGGATGCCAAAGCCACCTGGTCGCCCGATGGCCGCACCCTGGCCTATGTCGCCATGACCAAGCCTGGCTTCGAAGCGGACCGTTTTCACCTGGTGCTGATGGATGTCGCCACCGGCAAGAAGCGCACCCTGGCCGATGACTGGGACCGTTCCGTGGCCGACTTCCGCTGGACGCCTGACAGCAAGGCTTTCCTCGTCGCCGCCGATGACGTGGGCCAGCACCGCTTGTTCCACATCGACGCGGCCAGCGGCAAGGTCGCCGCGCTGACGGGCAAGGGCGCCGTGGGCGACTTCGACGTGCGCGGCAATACCATCGTGCTGGCGCAAGCCAATCTGGCCTCGGGCGCGCAGCTGTACACGCGCAAGCTCGACGCGAAGTCGGAAAACGCGCCGATGGTGCAGCTGACGAAGCAGAATGCGGCGGCCCTGGCCGACGTGCGTTTCGGCGAATATGAACAGTTCTCGTTTGCGGGCGCGAATGGCGAAACCGTCTACGGCCACGTCATGAAGCCGTGGAATGCCAAGGCCGGCGAAAAGTATCCGGTCGCCTTTTTGGTGCACGGCGGCCCGCAAGGCAGCTTTGGCAATAGCTGGAGCTACCGCTGGAACCCGCAAGTGTATGCGGGCGCCGGCTATGCCACCGTCTTCATCGACTTCCACGGTTCCACCGGCTATGGCCAGAAATTCACGGATTCCATCAGCGGCGACTGGGGCGGCAAGCCGCTGGTCGACTTGCAGAAGGGCCTGGAAGCGGCCACCAAGAAGTTCCCGTGGCTGGACCGCGAACGCAGCTGCGCGCTGGGCGCGTCCTACGGCGGCTACATGATGAACTGGATCGCCGGTAACTGGCCGGACGGCTTCAAGTGCCTGGTCAACCACGACGGCGTGTTCGACAACCGCGGCATGGCTTACGCGACGGAAGAACTGTGGTTCACCGAGTGGGAAAACGGCGGCCCGTACTACGACGCGCCGGCCAAGCACGAGCAGTTCAACCCCGTCAACTTCGTGAAGAACTGGAAGACGCCGATGCTGGTGGTACAGGGCGACCTGGATTTCCGCATCCCTACCGCGCAAGGCCTGGGCACCTTCACGGCGCTGCAGCGCCAGGGCATCCCGAGCAAGCTGCTGGTCTTCCCGGACGAAAACCACTGGGTGCTGAAACCGGCCAATTCGCTGCTGTGGCATCACACGGTGCTCGATTGGCTCAACACCTACACTAAAAAGTAAGCCTGTTCCAGCGTAAAAAAGCCGCACAGTTCGCACTGTGCGGCTTTTTTTCATCCATCAATTAAGCCAAATCAATACGCCATCAATACGTATTGAGCGCCTTGGCGAACTTCACGATCCACAAGCGGCTAGGACGCTCGCGGTCGTCGCCGCGCGCCACGCGGATGGTGTTGGCCGCGTTGCAGCCGGCGGCGCTGCTCGTGACGATGGCGCCGTTGGCATCGACCGTGCACTTCGTGACGTCGGCGCCATCGACTTCCACGCCATTCGCGTCAAAGATCTTCGTCTTCAGGCCGAAGTCATTGTCGTTGGCCAGCGCGATGGTGGAGTCGTCGATCAGGGTCAGGCCTTCCGCCTTTTCCGCCGCCCAGCCGATGGCGTTCAAGTCCAGCAGCAGGGTTTTCTTCAGCGGCGTGACGGCGGCCCAGTCGGCGCCGTTGACGCCAGCGCCGCCCATGCTGCTCTTCTCCAGGTCGGACGTCGTCGCGTTGAAGGCGGCGGCGGAAATGTCCGTGGCGCCCTTCAATTCGACCAGCATCAGTTTATTGAAGACCTTGCCCGACGGCGCGGCGCCCTGCTCGATGACGAGGAATTTTCCGCCGCCCAGCGCCACCATGTCGCCCAGCTTGGCGTTGCCCGTGCGGCCATCCTGGTAGTCGGCCGCATTCAAGGGATACGCATACATCTTGCCGCTGGTGCCCGTCACCGGGTCGAATTCGATCCAGCGCGTGAAGCGGGCGAAGCGCTCCACCTGCTCCGCCTTCTTCGTCACCGAATACATGGCCGTGCCGTCGCTCAAGGGGCTTTGCAGGAAGGCGTACAGCTTGTCGTTGCTCGCATCGAGGGTCATGCCTTCCATGCCGCGGTTGGCACGGCGCTTGGCGAACAGCGCCGGCAAGCCCTTGCCCGGCTCGTACTTGGCCTGGATGACGCCCGTGGCCGCATCGATCTTGATGATGAACGGGCCGTACTCGTCCGATACCCACAGCGCATTGCGCTTCGCATCGACGACGATGGCTTCCGAATCGAGGCCGCCCGCGTTGAAGACGGCCTTGCCGGCGGCGTCGAACTTCATCGCATCCATGACGGGAATCTCGGCCGAATTGCCGACCGCGCCCACGGGCACGGGCAAGCCCGAGCTGTTGACGGCGGCCGACACCTTGATCGGCGTGCTCGACGCCAGCACGGCGCCGTTCTTGCCCACCGTGATCACGCCGAACGACGGAGTAAAACTGGGCGACGGGAATATCTTGCTGCCGATGGTGCCCTTGCCCGAGGGATCGGGCACCAGCGGGCCGTCGCCGTTCGGGCCGCGGTCCGTCAAGCCATAGAATTCCAGGTCGCCGGCCGCATTCTTGCCCTTGTAGGCCAGGCCCGAGCCGTACGACGGCAGGAAGCCGTTCGGGAACTCGCCCTTGATCTTCGCGTTCGCGCCTTCGTACGGCACGTAGAATTTATCGGCCGCCTGGATCTGGTAGCGCGTCACGGTCACTTTCACTTCGCCCACCGGATTGGCTTGCGTCAGCGCTTCATTGACGGGCGCGCCCGCTTTCGAGGCCAGGGTGTCTTCGAAATGCTCGCGCACGAGAGCGCGGCGCTCCGCATCGACCGTGCGGCCGGCGAACTTCGCGCCCACCGTTGCCAGATGCGCGGCCAGGGCCGTGTTGAAAGCTGCCGGGGCGGCGGCGAAGTCCAGGGTCTTGCCGGCCAGCGCAGCCTTCACTTCAGCCGTCAGCCTGATGCCGTTCGACGGATCGCTGTCATCATCCAGCAATTGCAGCGCCAGCAGGCGGTTGACGACCTTGTCGTCCGCCACGTTGGTGCTGGCGGCCAGCGCCAGCGGCGTGACGACGGCGCCGCACGGCGCCGAGCCCAGGGCCAGGCCGCCCACGCTGAAGGCCACCGTCTCGCCCGGATTGCAAACGAATTCGCCCTTGGCATTGGTGCTGGCCTTGGCCGCGCTGCCAGCCACGTAATCGAGCCCTTCCACCGCGCCGTCGAGGAACACGCCCGTCTGCGCCACGGGCTTGGAAGGCTCCGCCGGCGGATTGTCGCTGCCGCCGCAGGCGGCCAGGGCCAGGCCGGCGGCGATGGCCAACAGGGTCAGTTTCGGGGTCGACGTTACGGCAGTATTCATGCATTCCTCGGCTAAGGTGGGTGGAGTAGCCGTGGAGCATAACCAGTCAAAGTGACAAGGCAATGACAGCGGCTAGGCCTGTGGCATATCCGCCACGGGCCCGCCGATGCCGCCAAAACGGCCATCGGCCTGGCGCCGGAATTGCTTCGGCGTGACGCCCTTCACCTGCAGGAAACGGCGGTTGAAATTGGCCACGTTCTGGAAGCCCACGTCGTAGCAGACGTTCGACACATACTGGTCCGTATCCATCAGCAGCTGGCAAGCCTTGTTGATGCGCAGCCGGCTGATGAAATCCGTAAAACTGTTGCCCGTCGCCTTGCGGAAAAAGCGCGAGAATTTACTCAGCGACATGCCCACCTGCTCGGCCAGCATTTCCGCCGAAATCGGCTCGCGGTAATTGTCCGTGATGTAATTGAGGACGGAATTGACCTTGGCCAAGGTGGCATCGTCGTCGTACGAACGCAGGGAGGCGCTCGACAGCAAGCGGTAATTGGCCGTGCGCGCCAGTTTGCTCATCAGTTGCACGAATTCGGCGAAGCGCTCGGCGCCATGCGTGACGCGGATGCGCGCCAGGTGCAGCTCCGCTTCCGCGCCCATGTCGAAAAACTCCACCCCGTAGCTGGAGCGTTCCAGCAACGGCAACAGCTCGCGCAATTCGGGAATGACGCGCGCGGCGCCCGCCAGCGGCGCGTGGGCGAATTGCACGATCATGTCGCGCAGGGCCACGCCGCCTTCCGGCATCACGTTGGAAATCCAGTTGTGCGGCAGGCGCGGGCCCGTCAGCACCAGGTGGCCGGGCGAAAACTCGCCGATATAGTCGCCCACGAACAATCGCCCGCTGGTGGCGACGATCAGGTGCAGCTCGTACTCTTCATGGCAGTGCCAGCGCACGCGCGAGCTGGGATAGCCGTGTTCCAGGTAATTGATGATGCCGTCATAGCTTTCGCGTTCCAGTTCGGGCGCCTTGCGCTCGCTGTCCTTCTGCCACAGGTGTTCCATGCTCGTCTCTCCCAGGCTGTCCCCGCCTGTGCCATCCAATGTACCTCAAAAAGCCTCACTCGCCAAAACGGCCCAGCGCCTGCTGGCGAAACTCCTTCGGCGTCATGCCCTTCAATTCCAGGAAGCGCCGGTTGAAATTGGCCACGTTGTTGAATCCCGCCTCGTAGCAGATGTTGCTGACATAGCGCTCCGTTTCCATCAGCAGCTGGCACGCCTTGTTGATGCGCAGGCGGTTGACGAAGTCCGTGAAGCTGTTGCCCGTGGCGTGGCGAAAGAAGCGCGAAAACGTCCGCTCGGGCATGTCCACCTGCTCGGCCAGCTGTTTCAGCGAGAATTGGCTGCTGTAATTGTGCACGATGAAGTTGATGGCGGAACTGATGCGCGCCAGGGCCACGTCGTCGTCGCTCGACTGCATGGGCACCGTCGACAGCAGCTGGTAGTCGCTGGTCTGCGCCAGTTCGCCCAGCAGGCTCAAAAATTCGATCAGGCGCGGCAAGCCGCTGCTGTCGCGGATGCGCTGGAAGCGCCGCAGCGACTGTTCGCTGACGCCAAAGAATTCCACGCCGTGCAGGGCGCGCTGCAGCAGCGGGAAAATATCCTTCAACTCGGGCATGGCGGCGGCCATCGACGCCAGCGGCGCGTGCGAAAACTGGATCACCATGTCGCGCAAGGCCACGCCTTCCGGCGGCGTGCCGAGCGAGACCCAGTTGTGCGGCACGCGCGGCCCCGTCAGCACCAGGTGGCCGGGTGCGAACTGGCCGATGTAGTCGCCGACAAACACCTTGCCGCTGCTCTCGACGATCAGGTGCAGCTCATACTCGTCGTGGTAATGCCAGCGCACCAGCGAATTCGGAAAGCCGTGCTCCAGGTAGCGGATGAAGCCGAAACTGCCTTTCGGCTCGAAGCCGGGCGTGGCGTCGCGCTGCTGTTCCAGCTCCATCTGCGGTTGCGGATATTCGGCCTTGCGTTGCATGGCGCGCCCTCCCCCGTCAGGCGACGATCTGTTCCAGCGCCACGCGCGCGCCCAGCCCATACAGGCTGGCCAGCGACTGCCCCACCGCCTGCGTGAAGGCGGGTGTGTCGCTCAACTCGCCGAATAGCTCGCGCAGCGACAGCAAGGCCTTCGCGTCCGCCCCGCCCTGCAGCGCCAGCGCGCGCAGGCGCGCCGCATACGGATCGTTCAAGGGCATCTCGCGCCCCTGCTCGTCGTGGCCTTCCAGGTAGCGGAACCAGCACGCCACGGTAAACGCCAGCAGCGTGATGGCGCCGCCCCGGGCCAGCGCTTCGCGCACGGACGGCAGCACGAATTTCGGGATGCGCGCAGAACCTTCCGTGCCGATGCGCGCCAGCTGGTCGCGCACGGCCGGATTCGAGAAGCGCTCGATCAGCGTATCTTTGTAGCTGTCCAGGTCTATGCCTTCCACTTCGCCGAGCAAGGGCGTGACCTCGTCATCCATCATGCGGCGCACGAGCGCGCGAATGCCAGGGTCACCCATCGCTTCATGCGCAAACGTGTAACCGAGCTGCATGCCAATGTAGCACAGGGCTTGGTGGCTGGCATTGAGCAAGCGCAGCTTCATCTTTTCATATGGCAGCACGTCGTGCGTCATCTGCGCGCCCACCTGTTCCCAGGCGGGACGGCCCTGCGGGAATTCGTCTTCGATGACCCACTGGCGGAACGGCTCGCACACGACGGGCCAGGCGTCGACGATGCCGAAGGTTTCGCGCACGAGCGCCCGGTGTTCATCCGTGGTGGCCGGCGTGATGCGGTCGACCATGCTGTTGGGGAAGCTGCCATGCGTGGCCAGCCAGCGCGCCAGCTCCACGTCGCGCAGGGCGACAAAGGCCAGCAGCATCTTGCGCGTCACGTCGCCATTGTTTTGCAGGTTATCGCAGGACATGATGGTAAACGGTGCCAGGCCACGCTGGTGGCGCAGGGCCAGCGCCGCGGCCAGGTAGCCGAACGAGCAGCGCGGCGCCTCCGGGTGCGCCAGTTCGTACGCAATGTCGGCATGACCTGCGTCAAACTCGCCCGTGCCCTGGTTCACGTAATAACCGCCTTCCGTGATGGTCAGCGCGACGATGCGCGTGCCAGGGTCGGCCAGCTTATCCAGCACGGCTTGCGGCTCGTCGGGCGCATACAGGTATT
Organism: Janthinobacterium sp. SUN033; assembly: GCF_030397595.1. Classification (NCBI taxonomy): domain Bacteria; kingdom Pseudomonadati; phylum Pseudomonadota; class Betaproteobacteria; order Burkholderiales; family Oxalobacteraceae; genus Janthinobacterium; species Janthinobacterium sp. SUN033. Next base: position 512,822 of record NZ_JAPQNV010000003.1, read on the forward strand.
CGGCGATGCTGCCGATGATGCGCGCGCTATCGCCGGCCGCGCTGCGCTCGACCACCGTGTACAAGCCATCCTGCGCCTGCATGGCGTCGCGCATGGCCGCGTCATGCGCCAGCAAGCCCACGCCGCAATAGCCCCACTGTGCATGCTCCTGGCCTTGGAGCGCCAGCAAGTCGTCGAGGTACACGGCCTGGTGGGCGCGAAAAAAACCGCCCACGCCGATATGCACGATGCTGGGCACGAGCGCGCCGCGCGCATACGCTGGCACGGCCACGGTCCCTGGCAGCGTTGCCAGGTTTGCCTGGTTCAAGGCGATGGCGTCCATTACAGCGCTCCTTTCGCCGCCGCGTAGGTCTTGCCGGCGCGGTCGAAATAATGCACGAAGCCCGGCTCGAACGTCAGGTGCGTCTGCTGGCCCGGCTGCAGGCTGCTGCGCTCCGCGCCGCGCGACACCACCTGCACATTGTTCGGCAAGCGCACATAGGTGAGGGTTTCCACGCCCAGCGACTCGACCAGGTCGACGGTGACAGGCACGCTGCCCGGCTGCGCCGCACCCAGGTGCACGTGCTCGGGGCGGATGCCGACAAAGCCGTCGGCCTGCGCCGCGCTGCCCGCCTGCGCCAGCAGCTGCGGCGCCGCGTCGGCCGGCACCACGTTCATGCTGGGCGTGCCGATGAATTGCGCGACGAAGCGGTTGGCGGGACGGTCATACAGTTCCAGGGGCGAGCCATGCTGCTCGATCTGCCCGTCGCGCAGCACCACCACGCGGTCGGCCAGGGTCATCGCCTCGACCTGGTCGTGCGTGACGTAGATGGTGGTGGCGCCCAGCTCGCGGTGCAGCTTGGCGATCTCGATGCGCGTCTGCACGCGCAGGGCCGCATCGAGGTTCGACAGCGGTTCATCGAACAAGAACACTTTCGGGTCGCGCACGATGGCGCGGCCGATGGCCACGCGCTGGCGCTGGCCGCCCGACAATTCTTTGGGCGTGCGCTCCAGGTACTTCCCCAGGTCGAGGATGGCGGCCGCCTTGTCGACTTTTTCGCGGATGATGGCCGAATCGACGCCGGCCAGCTTCAGCGCGAACGACATGTTCTGGAACACCGTCATGTGCGGGTACAGCGCATACGACTGGAACACCATCGCCAGGTCGCGCTTGGACGATGGCAGCGCCGTGATGTCGCGCCCGTCGAGCGACAGCTTGCCGCCATCGATCGGTTCGAGGCCCGCGATCAGGCGCAGCAGGGTTGATTTACCGCAACCCGACGGCCCCACGAAGACGACGAATTCGCCCTGCCGGATCTCCAGGTCGATGCCCTTGATGGCGCGGTGCTCGCCAAAGAATTTCTCGATATTGCTCAGTTGAAGGTAAGCCATGATAGTCTCATTTCTGATGTGTTTTCGATGCTTTCAGAAACCGTAGCGAGCGGTTCAAGTTCGGTTTGAGTAGCGGAGCTGTGCGGATGCACAGTGAGCAACGGAGAGCCGAAATTGGGCCGCGCAGTAGGTTTATGGAGGCATCATTTATTTGACTGCGCCAAAGGTCATACCCTGGACCAGTTGTTTCTGGCAGAACCAGCCCAGCGCCATGATGGGCGCGATGGCCATCAGGGAAGCGGCCGACAATTTCGCCCAGAACAAGCCTTCCGGGCTCGAATATGAAGCGATGAGCCAGGCCAGGGTGCCCGCGTTGGACGCGCCCAGGTTCAGCGACCAGAACGATTCATTCCACGACCACACCATGCACACGAGGGCCGTGGAAGCGATGCCGCCCACGGACAGGGGCAGCACGACGTGGCGGAATTCGTCCCACACGGTGGCGCCATCCATGCGCGACGCTTCCAGGATTTCGCGCGGCAACTCCTTCATGCTCGTGTACAGCAGCCAGATCATGATGGGCAAATTCATCAGCATGAACATAATGGTCAGGCCGATGCGCGTGTCGAGCAGGCCGAAGTACTGGTAGCAGATATAGATCGGCATCAAGGCGCCCACGCCGGGCATGTAACGCGAGCTGAGCATGAACTTCAGCAAGCCGATGGTGCCGCCCGTGGGAAAGAAGGCCATCGAATACGCGGCCGGGATGGCAATCAGGAGGCCGATGGCCGTCGACAGCACGCTGGTAAACAGAGAATTCCACGCGTAGCCGAAGTAATTGTCGCGCGCCAGCACTTCGCGGAAGCTGTCGAGTGTCGGCGTGAAAAACAGCAGCGGCGGCGTGGAAATGGCTTGCCCTTCCGTCTTGAAGGCCATCAGGCCCAGCCAGAAGATGGGGAAGAACAGCAGCAGCGCGCACAGCCAGGCGGCGGCCGTGCGGCCATATAAGTTAAGTTTGCTATGCATCAAGGTCTCCTTATTTCGACAGATTCTTGCCGATGACGCGCATCAGGAAGAAGGCGGCGATGTTGGCGATGAGCACGGCGAACAGGGCGCCGGCCGAGGCCGCTCCCACGTCATAGGACAGCAGTGCCTGCTGGTAAATCATGAAAGTGATGGTGGTCGTGTCGAAGCCGGGACCGCCGCCCGTGGTGGTAAAGATTTCCGCAAAGATCGACAGCAAGAAGATCATTTCGATCATCAGCACCACCGAGACGGCGCGTCCCAGGTGGGGAATGTAGAGGTAACGCAACTGCTGCAGATACGTGGCGCCATCCATGCGCGCCGCTTCCAGCTGTTCCCGGTCCATCGATTGCAGCGCCGTCATGAAGATCAGGCAGGCAAACGGCAGCCATTGCCACGAAACCATCATGATGATGGAAAACAGGGGGTGGGCCGACAGCCAGTCGACAGGCGTGGCGCCAAAGAATAGGCTGATCTGCGCAAACAGGCCGTAGATCGGGTTGAGCAGCATGTTCTTCCACATCAGGGCATTCACGGCCGGCATGACAAGAAACGGCGAAATCAAGAGCACGCGCACGACGGCGCGCCCCGGAAACGCTTCATTGATCAGCAAGCCCAGCGCCGTGCCCAGCACCACCGTGATCAGCATGACGGAAAACAGCAGGGTAAACGTGTTCTGCAAGGCCGGCAGGAACGAGGCATCCGTAAAGAAAAAGTGGAAATTGGCCAGGCCATGGAAAGGATGGCCGCTGGGATCGAGCATCGAATAACGCACGAACGCGTAATACAGGGTGATCAGCAGCGGGATCACGGAAATGACGGAGACGGCGACCACGGCCGGCGTCAGCAAAGTCCGGGGGATAATGCGTTTCATAGGATTCTCTTGGGACGTGAGGTGAGTGATCTAGCGCAATAGCAAGGCCAGTCACATCACCTGTGTTACAAACCAAACAGCACAGCAAAGATGCCTGACAAAACCGTAGCGAGCGGCAGTGATTTGTGGCCGAGAAGCGCAACCGTACTCTGGTACGGTGAGCATCGCCGGCCGCAAAGCGCGACGCGCAGTAGGTTTGGTCAGGCTATCTCCTTATTTGTAGTACCCGCCTTTGCGCATCTCGCGTTCAGCCGTCTGCTGCGACAATTCCAGGGCCTGGTCCACCGTCACCTTGCCCAGCAGCGCTGCCGCCATCTGCTGGCCGGCCGCCACGCCGATCACCTGGAATTCGGGAATCGACGCAAATTGCACGCCCACGTACGGCGACGGCGGCAAGGTGCTTTGCACGGCGCGCGTGGTGGCCAGGGCCTTGCCTTCGGCGGCGGCAAATTTCGCCACTTTCTGGAATTCGGGGCTCGCATACGTCGACTTGCGCGTGCCCGTCGGCACGTTGGCCCAGCTCGTTTCCTTGGCAACCAGTTTCACGTAGTCGGGCGAGGTGGCCCAGTTGATGAAGCGCTGCGCCTCGTTCGGGTGCTTCGAGCTGGACGGGATGGCGAGCGACCAGATCCACAGCCAGTTGGCGCCCCGCTCCGTCACTCCCACGGGCGACTGGGCGAACGCCACCTTGTCGGCCACCTTGCTTTGCTTGGGGTCGGTGATGAAGGAGGCGGCGATGGTCGCGTCGATCCAGATGCCGCACTTGCCCTGGTTAAACAGCGCCAGGTTTTCATTGAAGCTGTTGGCAGCCGCGCCCGGCGGGCCGTATTTCTTCATCAGGTCGACATACATGTTCACCGCGTCTTTCCACGGCTTGCTGGTAAATTGCGGCTTCCATTGCATATCGAACAACTGGCCGCCATAGGAATTGGCCATGGTGGTGATCAGCGCCATGTTGTCGCCCCAACCCGGCTTGCCGCGCAGGCAGATGCCGTACACGCCGTTGGCCGGATCGTGCAGCTTGGCCGCCACGTCGCGCAACTGGTTCCAGGAAGGACGGTCCTCGATCGTCACGCCGGCTTTTTTCACCAGGTCGCTGCGGTACATGATCATCGAGCTTTCGCCATAGAACGGCGACGCGTACAGCTTGCCGTCGCCGGAGAGGCCTTCGCGTATGGCGGGCAGCAAGTCGTCGATATCGTATTTGGCGTCCGGTTTGATGGGGATCAACCAGTTTTTCTTGCCCCAGATGGGCGTTTCATACAGGCCGATGGTCATCACGTCGAACTGGCCGCCCTTGGTGGCGATATCGGTGGTCATGCGCTGGCGCAAGACGCCCTCTTCCAGGGTCACCCATTTGAGCTTGATGTCGGGATTGGCTTGCTCGAAGAACTTGCTGAGCTTTTGCATTTCGATCATGTGGCCATTGTTGACGGTGGCGATGACGAGGTCGGTTGCGGCGAAGGCGGACGAACTGAGGAAGCCGGCGCACAGCGCGGCAATGGCGGAACGTTTCATTGTGTGTCTCCAGTGTTTTTTGTCGTTGGCAATGCTCAGGTACTTAGCACCACGACCACAATGTAGCACCAGACTTTGATACTTTCTGATACTCCAAAACCGCAATTCGATACTCCTTTGCAAGCCGACTATGCGCAAGAGTATCGACATTGGATAAAAACAACACTTTGAAAGAAAGTATCGTCACTTGTTCGTTTTGTATCAGGGTGGTTAAAAAAGCGCTGCTAGACTTGGTTTTCGGCATTAGACCGTGTGCGGTGACAGCCTTCCGGGGCGCCACCGCTACCACCTACATTTTTCTGGAGACCGCATGAACCGCACTGCATTGAAAACCTTGCCTGCCCTGCTCCTCGCCATCGCCAGCGCTTCCGCCATGGCCGACCCCATGTACCCATCCGACTCCGAAGGCTTCCACGGCTACCTGCGCGCAGGCGCCGGCAGCAATACGTCGGGCGACGGCGGTTCGCAAGGCTGCTTCGGCCTGGGTGGCAATACCATGAAATACCGTCTGGGCAATGAGTGCGACGCCTACACGGAATTCGGCTACACCAAGTCCGTCGCCAAGTCCGGCGGCGTGAACTACCTGGCCACCATCTGGGTCAACGCTTATGCGCCAAACTCGGATTTCGGCGACAACAAGCTGGGCATCGTCAAGGCCTACGTCGAAGCGCAGGGACTCGATTTCCTGAACGGCGGCACGGCCTGGATCGGTAAACGCTTCTACTACCGTCCTGACATCCACATGCTGGACTTGCAATACATCAATATGAACGGCACGGGCGCCGGCCTGGACCGCATTCCCGCTGGCCCGGGTAAATTCTCGTATGCTTTCTTCAAGGACAACGACGTCAAGGTCGCGTTACCGAACGGCGGCGTCAACACCAAATCGGCCGTGCGCCAGAACTTCATCTACGGCGAGATTCCCGTCAATGAAAACGGCACGCTGGACCTGGCCGCGACCTACATCATCGGCGAAGGCAAGGATGACGTCATCACTGGCAAGCGCAATAACGGCTGGCAGCTGTCGGCCTTCCACCGTCAAGGTAAAGTGTTTGGTGGTGGCAATACCTTCGGCGTGCAGTACGGCGTCGGTCCCGGCACGGGCAAGGGCGCGCAGTTCGGCGCTTCGGGCGACACCAATTTCGGTTCGGACGTGAAACGCACGCGTATCTTCAATGACATGGCGATCCAGCCGATGGCCAACTTCGGCATGGAATTCGTCGCCCTGTGGCAAAAAGACGAGTCGAACGCCAAGGGTTCGTCGACCTGGACCTCGGTTGGTGTGCGCCCCGTGTACGCATTCACCGACAACTTCAAGCTGGTGGGCGAACTGGGCACGGACCGCGTGACGCAAGCGGGCGGCCTGCCGGCCAAGCGCCTGACCAAGCTGACCATCGCGCCGACGATCTCGGCCGGTCCTGGCCTGTGGTCGCGTCCCGAACTGCGCGCTTTCGTGACCTACGGCAAATGGAACGATGCGGCCACCGCCTCGGTCAACGCGTCGAACAACGGCGGTCCGATCTACAACAACAATACCAGCGGCACCTCGTACGGCTTCCAGGTGGAAACCTGGTTTTAAGCCAGCTTAGCTAACGCCAGAAACTAAAAAGGGCGGAACCGCGGTTCCGCCCTTCTCTGTTTACATTACCGGATTCAACTTACGGCAAGGCCACCGGCAATTCCGGATACTCTTGCGTCAGCGCATACTTGGTGCCGCCCACGGTGACCGTGTAGTTGGCCGGTCCCGAGATCGGCAAGCGGTAATTCAAGGTCAGCGCCACGGAGCCGCCCGGCGCCAGCGATTGCCAGGCGGGAATCGCAAAGCGGGCCCGGTTGTAGTTCTTCGTGAAGCCGCCGATATTGTTCGGCCCCGTGTAGCCGGCATTGATCACCGTCAAGCCGAAGCCGGACTGGTCGCTCATGTCCGACGGCGCCGAGACGGGATAATCGAACTCCACCACGGTGCCGCCCGGCAAGGTCGACGCCGTGTTGTTCTTCACCGTCATCACCGGATTGATGGGGAAGTTGTTGTCGCCCAGCTTCCAGCCGCCCAGGGTGATGCTGACATTGGCCGCCGTGCCCGGCATGGCGATTTCAGCGCGTTTGTTGCCATACGCGCCAGCCGTGCGGAAAGCCTGGTACAGCACGTCCGTCAGGGTGGTACCCATGAAATACTCGCCCTTGCCACCGTTGCGCGTGGCATCCCAGGCATAGTCGCCCGCCATTTCCCAGATCATCACGCCACCGATATTGTTGTTGACGATGTACTGGGCCTTGGCCGCGATCGATTGCGTGGTTTCCGTGGAAATGAATACTTTCTTGGTCGCATTCCACAGCCACGGCGCCACCATGGTGCTGCTGTAATACGGCACATAGGTGCCCACCAGCGCCTTGTCCGTGACTTTATAGGCATCCAGGTAGCTCGGCACGATACCGTTCTGCAAGTTCAACGCATGCCAGATGGGGTTGCCGCCGCCTGGCGTCGGTTTGCCCTGCGAATCCAGGTCGTACCACACGTTGTCGATGCCGGTGGCGCCCGTGCCGCACGTCTTGGTGCCGGCGCAGGTGACCGTGGAACTGATCAACGGCGTCGTGCCCCACAAGCCATTCGTGCCACCCGTCACATCCTTCCAGCCCCGCGTGTAGAACGGCACGCCGATATTGATGCGCCCCGCCTGCATGGCGCCACGGTAATAGCGGTAGGCCCAGTCCGTGTTCAGGTAGCCGATGTTCTGGAACTGGTAGGCGTTACCGGCGCGCAACTCACCGTCGTTGCCATCGTCAAACAGCGCCGCGTTCGGTCCCACGTACTGGTTCCACGCGCCGTGCAAGTCATACGACATCAGGCTGGCGTAATCGAGATATTTCAATCCCGACATGTTTTCCTCGCCCCGCAAGACCCAGCCCGAGGCGGAGCCGGCGATGGTCAGCAGGTAATATTTATTGTCCTGCACGGCCGCTTCGTCGAGCTTCTGGCGCAGCACCTTCAGCAGCACGTTGTAGCTCGTCATCAAGCCGGCCAGGCGCGGCTTCGAGACGGCGAAGTCGTTCGGATTGCCTGCTTCATTGTTGGTGGTCGGATGTTCGTAATCGACATCGACGCCATCGAAGAAGTTGTATTGGCGCACGAAGGCCACCATGGAATCGGCCAGGGTGTTGATGCCGGCCGTGTTGATGCTGCCGTCCGCGTTCGTCGTGGCCGTGTAGAAGCCGCCGCTGCCGGCCCAGCCGCCCACGGAAATCATCAGTTTCACGCCCGGATACTTCTTCTTGTATTGCGACAGCAAGTTGAAGTGGCCCTTGTACGGCAGCGACGGGTCCATGGCGGCGGCAGGCACGGTCGGCCACGTGAGGCCCGTATCGGGATTGGCCGCACCGCTGCCGATGGCGATTTTTGACGTGGCCGGATCGACGGAGGCAAACGCATAGTTCAAGTGGGTAATCTTGTCCCACGGCAAATTGTTCACCAGGTAAGTCGGGCTGCCATCGGCGCCCGTGCGCCAGCTGGCGAAATAGCCGACGATGCGCCGGTTCAAGCCATTGCCCAGTACTTCGCGGCCATTCGCGTCGTACACCTTGCAATACGGCACATTCGGCACGGCCGAAATCAAGCCGTCCGGACGGCAAGCCGTGGGCGTTGGCGTCGGCGTTGGGGTCGGCGTTGGTGTTGGCGTCGGGGTCGGTGTCGGTGTCGGCGTTGGGGTCGGTGTTGGCGTCGGTGTTGGCGTTGGCGTTGGCGTTGGCGTCGGGGTTGGCGTCGGGGTATCCGTCACGGCCCATGGGCCCCACTGGTCGGTGGCGCTGGGGACATTGCCCTGCGTCCACCACTTGGCCTTGTAGGTGACGCCCTGGTACAGCACGCACTGGCCGCCCGTGTAGACGGTGGCGGCATCCCATACGGCGCACGCTTCCGCGGCGGCCAGCAAGGTGTTGGGCGTGGCGGTCGTGCCTTCCTGGCCGCCGCCGCAAGCGACGAGCACGCCGCTGAGCAGGGCCATCAATAATGCATTCGATTTCATGTTGTATTGGTCTCCGTTATGGTTGTACAGGTTGTACGTTGTGAGCTGTTGCAGGCCCCTGAAGGGGCTCTTGTCAACTGTTATCCCTGGCCGGCTATTCCTGCATTTACTGCTACTGCAACTTCACATTCCAGTTGGCTTCCACGCATTTCACGTAGTTTCCGGCCAGCAAGGCGCTGTACGGGGTTTGGTAACTGACCAGCTGGCATTGGTTCTCGCCTCCCGCGCTCCAGTTTTTCTCCCAATAGATGTTGTAGGAAGCGGAACTGGCCGGGGTGAAGCGCTGCATGTTGGCGCAAGACAATTGTTCGCCGGAATAATCCCAGCCCATGTCGGCGGCAAACTGCTTGTAGTAATCGATGCGGTTTTGCGCGGCCTGCTTTTCCGTGCCCTGCCCGCATTCGGCGTTGATGATCATGATGGTGGTGGCGAAGTTATTGCCCGCGCCAGCCGTCGTATCGGCCGCGTTCGGCACCCACGTGCCATCGAGCACATGCAGCATCGACGGTTTCGGCGGTTGCGGATAGACAAAGAAGAACGTGGCCGACGCCAGGTTCAGCCACGTCGAGGCCACCAGGTCCGGATTTTTCAGCAGCACGGATTGATCGCCGTCATGCATGGCTTGCGAAAACGGCCCATAGTTGTAGTTGTACGACAGCTGCTTGGCGCCACGGCCGAAATACTTCTTGAAGCTGCCGTCGGCGTTCTTGCCGCAGGTCCACACCTTGTTGAAGACAGGGTCGGCGCACTCGATGTTGTAGCCGCAGCCGGCGCCCGTCTCGTCGCAGCCCAGTTCGCGCAAATACTTCAAGCCCTGGCGCCATTGCGGCAGCGGGCTGCTGGCGTTGTGGTCGCCCGTTTCCTGCCCGAAGTGGGCGAACATGGTCGCCAGGCTGTGGCGGCAGATGGCGTCCGCATTGCGCCCGTCGCTGTAGTCGTCGCACACGGCCGGGAACTTGGCCACCGCTTGCAGAAAGCGCTGGTACGTATAGCTGGCGTCGCGCGCGGCAAAATAGTAATCCCACTTCGCCGCCGGCAGCAGGCGCTCGACGCGCTTGACGTTGAGCGGATTGCTGGCCAGCCCCGGCTGCACGGCTTCGACGGCCGCATTGCCCAGGGTACGGATCGAGGCCTTGACCTTGCGGAAGAAATCGTTATTCGTCAGCGCCGCCTCGTTGGCCTCGGCCTGGGCCTTGGTGGGAATGCCGGGCGTAGGCGTGGGTGTCGGCGTGGGAGTGGGTGTTGGAGTGGGCGTCGGCGTCGGGGTGGGAGTCGGTGTCGGGGTGGTGGTATCGAGGCTCCACGGTCCCCACTGGTCGTTGTTCGGCGCCGTGCCCTGCACCCACCATTTGGCCCGGTACACCTTGCCCTCGTACACGGCGCACTGACCCGCCGTGTAGACGGCAGCGGCGCTCCAGGCCGCGCAACTGTCGCTGGCGGCCGTGGCGGCCAGCAGGGTCGATGGGGGTTCGGTGGTGGAATTGCCGCCGCAAGCGAGCAGCGCGCTGCCCAGCAAGCCAGCCATCAAAGGCGAGGCCAGCCGGCTAATTTGCCGTGTCTTCACAATGTCTCCTGAACGTTATACGAAAACTATCGAAGTAGCTTTTATGTTGTACGTAAAGAAAGCACAGCGAAGCGTCGGCTTTCTGCACAGAGAATGCGACGCTAAAAATTGGTAGTCAAGTGGTTTTATATAACGGTGTTTTTTACAATACCAGTGCATGCAATCGCCGCGTTGGCAAGCGAGGTAGCGGCGAATAGGGGACGTAAAAAAAAGCCCGCTGCATGATGGCAGCGGGCAATACCGCGCAGGACGGGTGGCGGCAAGTGGTATTAAGGGTCGCCGCGCGTCCGGGACGAACTTATCTGTTCAGCACGTACTTCGCCAAGGCCGCCGCATCCGCTTCGCTGAGCTGGCTGAACGGCGGCATGGGCACGGGGCCCCATTTGCCCGCGCCGCCACTGCGGATGTTGGCCGCCACGGCGGCAATGCCGTCCTTGCCCTTGTACCTGGCGGCCACTTCCGCAAAGCCGGGGCCGACCACTTTCTGGTCGAGGGCGTGGCATGCCATGCAGCCGTTCGCCGCCAACAAGGTTTTGACATCCTTGCCGCCGGTAGCCGGGACGGCGGCTGCGACGGGTTTGGCGACGGCGGCGGCAGGCACGGCGGCGCCCCGCTCCGCGCCATAGGTTTTCACCAGATAATCGACCATGGCCGGCACGTCCGCGTCGTCAAACTGGGCGCCGAACGGCTTTTTCATCTTCTTGACGGTCGCTTCCCAGTAGGCGCGCGGCGAGGCGGGCGGCTGGGTCGATGCGTACTGGGCCGCGTGGCACGTCATGCAATTGCGCTGCACCAGCTGGTAGCCGGGCAATTCGCTGGGTTTGTAGGTCGCCGTTTCCGGCGGCAAGTGGATGTCCAGCGCGCACGCGCCGCCCGCCGCCGACAGTGCCAGCGCGGCAAGTAATCTCTTCATATGGTTCTCCTCAGACTGCCTGGATGCGCGTGGTTTCCACCACGTTGCGCATATAACCCATGGGATTCCACAGGGCTTTCATGGGCTGGCTCTGGCCGATGCGGTTGACGGCGCGCACCATCAGCACATGCTTGCCCTTGCGCGGCACCTTCATGACCATCGTCCACTCGCGGAACGAAAAGCGCCCCAGGTCCTTGCCCAGCCTGGCCTCCTGCCAGCTCTGGCCGCCATCCACCGAGACGGTCACCTCGCTGATGCCGTGGCCGCTGTCAAACGCGATGCCGCGCAGGGCCAGGTCGCGTCCCGCCTTCACTTGCGCGCCATCTTGCACGCTGGTAATGAAGGAGCGCACGTTGAGGCGGCTGATCGGCGTCGTCTTGCCCACGGGCGCGCCCGGTTCGATGAAGCCGGAACCATTGTCGGGAATGCGGTAGCCCGTGCTCATCCAGAAGCCATCGAAGGGCTTGTCCAGCACCGTGATGTCGCTCAAGTGCTTGACCCAGTAAGTGCCGTAATAGCCAGGCACGATCAGGCGCAGCGGGTAGCCGTTCAGGAAAGGAATGTCCTCGCCATTCATGGCCCAGGCCAGCATGACGTCACCGGCCATGATGTGCTCGACGGACAAGGCCTTTTGAAAGTCGGGACCGTCGCCCACGGGCGGCGTTTCCAGGCCATTGAAGGCCACTTGCACGGCATTGGCCGCGATGCCGGCCTTTTCCAGCACGGTTTTCAGGGGGATGCCCGTCCAGCGGGCATTGCCCATGGCGCCATTGCCCAGCTGCCCGCCATTCGCACGGGGGGCAAAAAAGCCGCGGCTGTTGCCAGAACATTGCGTCACGGCCACCACATCGACGGGCTCGGCCAGCTGCTTCAGTTCCGCCAGCGACAGTTCCAAGGGCGTCTTGACGAGGCCGGCGATGCGCAGCCGGTAGCTGTCGCCGTCTATGCTGGTGGGCAAGCCGCTCCAGTGATAACGCACGAAAAACGCATCGTTGGGCGTGATCGCGCCTTCATTGAACACGCCGAACGGCGTTTCCAGCTGCGGCGGACGGCTGGTCAGCAGGATCAGCGGGCGCTTTTGCGGGAAGGCCACCAGCTCGCGCTCGCCGTTTTCAAACGGCAAGGTGACGGAAGCGGCCAAGGCTGACCCAGGCCCCGCCACTGCGGCGGCGCCCAGGGCGGCCGTCGTGCGCAGGAAGCGGCGCCGGCCTGCGGGCAACAAGGTCGTGTCAGACATGTTTGAGCTCCACCTTGGTGTCGGCGGGGGCGCCGCCGTTGCGGTCGTCGTTGACGAGTTTCTTGATGTAGTACATGACGCTCATGATGACCACGCTCAACAGGCCGAACCAGAACGACACGCGCTGCTCCGTATCGGACGACACGCTCATGGCGCCCAGGATCACCAGCATGGCGATGATGGTGAAATACGTCAGGTAGGGGAATAGCCACATGCGCACCTTGATGCGTTCCGGGCATTCGCGCTCCAGGCGGCGGCGCAAGCGCAATTGAGATATCGCAATGAGCAGGTAGACGAACAGGATCAGGATACCGTAAGAGTTGACGATGAAGGGGAATACGAGGTCGGCCGACACATACGAGACGGCAATGGCAAAGTAGGCGAACAGGGTGCTGAACAGGATGGCGCGGATCGGCACGCCGTTCTTGCTCAGCTTGACCAGGCCAGTCGGCGCATCGCCGCGGCGCGTCAGCGCAAAGATCATGCGCGACGAGGCGTATAGGCTGGAATTCAAGGCCGACAGTACGGCCGTCAGGATGATGGCGTTCATGATGTGCGCCGCATACGGGATGTTCATGACGGTCAGGGCGCTGACGAAAGGCGTGGCGATGGCCGGCGAATCCCAGGGCACGATGCAGACGACGACAAACATGGAGCCCACATAGAACATCAGCACGCGCGTGATGACGGAATTGGTGGCGCGGGCGATGGCCTTGGCCGGGTCCGACGTTTCGGCGGCGGCGATGGTGACGATTTCGGCGCCCGAATAAAAGGCCGTGGCGGCGACGGCGCCGCTGAGCACGGGGCCCCAGCCATGCGGCATGAAGCCGCCGTTGCTGGTCAAAAAGCCCAGGGTCGGGATGCTGTTAGGCAAGCTTCCCGTGATGAACAAGGCGCCGACAAACAGGAAGACGACGATGGCGACCACCTTGATCGAGGCGAACCAGAACTCGAATTCGCCAAACGCCTTCACGGAGAACAGGTTCAGGATGGTCATCGACACGAGCAGCACCAGGCTGATCGACCACGACGGCACGTCGGGCAGCCAGAAGTTGACCAATTTCGCACCAGCAATGGCTTCCAGGGCCACGACGACGACCCAGAAATACCAGTACATCCAGCCGCTCATGAAGCCGAGAAATTTCGACACTTTCGGTTTGTCGTCGAAAGCCAGGCGCGCATATTCGTAAAAGGAGCCGACCACGGGCAGGGACGAGGCCAACTCGCCCAGCATGCGCATGATCAGGACGACGAGGCCGCCCGTGAGCAGGAAGGAAAGGATGGCGGCCGGGCCGGCGGCCTTGGCGATGACGCCGCTGCCGACAAAGAGGCCGGCGCCGATCACGCCGCCGATGGCGATCATGCTCATGTGGCGTTGCTTGAGCGAGTGCTGCAAGCCGGTACTGTTATGCGATTCGCTAATCATGTTTTGTCTCCTGAAAATCTCTGAAGCTCGGTGCGCCCTGCCTGCTGCGGCTTGTTCTTGCCGCGCGGCTTTGTTTTATTTAGGCAACACCGTCAAGCAGCATCGATACATCGTGTGAATCAGTCTGGTTGGCCGCATTCCATAAGTCAATCTGGAAATGCAGCGGCCCGGCGCGGCGCCCGAGGGGCAAGCGCGCTGGAGGGTAAGTACGGCTTATTGCGGATTAAAAAAAGGGAGCGGCGGCAACACTTGTGGCGTGCGCGCCACTCCCGGGAACGTCTTACACCTTGCCCTTCCATGGCACGAGGGTACGTTCGAGGTAACGCATCATCAAATCAAACAGGAAAGCGAAGAAGCCGATCACGATAATGCCCATGATCACCACGTCGCTGGCCAGGAACTCGGAAGCGCTGAGCACCATGTAGCCGAGGCCGCGCGTGGCCGCCACCATTTCGCCCGCCACCAAGGTGGTCCAGCCCACGCCGATGCCGATGCGCATGCCGGTGAGGATTTCCGGTATCGCCGCGCGCAAAATCACGTGCACGATCACCTGGAAACGGGTGGCGCCCATCGAGTAAGCCGCATGGATTTGTTCCAGTGAAACAGAGCTGACGCCCGCGCGGGCCGCGATCGCCATCGGCGCGAAGATGGCCAGGAAGATCAGGTAGACCTTCGAGAATTCGCCGATGCCGAACCAGATGATGACCAGTGGCAAGTAAGCAAGCGGCGGCAATGGACGGTAGAACTCGATCAAGGGATCGAAAATGCCCCGCGCCACGCGGTTGACGCCCATCATCACGCCGACGGGAATGGCAAACAGGCAAGCCAGGCCAAAGGCACCGAACACGCGCACCAGGCTGGCAATCGTGTGTTCCCACAGGGTGGCACCGCCGAAACCGGTGGTGGCCGCCATGATGAATTTTTCATACACGGCTTGCGGAGAAGGTAAAAACAAGGGTTTCACCATGCCGCTGGCCGTCACGCCAAACCACAGCAGGAGCACGGCGATGACGGTGACGGTGGCGATGCGGCTGGAATTGCCCTGCCCCGGCGCGCCGAACGCTTCGCCGGGCATGGCGCAGCGGGGGGCGAACAGGCGGCCGAAGAAGCCGGCGCGCTTGGCGGTGGTGGGAGGAAATCCCACGACGGATGGGCTATGCATGGGACACCTCCAGCTCTTTATTGACAGCGCGTTCGTCGCCATAAATGATGTTGAGCACCGTTTCGCGCATCTTGATGAAGTCCGGGCTCGATTTCACGGCACGCGCATCGCGGCACTCGAGGAAGCGCTTGTTGAAATCGAGTTCATACGTGTGCGTGATGCGGCCCGGACGGGGCGACATGACGATCAGCCGGTTCGCCAGGAACAGCGCCTCGTCGACGCTGTGGGTAATGAAGAAGAACATGGTGCTGGACTTGGCCCAGATATCGAGCAGCAACTCCTGGATGGTTTCGCGGGTCAGCGCGTCGAGCGCCGCCATCGGTTCATCCATCAACAGCATGGCGGGATTGCTGGTCAGGGCGCGGGCGATGCCCACCCTTTGCTGCATGCCGCCCGACAATTGATAAATCATATTGTCGTGAAAGTCCTTCAAGCCGACGAGCGCCAGGTTTTTCGCCGCCTGTTCGCGCCGCACGGCTTTCGGCACGCCTTGCAGCTTCAAGCCGAATTCCACGTTTTCCATCACGTTCAGCCACGGCAGCAAGGCATGTTTCTGGAATACGACGCCACGGTCGGCGCCCGGCCCTTCCACTTTATTGTCGCCGAGCATGATCTCGCCCTTGGACGGGGCGATGAAGCCCGCCATCAGGCTCAGCAAGGTGGTCTTGCCGCAGCCCGAGGCGCCCAGCGCGACGACGAAGTCGCCGCTATTGATGGTCAGGTTGATATTATTTAAGGCATGTACGCGTTCACCGGCCGTCTTGCCCGGATAAATCACGCTGACATCCTTGACGTAGAGATTTTCCATCGTGTGCCCCGCATAGGTGTAGTCACTTCAGTTCAACGCATTCTGTTCAGTCAGCGCGCCCGCAGGCGCGCCATTGCACAACGTTTACTTCAGCAGGCCCGCGGCCTGTGCATACTTGGGTGTCACATATTTGGCGTAATCGGTAGCCAGGGTGTCGATCTTGCCTTCGCCCTTCAAAAATTGCGCCGTGGCCAACAAAGCTTGCGCCACGCCGCCCTTCGCGCCGCCGCCGAGCCAGGCCGGCGACGCCTGCTCCTGCAGCGATGGATAGGCGTACAGGGCCACGGAAGCGGCCACGTCCTTGGCGGCCGCGCCCGAATGCTTGACGTTGGCTTTCACTTGCGGAGAATCGATGGTCCACGCCTTGGGATTGGCGCGGTAGTCGGCGTCGGCGGCGGCCATCACCTTGACGAACTTGGCCATGAAGTCCGCGTTCGCTTCGCCCCAGGCGCGCTCGACGGCCATGCCGTCAAACGTGGCCTTGCCCTTCTTGCTCAGTTCGCCGGACGTGACAAGGACCTTGCCGTTTTGCTTGAGTTTGCTCAAGGCCGGATCCCACACGAAGGCCGCGTCGATGTCGCCCCGCTCCCAGGCGGCGGCGATCTGGTTCGGCTGCATGTTCAGCAATTTCACTTCCGTGGGCTTGATGCCCCACGTTTCCAGCGCGAACATGGTGTGGAAGTGTGTGGTGGACACGAAAGGCACGGCGATCTTCTTGCCGCGCAAGTCCGTGGGCTTGCTGATGCCGGCGCCATTGCGGGCCACCATCGCTTCGGCTTCATTGATGTCGTCGATGATCCAGAACAGCTGCAAGTCGACGCCGCGGCTGACGGCCGCCGTCAACGGGCTGGAGCCGATGACGCCGATCTGCACGTCGCCGGAAGCCATGCCGGTAGCCACCTTGGCGCCCGAATCGAACTTGCGCCAGTTGATCTTATAGCCGGTGGTTTTTTCCACTTCGCCGCTGGCGATGGCCACCAGGAAGGGACCGTTGATTTCCTGGTAGGCAATCGTCACTTCCTTGCCTTGCGCGAAGACGGTGCCGCTGGAGGCGGCAACGACACCCAGCACCAGGGTGCCGAGGACGGCGCGGCGCATCGTTGAAAATACCGTGTTTTTGCTCGTGTATGTGTTCATGTCTCACTCCAAGTTATTGTTATGTGTGAACGTGCGGGCAATCTCATCCCTTGCGGGAGGCGCCGTTGGTTGCTCTATGTCAACTCATACGGCGGCTTAGTACGGCTACTGCTATTACTATTTAAAACACTTCATCCTTCAAGTGATACCAGCGGTACAGGAAGCGCTGGCCCAGGCGGCGGAACGGGGCGAACGCTTGCGATTCGACCAGTTCCATCATGTTCGGGTACGGCAGTTTCGAATTAAAGATCGGCAAGCCCGTGTCGCTGGCCTTGCCCGCGATGCGCTCGGCCATGCGCCGGCCCGCCTGCGCCGAGTACATGACGCCGTTGCCGCCGTAACCGAGCGAATAGAAGATCGATTGCTTCGGGTCCGGTTGCACGATGCGCGGCATCATGTCGTGGCTGACGTCGACCCAGCCCCACCACGAATAATCGATGCCGATCCCCGTCAGCGCGGGGAACTTGCGGTGCAGATCGTTGATCAAAAACTGTTTGTATTTGTCGTCCGGCGCGTCAGCACCCGTGATGGCGCTGCGGCTGCCGATCTGCACGCGGTTGTCCGGCATCAAGCGGTAGTAGTGGCGCAAGATGCGCGTATCCGTGATCACCTGATGGGTGCGGAAGTTGCACGCCTCGATTTCCGCCGGGGTCAACGGGCGCGTGACGAGCGAGTTCGACAGAATCGGCAGCAAGCGGTTCTTCACTTGCGGATGCAGGTGGGGCGAGGTGTAGCCGCCCGTGGCCACGGCCACGGAACGGGCACGCACCACGCCGCCCGGCGTTTGCAGATAGTGCACGCCATTGCGCGTTTCCCAGCCCATCACGGGGCTGGACGGATGCACCTTGGCGCCCAGCGCGCGCGCCTTGCGCAGGTAGCCGAACGCCAGCTTGCCCGCGTGGATACCGATGCCTTCCGGCTCGTGCAGCGCGCCGGCCGCTTCCTTGTCGTCGACGTACTCGCGCTTGACGGTGTCGGCGTCGAGGATGCGGGCGTCGTACTTGAAGATCTCGCGCATGACCTTGGCTTCTTTTTCCAGCGCGGGCATGGCTTTCGCCTTGTGGGCGATGTACAGGTGGCCGCCCGGCTGCGGGTCGCAATCGATGTCGGCCGTGATCTTCTTGAACGTTTCCATCGCGTCGCACACTTCCGCGTGCAGTTTCAGGGCCGTGTCCAGGCCATAACGGTCTATCCACTGCGAGCGCTTCAGGCGGCCCGTCGTGCATTGCGCCTGGCCGCCGTTGCGCGTGCTGCAGCCCCAGCTGACCCGGTTCGCTTCCAGCACGGTGGCCTTGATGCCGTGTTCCTGGGCCAAAAAGATGGCGCAGGACAAGCCGGTAAAACCCGAGCCGATGATGGCCACGTCGACGTCGATGTCATGCGTGATGGGGCCGTCGTCGGCGGGCGGCTCGCCGGCCGTGCCTATCCAGTAGGTGGGCGCGTAGGCATTGCCATGGCCGGGGCGCTGGGCCACCAGCGGATCGAAGGCGGGGTCGTAGGGCGTACGGGCGGCGGTGCTGTTGTTGCCCATTACGCCAGGCGGGGTGTCGACAGGTTTGTTCATGGTCATTCCTGGTGAACGTGCTGGCTCAGACTGTGACGACGGGTGGGCGATCCTTGCGGAAAGCATTCTTGACTGCGATCTTGCCGTCGCGGAAAGTGAAGATATCGACCATGCGCGCTTCGATGCGCGTGCCGTCCGCCTTGGTGCCGGCAAAGGTCGACTCCGTCACACCGCGTTCGCCGCTGACGAAATGCACGGGGTTGAGCCAGGCGGCGTCGGGGAAGGTTTGCCAGGCCAGCTCGAAGCCGGCGCGCACGGCGTCGCGGCCGATGAAGCTCTTGCCCAGCAGTTCCGGACCGGCGACGGCGTGGAATTCGCAATCGTCGGCCATGGCGGCCATCAGGGCCTCGATATCGTGGCGGTTCCAGGCATCGCCGAACGCTTGCAGGAAGTCCGTGGTGACGGCGTCAGTGTGCGGTACAGGGTGGTTCATGGTTGTCTCCGTAAATCGTTTTTGATACGCTACGTTCCGTTTTTTGTCTTTTATTGAATTTAAGCCTTAAGCATGGCCTTGTCAAATCAAATAATTCAAAAAACGGGACGCCTTGTATTCTTTAATGAAATTATGATGTTTTCGTGACAATCTGTGAGAATTTGGTCACAGCCCATTCCCACAGGCTGGCTCACTTAATTAAACATAGTCCTTGTACTTGTCCAGATGGCGGATCGGTTTGCTCAGCGCATCGCGGCGGAACGGGTCGCCCAGCTCGCGCGTGCACATGATTTCGATGATGGTGGTCTTGCCTTCATTCATCTGCATGTCGATGGCCTTTTTCAGGGCCGGGCCCACGTCTTCCAGCTTGTCGACCGTGATGCCTTCGGCACCCATGGCCCGCGCGATTTCCGCGAAGCTCTGGTTGTCGAGTTCCCCGGCGACGAAGCGGCGGTTGTAGAAATCCACCTGGTTTTTCTTTTCCGCGCCCCACTGGCGGTTGTGGAACACCACGGCCGTCACGGGAATGTTGTGGCGCACGCACGTCATCGTTTCCATCAAGCTCATGCCCCAGGCGCCGTCGCCCGCATACGACACGGCCGGACGGTGCGGTGCCGCCACTTTCGCGCCGATGATGGTCGGAAACGCGTAGCCGCAGTTGCCAAAGCTCATCGCCGCAAAGAAGCTGCGCGGCTTTTCAAAGCGCAGATAGCTGTTGGCCACCGAGTTGATGTTGCCGATGTCGGTCGACACCATCACGTCTTCCGGCATGGCTTTTTCCAGCTCGCGCAGCACCTGGCGCGGGTGCAGGTAATTGCCTGGCTCTTTCTTCTGCTCTTCGATCATGTCCAGGCTGTACGCATCCTTTTCATGGGTCCAGTTCGTCAATTCCTCTTCCCACGCAGCCTTTTCCGCTTGCACGGTGGCATAGCGTGCGTCGCGCGTGGCGTCGCAATCGAGCGTCTTGCCGTCCAGCCGGGCAATAATCGCTTTCGCGGCCGCCTTGGCGTCGCCGCAGATGCCCACCGAAATCTTTTTCACCAAACCGAGCATCTTGTTGTCCGCGTCGATCTGGATGATCTTGGCGTTCTTCGGCCAGTAATCCATGCCGTGCTGCGGCAGGGTGCCGAACGGTCCCAGGCGCGAACCGAGGGCCACGACAACGTCGGCCTGGGCGATCAGTTTCATCGCCGCTTTCGAACCCTGGTAGCCGAGCGGGCCGCACCACAGCGGATGGCTGGCGGGAAACGAGTCGTTATGCAGATAGCTGTTGACGACGGGTGCGCCGAGGCGTTCGGCCAGGGCCTTGCACTCTTCGATGGCTTCGCCCATGACGACGCCGCCGCCGGAAATAATCACGGGGAACTTGGCCTTGGCCAGGAGCTCCGCCGCATCGTTGAGGCTTTGTTCGCCGCCGGCGCCACGGTCCAGGCGGTTCGGTTTCGGGATTTCCGCCTTGATTTCGCCATAAAAATAGTCGCGCGGGATGTTCAATTGCGTCGGGCCCATTTCCGACATGGCGCGGTCGAAGCAGCGGCCCGTGAATTCCGCCATGCGGGCGGGATTCGTCACGTGGCCTTGATATTTCGTAAATTCCTCGAACATCGGCAACTGGTTCGCTTCCTGGAAGCCGCCCAGGCCCATGCTCATCGTGCCCGTCTCCGGCGTGATGATCACGACGGGCGTGTGCGCCCAGTAGGCGGCGGCGATGGCGGTCACGCAATTGCTGATGCCGGGGCCGTTCTGGCCGATGACGACGCCGTGGCGGCCGGAGACGCGCGCATAGCCGTCGGCCATGTGGCCGGCGCCCTGCTCGTGCACGACGGGGATCAGGCGGATGCCAGCGGGCGCGAAGATATCCATCGGGTCCATGAAGGCCGAGCCCATGATGCCGAACATGTCGGTCACGCCATTGGCGGCCAGGGTTTCCACGAACGCTTCGGACGGCGTCATCTTTTGCGGGCCTACAGGTATCGCTGCGGCGGCGGCTTTTTGCTCGGTCATGTCATTCATGGGTGTCTCCTGGTCTGTGGTGATGAAGTGCAGCGAATTATCAATTAATTTATCAAAAATCGGTATATTTTGTTCCGAAATTTGATATACAATTCAATTTAAGCGTTCGGCAATCAAAAGTCAAACAGATTTTCAAGGAAACGGTACAATTTGAGTTCGAAAATGAAATAAGCTGACGTCACACTCAGAGCTACCCAACCGAGGCCACCATGGACATGATTTCATCCCCAAAACTTGAGCCGGAAAAACTGGAAGGCGACACGCCCACGATGCGTTTGTTTGCCTTGCTGGAAGTGATTGCCGAAAAAGACCAGTTGCTGTCGCTGCAAGCGCTGGTGGAAGAAACGGGCTTGCCGAAGCCCACCCTGCACCGCATGCTGCAACAGTTGGAAAGCGTGGGCGTGCTGCAGCGCGAAAGCGATGGCCGCCACTACAGCACGGGCGTGCGCCTGCGCCGCCTCGCATCGAACCTACTGATTAACAACACTTTCCATGGCGCCCGCCGCATGGTCTTGCGCCAGCTGGTCGAGGAAGTGGGCGAAAGCTGCAACCTGACGGCCTTCAGCGGCAGCGAAGTCGTGTACCTGGACCGGGTGGAAACGGCGGCCCCGCTGCGCTTCTACCTGCATCCCGGTTCACGGGTGCCGGCCCACTGCTCGTCCAGCGGCAAGCTGTTCCTGGCGCAAATGACGCCCGTGCAACGGCGCCGCCTGCTGGGCCACATGGAATTGACGCGCTTTACGGACAAGACGGAAACGGACCCCGTCAAGCTGGAACGCGAACTGGAACTGGTGCGCCGCAACGGCTATGCGCTGGACGACGAGGAATTCCTGCCCGGCCTGCTGTGCGTGGCCGTGCTGGTGCCGAACCCGAACGGCCGCTCGAACCTGGCCGTGGCCATCCAGGCGCCCATCATCCGTTTGACGCACGACAAGGCTTTACATTTCTTGCCAGCATTGCAACGCGCCGCGCAAGCCCTGGCCGCCATCGAATCGGAAACCATGCCGACGACGGGCGGGGACGACGACGCATTGCAGACAGGTAATTCATAACCCCGTAGCGCCCCCGCTGCGGTTTCACAGGAGAACAAGGTGCCAGATTCACGCCAACATCCCCCCGCCGCAGCGGCGCAAACCTTGCAGTCCGTGCGCAGCCTGTTCCACATCGACAGCGACCTGCACGTGCCCGTCTTCACGGAGCGCGATCCGCACGTGCCCGACATCGATCCCGCCTACCGCTTCAACAAGGATGTGACCCTGGCGATCCTGGCCGGCTTCAGCCACAACCGCCGCGTGATGGTGCAGGGCTTGCACGGCACGGGCAAGTCCACGCACATCGAGCAGGTGGCGGCGCGCCTGAACTGGCCTTGCGTACGCGTCAACCTCGACGGCCACATCAGCCGCCTGGACCTGGTCGGCAAGGACGCCATCGTGCTGCGCGAACAGCAGCAAGTGACGGAATTCCAGGAAGGCATCGTGCCCTGGTCGCTGCAGCGCCCCGTGGCCCTGATCTTCGACGAGTACGACGCGGGCCGTCCCGACGTGATGTTCGTCATCCAGCGCATCCTCGAGCGCGACGGCAAGTTCACCCTGCTCGACCAGAACCGGGTCATCACGCCGCATCCCCACTTCCGCCTGTTCGCCACGTCGAATACGGTGGGACTCGGCAACCTGAACGGCATGTACCACGGCACGCAAGTGCTGAATCACGCGCAGATCGACCGCTGGAACATCGTTGCCACCCTGAACTATTTGCCGCAGGCGGAAGAAGCGGCAATCGTGCTGGCCAGGGTCCCTTCCATGAACGACGAGGCGGGCCGCCAGCTGGCAGCCGCCATGGTGGCCGTGGCCAGCCTGACGCGCCACGGTTATGCGGCGGGCGACCTGGCGTGCCTGATGTCGCCGCGCACGGTGATTACCTGGGCGGAAAATTGCCAGATATTCCGCGACCCGGCGCTGGCCTTCCGCCTGTCCTTCCTCAACAAATGCGATGAGGCCGAGCGCCCCATGGTGGCCGAATATTACCAGCGCTGTTTCAATGAGGAATTGCTGGCGAGCCAGGCATGAGCACGGAAACGACCGCGCCTGCGCCCTACACGCGCGAGCAGCAGGAAACGGATGAACTGTGCGCGGGCGCCATCCGCGCGCTGAGCGGCGTTGCCTCCATCCGCTACCGGGGCCGGCGCCTGCACGACGGCCACCGCCCCCTGCCCATCCACTCCGCCCATCTGCAGCCCGATGCCGCGCTGCAGGATTTGCCCTCGCTGCGAGGCGCGGCCGACAGCGTGGCCCTGCGCCTGCTGCACACGGACGCCGCCTTGCACAAGGCCCTGTGCCCTTTGGCACCCGTGGCGCGCCTCGTCTTCGAATTGCTGGAACAGCTCAGGGTGGAAACGCTTGCGCCAGATCAACATGCGGGCGTGGCGCACAACCTGCGCCACCGTTTCACGGCCTGGTCGCATGCGTTCTACGATTCCGGCCTGGCCGAAGGCGCGTCGGGCTTGCTGTTGTACACGGTGTTCCAGATGTGCTGGTCGCGCCTGACAGCCAGGCCCGTGCTGGAAAAGACGGAAGATTTCATCGAGGCCACGCGCTGGTCCGTGTCTGCGCAACTGAGCGACGACCTGGCGGGCTTGCGCCGCCACCGAACGGACCAGGCGGCCTTTGCGCGCCACGCTCTGGCCATCGCCCACGCCGTCGACGCCATGCTGCAAGAGGCACAGGCGGCGCGCGAAGGCGAGCAGGACGACGCGGGCGACGCCAGGGCGCAGGCGGCCTTCAAGCTGCTGCTCGATTTCGACAGCGACAACGACCACCTGCCCGATGCCGCCCCGCTGGGCGAGAGCCGTACCTTCAGCGATGGCAAGGGCGCCTACAGGGCGTACTCCACGGCATATGACCGCGAAGAAAAAGCGGGCGAACTGGTGCGCCGCGCCCTGCTGCTCGAATACCGCGAACGCATGGATGCGCGCATCGCCAGCCTGGGCATCAACACGGCCCGCCTGGCGCGGCGTTTCACGCAACTGCTGGCCGTGCCGCAACGCGACGGCTGGTCGTTCGGCGAGGAAGAGGGTTATATCGATGGCCGGCGCCTGGCTCAGCTGATCAGTTCGCCGTCCGAACGCCGGCTGTTCCGCAAGGAACAATTCCTGCCCCAGGCCGATTGCCTCGTCACCTTCCTCGTCGATTGTTCCGGCTCCATGAAGACGCATGCGGAATCCGTGGCCGTGCTGCTCGACATTCTGCTGCGCGCGCTGGACCAGGCAGGCATCGCCACGGAGTTGCTGGGCTTTACGACGGGCGCCTGGAACGGGGGGCGTGTCAAGCGCGACTGGATGCGCGCCCGCTCGCCCGCCCAGCCGGGCCGCTTGAACGAACTGGTGCACATGGTCTTCAAGGATGGCGACACGAGCTGGCGCCGCGCGCGGCCCGACATCGCGGCCCTGCTGAAAGCGGACCTGTACCGCGAAGGCGTCGATGGCGAAGCCGTGGACTGGGCGTGCAGCCGCATGCTGGCGCGCCCGGAACGGCGGCGCATCCTGCTCGTCGTGTCCGACGGTTGCCCGATGGATACAGCCACGAATCTGGCCAACGACGAGTTTTATCTGGCGCAACATTTAAAGCAAGTGGTGGCGCGCCGCGAAGCGCAGGGCGCGGTGGAAATCTGCGGGCTGGGACTGGGCCTGGACCTGGGCGCCTACTACAGCCGCAGCCTGGCCACCACCCTGCCCGCCTCGCTGAACAATGAGCTGTTCAGCGAGATCGCGCAGTTGCTCGGTGGATGCAAACGCCAATCACTCAAGTAACTTCGTACCGCACGGCATGCGCTTCCATGGGCAGCGGGATTTCCCAGTTCCACAGCATCGATTGCAACTTCTTGTTGCTGAGCGACGTGTCGCGCTGGCCGTTGCGCCGCAGTAGCTCCTTGCGCGGCTGCTCCAGGTACACGAGTTCCACCTGCGCATGGTATTTGTACAGCAGGTTGAGCGTCTTTTCGCGCATCAGCTTGGACAAATGCGTGGCGTTCCACACGAACGGCTCGCCCTTGCGCAACAACTCGCGCGCCCGCTCTTCCGCATAGTCGCCCACCTGCCCTTCGTTCTTGCCGTGCTTCAAGCCCAAGGCCGTCCGCGCATCGTCGAAGGAGACGACGGGCAGGCGCGGATGGTGCTTGTCCACCCACGTATTCTTGCCGGACGCGGGCAAGCCCGACATGACGATCACGTGCGAGCCCGGCTCCTGGAACAGGGAATAATCGGGATGCGCCTCGGCGCCGCGAAAGTATTTCACGCGCGTGTGATCGTCGACAAACACCCGGCGCTGGCCATAGCAGCCCTCCTCGCGCGCCAGTTCGCGGAACAGCTCGATGGCATCTAAAATGCGCTGCGGATCGGGACAGATCCTGCCGCGGATATCGGCCTCGGCCAGCATGGCCAGCAAATGGATATCGACTTGCCACGACAGTTCGCGCACGGTAAATTCCGGCGTCACGCCGCGCCGCGAGGTTTCCAGCGCGAAGAACGGCACTTGATGTACGTTAATCAGGCGGCAGATTTCCTCGCGCACGGCAAACGGCACATCCACGTCCCACAGGGCGATGCGCGCATCGAGGGCGCCCTTGCGCGAGTGGCCGGGCTGGCCGATGGCGCCCGTGACGGGGTCGATCACGGTGGTGCTGCACTTGGCCACGTCGTGCAGCAAGGCGGCCAGGAACACGATTTCCTGCTGCGCCCGCGTCGCTTGCTGGTAGTCGGGCATGGCCAGCAGGGATTCCACCACCATCATCGTATGCGTCCACACGTCGCCTTCCGCGTGGTACACGGGGTTTTGCGGCGTCGTCTTCGCCAATTCCAGCTGCGGGAAGGCGGCCAGGCAGGCGTTGAAATCGGGCGACCGGCCCGCTGGCGGCACCAGTTGTTGTAACTGTTTCCAGTTCATCTAGTACTCCTTGAAAATGTTGCCAGTTCGTCCAGCGACTGGCAGGTGTGCAAGCCCAGGCTCTCCCACGTGACGAGCGGCTGCGGCGCGTACAGGTCGACGCCCTCGGCCAGCAGATTCGGGATCAATGGACGCGTGCTGTGGTGCGAGCCGCTGTCGAGGATGGTTTGCGTAAAGTCATGCCGCACCAGCTTGTAGCGGGCCAGTACTTGCTCGTCGTCTTCCACTTTCAGGTACAAGCCTTCCGCGTGGTCGGACTTGTCCGTCTGCTTCCAGCACAGGTCCAGCGGCAGCCGTTCGCGCGCCACCACGCCTTCGAAAGCGTCGCGCCACAGGCGAGACTTGGCCAGCGAATGGCGCAGCAGCAGCCACAGCTGCTTGGGCGAAGTCGGCATCAATCCCGCGTACAGCACGGGGACGGACAGCACGGGCGAGCCGGCCAGCATGGCGTGGCGGCGCGCCGTCGACAAAAACATCTGCGTGCGGCGGCAATACACGTCGAACTCGTTGAAGTAATGGGGCAAGCGGTCGTAAAACACGGAATGCTTGCTGTAAGACCATTCGCCAAACAGCACAAATTGATCTTCCAGCAGGTGCAGCAAAGTGTGTTCGTGCGCATGCGCCCACGGTTTCAACAGGTTGAACTGGCGTTCGCTGCCGCCGCCCGCCAGGTAGTGGCCGCGCGACTGCAGCAGCACCTCGCCCGCGTCGCTGAACGACACGGCGGAGTTGGCGCCATCGATTTTTTCCTCGATGACGACGTACTGTCCGGCCAGCTTTTTCAGGGGCATCTGGTCGGAACCGTCATCGCCATCCTGCAGGCGCGAGCCTTCCAGGTGCGGCGTGCGCGGGTATTTGAATAAGGGCAAAGATTGTAAAAACATAGCGTCCCACGCCGCGTTCACCGGGGCGTGTCCATACAGGGTCAGGGGTGCTGACGACGTGTTCGGGCGTGGACGATCAGGACGGTGGTCCTGGATACGTGTGCGGAGGAAGCAAAAACAGTGCCGCAGCAATCGGGGGCGTCAACGCGCCGAACGATGCTGCAGAGAGCATTTCGTCAGCGTTAGCAGGTGATGGCGAAGAAGCGAGGCACTTTTGGCTCCAATAAGGAAGAGGTTCGAGAAAGAACCGCGAATATAAAGGCTGTTTGATTATTTTGCAAGTGGCGCTGCGTATCGTGCGCCCTCTTGTGCGCACTGTCGGGGCCGGCGGCTTTGCAATCCGCACAAAGTTTGCTAAGCTGGCGGCACTTCCTGTCGCTGCTGCGTGGAAAACAAACATGGCCCTTGCAAAATGGCCGTGCATTCGTTATTTCCGGAGCAGAATCGTGTTTCCCCTATCCAGATTACAAAAAGCCCTGCGCCGCCAGGGCATCGCTGTCGCCTATGCCGACGGCATTTATACACTCAGCAATCCGCACGCCCAGGCGTCCGTGCTGCTGCCCCACAACTTTCCCCTCGAGGAAAAAGCCGTGCGCCAGCTGATGGAGTTTGCCGCCGTCGCCGTGCCCGGCCAGGATGGCCATGTGTGCAAGGCCTGCGCCACGCCCGACTTCCACCCGGGCAGCATCGCGCCCGTGGGCAGCATCGTCGCCACCAGCCCCGACATGGTGATCCCCGCCATCCCCGGCACGGACATCGCCTGCGGCATGCGTCTGATCACGACGGGCCTGAGCCTGGCGCAGTTCGAGGCGCGCAAGCCGCAGCTGCTCGCCAAGCTCAAACATGTACTGCTGGAAGACGGCCGCAACGTGCCGCTGCGCTCGAAAGCGTTTGCCGCCCTGTTCGACGTGGGGCCGGAAGCGTTCATCGACAGCCTGCACAATGATGGCTTGTGGCCACGGGTCGACAAGCAGCGCCTGCTGCGCGAGCTCGACGATTGCATCGCCTTGCGCGAACTGGGCGGCGGCTTGCGCCATGCGCCCGAAGCGCTGGTGGGCACGCGCGAAGTGATACGCGACCCCAGCCTGGGCACCACGGGATCGGGCAACCACTTCGTGGAAATCCAGGTGGTCGATGCCGTCATGGACCGCCATGCCGCGTACCGGCACGGACTGGTGCCCGGCGAAGTGGTCGTCATGATCCACAGCGGCAGCCGCGACGTGGGCTTTTTTGTCGGCAGCCGCTGGATGGACCGCGCCAAAGAGGCGTGGCCGGCAGGCGTGCGCCACCCGAAGTCCGGCCTGTACGGCTTGACGGGCGAACTGGCCGGCGAGTACATGGACGCCATGGGCGTGGCGGCGCGCTATGCCTGGGTCAACCGCATGGTATTGGCCGAGCTTGTGCGCGACAGCCTGGCGCAGGTGTTTGCGCAGGATCAATCCCGCCTGGTGGTGGACGTGCCGCACAACGTCATCCTGCGCGAGCACGGCATGAACATCCACCGCAAGGGCGCCACGCCCGCGCGCGAAGGCGACCTGGCGCTGATCCCCGGTTCCATGGGCGATTATTCCTATGTGGCAACGGGCATGGGCAATCCCGACTGGCTGTGGTCGTGCTCGCACGGCGCGGGACGCAGCATCCGCCGCCAGGCCATGCGCGCCATGCGGCCCACGGTGGGCGGCGACGAAATGGCGTTCCAGTGCGTGACTCTGCGCGAAGAGCGCCGCGTCGAAGAAGCGCCGATGGCG
The DNA here is from genome assembly GCF_030397595.1 of Janthinobacterium sp. SUN033. Classification (NCBI taxonomy): domain Bacteria; kingdom Pseudomonadati; phylum Pseudomonadota; class Betaproteobacteria; order Burkholderiales; family Oxalobacteraceae; genus Janthinobacterium; species Janthinobacterium sp. SUN033. The sequence continues at coordinate 541,393 of NZ_JAPQNV010000003.1, forward strand.
TATAAAAAGATCGGTCCCGTCATCGCCGCGCAGGAGGAAGCGGGCTTGCTGCAATCGGTGGCGCGCCTGAAACCCTTATTGACGTTCAAGGCCTGAGCAATTGCGGCACGGCCGCCGCCATCAGCGAAATGCCGATGGCGGTCAGCACGGCAAACGCGATGCGGCGCATGCCGCGCTGGGCGATCGGCGGCGGATAGCGCTTGCCGGCCATCGTGGCCAGCACGCCCACGGGCAAGGCCAGCGTGCACAGCAGCAAGACTTTCGCATCGAGCTGCCCCTGGCTGCCCGCCATCAGCGAGCGCCCGCCCGCGCTGATGGCGAACAGGAAGATCAGGCTGTAGCGGATGGTGGTCAGACTCATTTCCTGGCGATAAAACTGGTACACGAGCGGCGGTCCCGCCAGCGAAAACAGGCCCGAAAACAGGCCGCCGCACACGCCGCTGATGAAGAAGCTGCGCTTGTCGGCCGCGCCCGGTCCCGGCGGCGCCTGCAGCAGGATGCTGACACCGCCATACACGATGGCCGCGCCCAGCAAGAGTCTCAGGATGGGCGCATACGCCTGGTCCAGGTATCCCAATAGCAAGACACCGGCCGCCATGGCCGGCAGCAAGCCGATGCTGGCGGCGCGGATGGCGCGCCAGTCCAGGTGGTGCAAGGCGCCCGGCAAGGCCACGAGACAATTGGCCAGGGACAACAAACTGACGAGGGCCGCCAGCGCGGGCACGGACGCCAGGCCCAGGCCGCTGGCCACGCCCATGACGATCATGCCCAGTCCGAAACCCGTGACGGTCTGGAAATACGTGCCCGCCGCCACCACGCCCAGCAGCGCCAGCACGGGCAGGCTGAACAACTCAGCGCCCACCCTGGGCCTGCACGGACGTGACGGCAATCACGTTATACACGTCGTCGGCGCAGCAACCGCGCGACAGATCGTTGGCCGGTTTGTTCAAGCCTTGCAGCAGCGGGCCGATGGCGACGGCGCCGCCCATGCGTTCGGCCAATTTATAGCCGATATTGCCCGCGTCCAGGTTGGGGAACACCAGCACGTTCGCGCGGCCGTTGACGACGGAATCCTTGACTTTTCTTTGCGAAATCTCGGCCACGATGGCCGCATCGAGCTGCACGTCGCCATCGATGGCCAGCAGCGGACGCTGGGCCTTGACCCGGTCCGTGGCCGCATGCACCTTGTCGACGGCCGCGTGGTGGGCGCTGCCGCTGGTGGAAAACGACAGCATGGCCACGCGCGGCTCTTCCATCAGCAAGGCTTGCGCGCTGTCGGCGGCGGCCATGGCGATGTCGGCCAATTCCTCCGCCTTCGGGTCGACGACGAGGGCGCAGTCGGAAAAGATGAAACCGCCCTTCAGGCTGTGGAACGGTTCGCACAGCATCATCAGGAAAAAGCTCGACACGAGCTTGAAGGCCGGGTCGACGCCAATGATCTGGATGGCGCTGCGCACCACATCGGCCGTCGTGTGCACGGCCCCCGCCACGCAACCGTCCGCGTCGCCCAGGCGCACCATCAGGTTGGCGTAGCACAAGGGATCTTGCACGGCGATCCTCGCCTGCTCCACCGTCATGCCCTTGGCTTGACGCAGCACAAACAATTGCTGGGCATAGTGTTCCGACTCGTCGGACGTTTCCGGGTCGACCAGGCGCACGGCATCCAGGTCCAGCGCCTGTTCGCGCGCCAGGGCCAGGATGGCGGCCGGCTTGCCGACGATGGTGATGTGCGCCAGGCCGTCGCTGGCCGCCCGCGCGGCCGCCTGCAGCACGCGCACGTCGCCGCCCTCGCACAAGACGATGTTTTTCGGCACGGCGCGGGCTTGCGCGATGATGCGGTGCAGGGCTTTCATGGCGACTCCAATTCGGTAAAAAAATGCCGGAACCACGCAAGCATGAAGCATGAGACATGAAACATGATTCCGGCACATAAAACCCGGCGCGATTGCCGGGGTCATACAAGGATCGGGCAGACTGATTACACGTAGTCTTTGTACTTGTCCAGATGGCGGATCGGTTTGCTCAGCGCATCGCGGCGGAACGGGTCGCCCAGCTCGCGCGTGCACATGATTTCGATGATGGTGGTCTTGCCTTCATTCATCTGCATGTCGATCGCCTTTTTCAGGGCCGGGCCCACGTCTTCCAGCTTGTCGACCGTGATGCCTTCGGCGCCCATGGCCCGCGCAATTTCCGCAAAGCTCTGGTTGTCCAGCTCGCCTGCCACGAAGCGGCGGTTGTAGAAATCCACCTGGTTTTTCTTTTCCGCGCCCCACTGGCGGTTGTGGAACACCACGGCGGTGACGGGAATGTTGTGGCGCACGCAGGTCATCGTTTCCATCAAGCTCATGCCCCAGGCGCCGTCGCCCGCATACGACACGGCCGGACGGTGCGGTGCGGCCACCTTGGCTCCGATGATGGTCGGAAACGCATAACCGCAATTGCCAAAGCTCATCGCCGCAAAGAAGCTGCGCGGCTTTTCGAAGCGCAGGTAGCTGTTGGCCACCGAGTTGATGTTGCCGATGTCGGTCGACACCATCACGTCTTCCGGCATGGCTTTTTCCAGCTCGCGCAAGACCTGACGCGGGTGCAGATAGTTGCCTGGCTCTTTCTTTTGTTCTTCGATCATGTCCAGGCTGTACGCATCTTTCTCATGCGTCCAGTTCGTCAATTCCTCTTCCCACGCAGCCTTTTCCGCTTGCACGGTGGCATAGCGTGCGTCGCGCGTGGCGTCGCAATCGAGCTTCTTGCCATCCAGGCGGGCAATAATCGCCTTGGCTGCCGCCTTGGCGTCGCCGCAGATGCCCACCGAAATCTTTTTCACGAGGCCCAGCATCTTGTTGTCCGCGTCGATCTGGATGATCTTGGCGTTTTTCGGCCAGTAATCCATGCCGTGCTGCGGCAAGGTGCCGAACGGTCCCAGGCGCGAACCGAGGGCCACGACGACGTCGGCCTGGGCGATCAGTTTCATCGCCGCTTTCGAACCCTGGTAGCCGAGCGGGCCGCACCACAGCGGATGGCTGGCGGGGAAGGAGTCATTGTGCAGATAGCTGTTGACGACGGGCGCGCCCAGGCGCTCGGCCAGGGCCTTGCACTCTTCTATGGCTTCGCCCATGACGACGCCGCCGCCCGAGATGATGACGGGGAACTTGGCCTTGGCCAGCAATTCCGCCGCATCGTTGAGGCTTTGCTCGCCGCCGGCGCCACGGTCCAGGCGGTTCGGTTTCGGGATTTCCGCCTTGATTTCGCCATAGAAATAGTCACGCGGGATATTCAGCTGGGTCGGCCCCATTTCCGACATGGCGCGGTCGAAGCAGCGGCCCGTGAATTCCGCCATGCGGGCGGGATTCGTCACGTGACCTTGATATTTCGTAAATTCCTCGAACATCGGCAACTGGTTCGCTTCCTGGAAGCCGCCCAGGCCCATGCTCATGGTGCCCGTCTCGGGAGTAATGATGACCACCGGCGTGTGCGCCCAGTAGGCGGCGGCGATGGCGGTGACGCAATTGCTGATGCCGGGGCCGTTCTGGCCGATGACCACGCCATGGCGGCCCGAGACGCGGGCATAGCCGTCGGCCATGTGGCCGGCGCCCTGCTCGTGCACGACGGGAATCAATCGGATGCCGGCGGGGGCGAAGATATCCATCGGGTCCATGAAGGCCGAGCCCATGATGCCGAACATGTCGGTCACGCCATTGGCGGCCAGGGTTTCCACGAACGCTTCGGAAGGCGTCATCTTTTGCGGGCCTACAGGTATCGCTGCGGCGGCGGCTTTTTGGTCGGACAAATCGGTCATGGCTCAGTCTCCTTACGGTTTTATGAAAAATCGGTATATTTTGTTCCGATATTTGAAATACGTGTTCAATTTAACGGTTGCGAAATGCGCTGTCAATGAAATTTCATGAAAAATCGGACTGTTTCATTCCTGAATCCGGAATCCGTGACTTTGCCCCACTCCTGAAACAACAATGGCGGCTTATCCGCAACAGACAAGCCGCCATCCCTCGCTGCGCCGTCGCGCTTAGAACTTCAGGCGCATGCCGGCCGTGAAGGCGCTCGAGTTATGTCCAGGCAAGGGCACGCTGCCGCCGCTCGATGCATCGCCGACGAAGTTGGTGCCCGCGCCATCGTTGCTGATGCGGCCGTACGAGGTGTACAGATTCGTGCGCTTGGACAAGGCATACGTGTAGCCGATGGCCAACTGGCGCCCGCCGCGGCGTGCATTCGTGCGGTCATCCTTGCGGATGTACGATGCCATCACGCTGCCGGCCGCACCCACGGGGGCCGATGCGCCCAGCATGTAGTTGCGGAAATCCGTGCCCGCATCGTCCTTGTCCGTCTCATACGCGGCGTGCAGCTTGGCGGGGCCGAAGTCGTAGGTGCCGCCCAGCAAGGTGACTTTCGCCGTGTTCAGCGGCGTATCCTTGCGGTTGTCGTGGGCCAGGGTCAGCACCAGCGGGCCATTGGCGTAGTCGATGGAAAAGTCGATGGTGCGGCCCAGCGTGTTGCTGTCCGGCTTTTCGCCCAGGCCGACCATGACGGCGGCCGACAAGCCGTTCACCTTCGGCGTCTCGTACATGATGGAATTTTTCGTGCGCAGGCTGGCCACGCTCATCAGGTTGATCGAGGCGCCCGTCATGCCCGTCTCGAACGGGTCGATATTGTCCAGCGCAGTGAACAGCGGGTTGTGCTGCAAGCCCAGGTTCACGGCGCCGAAGCCGCCCGACAGGCCCACGTAAGCCTTGCGTCCGAACAAGGCGCCCTGGCGGTTGGCGCCCGTATCCACGTCGAGGCCATTTTCCAGCAAGAAGTTGGCCTTTAAATTATTGCCCAGGTCTTCCGTGCCCTTGAAGCCGATGCGGCTGCCCGACTGCACGCCGGTGGCCAGTTTGGTGACGGAACCGTCCGCGCCGCCGTGTTCGGACGTCAGGCCCGCGTCGAGCAAGCCGTACACGGTGACGGACGACTGGGCGCTGGCGTTGCCGGCAAGGAAGGAAGCCAGGATGGCTGCCGCTACGAGTGTGTGTTTCATGTCATCTCCAGGTATTGTGGTTTTTATGGGTACTTCAACAAGAATCAACAACGGTGCTGCAAATGCTGCAAATGCGGCCGCTCAGGCGATCAGCCCGGCCATCGGCGACGAGGGCGAAGCGCTCATGGCGTTCGCTCTCCGGGGCATGCGTCCGGCCAGGTAAGCCTCGCGCCCGCCCTGCACTGCCAGTTTCATGGCGCGCGCCATGCGTATCGGTTCGCGCGCCGCCGCGATGGCGGTATTCATCAAAATGCCGTCGCAACCGAGTTCCATGGCGATGGCCGCGTCCGACGCCGTGCCCACGCCCGCATCGACCAGCACGGGCACGCGGGCTTGCTCGATGATCAGCGACAAATTCCACGGATTCAAAATGCCCATGCCCGAGCCGATCAGGGAGGCCAGCGGCATGACGGCGATGCAGCCGAGGTCTTCCAGCATGCGCGCCTGGATGGGGTCGTCGCTGCAATACACCATCACCTGGAAGCCGTCGCGCACCAGCTCCCCGGCCGCCTTCAAGGTTTCCGGCATGTTCGGGAACAAGGTCTTTTCATCGCCCAGCACTTCCAGCTTGCACAGCGGGTGGCCGCCCAGCAACTCGCGCGCCAGCTGCAAGGTGTAGACGGCGTCGCGCGCGTTGTAGCAGCCGCCCGTGTTGGGCAGAATCGTGTATTTCGATGGCGGGATGAAGTCGAGCAAGTTCGGCTCGCCCTTTTCCTGGCCGATGTTGACCCGGCGTATCGTCACCGTGACGATGTCGGCGCCGCTCTCCTCGATGGCCAGGCGCGTTTCCTCGAAATCCTTGTACTTGCCCGTGCCCACCAGCAGGCGCGACTGGTAGGTGGTGCCGGCCAGGGTCAGGCCGTTTTGTGCGGGGGTGGCGTCGTCTCTCATCGTGGTGCTCTCCTAAGTTGAACCAAAGCGGTCTCTTGCCGGGGCGGCTCGCCGCAAAACGCAAAATCGACTTCCGGCCGGCGTCCCGACACGAGGTCGGCCAACGCCCTGCCCGCGCCGCAGCCCATGGTCCAGCCCAGGGTGCCGTGGCCCGTGTTGAGGAACAGCTGGCGGTAGCGCGTGGCGCCGATGTAGGGCACGTTCGACGGCGTCAGGGGGCGCAAGCCGGCCCAGTAGACGGGATCGCTGTAATCGCAGGCATGGGGAAACAGCGCCTGCACGCGGCGCGTGATGGCGGCGCAGCGCACGGGGTTCAGCTCTCGCGTGTAGCCGTTCAGCTCGCACGTGCCCGCCACGCGCAGGCGCTCGCCCAGGCGCGAAAACACCAATTTGTGGCCGTCGTCCGTCAGCGAGACGGTCGGTGCGGCGGACGGGTCAAGGATGGGATAGGTGGCGGAATAACCTTTGCCCGGATACAGCATCAAGCGTATGCCCAGCGGCTGCAGCAAGGGCGCGGAAAAGCTGCCCATGGCCACCACCACGGCGTCCGCGTATTCCAGGCGGTGGCGCCCGTGCGCATCGATGCATTCCACGCCCGCGATGCGTTCGCCATCGGCCAGCAGGCGCGTCACGGTGGTGCCGTACTGGAAATCCACGCCGGCCGCCGCGGCGCGCGCGGCCAGTGCCGTGGTAAACAGATGCACGTCGCCCGACTCGTCGCTGGCCGTGAAATCGCCGCCGACGATGTGCCGGCGGGCGTAGGCCAGGGCCGGCTCCAGCCGTATCACTTCATCGGCGCTGACGGTGTTGCGCGGGCAGCCCAGGTCGCGCAACAGCGCGGCGCCCGCTTGCGATTTGTCAAACTCCTGCTGGTCCGTATAAAAATGCAGGATGCCCCGCTCCAGGTGGTCATACGCGATGCCCGTCTCGCGCCGCAAGGCTTGCAAACTCTGCCGGCTGTACTCGGCCAGGGCGACGATCTGGCGCATATTGCGCGCCACCCGCGACGGCAAACATTCGCGCAGGTAGTGCAAGGCCCACTGCCATTGCAGCGCATCCAGGCGAGGGCGGAACAGCAGCGGCGCATCGTCCTTGCCCAGCCAGCGCACGACCTTGCGCAGGGTGGCGGGATTGGCCCACGGCTCCGCATGCGAGACGGAAATCTGCCCGCCGTTGGCAAAACTGGTTTCCTGCGCCGCGCCCGCTTGGCGCTCGAGCACGCGCACGTCGTGACCCGCCTGGCGCAAATACCAGGCCGATGCCGTGCCGACCACGCCGGCGCCGAGGACGAGGATCTTCATGGCGGGCCCGGTTCGCTCAGCGCGTCAGCAGGACGGCGATGGCGACGAAGGCGGCAATCCACACCGTTTCCATCACCAGCATGATCACGGGACGCCAGCCCAGCGAGGCCAGCGACTGGAACGACGTTTTCACGCCCAGCGCGGCGATGGCGATGACGAGACAGGCGCGCGAGGCATTGTTGATCCAGCCATTCACTTCCTGCGGAATCAGGCCCAGGCTGTTCGTGATGACGAGCCAGACAAAGCCGATCAGGAAGAAGGGTACGAGCGGCGGCGCATCGACTTCGCTCTTGCCATCCTTGCGCTTGAACATGATCGACAGGCCCAGCACGACGGGCACGAGGCACGCGACGCGCGTCAGTTTCACGAAGGTGGCCACGTCGCCCGTGTGGTTGCTGACCAGGTAGCCGGCGCCCACCACTTGCGCTACATCATGGATGGTGCCGCCGATGAATACGCCCGCCTCCGTCGGGTCAAAGCCCAGCAGCTTGACCAGCAGCGGGTAGACGATCATGGCCAGGGTCGACAGCGACGTCACGCCCACCACCGTCAGCAGCGTGAACTTTTCGTTTTCCTTGGTTTGCGGCAGCACGGCCGAGATGGCCAGCGCGGCCGAGGCGCCGCAGATGGCGACGGAACCACCGGACAGGATGCCTTCCGTGATGGGACGCTTCAGCCACCTGGCCAGCATATAGCCGAAACCCAGGGTGGCCACCAGGCCGCCGACGACGATCAATAAGGGCGTCACGCCCACGGAAGCGATCTGGTTGAAGGTGATGCGCGCGCCCAGCAGGGCCACGCCCGTGCGCAGCAGCACCTTGCTGCAAAACTCGATGCCGGGCTTGCAGGTGGGGTCGGAGGCGAGGAAGTGGAAGGCCAGGCCGAAGAACAGCGCGTACAGCAACTGGGGGCCGCCGTAATTGCTGGAAATAAAGGTGGCCGACAGGGCGATCACCAGCGCGATGGCCACGCCGGGCCAGCTGCGCAGCACGGCCCGGGGGCGCCAGATGGCGACGGCGGAAGACAGGTAGGGAATGTTCTTGTCGACAACGCGTGTTATCGCTGAGGAGTTGGTTTTCATGCGGGTCCGCTCATAATGTTTTAAAAATTGGGACATTTCATCTCGTTTTTTAATAATACACGATGAGCTAGCGAAGTCCATGCTTTTCCATGAAAATCGAAACCGGATGTTCCGGAAACTGACGTTTTAAGGTTGATGCTGGCGTAAACGACAAGCGGCGCGGCCCTTTGCAGGGACGCGCCGCTCTTTAACTATGAGCCTGAGGGCTTACTTTTTGTTCAGGCGGGTAATCAGGCTGGATGTATCGTAGCGGTTGCCGCCCGCCTGCTGCACTTCGCCATAGAACTGGTCCGTCAAGGTCGTCACGGGCAAGTCGCTGCCGTTGCGCTTGGCTTCGGCGAGGCAGATGCCCAGATCCTTGCGCATCAGGTCGACGGCGAAGCCGAAGTCGAATTTGCGTTCGATCATGGTCTTGCCCCGGTTTTCCAGCTGCCACGACTGCGCCGCGCCCTTGGAAATCACGTCGACGACGAGGGCCGCGTCCAGGCCCGCGTTTTCCGCAAAGGCGATGCCTTCGCTCAAGGCTTGCACGAGGCCCGCGATGCAGATCTGGTTGACCATTTTTGTGAGCTGGCCGGAACCGGAAGCACCCATGTAGGTGACGGCGCGCGAGAACAGCGCGATGACGGGCTCGGCCCTTGCATACGCTTCCGCATCGCCGCCCACCATCACGGTCAGCTTGCCGTTTTCCGCGCCCGCCTGGCCACCGGACACGGGCGCATCGAGGAAGAACACGCCCCGCTCTTTCGCCGCCGCGTGGATGGTACGCGCCGCTTCGGCCGAGGCCGTTGTATGGTCGATCAGGATGCTGCCCGGCGCCATGGCGGACAGCAAGCCGCCCTCTTCCAGGATGACTTGATACAGATCATTATCGTTGCCGATGCACGTAAACACGAACTCGGCGCCTGCAGCGGCGGCGGCCGGCGTGGCGGCGCTGCTGCCCTTGTGCTGTTCCAGCCAGGCGGCCGCGCGGGCCGGATTGCGGTTGTACACGGTGACGTCGTGCCCGCCCGCCGCCAGGTGACCTGCCATGGGAAAACCCATGACGCCCAAACCGATGAATGCCACTTTTGCCATATTGTCCGTCCTGTCGATGAATGAATCCGATTATTGTTGCACAAACAGTCGCCGCCGGCAGCATCAAGGCGCGGGGGCGCGCCGATAATACAGGTCGAACTCTTCCTCGCCATCGGGCACGAAGCCGTGACGCACATAGAAGCGGTTCGCCTCGCTGCCGCGCAAGGCGCCCACGCGCACGCTCTGGCGGGCCGCATCGGCCTCGGCAAACACGCGCGCCAGCACGGCCGCGCCCATGCCTTGCCGCTGGTAGCCGGGCGCCAGGTAGAGGTGGTCGAGCAACAGATAGTCCGCTTGCGGCCGCAACACATAGAAGCCGGCCAGCGTGTCGTCATGGCGCAACTGCCAGGTACGGGCTGGATCAAAAGTGGCCAGGAAACGATCGCGCGCCCGCTGCGGATCATAGCGGCCGATGCGCTCCAGGCTTGCGCGCATGGCAGCCACGCGCAGGCTGGCCAGCGCCTCGCCATCGGCCAGGCTGGCAGGCAAGAAGGTCAGCATGGCGTCACAGCAGGTCGCGCAGCGCCGCCACCAGGGCTGCGCATTCGGCTGGGTTGCCGATGCTGATGCGCAAATACTGGCTGATGCGCGGCGCGTTGAAATGGCGCACGATCACGGAGCGGGCGCGCAAGCCGGCGGCCAGTTGCGCCGCGTCATGCTGCGGGTGGCGGGCAAAGACGAAATTGGCCACCGAGGGCAGCACCTCGAAGCCCAGCGCCGCCAAGTCCGCCGTCAGCTGTTCGCGGCTGGCGATCACGGCCTGGCGCGTCTGCTGGAAATACGCTTCGTCGTGCAGCGACGCGACCGCACCGGCCAGCGCCAGCCGGTCCAGCGGATACGAGTTGAAACTGTTCTTCACTCTTTCCAGCGCCTCGATCAGGTCAGGATGCCCGAAGGCACTGCCCACGCGCAAGCCGGCCAAGGAGCGCGACTTCGAGAATGTCTGCACCACCAGCAAGTTCGGATAACGCTCGACCAGGGCCACGGCACTCTCGCCGCCGAAATCCACATACGCTTCATCGACCACCACGACGGCGTCGGGATGCTCGCGCAGCATGGTTTCCACGCCGGCCAGCGGCAAGTCCACGCCTGTCGGCGCGTTGGGATTGGGGAAGATGATGGCGCCGCACGGCCCCTGGTAGTCTTCCGGACGGATGCGCATGGACTCGTCGAGCGCTACCGTGCGGTAATCGATGCCGTACAGCTTGCAATACACGGGATAGAAGCTGTAGCTGATGTCCGGGAACAGCAGCGGCGCATCGTGCTTGAGCAAGGCCATGAAGGCCAGCGCCAGCACTTCGTCGGAACCGTTGCCGACGAACACTTGCGCGCTGCTCAAGCCGTGGTAAGTGGCCAGGGTTTGCTTCAGTTCGCTGGCGGAAGGGTCCGGATACAGGCGCAGCGTGTCGTTGGCGGCGTCGCGCAGCGCGGCCAGCACCTGCGGTGACGGGCCGTACGGGTTTTCGTTGGTGTTGAGTTTGACCAGGCCGGGCAGTTTCGGTTGCTCGCCCGGGATGTAGGGGGTCAGCTCGCTGACGATGGTGCTCCAGAATCGGCTCATTGGTTTTATTGGTGGGGGCAGGATGGGGGTACGGTAGATTACCATAGGGTGAGCGGGGTCAAGGCGGACACCATCGGCGAGGAGTAGCGTGGGCGATATCGGCCCCAACGTGAAGAGGACGCAGCATGAACAGCATGCACAAGCTGAGCGATACGCAGGTGCGGCATGGCGCGCTGACGCCACAGTCACGCCAGCGCAAGATCGATGCGTGGCTGCAGGTCGCAGCCAGTCTCAGCGAGCAGATCACCGTGGAATTGCAGACTGCCACGGAGCAGCTACAAGGCGAAGGAATGGCCGACTTGCAGCGCGTGACGGCGCTGGCGCAACGCTTGGCAAGCAATAGCAAAGCCATGCGCGATACCCTCGGGACACTGTTTGACAGCGGTGAAAAAAGCGAGGAGCATGCAGTGACAAGCACGGAGGATTGCGCCATGGACGAGCAAGTCAACGCACTGGCAAAAGACATGGCCAGTGTGAAACTGGACGTAAAGGATGTAAAGGTCGATGTGGCTGACATCAAGGTGGATGTGGCTGGTCTGAAAACGGATGTCACTGGCCTCAAGGTGGATGTTGCTGGTCTGAAAACGGATGTCGCTGCTCTCAAGACCGATGTCGGCGTTCTCAAGACGGATGTCAGTGGCTTGAAACTGGACCTCGCTGTGATGCGCTCCAATTATGCGACCAAGTCAGATGTGGCTGAGGCGAAGTCGACTGTCATCCTGTCGTGCGTGGGGACGATCATTGCCATGTCGGGCGTCGCGTTTGCGGTGGCCAAGCTCGTGCACTAGCTTGCGGTAGTGGGGACGCTGGCTTTCAAAGTCTGAATGGAGGAAAAAACGCCTTGCGCTGCGCGCTTTGGGCGGTTTTTTCTACCTGGGTTTGATGCGCTGGTGGCTGGCATTTGTTGTGGGCATAAAAAAAGCTCCCTTGCGGGAGCTTCTCTTATGTATTCTGGCGGAGAGGGTGGGATTCGAACCCACGGTACGATTTAACGTACGCTTGATTTCGAGTCAAGTACATTCGACCACTCTGCCACCTCTCCGTTTACTGCGGTCTATTCGTTCAAACTGACGTGCCTGTTTGAACGAGGCGCTATTTTAGCATGGGGATTGTTGGGTTGGGTAGGGGTTTTATTGGCGATTTGCAACTGAGGGCTGGTAGCCAAACCAAAAAACTGATCGGGCGATTCGGGGAGCCTCGTACAAGGCGCGGCTCGCCTTTGTAGACGCCACCTTGGCGCACGCGTGAAAACCAATTTGACGATTCGGGGAGCCTCGCGCGAATACGCGCTCGTCTTCGAATCCCACGCGCAAGGCGCGCAGGCGCCTTGCTCCTCTTCGCCGCCACAAATAAAAAAAGCTCCCTTGCGGGAGCTTTCTCTATTTGTTCTGGCGGAGAGGGTGGGATTCGAACCCACGGTACGATTTAACGTACGCTTGATTTCGAGTCAAGTACATTCGACCACTCTGCCACCTCTCCATTTGCTGCGGTCTTTCCCGCATTGCTGCGAGAAGGCAAGATTATAGCAGCCGCTTGGAAAAATGGAAGGACTATTTTGCGCCTTCCATTCACCGGGCTGCGTGAACCTTTCAGGCCTTCAGGTGCGTCAGGCCACCCATGTACGGGCGCAGCACGGCCGGGATCTCGACGCTGCCGTCCGCTTGCTGGTAGTTTTCCAGCACGGCCACCAGGGTGCGGCCCACCGCCAGACCGGAGCCGTTCAGGGTGTGCGCCAGTTCCGGCTTGCCGGCCGCGTTGCGGAAACGCGCCTGCATGCGGCGGGCCTGGAAGGCTTCGCAATTCGACAGGGACGAAATCTCGCGGTAGGTGTTTTGCGCCGGCAGCCATACTTCCAGGTCGAAGGTCTTGGTGGCGCCGAAACCCATGTCGCCCGTGCACAGCGACATCACGCGGTATGGCAGGCCCAGGCGTTGCAAGATGGCTTCCGCATGGCCGACCATTTCTTCCAGCACCTGGTACGACGTGTCCGGATGCACTACTTGCACCATTTCCACCTTGTCGAACTGGTGCTGGCGAATCATGCCGCGCGTGTCGCGGCCGTAGCTGCCCGCTTCCGAGCGGAAGCATGGCGTGTGGGCCGTCATTTTCAGGGGCAGTTGATCGAGCGCCAGGATTTCATCGCGCGCGATGTTGGTCAGCGACACTTCCGACGTGGGGATCAGGTAGAAGGTCTCGCCCTCGCCTTCCGCGCCGCCTTTTTTCACCGAGAACAGATCGGCTTCGAATTTCGGCAACTGGCCCGTGCCGCGCAAGGAATCGGCGTTGACCATGTACGGCGTATAGCATTCCGTGTAGCCGTGCTCGTCCACGTGGGTGTTGAGCATGAATTGCGCCAGTGCGCGGTGCAGGCGGGCGATGCCGCCCTTCATGACGGAGAAGCGCGAACCGGTCAGCTTGGTAGCCACTTCGAAGTCGAGGCCCAGCGGGCCGCCCACGTCGACGTGATCCTTGACCTCGAAATCGAAGGTGCGTGGCGTGCCGACCTTGCGCACTTCCACGTTGCCCGACTCGTCCGTGCCCAGGGGCGACGATTCATGCGGCAAGTTCGGCACGGCCATGATGAAATCGCTCAGCTTGGCTTGCACCAGGGTCAGGGCCGCTTCATCGGCTTTCAGCTCATCGCCCAGGCCAGCCACTTGCGCCATCACGGCCGAGGTGTCTTCCCCCTTGCCTTTCAACATGCCGATTTGCTTGGACAGCGCATTGCGCTTGCCCTGCAGCTCTTCGGTGCGCGTCTGGATCGCCTTGCGTTCGGCTTCGAGGGCGGTAAAGCCTGCCACGTCGAGCTGGAATTTGCGCGTCGCCAGGCGTTCTGCGACGGTGGCGATGTCTTTACGGAGAAGTTGGATATCTATCATGGGTGGATGGCGGTGCCGATGTATCGAAAGCACTCATTGTACCAAGACCCAGTTCACTTCGATGAGTTTTGCGCAAGGTCAACCATCGTCATGGCGGCCTGGCCGGGCACTCGCGCCCGCTTTACATTTTCTGCCTGGCTTATTGCTTAAATGAACGCGGCTTTTTCGGCAGCGGTCAGGCGGCGGGCGCTGACGGTAACGACAGGCATGTCTGCGGCCTGGGCGATCACGCTGCTGCTGGCGCTCACTTCCAGGGTATTCGCGCCGGCGGTGGCGAAGCTGGCGCCGATGGCGATGATGGCGGCGGCGACAAAGGTGATTTCCATGTTTTTCAGTGCGTTCATGATGTGACTCCTGGTTGGTTTGTTTCGTTGACTGCTGCTGGTATGGTGGTACTTTAGCCAACAGCCGCAAACAACGCCACCGGCTTGCGACCAGCGGCGAAAAACAGGGAGCGAACGGTGAAAATGGGGGACTGAAGGGAAAACAAGGGAATGAACAATGCCTGACAAAACCGTAGCGAGCGGCAGTGATTTGTGGCTAAGAAGCGCAACCGTGCTAGAGCACGGTGAGCATCGCAGGCCGCAAAGCGCGCCGCGCAACAGGTTTTGACAGGCGTTCTACAAGGCGTCCTTGACCAGACGCCCTAAGCGACCGATAGCCTGCTCGATGCGCGGCGTCCACGCATTGCCGCAATTGAGGCGCAGATAATTGCCGAACTTGCCCGAGGCCGAGAACAGCTGGCCCGGCATATACGCTACGCCGTCCGCGATCGCCTGGCCATGCAGGGCCAGCGCATCGACTTGCGGCGGCATCTGCACCCACAGCACGAAACCGCCCTGCGGCTCGGACAGCATGCAGTCCGCCGGAAAGCTGGCCGCCACGGCGTCGGACATGCGGGCGATGCGCTGCACCAGGGTGCGCCGCATCTTGCGCAGCTGCTGATCGTAGCTGCTGCCTTCCAGAAAGTCTGCCAGCACGGCCTGGAAGAAATGGCTGGTGGCGCCGCTCGACACGGTTTTCAGCAGCGCCACTTCCTGCGCGAAACGCCCGGCCAGCACGTAGCCCACGCGCGACGCGGGCGTAATCGCCTTGGAAAACGAGGAGCACAATAAAACGTTGCCGCTCGTGTCGTAAGCCTTCACGGGCCACGGACGCTGCGGCGCAAAGCACAGGTCGCCATATACGTCGTCTTCCACCAGCGGAATATTGAATTCCGACAGCAGCCCCGCCAGCCGCTTCTTGTTTGCTTCCGGCATGACGCAGCCCAAAGGATTATTTGCGTTCGGCACGAACAGGCACGCTTGCACGAGGCCGGCGCGCAAGGCCAGTTCCAGCGCGTCGAGCGACGGCCCCGTCTTCGGGTCGGTGGGAATTTCCAGCGCCTTCATGCCCAGGCTTTCGATCATTTGCAGCAGCACGAAATACGTGGCCGACTCGATGGCGATGGTGTCGCCCGGCTTGGCGACGGCGCGCAGGCACAGGCTGATCGCTTCCGTGCAGGAATTCGTCACGACGATCTCGTGCGGATCGAGCTTGCCCCAGTCCAGCGCGCGGCGCGCCACCTGGCGCAGGAAATTGCCTTCGCTGATGTCGTAGCAGCTGACTTTACTCAGCAGGACGGGATCGCGCCGCGCCACCGCGCTGATGGTGCGCTGCATGCGCTTGATCGGCAGGATCTCGTCGGGCGGCCAGGCCGTGCCCAGCTGCACGATATTCGCCGTCTCGTTGTCCTTCAGCACGCGCATCAACAGATTGTTGATGCCGACAAAGGCCGGCTCCTTCAGGTGCTGGGCGTCGGCGCTGCAGGGCCGGCGTGGCGCCCGGTGGCGCACGAAATAGCCGGACTGGGGCCGCGCATCGACTTGCCCCCGGTCTTCCATCAGGCGCAAGGCTTGCATCACGGTACTGATGGAAATGCGCTTTTGCTGCGCCAGGTGGCGTATCGACGGCAGGCGGTCGCCGGGCGCGAACACGCGCGAGTCGATCAGCGCACCCAGCTCGTTGGCCAGGTGCTCGTACAGATTCAAATGCGCGCTCATGTTCATCCCTTCAGTATGCGGCCGCCGCGCGGGGCCGGCACAGATACAGTTGCCCGCTTTTTTGATAAGCACAGTCTACGGCGAAGTGTACTGTATTCATCACAATTTCGTTTTCCTGCATCTGTCATGGTTCACGGCAAGGGCATAAGCTGTTCCTGTCAGCACAACAGGAGCGACGCCATGCATACCGACCACGAATTACGCAGCGAACGGCCCTTGCGCCTGGAAAAAGCGCACGCCAAGGTCATCGAATGCCTGTCCGGCACGGCGTGGATCACGGCCTACGCCCAGTTCGAGGATTGCGTGCTGCGCAGCGGCGAACGCTACACGATACCGAATGACGGCCTGGTGCTGGTCGAAGCCGTGGGTAGCGGACACATCCGCGTGCATGGCACTGCCGCACCGCGCCCCGCCCTGCTGCGCTGGCTGAACCTGGCACTGCCTCACACCTTGAATATTAGGAATACATGACTCAAGCACCACCACTGCGCGTCCTCGTCACGGGCGCCGCCGGCGTTATCGGCACCGTTTTCTGGAAGAGCCGGCACGGGGAATTTTCCCTGCGCCTGGCCGACCTGCACACAGGCAAGCTGGCCGAAGCGCCCTGCCCGTTCATTCAGCTCGACGTGAGCGACTACGCCGCCTGCCTGGCCGCCTGCGCCAACATCGACGTGGTGCTTCACCTGGCCGGCGTGCCGCACGCCAGCGCCGATTTCGATGCGCAACTGTTGCAGCCGAACATCATCGGCACGCACAACATCTTCCGCGCGGCGCAGGCGCAAGGCGTGAAAAGAGTCGTGTTCGCCAGCAGCGCGCAAGCCATCGAAGGCTATCCGCTCGACGTACAGGTGCATGAGCACATGCCGGCGCGCCCGGCGAACATGTATGGCGCCAGCAAGGCCTTCGGCGAAGGCGTGGCCTCCGCATTCGCCCACCAGCATGGCATGACGACGATCGCCGTGCGCATCGCCAACGTGGCCCACTTTGCGCCAGGTCAACAGCACAGCGCGCGCGACATCGCCGCCTTCATCAGCGAGCGCGACGTGGTGCAATTGCTGGCCCGCTGCGTGGCGGCGGACGTGCCGGCCGGCTATCACGTCGTGCACGGCGTGTCGGACAACCGTTACAAGCGGCTGTCGATCGCGGCGACGCGCCAGCTGGTGGGCTACGCGCCGCAGGACGACGGTTTCACTTTGCTGGGCCTGTAAGCCTCAGCCCTTGCCGGCTGGTTTTCCTGCTTTTCTGTCCAGCTCACGCAGCCAGGCCAGCTTGTCGGCAATCTTGCTTTCCAGGCCGCGGGGCACGGGCTGGTACCAGCCCGGTTCCGCCATGCCGTCCGGAAAATACGTTTCACCGGCCGCATACGCATCAGGTTCATCGTGCGCGTAGCGGTAGGCATGGCCGTAGCCGAGCTCCTTCATCAGCTTCGTCGGCGCATTGCGCAAGTGCACGGGCACTTCCTTCGATTTGTCTTTCTTGACGAACGCCATGGCGGTATTAAAAGCGTTGTAGCCGGCATTGCTTTTCGCGGCAATCGCCAGGTAAATCACGGCCTGGCCCAGCGCCAGCTCGCCTTCGGGCGAACCGAGCCGTTCATACGTTTCCGCCGCGTCATTGACCATCGTCAAGGCGCGAGGGTCGGCCAGGCCGATGTCTTCCCAGGCCATGCGCACGATGCGCCGCGACAAATAACGGGGGTCGGCGCCGCCGTCGATCATGCGGCAAAACCAGTACAGGGCCGCGTCCGGGTTGGAACCGCGCACGGATTTATGCAGAGCGGAAATCTGGTCATAGAAATTATCGCCGCCCTTGTCGAAGCGGCGCGAATTCAAGGTCAGCGCATTGTCGACGAAGGCCGCGTCGATTTTGGTCGTGCCCGTCGAGCTGGCGGCCGTCTCGGCCTGCTCCAGCAAATTCAAGAAGCGGCGCGCATCGCCGTCCGCGTAGCCGATCAGGGTATCGGCCGCCGCCTCGTCGAAGGTCAGGTGCGTCAGCGCCGTGCTTTGCGCCTTGGCCAGCAACTGCTTCATCTCGTCTTCGTTGAGCGATTTCAACACATACACTTGCGCGCGCGACAGCAGCGCCGAATTGACTTCGAAGCTGGGGTTTTCCGTCGTCGCGCCGATGAACGTCACGAGGCCCGATTCCACGAAGGGCAGCAAGGCGTCCTGCTGCGATTTATTAAACCTGTGTATCTCGTCGACGAACAACAAGGTGTGCTTGCCGAACTGGTCCAGGCTGTGGCGGGCCTGGTCCATGGCTGCGCGGATATCTTTCACGCCAGCAAATACGGCCGACAGGGCGATGAATTCGCTGTCGAAGGCATTCGCCATCAGGCGCGCCAGGGTGGTCTTGCCCACGCCGGGCGGCCCCCATAAAATCATCGAATGGGCCTTGCCCGCCTCGAACGCGAGGCGCAGCGGCTTGCCCACGCCCAGCAGGTGCGTCTGGCCGATGACTTCGTTCAGGGTGGCTGGCCGCAAGGCTTCGGCCAGCGGCTGGCGCAGTGCGGTGGAAAAGAGATCCGCCATAATGAGTTACCTAATAAGAATGCAAAAGCCCCGCATTGCTGCGAGGCCGGCTCATCCGCAAGGCGCGACAGTCTTAATTATTAATGACGTCGGCGCCCTTGGGCATGACAAATTTAAAGTGATTGGCCGAAAGCGCCGGATTCTTCTGGAAGTTCTTGAACGCCAGCACCGAGGTCTGGCCGAACGAATCGCGCAATTCCATCGCTTCCGGCACGCCGTTGCGCAGGCCGATGGTGATTTCGTCGAACGTCGTGTCCTTGGCTTTCGGCGTCGCTTTCAGCCATTCCAGGCCATCGCGCGTGCCCGCTTCGGCCAGGGTGAAATTCTTTTCCAGGTCGTTGCTGCCGAACAAGATGGCCGCCGGCGAGGAACCGAGCGCGTCGCCCAGTTTCTTGACCGTCACTTGGCTCAAGTCCTTGTCGTAGATATACAGCTTGTCGCCGTCCGCTTGCAGCAACTGCTCGTACGGCTTCAGGTAGGTCCAGATGAACTTGCCAGGGCGGGCGAACTCGAACGTGCCGCTGGCCGGCGTCGACACTTTCGCCTTGCCGCTGGCGTCCGCCTTCTTGACTTGGCGCTGCACGAACTCGCCCTTGGCCGACTTGGTGCCGGCCGCAAAGCTCTTGAATTGCTCGAGCGCGCTGGCCGAGGCGCTGGCCGCGAACAGCAGGCTGCAGGCAACGCTGGCCGCGCCGATCATCATTTTTGTTGCGAAAGTATTGCTTTTCATTCTTTACCCTTGTTCGGCACTTGCCGCCGGCACCAGGATTTCCCGGTTGCCATTGGATTGCATGGTTGATACCACCCCGCTCTGCTCCATCTGCTCGAGCAGACGGGCGGCGCGGTTGTAGCCGATGCGCAAATGGCGCTGCACCAGCGAAATCGAGGCGCGGCGGTTTTTCAGCACCACCGCCACCGCCTGGTCGTACAGGGCATCGGCCTCGCCGCCGCCCTCGCCCGGCGCGCCGCCTTCGGCGCCGTCGCCTTCCAGGGTGCCGCCTTCGAGGATGCCCTCGATGTAATTAGGTTCGCCCTGCAGCTTCAAATGGCTGACAACGCGGTGGACTTCTTCATCGGACACGAACGCGCCGTGCACGCGCATCGGCAAGCCGGTGCCGGGCGGCATGTACAGCATGTCACCCATGCCCAGCAGGGTTTCCGCGCCCATCTGATCCAGAATGGTGCGCGAGTCGATCTTCGACGATACCTGGAAGGCGATACGCGTGGGAATGTTGGCCTTGATCAAACCCGTGATCACGTCTACAGATGGGCGCTGCGTGGCCAGAATCAAGTGCAAGCCGGCGGCGCGCGCCTTTTGCGCGATACGCGCGATCAATTCCTCGACTTTTTTGCCCACCACCATCATCAAATCGGCCAGCTCGTCGATGATGATGACGATGGTCGGCAGTTTTTCCAGCGGCTCCGGCGCATCCGGCGTCAGGCTGAACGGATTCGGGATGTGTTCTTCGCGCTTTTTCGCGTCGGCAATCTTCGCGTTGTAGCCGGCCAGGTTACGCACGCCCATCTTGCTCATCAGCTTGTAGCGGCGTTCCATCTCGTTCACGGCCCAGTTCAGCGCATGGCCGGCCTGGCGCATATCCGTCACGACGGGCGCCAGCAAGTGCGGGATGCCTTCGTAGACGGACATTTCCAGCATCTTCGGATCGATCAAGATCAGGCGCACGTCGAGCGGGTCGGATTTGTACAGCAGCGACAGTATCGTCGCATTGATGCCGACCGACTTACCGGAACCGGTGGTACCGGCCACCAGCAAGTGCGGCATTTTCGCCAAATCGGCCACGACGGGCTTGCCGGCGATATCCTTGCCCAGCGCAATCGTCAGGCTGGACACACCATCGTTGTAGACCTTGGAGCCGAGGATTTCCGTCAGGCGCACGATCTGGCGCTTGCTGTTCGGCAATTCCAAGGCCATGTAATTCTTGCCGGGAATGGTTTCCACGACCCGGATCGACGTCAGCGACAGCGAACGGGCCAGGTCGCGCGCCAGGCCGACGATCTGGCTGCCTTTGACGCCCGTGGCCGGCTCGATTTCATAGCGCGTGACCACGGGGCCGGGGTAAGCGGCCACTACCTTGGCATCCACGCCAAAGTCCGAGAGTTTCTTTTCGATCAGGCGGCTCGTGAATTCCAAGGTTTCCACGGAAACCGTTTCCACCACGGGTGGCGCCTCGTCGAGCAGCGACAGCGGCGGCAGCTTGCCATCGCCCAGGTTCTCGAACAGATGGGCCTGGCGTTCCTTTTCCACGCGCTCGGATTTCACGACGGTGACCACTTGCGGCTCGATCTTCACGGGCGGCGCGGCCACGTGCTTTTCCACATGCTTGGCCCGTTCGATGACCACCACTTCGTCGCGGCGCACGGCGGCCACTTCGCCCTGGCGGCGGTCTTCGCGGTCCTGGTAGCGCAGCACAAACCAGTTGAAAGCGTCTTCGATGGCGCCGCCGATGCGCTCGGCCACTTGCAGCCAGGACACATGGAAGAACAGGCTGAAACCGAGGCCAAACAGCAGCAACAGCAATAAAGTGGCGCCCGTGAAACCGAAGGCCTCCTTGCTTGCGTGCCCCACCAGCTGGCCCAGCACGCCGCCCGGCTCGCGCGGCAGCTGCACGTGCAGGCTTTTCGCCATGCGCAGGTATTCGAGGCCCATGCTGCCGATCAGCATGATGGAGAAGCCGACGATGCGGATCAGCATCTCGACATGGTGCTCGCGCTCCACTTCTTCCTCTTCCAGCAGGAAGCGCTTACTCAGGCGGCGATAGCCATGCCACACCGTGCGCAGCAGCCACACGCACCACCACCAGGCGGAAAAGCCGAAGATATACAGCAACAGGTCGGAAAAGGTGGCGCCGAGCTTGCCGCCCAGGTTGGCGACCTTGTCGACGTTGGTGGCATGCGACCAGCCAGGGTCGAGCTTGTTGAAGCTGGCCAGGATCAGCACGAAGTACAGGGCGAACGCGGCCAGCGCGAACCAGCGCGCCTCGGACAACAGCCGCACCAGCCGGTTGGGCAGGGGCCGGCGTTCGACCGGTTTTCGGGTGTAGCTATTTTGATTGGCCTGGGCTGGTTTAGTCATTCTGGGAAGCGCTGCAAGGTGAAAAATGTTTCTGAAAGGGAATTTCCCATAATAAGGAAGTATTCTAAGCCATATATGCCCCGGACGGCCCCACGATTCGTCGCTACAGGCGGCTTGGTCTATAATCGTGGATTGCTTGCGCAAGCGCAATACGCCCTTGTTCTTCGCGCGTATGCCCCCAATTCGGATAGACCCCACTCATAGAGAAGCCTCATTATGACCACTACCAAACACGCCCGCGTTTTGATCCTCGGCTCCGGCCCAGCCGGCTACAGCGCCGCCGTCTACGCCGCCCGCGCCAACCTGAACCCGATGCTGGTCACCGGCGTGGAACAAGGCGGCCAGCTGATGACCACCACCGACGTGGAAAACTGGCCAGGCGACCCGATGGGCGTGCAAGGTCCGGACCTGATGCAGCGCCTGCTGCAGCACGCCGAGCGTTTCAATACGGAAATCGTGTTTGACCACATCCACACCACTTTCCTGAATGAAAAGCCGATCCGCCTGAAGGGCGACAGCCACGAATACACGTGCGACACCCTGATCATCGCCACGGGCGCATCCGCGCAATACCTGGGCCTGCCATCGGAAGCGGAATTCATGGGCAAGGGCGTGTCCGCCTGCGCCACCTGCGATGGCTTCTTCTACCGCAACCAGGAAGTGGCCGTCGTCGGCGGCGGCAACACGGCCGTCGAAGAAGCGCTGTACCTGTCGAACATCGCCAATAAAGTCACCCTGATCCACCGCCGTGACAAGTTCCGCGCGGAAGCGATTTTGATCGACCGCCTGAACGCCAAGGTTGCCGAAGGCAAGATTGTGTTGAAATATAACCACACTCTGGACGAAGTGACGGGCAACGAAGGCGGCGTGACGGGCCTGAACATCAAGTCGACCATCGACGGCAAGGTTGAAGCGCTGAGCGTGCATGGCGTGTTCATCGCCATCGGCCACAAGCCGAACACGGGCATCTTCGAAGGCCAGCTGGAAATGCACAACGGCTACATCAAGACAAAAACTGGCCTGGAAGGCATGGCCACCGCCACCAGCGCGCCGGGCGTGTTTGCCGCCGGCGACGTGCAAGACCACATCTACCGCCAGGCCATCACCAGCGCCGGCACGGGTTGCATGGCAGCACTGGACGCCCAGCGCTACCTGGAAGGCCAGGAGTAAGCGTCGCATGGCGTCGATGAAAGACTTTGCCGACCTGAAAGCGGTCAGCAAGCAGCTCAAGGAGCAGGCGGATGCGCGCGCGCAAGCTGCGGCGGAGCGCGTCCAGCAAGCCAAGGTGCAGGCCGTGGAGAGCAATCTGTTCAAGGCCAGCATCGGCGGCGTCAAGCGCCTGCCCGAGTCGGACCGCTACGTGCCCAGCCTGCCCAAGGCGGGCGCCATGGCGGCCCAGCAGCCGGCCCGCAAGCTGTCGCCGGAAGAGGACGATGCGGCCGTGCTGCGCGAATCGCTGTCGGACTTGTTCGAAGTCGACCATTACCTGGAAAACGATCCGGCCCTGAACTACGCCCGCCCCGGCGTGGGACCGGACGTCGTGAAAAAGATGCGCAAGGGCCACTGGCCCGTGCAGGATGAGCTTGACTTGCACGGCTTGCGCCGCGACGAGGCGCGCGACGGCATCGGCGCCTTCCTGAACCAGGCCACGCGGCGCAAGCTGCGCTGCGTGCGCGTGATCCACGGCAAGGGTTTTGGCTCGAAAGGCCAGGAACCGGTCTTGAAATCGATGGTGCACAGCTGGCTCGTGCAAAAGGATGAAGTTGTGGCCTTTTGCCAGGCGCGCCGCTCCGAAGGGGGCGATGGCGCGCTGGTGGTATTGCTTTCTTCCGCACTGCAGCCCATCCGCTAGGTTTGACAGCAAGCAATTACAATTCAGTCACCAGTTCCGCACTGCACACGGCCCCGTTTGTCACCATTCGGGGCCGTGTCATGTTAACCTGTGACAATTATTTCCTGCTCAAGCGCTCCACCCATGATGCCACCCCAATTGCCGCCTGGCTCGCTGATCAAGATCATTGAGGTCATCGCCATCCTGGTGGGCGCGTTTTCCGGCTTCATCGAAGCGCGCCGCAAGCGCATGGACCTGGTCGGCGTGTTCGTCGTGGCCTTCATCACGGCATTCGGCGGCGGCACCCTGCGCGACATCCTGCTCGACAAGCGGCCCCTGTTCTGGGTCTCGCACCAGGAATACGCAATTTTGATCTTCGTGCTGGCCCTGACGGCCGCGCCCCTGATCCAGCATTTGCGCCAGATCGTCTCGGAACGCCTGATCGTCATCGCCGACGCCATCGGCCTGGGCATGTTCGCCATCGCGGGCGTGGCTGAAGCCATGCGCGCCGGCATGCCGATTTTTATTGCCTCGATGATGGGGGTGATTACGGGGATTTTCGGCGGCGTGATGCGCGACATCGTCTGTAACGAAGTGCCGATGGTGTTTCGCGACGGCAAACCGTATGCGATCTGCGCGTTTTTCGGCTGCTGGGCTTATTTATTGCAGATGCACTTCGGCGCCGAGCACGACTTTGCGCTGTGGACCAGCGCCAGCGGCATCACGATTCTGCGCCTGATATGCTGGAAATTCGACATGCGCTTGGGGCGCTGAACGGTGCTGATGCGTAATCCATAATATTATTGACAACTCATGTCGGATTACGCGCTGGCGCTAATCCGACCTACGGTCTGCTGAAGAACATCTACATAGCGCCTGCCAGAAGCGTAGCGAGCGGCAGCGATTTGTGGCTAAGAAGCGCAACCGTGCTGAAGCACGGTGAGCATCGCAGGCCGCAAAGCACGACGCGCAGTAGCTTATGGCTGGTGCTAGACGGCGTCTGGACCCGTTTCGCCCGTACGGATGCGGATGACCTGCTCCACGTCGCGCACGAAGATCTTGCCATCGCCAATCTTGCCCGTGCGGGCCGCCTTGATGATGGCGTCGACCACCAGTTCCGACACGCTGTCGTCCACCACCACTTCGACTTTGACTTTCGGCAAGAAGTCGACCACATACTCGGCGCCACGGTACAGCTCGGTATGGCCTTTCTGGCGGCCAAAGCCCTTCACTTCCGTCACGGTCAAGCCCGTCACGTTCACATCGGCCAGGGCCTCGCGTACTTCGTCGAGCTTGAATGGTTTGATGATGGCGGTAATCTGTTTCATGGCTACTCCTTAAAATTGTTGGATTGTGGACAGATGGCTGCTTATTCGTAAAACTTCGACGTAATGGGGTAACGCCAGTCGCGGCCGAAGCCACGGTGCGTGACGCGGATGCCCACCGGCGACTGGCGCCGCTTGTATTCATTGATCTTGATCAGGCGCGTGATTTTCGCCACATCGGCCGGCGGGTAGCCAGCCTCGATAATGTCGGCGATCGGCCGATTTTCTTCCATGTACAGCTGCATGATGCCGTCGAGTATTTCATACGGCGGCAAGGAATCCTGGTCCAGCTGGTCGGCACGCAGTTCGGCCGACGGTCCGCGCGTCAGGATGCGCTCGGGAATCACGTCCGACACGCTGTTGCGGTACGCGCACAGGCGGTAGACGAGGGTCTTGGCGATATCCTTGATCACGGCAAAGCCGCCCGCCATGTCGCCGTACAGGGTGCAATAGCCGACGGCCATCTCGCTCTTGTTGCCCGTCGTCAAGACGATGCTGCCATGCTTGTTCGACAGGGCCATCAGCAAGGTGCCGCGGATGCGCGCCTGGATATTCTCTTCCGTCGCGTCTTCCGCCAGTCCCGCGAACTCCTCGGCCAGGGTGGCGCGGAAGGCGTCGAAAGTTTGCTTGATCGGAATTTCATCGTAGCGCACATTGAGGCGTTTTACCATGTCGCGCGAGTCGATCCACGAGATATCGGCCGTAAATTGCGACGGCATCATGACGGCGCGCACCTTGTCGGCGCCCAGCGCATCGACGGCGATGGCCAGGGTCAGCGCGGAATCGACGCCGCCCGACATGCCGATCAGCACGCCAGGGAAGCCGTTCTTGCCTATGTAGTCGCGCACGCCCAGCACCAGCGCCTGATACACCTGCGCCTCGGTGGTCAACGGTGCGGCCAGCGGCTGCGGCACGGGGGTGGCGCCGTCGAAGTCGACGACCTGCAAGTCTTCCCCGAAATGGCGCAGCTGGGCGCAGATCGTGCCGGCCGCATCCATGACAAACGAGTCGCCGTCGAAAATCAGCTCATCCTGGCCACCGACCAGGTTGGCGTACACGAGGGCCATGCCTTGCGCGCTGACGTTCTTGCGCATGGTGTCATAGCGCAGATGCTGCTTGTTCATGTGGTAGGGCGAGCCGTTCGGCACCAGCAGCACTTGCGCGCCGGCCGCGCGGGCGCGCATGGGCGCATGCTCGAACCACGTGTCTTCGCAGATATTGATGCCGAAACGCACGCCCTTCACGCCAAACACGAAAGCCTGGTCCGATGACGTAAAGTAACGTTTTTCATCGAACACGGTCGTATTCGGCAAGTCGTGCTTGCGGTAGGTACCCAGCACTTCGCCGTTCAGCAACACGGAGGCGGCATTGTGGCGCACGCCCTTCTCGTCTTGCAGGGGCAAGCCCACCACCACGTGCAAATCCTTGAACTGGGCCAGGTCGGCAGCCAGTCCCGCAAACGCTTCCTGCGTTTTTGCGTAGAATGCATTGCGCAGCAACAGGTCCTCGGGTGGATAGCCGACCAGCGACAGTTCCGGCGTGAGCACGATATCGGCGCCCGCCTCGAACGCGCGGCGGGAAAGGTCGAAGATCTTGGCACGGTTGCCGGCCAGATCGCCGACCGTACTATTCATTTGAGCAATTGCGACTTTGACTGTCATGATGATGATGGATATTTCGTTCTATTAAACAAGACAGGGGCGCGCAGGCCGATGGCGGCGCCCCGAGAGTGATGAATGCACACTACAACAATGAATTATCGCACGGCTATCGTCACTACCCTGGCTGAAATTGGCGAAGCGGCCTGGTCTGAACTGCTGGCAAGCCAGGCGGACGCCACTCCCTTCCTTTCCTACGCCTTTTTGCACGCGCTGCACGAGTCCGGCTGCGCCAGCGCGGACACGGGCTGGCAGCCGAATTACCTGGTGCTGTGGCAAGGCGAGGTGCTGGCCGCCGCCCTGCCCCTGTACCTGAAGATGCACTCGTATGGCGAATACGTGTTCGACTGGGCCTGGGCCGATGCATATCAGCAACATGGTCTCGAATATTACCCGAAACTGCTGTCCGCGATACCGTTTACGCCCGTCAGCGGCACGCGCTTGCTGGCCCGCGATGGCCAGGCGCGCGCGGCCCTGCTGGCCTTCCTGCAGGCGCAGCAGCAAGCCAGCGAGGTATCGTCCTGCCACATCCTGTTCCCGCCGGAAAGCGAAGCGCGCCAGCTGGAGGAAGCCGGCTACCTGATGCGTAGTGGCGTGCAGTTTCACTGGCTCAATCCGGGCTACACGGATTTCGAGCAATTCCTCGCCACTCTGGAACACAAGAAGCGCAAGAATATCCGCGCCGAGCGGCGCAAGGTGCGCGAAGCGGGCGTCACCCTGCGCCAGGTGCGCGGCGTGGACGCTCTTAATGCCGACTGGAAGCTGTTCCACCGCTGCTACAGCAATACCTATGCGGAACACCGCTCCTCGCCTTACCTGAGCCTGGACTTCTTCCGGCGCATCGGTGCCAGCATGCCGGAAAACATACTCCTGGTGATCGCCGAGCGCGAAGGCAGGGCCATTGCCGCCTCGCTGGTGATCCACACGGGCGACACCCTGTATGGCCGCTACTGGGGCGCGCTCGAGCACGTGCCCTGCCTGCATTTCGAGACGGCGTATTACCAGCCGCTGGAGTTTTGCATCGCCAACGGCATCGCCACCTTCGAAGGGGGCGCCCAGGGCGAGCACAAGATGGCGCGCGGCTTCCTGCCGCAAAAGACCTGGTCCGCCCACTGGCTGGCGCACCCGGCCTTTGCGGACGCCGTGCAGCGCTTCCTCGAGCGCGAACGGGGCGGCATCGATGCCTACCTCGATGAATTGAACGAGCACAGCCCGTTTCGCGCATAAAAAAACGCTCCCGGCCATCGCAGGCGGGGAGCGCTTTTCTTACCGGGTGTTCTTAGGCTTTGGCGGCGTCGGTCTTGAAGGCGGCAACGCCGTTCAGGATTTCTTCCTTGGCCACTTCAGGACCATACCAGCCGTCGATCTTGACCCATTTGCCTTTTTCCAGATCCTTGTAGTGCTCAAAGAAATGCTGGATCTGGCGCAAGCGCAGTTCGTTCAGGTCTTCCGGCTTTTGCCAGTGGCTGTAGATCGACAGGACCTTGTCGACTGGCACGGCCAGCACTTTCGCGTCTTCGCCCGACTCGTCGGTCATTTTCAGCACGCCGATAGGACGGCAGCGCACGACCACGCCCGGGATCAGCGGGAACGGGGTGATGACCAGCACGTCGACCGGGTCGCCGTCCGGCGACAGGGTGTTCGGCACGTAGCCGTAGTTGCACGGGTAATGCATGGCGGTACCCATGAAGCGATCGACGAAAATCGCGCCGCTTTCCTTGTCGACTTCGTACTTGATCGGATCGGCATTCATCGGGATTTCGATGACGACGTTGAAATCGTTCGGCAGATCGCGGCCGGAAGAGACGTTATTCAAACTCATGGGGTTCCTCATTAGCGGATTGTGTTTTAACCGCGCAATTATAGCGAAGTACAGGCAGCTTGTGCGATGCAGCAGCGGCCCGCCGGCGTTTTGCGCGTCCAGCCAGCAACAGTGGCGTGCATGGCCCGCCGGCGCGCGCAGCCGGCCATCGAGAGAATAAACAAACCATCGGCAATAATAAGTACAAACACCTAAGCAATACTACCGACGCCTTGAATTAATGCCGATGGAATATCTGCGTATTTTCATTTGAATATCGCCACACGCCAGGCATGGTTATTATAATCCGCATTGCATTTTTTACAGCCACTTATAACAACAGTTTTATTCTCATTCATTCCGCGGCGCCCCTGCATTATTGCGCAACACCCCGCCCTCTACCCTCCAGGCGGCCTGCCAGCCCCGCAACACCGTTATCCAGCATAATATTTGTTCTTATTTGAAGTGTTTATTTGATTCAAATAAGAGCCCCGCCAAAAAATGGCGCTACCGGAAGACAATCATCAATTCTGATAAACTGTCACATTCTGGTGATTCCAAACTTTGTATATTCTGCAATCGACGCCTTCCCTGAATTCAATATGGCGCATCACGCGCCACCGATAAATCCTTGCAAAAAGGAATATGATGATTCCCTCTTTCCGGCCCGGTCCTTTATTAAAGGTCACCGGCGTTATTTTCATTCTGTTTGGCCTCGCCCTGCTGGGCGGCGGCATCTGGCTGGCCACGCTCGGCGGCTCCTGGTACTACTTGCTGGCCGGTATAGGCATGCTGATCGCCGGCGCGCTGGTATTCCAGGGCAAGCGCAGCGCGCAACCGTGCATGGCGCTGCTGCTGCTCGCCACCCTCATCTGGTCCCTCATTGAAGTGAAATTCGACTGGTGGCAATTGCTGCCGCGCCTGGACATCTGGTTTGCCGCCGCCGTCTGGCTGCTGCTGCCCTTCGTCAGCCGCCGCCTGGCCCCACCCGCCGACGCAGCGAAACAGCCGCAAGCGGGCAAGACGGCCCTCTCCGCCGCCGTGGCCCTGACCGTCATCGCCGGCGTCATCGCCCTGTTCCAGGATTACCATGACCTGCATGGCGACGTGCCGGCCGAAAACATGGCCGCCACGGCCTCCGGCGATTTCGCGCCCGGCGTCGAGCACAACGACTGGTCCGCGTATGGCCGCTCCGGCTATGGCGACCGCTATGCCCCGGCCGCACAGATTACGCCCGCGAATATTTCCGGCCTGAAAGAAGCCTGGACCTACCACACGGGCGACTTCAAGGGTCCCAACGACCCGGGCGAGATCGCCAACGAAGTCACGCCGCTGAAGGTCAATGACATGCTGTACCTGTGCACGCCGCACAATATCGTCATCGCCCTGAACCCGGACACGGGCAAGGAAATCTGGCGCCACGATCCAAAGATCAACCGCGACGCGGCCAGCTACCAGCACATGATCTGCCGTGGCGTCGCCTACTGGGACGTGAACGCGGGCCGGGCGAAGAACAATCCGGCTCCCGAAGCTGCCGGCATGGAATGCCCGCGCCGCATCCTGGCGCCGACCATGGACGGCACCATGATCGCCGTCAACGCCGATACGGGCGAGTCGTGCAAGAGCTTTGGCAACAACGGCGTCGTCAACCTGTATAAAAACATGGCCATGATCAAGCGCGGTTTCCTGATGCCAACGTCGCCGCCGGCTGTCTCGCAGAAAATGGCCGTGATCGCCGCCAGCGTGACGGACAACCATTCGACGGAAGAACCATCGGGCGTGATCCGCGGCTACGATCCCGTCACCGGCAAGCTGATGTGGAACTGGGACCCGGCCACGCCGGAAGATACGGCGCCTTTCCCTGAAGGCAAGAACTACACCAACAACTCGCCCAACTCGTGGGGCGTGGCCAGCATCGATGAAAAGCTGGGCATGGTTTACATTCCGATGGGCAATGAAACCCCCGATACCTGGGGCGGCAACCGCAACAAGAATGGCGAGAAATTCAACAGCGCCATCGTCGCGCTGGACCTGGCGACGGGGAAAGTACGCTGGGTCTACCAGACCGTGCACCACGATATCTGGGACATGGACATCGGCGGCCAGCCGAGCCTGGTCGACATCGACACGCCGAAAGGTAAAGTGCCCTCTGTTGTTGCCACGACGAAACGCGGCGACATCTACGTGATCGACCGCCGCGACGGCAGCCTGGTCGTGCCGGCGCCGGAAAAACCAGTGCCAACGAGCAATCCTGCCGCCGGCGACACCCTGTCGCCCACGCAGCCGTTCTCGGCCCTGACCTTCTTGCCAGAGCGCAATATCAGCGAAGCGGACATGTGGGGCACCACGCCGTTCGACCAGCTCGCTTGCCGCATCATCTTCAAGGAACGCCGCTATGAAGGCCCGTTCACGCCGCAAACGGCCGGCAAGGGCGCCGTCATCTCGCCGGGCCCGCTGGGCATCTTCGAATGGGGCGGCGCGGCCATCGACCCCGTGCGCCAGTTGTTGATCGTCAACCCTGACTACATGGGCTTCCTGGAAAAACTCGTGCCGCGCGCGGAAACGACGGCCAAGGGCGGCACGGGCGGCGAAATGGGCTTGCAGCCGCAGACGGGCGTGCCGTTCGCCGTGGAAATCAAGGCCTTCCTGTCGCCGCTGGGCTTCCCATGCCAGGCACCGCCATGGGGCTATGTGGCCGCCGTCGACCTGCGTACCATGAAGAAAGTGTGGATGCACAAGAACGGCACCACGCGCGACAGCGGTCCCGTGCCGATTCCCTTGCCGCTGGGCGTGCCCAGCCTGGGCGGCATGGTCACCACGGGCGGCGGCGTGACCTTCCTCAGCAGCACGCTCGACTACTACATCCGCGGCTACGACGTCAGCAACGGCAAAGTGATCTGGAAAGCCCGCCTGCCAGCCGGCGGCCAGGCTACGCCGATGAGCTATGTGTCGAACAAGTCGGGACGCCAGTTCGTCGTCGTCATGGCCGGCGGCCACGGTTCGCTGGGCACGAAGATGAGCGACACCCTGGTCGCGTATGCCTTGCCGGAAGGCACTGCGGTAACGAAGAAGTAAGTTAGTCAGGTAGCAGCGCACTCCGCCATGGGGTGCGCACAAAGAAAAAGCCGTTCAGTCTGCACTGAACGGCTTTTTTACGTCTGGACAATTGGCTTACAAAACGGCTTACAGGATAGTAGCCAGTGCACACTGCCGGTAATGCGCGGCAGCCTGTTCCGTCTGCTGCAGGGCGTCGTGCATCTGCGCCAGCTTCAGGTGGGCGTCGCGCACCATCTGCGGCTCGTTGGCATCCGACAAGGCCTGCTCCAGGTGACGCTGGGCCTTGCCCCACAGTTTTTGCTTCAGGCACAAGGTACCCAGGGTCAGCGCCAGTTCCGCATCCAGCGGACGCTGCTTCATCCATTGCTCGCAATGCTCGATCTGCAGCAGCAGGGCCGGCGTGCCGCTTGGCGCCGCCGCTTCGCGGTAGGCGCGCACGACGCGCTCGTCCCAGTCGGCGGCCAGCGATTCTTCGCACACGAGGCGCGCTTCATCGTGCAGGCCGCGCGCATTCAGGGCCGTGGCGGCGCGGCAGGCGATATACGGCTTGACCCGGTCGGCGCTTGGCACGGTGGACCACACGCGCATCAGCGACTCGGCGTCATGCGAGGAGTCGGACAGCAGATGGTCGTAGGCCAGTTCGCGCAGGCGCGACGACAGGGCCGGATGCAGGGCGCGGTGCTTGTCGAGCGAACGCACGAGGCGCAGCACTTCCGGCCAGTTCTTCGCCTGCTGCTCGGCTTTCAGCGACCATTGCAGCGCGTGGATGTGGCGCGTGCCGCTGGCATTGAGTTCGCGCACGGCGGCCAGGGCCGCTTCCGGCTGGTGGTCGTCGACCAGCAATTCCGTCACCGTCATCAAGCGGGCCGTTTTCAGGCTGGCATCGCCTTCAACGCGCGACAGCCAGCTGTCGCGGCGTTCGGACTGGCGCATGCGGTGCGCGGCGCGCGCGCCGATCAGCGCGGCCAGGCCGGCGTTCTCTTCCAGCTCGGCGGCGCGCAAGGCGGCCTTCTCGGCATGGCCGAAACGGCCTTCGAACAGGGCTTTCAAGGCTTCGCGCAAGCCCTTGTTGCCGTCGCGCTCACGCTTGCGCTGGCGGTAGGCCGCCACTTGCGCCGGCATGCGCACGGTGGCGCGCACGGCGCGCACCAGCAGGTACAGCAGCACGAACAGCACGACCTGCAGCAGCAGGAAGAAATTCAGCGACAAATCGATGCGGTATGGCGGATAGAACAGTACCACGTTGCCGGGATTGAAACGGGCCGTCACGGCGATACCGATCGCCGCGGCCATCAGGGCGAGTAACCAGAGAAATAGACGCATGGGCTCAGGACTTCGCTTTGTAGTTGCGCACAGCCGTCAGGCTGTCGGACAAGGTTGGCATTTCGATGGCCAGGTTGCTGCCCTGCACTTGGCGCAGCAGGGCTTGCGCCGTCTGCGTGCTCTTGGCGCGAGTGTCGAAATACTTGGCCAGCGCATCCTGCGCGGCGATCAAATCGTTGCGGAAAGCCGTTTCATTGCGCGACAACAAGGCCATGCGGGCATTGAGCAGGCGCAACTTGACGTTTTCACGCAAGAAATACGATTGCGTCGGCGACAGCATCAGCGCTTCCGGCGTATCGACGCGGCGGATGCGTATCAATTGACGCACGTCGGCCCACATGTCGCCGCTCCAGGTATTGAAGCCGTCGCGCACTTTTTGCAGCAGCGGTTCCGGCGCAGGCGGCCCCATCAGCTTCCCGCTCGCATCGCGCACGGGCTTGGCCTTGCCCGGTTTTTCCGGTGCGGCCGGCAAGGCCGGAGTTTCGTCGGACAGCATCGGCAGCGAATCGACCTGGGCGATCACGGCGTCGAGGCGCAGGGCCACGCCCGTCGAATCGACGCTGGGCAGGGCTTTCAATTTTTCCATGTCGCGCCCGATGGCGCGGCGGATGGTGATGAATTGCGGCTTGTCGGAACGCGACAGGCTGCGGTCCGCGTTTTGCAGGGCGATCAGCGCGCCGGGCACGTTGCCGGCCAGTTGCAGCTGCTGGCTGGCCGTCGACAGCACTTGCTCGATTTCCGTCAGCGCCCATTCGTCGCGGTTCTTCGACAAGTCGTTGTACAGTTGTTCCAGCGCAAGCTGCTGGCTTTGCGTTTCGCTCTGGCGGTTTTCCAGCGCGCCCACCTTGATTTGCAGCTCTTTCGTGCCTTCTTGCACGTTGCGCGCCAGCACGCCCGTTTCGGCGTTGCTGACATCGCCTTTTTGCAGGCGCTTGGCCACTTCTTCGCGCAGGTTGCGGATCTGCTTGCTGGTCGACCAGCTTTGCGCAGCCAGCAGCACGGCGAGCACGATGACGGCGATGCTCATGGGCTTTTGCAGCTGTTCCAGCAGGGTCGGCGCGCGGCCGGCAGGTTGGTCGGCCGCCTGCGGCGCCGTCTTCACGGCGCTGCCAGGCGTTGCATTCGGTTCGGAGAGTGTAGGCATTTCGTTCATGGTCGTGATTGTAACGCGGCGAGCACTCCTGCGTCGCCTGATCCTGTCAAGGTGACTCGGGCAAAACCCAGGGCCGCCGCCGTTTGTGCAATGCGGGCGTGCGGCACGATCAGATGCTGCTGTTGCATTTTCACAACAGCCGCCTTTTCAGCATCCATTTCGCCCAGCAGCGCCAGCAGACCGCGCAGCGCTTCCGAGCTGGTGATAATCCAGTCATTATTATGCTGCAACAGGTTTTCCAGGGTCGCCCGCAAGGCGGGCGTCAGCCTTGGCACCTTGCGGCGGTAGGCCGTGACGAACTCGACAGTGGCTCCCGCCGCGCGCAAGCCGTCGGCCAGGTAATCGCGTCCGCCATCGCCGCGCACGATCAGCACGCGCTTGCCGCGCAGGGCCGGCAAGTCCAGCGCCAATAATAGATGTTCGGAGTCGCTGCGCGCCGTGTCCAGCGGACTCGTGATGGTCGCGTTGGCGTCCGTGACGCCGTGCGCGCCCAGGGCCATCCGGCTGCCCTCGCCCACCACGGCCAGCGGCAGGCCGGGGGGCCAGGCGGGCAGATGCGCAAAGACGCAATCGATGGCGTTGGGCGAGACGAACGCCACCAGGTCGTAATCGCGCAGGCGGGCCAGCACGGCTTGCAGCCGCGCGCATTCCTCTGCGCCGTCAAGCGCGTGGATTTCCAGCAGCGGCAGCAGTTGCACGGGCAAGCCCAGCGCCGCGATCCGGGCGGCCAGCGGCCCCGCTTGCGCCGCGGGCCGCGTGATCACCACGGTGTCAGGCATGCGGCGCCAGGCCTTCATGGTTGTCGGGCGTGACTGCGCACGAGGCGAGGATGCCGGCGGCATCTTGCCCGCGCAGCAATTCGGCCACTTGCTCGCCCAGCTGTTCCGGCGCGCCGGCAGCACCTTCAAGCTCGGCGCTGGCCATGCGCGCGCCGTCCGGCGTGGCGACCATGGCGCGCAAGCGCATCTGCCCGCCCTCGACGGTGGCGAACGCGGCCAGCGGAATCTGGCAGCTGCCGCCGAAGATCTTCGACACCTTGCGCTCGGCCGTGACGGCTTGCGCCGTGGCCATGTGGTTCAGCGGTGCCAGCAGGCGCACCAGGTCGGCGCCGTCCGCGCGCCCGCTGCGGATCTCGATCGCCATGGCGCCCTGACCGGCGGCCGGCAAGCTGTCTTCCGGCGCCAGCACGGCGCGGATGCGCGACGCCAGGCCCAGGCGTTTCAAGCCGGCGGCGGCCAGGATGATGGCCGCGTAGTCGCCACGGTCCAGCTTGCCCAAACGCGTATCGAGATTGCCGCGCAGGGGCAGAATCGTCAGGTGCGGGTAGCGCGCGGCGATCAGCGACTGGCGGCGCAGGCTGCTGGTGCCGACGACGGCGCCGTGCGGCAGCTCGGCCAGGCTGGCGTAATCGTTCGACACGAACGCATCGCGCGGGTCTTCGCGCTCGAGGATGGCGGCCAGGGCAAAGCCTTCCGGCAACTCCATCGGCACGTCTTTCAGCGAATGCACGGCCAGGTCGGCGCGGCCTTCTTCCATCGCCACTTCCAGCTCCTTGACGAACAGGCCCTTGCCGCCTACCTTGGACAAGGCGCGGTCCAGAATCTGGTCGCCGCGTGTGGTCATGCCGAGAATTTCGACGCTACACTGCGGATACAGGGCGGCCAGGCGGGCGCGCACGTGTTCAGCTTGCCACATGGCAAGACGGCTCTCGCGCGTGGCGATCACCAGGCGGGCAGGAATATTCAATTCGTTCGGGGTCAATTCGGATGCTTTCAAAACAAGTTCTTTCGCTGTGGCTGTCGTTGTCATTATCGTTGCCATTTCGCCCGTCTGATATCAATTTTGTATCGGGTGGCGCCTGGCGTCGCTATAATCGTTATCGCTTAGCCTAGAAGGCCAAGTCAGGCTAGCGTCCATGTTGAAGACCACAAATTTTATCATGCGCCCCCTCCCCTCTGCGGCCAAACGCCCGGTGCGATCCACATTCCCTTGCTTTTACACTTACTTTGGTTCTTTATTATGCTCAATGACGCAGTAGCACCAGAAATAGTTCCAGCGGCCGGCTCCGACAAGGACGCGCCGCTGAAAGAAGACATCCGCCTGCTGGGCCGCCTGCTGGGCGACGTGCTGCGCGAACAGGAAGGCGACGCCGTCTTCAATGTGGTGGAAACCATACGCCAGACGTCCGTGCGCTTCCGCCGGGAAGCGGACGCGGGTGCCGCGCTGGAACTCGACGCCATGCTCAAGGAACTGAGCCGCGAGCAGACGATTTCCGTCGTGCGCGCCTTTTCCTACTTTTCGCACCTGGCCAACATTGCGGAAGATCAACACCACATCCGCCGCCGCCGCGCCCACCTGCTGGCCGGCTCGCCGGCGCAAAAGGGCAGCGTCAGCTTCGCGCTGAGAAAACTGCGCCTGGCCGGCGTGCCGCGCAAGACGGTCGACACCTTCTTCCAGGACGCCCTGATCGCCCCCGTGCTGACGGCCCACCCGACGGAAGTGCAGCGCAAGAGCATCCTCGACGCCGAGCACGACATTGCCCGCCTGCTGGCCGAGCGCGACTTGCCGCAGACGCCGAAAGAGCGGCACGCCAACATGCAGCTGCTGCGCTCGCGCGTGGCCACCCTGTGGCAGACGCGCATGCTGCGCTACTCGAAGCTGACGGTGGCCGACGAGATCGAAAACGCCCTGTCCTACTACCGCATCACCTTCCTGCGCGAACTGCCGGGCCTGTATGACGACATCGAGGACGATATCGCCGCCGAATACCCGAACGGCGACGGCACGATCGAGCCCATCAACGCCGCCTACGTGCAGATGGGCAGCTGGATCGGCGGCGACCGCGACGGCAACCCGAACGTCAACGCGTGCACCATGCAGCACGCGCTGGCGCGCCACGCCACCACCATCCTCGACTTTTACCTCGACGAAGCGCACGCGCTGGGCGCGGAATTGTCCGTCTCGACCCTGATGGTGGGCGTGAGCGCCGAACTGCAGGCGCTGGCCGACCAGTCGCCGGACGCCTCGCCCCACCGCAGCGACGAACCGTACCGCCGCGCCCTGATCGGCATCTATGCGCGCCTGGCCGCCACGGCCCGCGCCCTGGGCGCCACCAACATCCTGCGCAAGGAAGTGGGCGCGGCGGCCGCCTACCCTGACGCGGCCGCCTTTGTGGCCGACTTGCGCACCATCGTCGCCTCGCTCGAGTCGCACCACGGCGCCGCCCTCGTGCGCCCGCGCCTGGCCACCCTGGCGCGCGCGGCCGACATCTTCGGCTTCCACCTGGCCTCGCTCGACATGCGCCAGACCTCGGACGTGCACGAGCGCGTGCTGGCCGACCTGTTCGCGAAAAGCGGCGTGGCCGCCGATTACACGGCCCTGTCCGAGGAAGATAAGCAGGCGCTGCTGCTGAACGAACTGGCCCAGCCGCGCCTGCTGTACTCGCCCTACATCGCCTACGCGGCGGAAACGGATTCCGAACTGGCGATCCTGCGCGCGGCGCGCGACATCCGCCAGCGCTACGGCGCGCGGGCCATCCGCAACTACATCATTTCGCACACGGAAACCGTGTCCGACTTGCTGGAAGTGTTGCTGCTGCAAAAGGAAACAGGCTTGCTGCGCACCGACTGGCAAACTGGCGACAGCATCTGCGAGCTGATGGTCATCCCCCTGTTCGAGACGATCCCCGACCTGCAGCGCGCGGCCGGCATCATGAGCCAGGTCATGGCCTTGCCTTTGGTCAAGCAATTGATCGCCAAGCAGGGACAGTTGCAGGAAGTCATGCTCGGTTATTCCGATTCGAACAAGGATGGCGGCTTCCTCACGTCCAACTGGGAACTGTACAAGGCGGAACTGGCGCTGGTCGCCGACTTCCAGAAGGCCGGCGTCAAGCTGCGCCTGTTCCATGGCCGCGGCGGCACGGTGGGCCGTGGCGGCGGACCCAGCTACGAAGCCATCCTGGCCCAGCCGCCGGGCACCGTCAACGGCCAGATCCGCCTGACGGAGCAAGGCGAGATCATCGCCTCGAAGTTTTCCAACGCGGAAATCGGCCGGCGCAACCTGGAATTACTGGTGGCCGCCACCCTGGAAGCGAGCCTGGCGCCGCAGGAAGCCAATCCGGCCCGCAACGGCCAGCTGGCGCAGTTCGAAGCCGTGATGGCGCAACTGTCGGACCTCGCCTATCACGCCTACCGCCACCTCGTGTATGAAACGCCGGGTTTTACGGAGTATTTCTTCTCGGCTACGCCGATCGCGGAAATCGCCGAGCTGAACCTCGGTTCGCGCCCCGCTTCGCGCAAGGCCAACCAGCGCATCGAAGACTTGCGCGCCATTCCCTGGGGCTTTTCCTGGGGCCAGTGCCGCTTGCTGCTGCCGGGCTGGTTCGGCTTCGGCAGCGCCATCGAAACGTGGATCAATCAAGCCGACGGCGCCGCGAAAGATGACAGGATCGCCACCCTGCGCGCCATGTACGCCGAATGGCCATTCTTCGCCACCCTGCTGTCGAACATGGACATGGTGCTGGCCAAGACGGACCTGGCGATCGCCTCGCGCTATGCGGAACTGGTGGCGGACCAGGGCTTGCGCGAACGCATCTACAAGCGCATCACAGACGAGCACGGCAACACCCTGCGCTGCCTGGAACTGATCACCGGCAACACGGAACGCCTGGCGGGCAATCCCCTGCTGGCCCGTTCGATCCAGAACCGCTTCGCCTATCTCGACCCGCTGAACCACTTGCAGGTGGAGTTGATCAAGCGCAACCGCGCCCTGTCGGCGGAAAGCCGGATCGACGAAAGGGTGCACCGCGGCATCCAGCTGTCGATCAATGGCGTGGCGGCCGGCCTGCGCAACACGGGCTGATCGCACCGCCTTGCCATCGGCAAACAGGGCCGGCACCGCAAGGGCCGGCCCTTTTGCTTGCCCAATGGAAAAATATTCTCAAGAAAACAACAATTGGTATTACACTAGCGTCGGATACCTTCCCCTCTCCGGCGCCAGGCGCACGGCAGCGGCCAACCACGACGCCAGGGACGCGGATGAGCAAATGGTCGATTGAAACCCTGAGTGGCGCTTGCGGCGCCCTCATCCTGATCATGCTGGGCTGGTTCGCCGGCGCGGCCTGGCAAGAACTCGATTTCTGGCAGCATGTCTGGCTGGCCCTGCTGCTGCTGGCCGCCGCCGTCGCCGTCCTCTGGCTGATGCGCAAGCTGCGCAGCCACCTGGCCCTGACGCGCGCGCAGCTCGACGATAGCCTGATGCGCTACCAGCACCTGAGCGAAACGGCGCAGGACGGCATGTGGCAAACGGATGCGCACGGCCGCATCCTGCACGTCAACCAGCGCCTGTGCGACATGCTGGGCGTCCCCGCGGAACAGCTGCTGGACCACTCGATGGACGAATTCCACGACGAAGCCACCTTGTTGCGCCTGTGTCCGCTGCGCCAGACGGCGACGGATAGTTGCATGGGAGAACTGCATTACCAGCATGGCGACGGCTCGGAACGCTGGGCCATGCTCAGCGGACGCCGCCTGTACGACCAGCGCGGCAACCTGACGGGAGCGCTGGTCATGGCCAGCGACATCACGGAACACAAGCGGGCCGAACACGCGCTGACCGTCGCCCATGCGGAGCTGGAAAGCCGCGTGGCCTTGCGCACGGCCCAGCTGCTCGACGTCAATCTCCAGCTGTCCGCGGAAATCGCCATGCGCGCGCAGACGGAAGCGGCCCTGGCGCGCAGCGAAGAACGGCTGCAGGACATCATTTCCATGATGCCCCTGTCGCTGTTCCTGAAAGACGCCGATTCGCGCATGCTGATGATGAACCAGGCTTGCGAGCAGCAATGGGGCGTGCTGTTCCAGGATATCGCCGAGGGACGCGACGTGCAGCACTTCCCCTCGGACCAGACCCAGGCATTCCACGCGGCGGACCAGGAAGCGTTTGCCAGCCGCCAGGTGGTGATCCGCGAAGAACTCGTGTGGAATGCGCGGCTGCAGGAAAACCGCCTGCTGCAGACGCATAAAAAACCCATCTTCGATGCGCAAGGCCGGCCGCAGATGATCATCGCCATGGGCATCGACATCACGGAAAGCAAGCGCAACGAGGAGAACCTGCAGCGCACCCTGGCCCAGCTGCGCGAACTGACCGACCACCAGCAGACCATCAAGGAAGAGGAAAGGCGCCGCATCGCGCTCGACATTCATGACGACCTGGGCCAGAACCTGATGGTGCTGCGCATCGACGTGTCGCTGCTGCACGCGCGCACGGCCAGGACCCACCCGCGCCTGCACCGCCACGCCCAGCGCGTGCTCGACACCATCGACGCCACCATCCGCTCGGTGCGCACCATCATCAATGACTTGCATCCCAGCACCCTGGAGCTGGGCCTGGGCCCGGCAGCCGAATGGCTGATACGCCAGATGGAAAGCCGCGGCGCCATCCGCTACCAGCTCTCGCTCGACAGCGAGGCGCCCGACCTGGGCCTGGACCAGCGCCAGACGTCGGCCATCTTCCGCGTGCTGCAGGAATCGCTGTCGAACATCGTGCGCCATGCCCAGGCCAGCGAGGTGGAAGTGGCGCTGGCGCAAGATACGGATGCCATCGTGCTGCGCATCAGCGACAACGGCATCGGCATGCAGCCGGACGCCCACGGCAAGAAGGCCGCCTTCGGCCTGAAGAGCATACGCGAACGTGTCCACGCGCTGGGCGGCGAACTGCGCATCGACAGCCAGGAGGGCCAGGGCACGGCGCTGGCCATCCGCCTGCCGATCGCCAAAAGCCAGGCCGTCGAAGCCTAGGACAATTCCAGGGCGAAAAAAAAGAGGCTTGCGCCTCTTTTTTATTGCCTGCTGACTACTTAATTTTGCGTCAAGAAGGTTTTCAGCTTGTCCGAACGCGAAGGCTGGCGCAGCTTGCTCATGGCTTTCGCTTCGATCTGGCGGATGCGCTCGCGCGTCACGTCGAACTGCTTGCCCACTTCTTCCAGCGTGTGGTCGTTCGACATTTCCACGCCGTAACGCATGCGCAGCACTTTCGCTTCGCGCGGCGTCAGGGAGTCCAGCACTTCCTTGATCACGTTGCGCATCGAGGCGTGCAGCGCGGCGTCCAGCGGCGCCAGGGTCGTGTTGTCTTCGATGAAGTCGCCCAGTTGCGAATCGCCATCTTCGCCCATCGGCGTTTCCATGGAAATCGGCTCTTTCGCGATCTTCA
This sequence comes from Janthinobacterium sp. SUN033, assembly GCF_030397595.1. NCBI lineage: Bacteria > Pseudomonadati > Pseudomonadota > Betaproteobacteria > Burkholderiales > Oxalobacteraceae > Janthinobacterium > Janthinobacterium sp. SUN033. Next base: position 582,233 of record NZ_JAPQNV010000003.1, read on the forward strand.
TGATCTCGCGCACCTTGTTTTCCGGCATTTCCATCTTGACGGCCAGGGTCGCCAGGTCCGGCTCGCTGCCCGTTTCCTGCATGATCTGGCGCGAGATGCGGTTCATCTTGTTGATCGTTTCGATCATGTGCACCGGCACGCGGATGGTGCGGGCCATGTCGGCGATCGAACGCGTGATGGCCTGGCGGATCCACCAGGTGGCGTAGGTCGAGAACTTGTAGCCGCGGCGGTATTCGAATTTATCGACCGCCTTCAGCAGACCGATGTTGCCTTCCTGGATCAGGTCGAGGAATTGCAAGCCGCGGTTGATGTATTTCTTGGCGATCGAAATGACCAAGCGCAAGTTGGCGACCGTCATTTCGCGTTTCGCGTGACGGGCGCGCTTTTCGCCGGCAGCCATCTGCTTGTTGATCTTGCGCAAGTCTGCCAGCGGCAGGGCCACGCGGGCTTGCAGGTCGATCATCTTCTTTTGCAGTTCTTTCACGGCAGGCACGTTGCGGCTGAGGATGGCGCTGTACGGATACTTGCAATCGACTTCGCGGTCGACCCATTCCAGGTCGCATTCATTGCCCGGGAACACCTTGATGAAGTGGGCGCGCGGCATGCCGCATTTGTTCACGCACAGTTCCAGCACCGCGCGCTCGATGTGGCGCACTTCTTCCATCTGGCCGCGCAGGGTGTCGCACAGCTTTTCGACGACCTTGGCCGTGAAGCGGATGCCCAGCAATTCCTGCGAAATGGCTTCCTGCGCCTTGACGTAGGCTTTCGAGTTGTAACCCTCTGGCGCCTTGCGCATCTTGTCGTACTGCGTCGAAATGACGTTGAATTTCTCCAACGCATTCTTTTTCAGCTGGGCCAACTGCTCGCTGGAGAAACCGGCCGCGCCGCCATTGGCGTCGCCGTCTTCTTCCTCGGCTTCTTCTTCCTCTTCCTCGTCGTCACCGCTGGCGGCGGCGGGCGCGGCGGCAGCGGCAGGCGCCGGGGCATTGCTTTCGTTCAAATCGACGAAGCCGTCGACCACTTCATCGACCTTGATTTCGTCGCGCGCGATTTTTTGCGACAGCGCAACGATTTCGCCGATGGTGGTCGGGCAGGCGGAAATCGCCTGGATCATGTCCTTCAAGCCGCCTTCGATGCGCTTGGCGATCTCGATCTCGCCTTCGCGCGTCAGCAGCGCCACGGCGCCCATTTCACGCATGTACATGCGCACGGGGTCGGTGGTGCGGCCGAAGTCGGAATCGACCGTTGACAGGGCGGTCGCGGCAGCCGCTTCCACTTCATCGTCGCTGGTGACGGTGGCGACGTTGTCGGTCAACAACAGACTTTCCGCGTCAGGGGCGCGCTCGTAGACGGCGATGCCCATGTCGTTGAAGGTGGCGATGATGCCTTCGATCGCTTCCGGATCGATGATGTTTTCCGGCAATTGGTCATTGATCTCGGCATAGGTGAGGAAACCGCGTTCCTTGCCCATGTTGATCAAGCCCGTGATCTGCTTGCGGCGGCGTTCCAGGTCCGCTGCCGATGCTTCCGGATCGCCCAGCGCATCGGCCAGGCCGCCCTTGGCCTTGCGGTCGCGCGCTTTCGAGACGGCCTTCAGTTCGGCGCGCTCGACGGCGTTCAGTGCTGCCACTTCGTCGTTTTCCGGCGTGAATTCGCTCGGTTTGCGGCCACGGCGGCCCGGCACCTTGACGGTCGGCAAGAAGTAATTCGAGGTATCGATGGCGGCCAGGGCATCGGCGTCCGTGGTCTTGCTGACCACTTGTGCGCCGGTGATGATGGTCACGGGCGCCGCTTCTGGCTTGGCGCGCACGACTTTCGAACGGGCTGCCGTCACCACCTTGTTCGTGGCGGCGCTTTCGCTGACCTTGCGCGGCGCAGGCGCCGCCTTGGCGCTAGGCGCCACCTTGACGCTCGGCGTCTTGACGGGCGCCGCTTCCACGGCTTCGGCGGCGTCGGCCACGGGCGCGGCAACAGCGGCTTCCGCTACCGTTTCGGCCGGCGGCACGGCAGCCAGGCGCGAGCGGCTTTTCTTCACCACGGTGACGACGGTCGGCGCCGTCGTGACGGTGGCTTCCGGATTCGCTTGCGCATTATCGATGAAGTAAGATAAAGTCGTTTTGGGTACGGCAAGCGGCGCCGCGGCTGGGCGTGGCGCCTTGGCGGACAACGTTAAAGTTTTTGGCGTATTCTTCATGAGATATCTCTTAATGCGAGACCAGATGGTGTCGGCGCGAAGTGAATGATTCCACCTAAGCCTGCGAAACCGGACTCGATGGAGCGTATTGTTGCGGCTGCCGTCAAGGGCAGCGGCGCCTGTCTATCGTGACGTTCATAGCCCGCGCATCCGGCATGAGGAGCGCGGGGCCGAAGCCGGGTCAGATAAATAAGCGATGTACATTGCGGAATGAAAAAAAGCCCGTACCAGAACGGGCTTGAATCTATTGTTGTTCAGTGAAGACACAGCGGAGAGCAAGATTATGCACGAAGGCCCGTTATCTGAATAATTGATAAGTGGAATAACCGATATCAAAAATACCAATAATGGTGGCCCTGCGCCGCACTGCTCCTATCCCCTGCACACCTGAGCCAGACCTTCAAAAACAGGGTCCAGTCATCAGCGCAAGCCGACATTATACACATTTCCCGTATTTCGCGCTGTGCCGGCTGTAGTGCGAACCCGCTTATCGCAGGTCAAGTTGCCAAAAAAGACAATGCACTTGCCTGTGGCGCGTGCTATGCTCCCCTTTTATAGCCCAACCAATGATGTCGATGACCAGCTCCACGCCAGACCAGCAAGCCACCACTCCTGACACGCCAGTCGATGCAGCCCCAGCGGCGGCACCGGCCGCAGCGACCACGCCGGCGCCTGCCGGCCTGACCGCGCGCGCGCTGCTGAAACAGTTCCAGGAGCAATTCCCGCCATTCCGCGATTGCCTGCCCTTGTCGATCGGTATCGACAAGCAGATCCTCGCGCGCCTGCCGGACCTGGACCGCAAGCTGATGCGCACGGCGCTGGGCATCCACACGGGTTCGCTGCGCTACCTGCGCGTGATGGAAAAAGCCAAGGTACGCTACGACCTCGACGGCACAGCCGGCGCGGAAGTGACGCAAACCCACCGCGACCACGCCACGCAAGTATTGCAGCAACGCTTCAAGAAGGAAGCCGAGCGCAAGAAAGCCGAACGCGATGCCGCGGCCGCCGAAGAAGCGAACCGTTTGCGCCTGGAAAAACTGAATCAGCTGACCGCGAAATTCTCGCGCAAGGGCTGATCCGGTTTCATGGACACAGCTGCCGCACCGCCACTGCCCCCCTATCAAGGCATTGCACTCGACCACGTCAAGCTGGTACGCACCAGCGACGATGCGCAGGCGGCCATGGCCGCCCTGCTGGCAGCGGACGCCATCGGCTTCGATACGGAATCGAAGCCGACCTTTGTGAAGGGCGAATCCTCCACGGGACCGCACCTGATCCAGCTGGCCACCGACGACATCGCCTACCTGTTCCAGGTGGGCAGCACGCCGGCGCCTGCCCTGGCCGAACTCAAGGCCATCCTCGAATCGACCACCACCCTGAAGGTGGGCTTCGGCCTGTCCGACGACGTCAAGCGCCTGCGCAACAAGCTGGGCATCGCCCCGGCCCAGGTGCTCGACCTGTCCGTCGCCCTGCGCGGCGGCCAGCGCAACGACCTGGGCGCGAAGACGGCCGTGGCCAAGTTCTTCGGCCTGCACCTGCAGAAATCGAAAAAGATTTCCACCACCAACTGGGCCACGTCGCGCCTGACGGAAAAGCAGATCCTGTATGCGGCCGACGATGCGCAAGTGGCCCTGCGCGTGTACCGCCGCTGGATCGCCGACGGCGGCAAGGTCGCGCCGCAAAAAGCCCCGCGCGCCAGCACGCCGCCAGCCCCGCCGCCTATCGCCGCCTGAGCCGGCGCGCCTTTCTGCAGCATGAGCAAGAGCAAGTCCATCGGCACCACGCTTGACGCGATCGCCGCCGCCGAACAGGCGCTGGGGCGGCAGCTGCCCGCATCCCATGTGCAATGGTTATTGGAGAACAATGGCCGCGCGCTGGGCGCCTTGAGCGTGTTTCCCGTCTACGACGCGGCCAATGCGCGCAAGACGTGGGAATCGATAGCACGCCATTACCGCGAAGGCTGGCAGGAATGGCTGGAGAATGCGGGGACAGGCGACGAGGCCGGCAGCCTGCTGCCCTTCGCCCAGTTCGGCACGGGCGATTACTACTGTTTTGATTATGCGCAAACGGGGCCATCGGGCGAGCCCGTGGTCGTGCTGTGGTCGCACGAAACTGGCGCCACCACCGCGGTGGCGCCCGGCTTTGCCGCATTCCTCGCGCTGCCCGGCCGTCCGGGCTGACACCCGGCGGCCGGCGCAGCCTTATTTGACGAGGCGCAAGGTCAAGGGATAGCGGTAAGTGACGCCATTGCTGGCCTTGACGGCCGCGACGATCGAGCACACCAGGTTGGCCAGCGCCACGATCCAGAACAGGAACAGGCCGATCAGCACGAACGACAGGATGAAGCAGGCGAAATACCAGATGATCAGGGTGATCTGGAAATTCAGCGCTTCGCGGGCGTTCTCGGCCGAGAATTTATCCGCATCATCTTTCTTGATCAAATAAATGATCAGCGGCGCCACCCAGCTGGTGAACAGGCCGCCAACGTGGGACAGAATGGCGATCGTCGTATCTTGTGTACGACCCACTTCCGGCTGCGTGTTATCCATTATGATTCCCATCATTAGTTATAGATACATCAATATAACAGTAATATTTCTTTTTGGAATGGAACACTTGCTGCCGCAAGGGACTTTTTTTCGCCGCTATGCCGCCGCCAGCGCCAGCCGCCCCAGGGTGGCGATGGCTTCTTCCAGTTGCGCGCTCCACGGGTGGCCGTAATTGAGGCGGATGCAGTGGCGAAACGCGCGCGTGGCGGAAAAAATGGGGCCGGGCGCGATGCTGATGCCGGCCGCCAGCGCGCTGCGGTGCAAGGCCAGCGCGTCGATACCGGCAGGCATCTCCACCCAGACGAAATAACCGCCCTGCGGCCGCGTGACCCTTGTGCCGGGCGGAAAATGCACGGCGATGGCTTGCAGCATGGTATTTTGCTGCGCCGCCAGGGTCAGGCGCAGCTGGCGCAAATGGCGGTCGTAGCCGCCTGCCGCCAGGTAATCGGCCAGCGCCATCTGCAGCGGGATGGGCGCCGACAGGCTCGTCGTCAGCTTCAGGCGCTCGACCTGGCGCGCATAGCGGCCCGCCACGGCCCAGCCCAGGCGAAAGCCGGGCGCCAGGGTCTTGGAAAACGAACTGCAATGCATCACCAGACCCGCGCTGTCATGGCTTTTCGTCAAGCCGGGGCGCTGCTTGCCGAAATACAACTCGCCATACACGTCATCCTCGATCAGCGGCACGCCATGGCGCGCCAGCAGTTCGACCAGCGCGCGCTTCTTTTCCGGCGACATCAGGCTGCCCAGGGGATTCTGGAAATTCGTCATCAGCCAGCACGCCTTGGGCTGGTGGCGCAGCAGCAATTCCTCGAGCGCCGCCAGGTCGACGCCGTCGCGGGGGCTGGTGGCGATCTCGACTGCCTTGAGTTCCAGCCGCTCCAGCGCCTGCAAACACGCATAGAAGCTGGGCGACTCGATCAGCACCGTGTCGCCGGGCCGCGTGACGGCTTGCAGGCACAGGTTCAGCGCTTCCAGCGCGCCATTCGTGATGACGATGTCATCGCTGGAAACGAGCACCCCGTCGAGCTGGTAGCGCAGGGCGATCTGGCGGCGCAGTTCGGCATTGCCCAGCGATAAATCCGTGACCGTGCTCCACGGGTCGAGGCGGCGCATGCTGGCCGACACGGCCCGCGCCAGCCGTTCCATCGGAAACAGATGCGGGCTGGGAAACGCCGAGCCGAAAGGCACGATATCGCGCGCGCCGACGGCGCCCAGCACTTCGAACACGAGGTCGCTGACATCGACCGTGGTGCTGGCGTCGAGCGGGCGGGAACTGTCCGGCTCGGGGGCCAGCGCGGCGCGCTGCGGCGCCACGTAGTAGCCGGAGCGGGGCCGCGAGACGATCATGCCGCGCGCTTCGAGCAAATAATAGGCCTGGAACACCGTCGACGGGCTCACGCCCCTGCGCGCATGCTGCTGGCGCACGGAAGGCAACTTATCACCAGGCAACAACAGCTGCGTGCTGATCATGGCGGCGACTTCTTCCGCCAATTCCTCATATCGTTTCAACCCTGCTCCTCAAACTGATCCGTAGTTTTATTGCACAACTGATCCTGTCACAGTGACAGCACCCGTTATATGCTAGGGTAACAACATCCGGGCAGCAACACCGGCACGCCATAATCGACCGACGAGACAGGTTACTTTTCCATGCAACTCTCCATGCTACTGCATTCCCCCCTCGTGCTGTTGCTGTCCATTGCCTTGCCCGCCACGGCGCTGGCCGCGCCCGCCAGCATTTCCGCCAGCCACGACAGCCTGGAACAGCGCATCAAGGCGTGCACGGCCTGTCATGCGCAAAAGGAACGCCACGACGCCTTCTTTCCCCGCATCGCGGGCAAGCCGGCCGGCTACCTGTACAACCAGCTGCTGAACTTTCGCGAGGGACGGCGCCAGTATCCGATGATGAACTATATGGTGGAACACTTGCCTGACGATTACCTGCGCGAAATTGCCGACTTTTTTGCGGCACAGCACCCTGCCCCGCCGCCGGCCCAGCCCAGCAGCGCCGGCACGACGGCCCTGGCGCGGGGCAAGCAGCTGGTGCTGCATGGCGATGCCGGCAAGAAAATTCCCGCCTGTATCGCCTGCCACGGCCAGCAACTGGCCGGCGTGGCGCCCGCCATCCCCGGCTTGCTGGGTTTGCCGCGCGACTATATCAACGCCCAGCTGGGCGCGTGGAAGAACGGCATCCGCCGCGCCCATGCGCCCGACTGCATGGCGCAAGTGGCGCAGCGCCTGTCGGACGCCGATGTGGGCGCCGTCTCGGCCTGGCTGGGCACGCAAGTGGCCAGCGCCGACGCGCGTCCCGCGGAAAACATCGCCCTGCCCTTGCCGCTGCATTGCGGCGGCGTGCCCGGTTCCGGCGCGCAGGTGGCGCCATGAAAAAATGGATGCTCGCGGCCGCCATCGTCGCCATCGGCGCAGCCGGCGCCAAATTCCTGCTGTGGCCGGCGGACGACATGGGACCGCCGGCCGCCGCCAGCACCCTGAGCCAGGAACAGCTGGTCGCGCGCGGCGCCTACCTGGCCAAGGCGGGCGACTGCATGGCTTGCCACACGACGCGCGGCGGCGTGCCCTACGCGGGCGGCCGGGCCTTGCAGACGCCGTTCGGCAAGGTGCTTTCACCCAACATCACGGCCGACAGGGAAACGGGCATCGGCAGCTGGACGGCCGACGATTTCTGGCGCGCCATCCACAACGGCAAGTCGAAGGATGGCCGGCTGCTGTATCCGGCCTTTCCCTACACCAGCTACACCAAGGTGCGGCGCGAGGATAGCGACGCCCTGTACGCCTACTTCCAGAGCGTGCCGCCGCACCGGCAAGCCAACCAGCCGCACGCGCTGCGCTTCCCCTATAACCAGCAGATCGCGCTGGCCGCCTGGCGCGCCCTGTACTTCAAGCCGGGCGTGTACCAGCCGCTGACGGGGAAAAGCATGGAATGGAACCGCGGCGCCTACCTGGTGCAGGGCTTGGGCCACTGCAGCGCCTGCCATAGCAGCCGCACGACCCTGGGCGGCAGCGACGACGGCCTGTCGGGCGGCCTGATCCCCGTGCTGGGCTGGTATGCGCCGTCGCTGACGTCGGATGCGGAAGCGGGCCTGGGCGACTGGGACACGGCGCATATCGTGGAATTGCTGCAAACGGGCGTGTCGCCGCGCGCCACCGTCTTCGGCCCCATGGCGGAAGTCGTGCGGCAAAGCTTGCAGCACATGAGCAATGCCGACGTGCAAGCGATGGCCGTCTACCTGAAAAGCCTGCCCGGCCCCGCGCAGCCCGTGCAACGGGCGCCGCGCGACACGTCGGAGCAAGCCCGGCAGCAACTGGCGCTGGGCGCGAAGCTGTATGAGGCGCAATGCGCGAGCTGCCACCAGGCCGACGGCAAGGGCGTGCCGCCCGGCTACCCGCCGCTGGCCGGCAACCGCGCGCTGACGACGGAGTCGGCCGTCAACGCCATCCGGCTCGTCCTCAACGGCGGCTTCGCGCCCGGGACAAAAGGCAACCCGCGCCCCTACGGCATGCCGCCGTTCGGCCCCGTCATGGATGATGCGGAAGTGGCGGCCGTGGTCACGTACCTGCGCGCGTCGTGGGGTAATGACGCGCCGGCGGTTTCTGCGCTGGAAGTGAACAAGTACCGCAGCGTGCCGCTGGAGTAGCGCGCCTGAAAAACGTCCATGGCCGATTGCATCGCTTACCTTGGACGTTTTTCCGGCGCGCATACGAAAAAAAACCGGCCAGCGCCGGTTTTTTCACGTCAAGCAGCCGTTCTCAGCGGAACTTGCTCTTGTGACCCGTCTTCAGGTCCAGCGCATAACGCACGCCGTTGTCCGTCAGCATGACTTCATCGGGCGGCTCTTCGCCGGCCAGGGCGCCGTCGATCAGGGGCAAGCCTTCGCCCTTGCGCATCAGGTCGTCGCAGCGCTCGTACACGTTGACGCACCCGGTGGACGCCATCAGCGATTGCACGATGGCCACTTTCCACGCATCGACACCGCCCGCGTTGAATTCGCAGATCAGGTAGCCTTGCACGCCGCCGAACAGTTGCACCACCAGGCCGGGCAAGCCCTCGTCTTCGCCCTTGATCAGGGTCAACAGCTGGTTTTCGCCCGCCTTCTTGATGGCAGATAATTTTTTCTCGATGGCGGCCTTGACGCGGCGCTTGATCAGCGCGTGGTCGACCGGTTCGTCTTCCTTGAAGCTCCAGATGCGCGCGCGGATCTGCGACTTCGAATTGTAGGCGGCGCGGGCGATGAACTGCTTCGACGAGCTTTGCACGATGGCCGTCGAGCCCGGCTTCATTTTTTCCTGCGGCTTGCCCTCGACTTTTTCAATCGCGGACGCGTAGATCCACGATTGGCCCAGCAAGCTCTTTTCCTTGCCCTGTTTGATGGTGATGATCAGCATGTAATTCCAGTAGTGTGACCGGCGCGTACCGGTCGTCGTATATCCAATACCGGCATGATACCTCATGCCATCCTGTCGCATCCTCCTGCATTCCATGCCGCTGCTGACGCAGTCTGTCGCAGCGCGCTACGCAGGCGCGGCCGGCTGGCATACCATGCAAGTATACCAATTCCAAACAGGGAGCAAGAATGACACCGACACTTTTCCACCCACGCCGTGCCCGCGCCGCCACCGTCCTGCTGCTGGCCGCCTGCGCGCTGGCCCTCCCGGCCGCGCCGGCGCTGGCCTCGCCGCTCGACTGGATTTCCGGCAACAGTATCCAGGGCAGCGGCAAGCTGCAAAAGCAGACGCGCGAAGTGGGCAATTTCCATGCCGTGGCGCTGAACGTGCCGGGCACGGTCGAATTGCGTATCGGCAACACGGACAGCATCAGCATCGAGGCCGACGACAACATTTTGCCGCTGATCGAGACGGCGGTGGAAAACGGCACCTTGCGCATCCGCCCCGCCAAGCGCAACGCCAACTTCCGCCAAAGCAGCCTGAATATCGTCATCCAGGCGCGCCAGGTGGAACGCATCAGCGTGGGCGGCTCGGGCAACATCACGGCCACGGGCTTGCGCGCCGAGAATCTGCGCTTCGACGTGGGCGGTTCCGGCTCCATCCACGCGCGCGACCTCGACAGCCGCCAGGTCTCCATCGCCATCGGCGGCAGCGGCAACTTCAAGGCCAGCGGCAAGACGGAGCAACTGACGGCCTCGATCGGCGGCTCGGGCAATATCCAGGCGGGCAAGCTGGCCGCGCGCGACGTGCAGGTAAGCATCGGCGGCTCGGGCGAGGCGCAGGTGTGGGCCAAGGATGACTTGACCATCAGCATCGGCGGCTCGGGCGAAGTGAGCTACTACGGCGACCCGCGCATCAGCCGCAGCATGCAGCGTTCGAGCAGCATCAAGCGGCTGGGCGCGGCGCCGAATTAAGCCCCCCCCCGCAATGACAAAAGCCCGGAGCGATCCGGGCTTTTTGCGTTTCAGACAGGCTATATCAGCGGGCCGGCTTCACCGGTTCGCGGTCGATCAGGACCGTGTTGACGCTGTCCGTCAGCCAGATCTGGCCATCCTGGATCGTGCATTGCAGCTGCATCGTGCGCTGCGCCAGCTTGCTCATGTCTTGCGCCGCTTCCGACGGCAAGTTGATCACGGTCAAGTTCTTTGCCCGTTCCAGCTTGTTCGCGATCTGCTTCCACCAGATGTGGCTGGTTGCGCCATAGCTGTAGACGATGACCTGTTCCGAACGGCCGCACGCCTTCAGGATGCGCTTTTCGTCCGGCTGGCCCACTTCGATCCACAGCTGGATGGCGCCCGTCAAGTCTTTCTGCCACAGGTCGGGCTCTTCCGTGTCGAACAGGCCCTTGGTAAACGTCAGCGCCTCGTCGGCGTGGATGGCGAACGCCAGCAGGCGCACCATCATGCGCTCGTCCGTTTCGGACGGGTGGCGCGCCAGGGTCAGCGCGTGATCCTGGTAGTAATTGCGGTCCATGTCGGCGATCTGCAGATCGGCTTTGAAAATTGTTGCTTTGAGGGCCATCGTGTTTCTGTCTCGGTAAAGTGAATTGTGAAGTCGGTATCAGCGGAAAACCACGGTCTTGTCGCCATTTTTCAGGATGCGGTGCTCGACGAACCATTTCACGGCGCGCGCCAGCACCACGCACTCGACGTCGCGGCCGATGGCCGTCAGGGTTTCCGCATCCATCGCATGGTCGACGCGCTCGACGTCCTGCTCGATGATCGGGCCTTCATCCAGGTCGCCCGTGACGAAATGGGCCGTCGCGCCGATCAGCTTGACGCCGCGGTGATGCGCCTGCGCATACGGCTTGGCGCCCTTGAAGCTGGGCAGGAAGGAATGGTGGATATTGATGGCGCGGCCGTCGAGCGCCTGGCACAGGCCGGGCGACAGGATCTGCATGTAGCGCGCCAGCACCACCAGGTCGATCTTGTGCGTGTCCATCAAGTCGATGATCTTCGCTTCCTGCGCCAGCTTGGCCGCTTCCGGCGCGCCGGTGGCCAGCGGCAGGTGGTGGAACGGAATATTGTAGCTGGCCGCCAGCTGGTAGAACTCCATGTGGTTCGACACGATGGCGGGAATTTCCACGTTCAGCAAGCCGCTCTTGTAGCGGAACAGCAAATCGTTCAGGCAATGGCCGATCTTCGACACCATCAGCATGACGCGCGGCTTGACGCGCGCATCGTGCAGCTGGCCGTGGAAGGGGCCGTTCAACTGCATGGCTTGCGACAGGTCGGCGAAGTCGCTGCGCAACTGGGCGTCGCTGACGGCGCCGTCTTCCAGCGCGAAATGCACGCGCATGAAGAACAGCTGGGATTCCTGGTCGCCGAACTGGGCGGAATCGAGGATGTTGCAGCCGCGTTCGGCCAGGAAGCCGGACACGCGGTGCACGATGCCGCGCTGGTCCAGGCAGGACAGGGTCAGGATGTATTCGGGATGCGTCATGGTCGCGGAATAAAGCAAAAAAAGTGGGCTATGCTCGGCTCAGCCACGCGCGCCGGCCATCGGCTGCGCTGCCGCGAGCCGGCTATTGTCGCACGGCCGGGCCAGTCAACCCGCATTTTCCACACAAGCAGCATGGCTGCCGGCGGCGGCAAGCCGATTCACGTTCATTTGATCTAACACAAAGTCATCGCATTTTTCCGCCTGCCAGGCGCCATTCCCCCGCCAAACGGGCCACTGGCGTGGAACCTGGCACGCCATCCGGCGTCTATCCCTTTGCTTGTTTCACCATACGCCGCATCCGGTGCACCGGGTGTTTCCTGGATCCGTTTTTCATTGAGGTAGAACATGTTCACAAACAGTATTTCCCCCAGTTTCAGCCCCGCCCTGAAGTCCCACCTGGAGGCCCAGTGCAATTTCGCCACGGAACTATCACGCAAGCTGGTCGATACGGCGCAGCAACTGAGCGAGCTGCATCTGCGGCTGGCGCAAGACTTGCTGCAGGAATGGAGCAGCGCCAGCCAGCAACTGCTGTGCGCGCGCGACACGGGCGAGTTCATGTCGCTGGCCGCAGCCCAGTTGCAGCCGAGCAGCAACAAGCTGCAGCAGTACCAGCAGCAGCTCGGCAACCTCGTCGCCAACGCCAATGTCGAAATGAACCGCACGGCAGAGAACCACCTGCCCGAAGCGAGGCGCACGGCCGTGGCCTTCGCTGACGAAGTGGTGCGCAAGACGGCCGAGGAAACGGAAAAAGCCACGCAGCGCCAGCGTGAAATGATCGAAAAGATGCACGCCACGGCCCCCAGCAATGGCGCCGGCCGCAGCCGCGATACCGGCAGGCAATCCGATCAGGCGCATTGAGCACTTGAATTGACCACTTGACCCCACTCGACAGCAAGGAGAGCGACATGGCTAGCAATCAAGGTAATGAACAGGGCAAAGGCGCTGGCAGCAGCCAGAAAGCCGGCGAATCGGGCAGCGGCAAAGGCCCGAGCAAACGCGGTTTCGCCGCCATGAACGAGGAACAGCAACGCGAAATCGCCAGCAAGGGCGGCCAGGCAGCCCATCAAAAGGGCACGGCGCATGAATTCGACTCGGAAGAAGCGCGCCGGGCCGGACAGAAAGGCGGCGAAGCCGTCAGCCGCAACCGCGAACACATGGCGGAAATCGGCCGCAAGGGTGGCGAAAGCCGGCAATCGGCCCAGCGCGCCAATGAAAGCCGCAGCGGCACGGCCACGCGCAGCGGCGGCACCGAGCAGGGCCGCACTGGCCGGCAAGGCGGCAAGGACGAGGACGACAAGGGCGGAGCAGGCGGAGCGGGCTGAGCGGGGCAGGCCGGGGCGGCCCTGGCAGCCCTGGCAGCCCCGTGCAAGAGCGGGTGCAGCGCGGGGGGCGGCGGTATGGTACATTCTCGCCTTACCGACACCTCCGCGCCACGCCCCGCCCTTCCCCGCATGCAGCCATCCCTGAAATACCTGAGCGCCTATTCCGAACAAACGCAAGCGCAAGTGCAGCAACTGATCGCGCAAGACAAGCTGGGCGACGTCCTGTTGAAACGCTATCCGAACGCGCACGATGTACGCAACGACAAGGCTTTATACCAGTATGTGCAGGACTTGAAGAATGAATTCCTGCGCAATGCCGAGCCCATCAACAAAGTGGCGTTCGACAGCAAGATCCATGTGATCCAGCACGCGCTGGGCTTGCATACCTCGATCTCGCGCGTGCAAGGTGGCAAGCTCAAGGCCAAGCATGAAATCCGCGTGGCTACCATGTTCAAGGAAGTGCCGCTGGAATTCCTGCGCATGATCGCCGTGCACGAACTGGCACACGTGAAGGAAAAGCAGCATGACAAGGCGTTCTACAAGCTGTGCACGTATATGGAACCGCAATACCACCAGTACGAATTCGACGTGCGCCTGTACCTGACCCAGCTCGACCTGTCCGGCCAGCGCCTGTGGTCATGACATCCATGTAACAATGCCGCCCCGGGCATCCATTGGGCGGCATTGCTGGTGTGGGTCAGAGTAGCCGCCCGGCAAGACGGGCGGCTCTTGACGCATGTGCCGGCGGGACCGGCAGCATGTTCAAGCTCAGGCGGCGTTCTTGCGGCGGTGCAGGAAGGCCAGCAAGCCCAGTCCGCCCAGCATCATGCCGTAGGTGGCTGGTTCCGGCACGGCACTCACGCTGGCGGCGATATTGTCGACCTGGAAGGTGTGCAAGGCGCCCTCCTGCCACGTTGCCGACAGCAGGTTGTTGAAACCCGTGAACGTGTAATCGCTGAAGTTGTGGCTGCCATCGAGGCTGAAGGTCTGGGTCACCGTGCCGCCGCCCACCTGATGGCCGAAGAACGTCACGTCGTAAGGGCCAAGCAAGCTCACGAAGTCAGCCAGACGGATCGAGCTCAGCGAGAAAGCGGCGCCATCGGTACGGCTCAAGGTTGTCGTCGTCAGCACGGTGGCGCCAAGACCGGCCGAGCCGGCATAGGCAAAGTTGCTTTGATGTGCGGAACTCAACAGGCCCAGGAAGCTGCTGTCGAAATCGTAGCCGCCTTCGGAGTAGGAATCGAAGACGGAGCCGAGGATGCCAGGGTGTTCCAGCGCATCGAAGCCGATGACGGTGGTTTGTGCGTGGGCGCCGCCGGCGGCGAGAATGGCGGCGACGGCAGTCGCGCGCAAGAGGGTCATTGGTTTCACAATAGTATCCTTTTCAAGATGATGAAGTAGCGAGGTTGTGGCAACTTGCAATATCTAGGCGTCGTAGCGGGAAACGGAAGGCGCCTCGCTGGGTGTCCGACATGCCTGTCTTTTGAACAATTGCAGTAGAACACATTCATGCATAAAAAGCATCTTCATTTTCAAAAAAACATGCCTATGTGGAAATATTCTAGCTATATTTATATTAATTAATTAATTGATCTTGATCAATTTTCCCGCACAGAAATAAAAAAGCCATGCATTTCACAATGCATGGCTCTGGATGAGACTTCACAAAGAAGATTTACGGCGCACTATCCTTCAGCCGCTGCACCAGGGCCGCAGGATCGACGTCGGCGTTCAGGAACGCCGCGTGCTGCGGGCGGATGAAGCCCTGTTCCTTGCCGTTTTGCACGAAAGCGATCAAGCCGTCATAAAAACGGTCGACATTGAGCAAGCCGATGGGCTTGGCGTGCAATCCCAGCTGCGCCCAGGTGAGCATCTCGAACAACTCTTCCAGGGTGCCATAGCCGCCGGGCATGGCGATGAAGGCGTCGGACAGGCTGGCCATCATCGCCTTGCGCTCGTGCATGTCCTTCACGATGAACTGCCGCGTCAAGCCCGTGTGGCCCACTTCGCGCTCGACCAGCTGGGTGGGAATCACGCCCGTCACCTCGCCGCCCAGGCGCAGCACTTCATCGGCGATCACGCCCATCAGTCCCACCTTGCCGCCGCCATACACGAGCGAGATATTTTCCGCCACCAGCACGCGCGCCAGTTCGCGCGCCGCCACGGCATAGTCCGGCGAGACGCCCGCGTTGGCGCCGCAATACACACATAAAGCCTTGATCACAGTATTCCCTACCCTTTCAATTCATCGATCGCCGCCTCGACCTCGAGGCGCTCCTTGGCGTCCAGTGCCACGCACTCGGCCGCCTTTTCATACAGGGCCAGCGCTTCCGCCAGCTTTTTCTTTCCGTCCAGCATATTCAAGGCGCGCGCATATTCGCTGTGCGCCAGCGCCGAATACGGCGTCAGGGCCAGCGCCGTCTTGAAGTGCTGGTAGCCATCTTCCTTGTTGGCGCCGTAGGTCAGGCCGCCTATCATGGCGCCGACCTTGTCGATAATTTCCGTATGATAAATCCCAAACGCGATATGCGCTTCCGCATGCATGGGCGCCACCGTCATCGTGCGGTCCAGGCTATTGCGCACGCGCGCGCCCATGCCCTGCGCCAGGGCCTTGACGACGGACGTGCCCAGCGCATAGCGGCCCAGGCTGTAGGCGTGCCAGTAGTAGCCGGCCGGATTGTCCGGCTGCTCGCTCTGCTGGCGCTCGCAGCGCTCCGCCACTTCCTCGTACATGTCGAGTTTCCGGCTGTCATCCACTTCCAGGTGCGTGGCATAGATGCAGGTCGCCTTGTGCGCCACCGCATAGCCGGGCACGCCGACAGCCAGGCCCAGTTTCACGGCCCGCTCGAAGTCGCCCGCATGGAAGGCCAGCCACGCCTGCACCAGCGCCGGGTGCGTGGGAAAGGGTTCCACATCGCCCGCATGCAGGCGCGGCCAGGCCGCTTCCAGGGTTTGCGGGGTGTAGACATATGCTTCGTCCGGATAAGGAAATTGTTTCCAAGCCATATATCTCTCCTGTAAATGACGACGTGGCGCCAGCAGTCGCGTCAGTCGTTCTTGAGTTTGGTCACATACTCTTCCGACAGTTTGCGAAACAGCAAATGCGTTTCATTGCGTAAATACGGCCCGATCAGGGACAGCACCTGGTAACAGCCGCGCGCCAGCGCGTCGGACATCGATTGCTGCTCGCTGTACTTGCGCGGGTTGCGCACATATTCGTACGACAGCCAGTAGGTGGCGACGACCACCATATTCGTCGCCATCGCGGCCACTTCCATGTCCGACGCTTCCAGCGACTGTTCGCTGCGCAAGTCTTCGCACAGCTGCGTGGCCACCTTGATCTTGTGCGCCAGGATCAGCTTGAAGTGCAATTCCAGCTTGCGGTTGCGCGACAGCAAATCGTTGAGGTCGCGATAGAAGAAGCGGTAGCGCCAGATCAGTTCGAACATCAGGTGCAAATACAGCCAGACATCCTCGATATTCGAGCGGCGCCCGTCGGGCACGGTCAGGATGCGTTCGATTTCCGCCTCGAACTGGACGAAGATGGAATTGACGATGTCGTCCTTGTTACGGAAGTGGTAATACAGGTTGCCGGGCGAAATGTTCATCTCTTCCGCAATCACGGTCGTCGTGATATTCGGCTCACCAAACTCATTGAACAGGCGCAGCGACAACTCCAGGATGCGTTCGCGGGTACGGCGTGGTGCTTTTTGTAGCATGGCGGGCAATCTCTCTGTGTTCTGCCTCAAGCATACCACCTAAGATAGCTGTAATGAAACACTCCGCCCCCGGGCGCCGGCGAAAAGCCCGGGCAAGAAAAAGCCTGCTCGCGCAGGCTGGAGGGATGCGGCACCGGCTCAGGCGGCCGGCGCTTTTTTCTTCGCCGCCGGTCTCGCCGCCGGCTTGCCTGCCGCTTTGCTGGCCGGCTTGGCCGCGGCGCGCGGCGCGCTCCGGGCTGCCGGCTTGGCCGGGGCCTTGGCGACGACCGCTTTCGGCGCGGTTTTCGGTGCCATTTTCGGCGCCGCCTTCACGGCGGGCTTGGCCGCGGCCTTCGGCTTGGGCGCCGGCGCGGCCTGGGCCGACAGCGCCGCCACCTGCCGGCTCAAGGCCTCGATCTGCGCGTGCAGTGCGGAAATATCCTGTTGCGTGGGCACGCCGATGGTGGCCAGGGCGCGCGCGACACGCTCTTCAAACACCTGCTCCAGCTTGTCCCAGGAGCCGCTGGCCTGCTTGCCCACGCCATCGGCCAGCTTGCTGACACTGTCGCTCACGCCGGAAACCTTGTCTTCGGCGCGCTTCTGGAATTCCGTGCCTTCCTTCACCAGCCGGGAAAACACGCGTCCCCCCTCTTCCTGCGCCTTGGCGAAGGCGCCCAGGCCCGCTTGCCAGATCTGCTGCGCCGACGAGCGCACGGCGTTCGCCAATTCCTTGTCTTCCGCCAATTCCTTCAATTTCTTCACCATCGCCAGCTCCCGTCATATGAAAGGCCATGCCACTTCATGGATACTTTTATTCTAGAGAGCAAAACTAGAGACGGGAGTCTAATCCGATAGAAAGCTGCCTCTGAAGGTGCGCCAGCGCACGCAGCGGCCAGCGCCTAGGCCGCCGCCTTCACCTGGCCATGCAGCAGCTTGTGCAGGCGGAAACCTTCGCGGATATTCTCGCGCAGCACGGCGCCTTTCCACGGTTTCGTGTAGAAGCGGTCGACGGCGCCGCGGTTGATGGCCGCCATGATGGGCGTCAGGTCGGCAAAGGCCGACAGCATGATGCGGAAAGTGTCGGGACACAGGTGCTTGACCCGCTCCATGAATTCGGTGCCGCTCATGAGCGGCATGCACTGGTCGCACAGGATCACCTGCACCTTGTGGCGCGCCAGGATGTCGAAGCCTTCGGCGGCCGTCTGCGCCGTGAGGATGCGGTAGCCGTCCTGCGCCAGGAAGTCGCTGAGCACGTCGAGCATGAAGACATCATCGTCGACGATCAGCAAAGTTTGCTGCTCTTCGCCGGCGGCATCCTCAGGCGCCTGCAGCAACTTGCCGCCCATCAACATCTGCTCGAATTCCTCGTGCGGCACGGGGCGACTGAAATAATACCCCTGCATCTCGTCGCAGCCGTGGCGCCGCAAATAGGCCAGCTGCGCGTCGTTTTCCACGCCTTCGGCGATCACTTCCAGCTTCATGCTGTGCGCCATGCTGATGATGGCCAGCACGATGGCCGCGTCGTCCGGATTGCTGGTGACTTCGCGCACGAAGGCGATGTCGATCTTCAGCTTGTCGATGGGGAAGCGCTTCAGGTAGGCCAGGCTGGAATAGCCGGTGCCGAAATCGTCGATGGAAATCTGGATGCCCAGCGCCTTCAGGTTGCGCAGCACGGCGATGGTTTCCTCGGCGTTCGACATCAGCGAGCTTTCCGTCAGTTCCAGCTCCAGCAGCTCGGGCGCGATCTCGTATTTGCGGATGGCCTTGAGCACCTCCTCTTCCAGGCCGCCGACGAAAAACTGGATGCCCGAGACGTTCACCGACAGGTGCACGGGCCCGATGCTGCTGGCGCCCCACTCGCTGATCTTCTTGCACGCTTCGTCGAGCACCCAGTTACCGACGCGCACGATGAGTCCCGTTTCTTCCAGCAGGGGGATGAACAGGGCCGGCGAAACCATGCCGTGACCGGGGCGGCGCCAGCGTATCAGCGCTTCGGCGCCGCTGATGCGCCCCGAGATGATATTCACCTTGGGCTGGAAGAACAGCACGAATTCCTCGTTGTCGATGGCGCGCCGCAGGGCGTTTTCCATGTCCAGCCGCGCCATCGACTGCGCATTCATTTCCGCCGTGAAGAAGCGGAAGGCGTCGCGGCCCGCCTCCTTGGCGCGGTACATGGCCGTGTCGGCATATTGAATCAGCGTGTCCGCATCGACGCCATCGTCGGGGTACACGGAAATGCCGATGCTGACCGTCACCGTCACTTCATGGCCCTGCAAATCGAAGGGCTTGCGCATCGCCTCGCGCACCTTGTGGACCACGCCCACGGCGTGCTGGGCGCCGTCGGGCAGCACCAGGATGGTGGCAAATTCGTCGCCGCCAAAGCGGCCGATGGTATCGCGCACGCGCAGGCAATCGACGAGGCGGCTGGAAAACTGGCGCAACAGGTCGTCGCCGATGGTGTGGCCCAGGGTGTCGTTGATATTCTTGAAGCGGTCGATATCCATGAACAGCACGGCCACGGCCCACTGGTGTTCGGCCGCCTGGGCCAGGGAATGGGTCAGCGAGACGTAGAACTGGCTGCGGTTCGGCAAGCCCGTCAAGGTGTCGAAATGGGCCAGCTTCATCAGGCGCTGCTCGGCATCCTTGCGCTCGGTGATGTCGCGCGCCACGGCCACCAGGATCCAGCTCTGCCCCGAGCGCAGGGTGCGCCGCTGCACTTCCACCGACAGCGGCGAGCCGTCCTTGCGCTGCAGCTGCAATTCCGTCATCGGCCCGCCCTGGTCGCCGGCCAGCAGCTTGTTGTACAGCTCTTCCAGCTGGGATTCGCCGTCGTGCGCGCGGCCCGGCCCCACGCGCAGGAAATCCTCGCGCTCGAAACCGAGCATGCGGCAAGCCGTCTGGTTGACGTCGACGAAGCACATGCCGGCGCGGTCGACGAGGAAAATCGCGTCGGCCGTGGCGTCCATCGCCAGGCGGAAACGGCGCAAGTCTTCATCGAGGCGGATGCGCGCCGCCATGTCCAGTGTCAGCTGCTCGTGATGGCGCTTGATTTCGTCGTACAGCAGCAGGTTGTCGTAGGCGACGGCGATCTGCGCCGCCACCGTGGCGGCGACCCGCTCGTCGACTTCGGAAAATTCAGTCGCCCCCAGCTTGTCGACCAGGTACAGCCAGCCGTGGCTGCGTTCGCGCGAGGCGATGGCCACGCCCAGGAAGGAGTGCACGGGCGGGTGCGTGTCGGGCAGGCCCAGCGCGCCGGGGTCGCCCTTCAAGCCATTGACCCGGTAGGGCTGGCGCTGCTCCAGCAAGCGGTTCAGGATGCCCGTGCGCGGCGCGCTGGCGATGCGCTCGAGGTTTTTCTCGGCGCCGCACGAAGAAAAATAGCTGAGCTTTTCGGCGCCCTCTTCCAGCACGCCGATGCAGGCGTACTTCGAGACGCAGATATTCTGCGCCACCTTGCAGCCGGCCTCGATCAGGGCGCGCGGATCGCGTTCGGCGCCCAGTTCGATGCCCAGCTCGATCAAGGCCGTCAGGCGCAGGCTGACCGCCTGCAGGCTCGACAGCGAACGCGACAGGCGCTCCGTCATGACGCCCAGGTCTTCGGGGATGGCGGCCTGGCCCTCGCGCTGGCTGGCCAGCTGCGAAATCTGCTGGCTGCTCGATTCGAGTTCATCGAGGTAGCCGCTGACCTGGTGCTCGATGCCGGCCAGCTTGCCCGAGGCGGGAAGCGCCGCGCCGCCGGCGCCCGGCGCCCCCTGCACCTGTGCCGCCGCCGGCATCAGCCCCAGCGCCTCGTTGACGGTGCGCACGATGACCTCGGGGTCGGACGGCTTGGGCAGCACCCAGCGCACGCCGCAGGCCTGCGCCAGCAAGATCGCTTCCTGCTCGCGGTAGGTGGCCGTATAGAAGATGATGGGCACGTCGGTCAGCGCGGGGTCGGCATGCACGCGCGTGACGAATTCGTAACCGTCCATGTTCGGCATGAGGATGTCGGAAATGATCAGGTCGGGCCGCTCGGTGCGCAGGATTTCCAGCGCGTCGGCGCCATTCGCCGCTTCCAGCAGGCGGTGGCCGCCGTAACCCAGCAGCGCGGTCAGGAATTCGCGGTTCAGCACATGATCATCGACGATCAGGATGGTAGCTATGTCGTTTTTAACTGGCGTCGACGGCGCCCCGGGTAAAAAAGACTCCAGCTCCGCAACGAAAAGGTCAGGCTCGATCGGCTTGCCGATGTAGCCATTGAAGCCCGCCTCGAGCAGGCGTTCGCGGTCGCCCACCATGGCCAGCGCCGTCACGGCCAGGGCCGGGATCGCGCGCAGCCGCGGGTCTTTCTTCAGCTCCGCCACCACGCCGTAGCCATCGAGCTTGGGCAAATGCACGTCGCAAATGATCAAGTCCGGCAATTCGCTGCGCGCCATGCGCACGCCCTCTTCGCCGTCATAGGCTGCCAGCGGCGTGTACCCGAAGGCGCGCAGCAAATACACCATCAATTCCATATTGGTGGCGTTATCTTCAATAATCAGGATACGTGCGGACAATTAGCGCCCCCAATAAAAACTGCATGGACTCATTTTCCGCCTGCGTTCAACTTTCCGCATGCGCGGCTAACATAACAATCCTATAACATCTTGCCATACATCCAGAAAAATATCTGTGCGCAGGATACCTGCAGAGCTTCGCAAGCGGCCTCGGGAACAAATTTCCGCCAGCCGTCTTCTGACGTTAGCTTAATACAGTACGCCAGTGGAAAACAGCATTTTCTGCCCGTGACGCTGTTAAACACGGGCAACAGCAGAGTCAAAAGAGACAGTCTTGCCATGCAGATAAAACACAACAGGATTCAGGCAAAACGGGGGGAAGATGGGGGTTGGGCGACTTCGGTCTTGATAGTGATTTCCGCCAACAGCTGACGCAGCACGCGCGCATCGCTGGCCAGCGCCACGTGGCCGATGCCGCCGAAGGCAAGATTGCGCGCGCCGGGCAAATGCGCGGAAGATTGCGGCGCGACAATATTATCGTGGTGCGAGTAAATCGAGGTGATCAGGGCGCGCGTTTCCGGCGTCTCGCTGGCGGCCAGCTGCGCCAGCCAGCCGCTGGGCGCGCCATGGATACGGCTCATCTGGCGCGCATTGGCGCCCGCCGCCACATTGGCCAGCGCCGTGCCGTGGTGCGGCGTGCCGATGGTGACGATGCGCGCCACGCGGGCCGCGCCGTAATGGCGCAGCCAGGCGCGCGCCACCAGGCCGCCCATGCTGTGGGCGACGATGATGGCGCGGTCGCTGCCCGTGCGGGCGCACAGCGCCGCGATGGCTTGCTCGACCTGCGGCACGAATTCCTCGATATCGGCGCCTATCGGTTCCAGGTCGACGCCGTCGTGCACGATGCCGGCCCGCGCCAGCTGCCGGCTCAGCTGCGCCCAGTAGCCGCGGTTGCACACATAGCCGTGGATCAGCAGCACCGGCAAGCCCTGGCCAGCGACGGTGTCGGCCGCATGCAAACGCGGACGCAGCATGCCCCACGACGACGTCCACAGCGTGGCGCGCAGCTCGCCCAGGAACAGCCGCGCGGCGCCCCGCACGCCCAACTGATGCTCCGCCGGCACGGGGCTGCCCATCAGCCGGCTCTGCCAGAAATTGCGCGCCACGACCAGCGCGCGCACGGCCAGCAGCATGGCGCCCGCCAGCAGCAGGGCCAGCACCGGCGACGCGACGCCCCAGACATGCATGGCCAGGTACGCCACCGCCAGCACGGCCAGCACTTGCAGCAGCATCAGCCACCTGAGGATGCGCGCGATCATGCCGTGACCGCAGCGGGCATCGGCACGGGCGCCGGCTTGCCCGTCAGTTCCCGCGCCAGGCCGCTGGCCAGGCGCGCGGCCAGCGCATACAGCGTCAATTGCGGATTGGCGCCTATCGAGGTGGGAAATAGCGAGCCGTCGTGCACGGACAGGTTGCGCACGCCGTGGTAGCGGCCGTCGGCGCCCGTCACGCCCAGGCGCGCATCGTCCGACATGGCGCAGCCGCCCATCACGTGGGCCGATACCACGCGCGTCAGCAGCGCCTTCATCGGCAAATCGCCGATGGCCTGTTTCGCCTGCGTCCAGCTGGTGTAGTGGCTGGCCAGCTCGTGCACGGGATACACGCTCCGCGCGCCGGCGGCGAACTGGATTTCCGCCATCGACAGCAGCGCGCGCCGCACGCCATCCCAGATGAAGGGCGTGAGCGGATAGTCGAGCACGGGCGCGCCGAAGCTGTCGATCGATACGCTGCCGCCCCCCGCTTCATGGTGAAAGCCGTCGCGCAGCAGCGCCAGCAAGGCGTGCGCATGGGGGAAATCGCGCATGGTGCGCGCATGCTCGTCGCCGAAGCCGCCCATGGTGGTGGCCATCAGCAGCGGATGCAGGGGCGGCGCTTCGAGCTTGTAGCCGATGGGGCCATCGATGGGCGCCGTGTGCAGGAAATGGTCGGAATAAATCGTCTGCGGCGCGCCCGCATAGGCGTCGACGCGCTGCTTGAACAAACCCGCCGAAATCACCGTCGGATGCAAGAAGGTGCGCCGCCCCAGCAAGCCGTGCGGATCGGGCGCCTGCGAACGCAGCAGCAGCGCGGGCGAATTGATGGCGCCGCCGGCCAGCACGAAATGTTTGGCGCGCAGCGTCAGGCGCACGCCCGTGGGCGCCTGCCCGGCAGCATCGAGCGCCGTCACCTGCAGGCTGTCGACGCGCCCTCCCTTGAAGACGAAACGCTCGGCGCGCGCATGCACGAGCAGGCCCGCGCCCAGCGCCAGCGCCGACGGGATCGTCGTCACCAGCATCGATTGCTTGGCGTTGGTCGGGCAACCCATGCCGCAGTAGCCGAGGTTCCAGCAGCCGTTCACATTGCGCCGGATGGCGGCCGTGGGGATGCCCAGCGCCGCGGCGCCACGCCGCAACAAGTCGTTGTTTTCATTCGGCGGCGCGGCCCAGTCGCTCACGTGCAGGCGCTTTTCCATCATGGCGAACCACGGCGCCATGGCGTCCACGGAATAGCCGAACAAGCCAAAATGCGTGCGCCAGTAATCGAGGGTGCCGGGCGGCGTGCGGAAGCTCGAGGTCCAGTTGACGGTGGTCGAGCCGCCCACGGTGCGCCCCTGCAAAATGTTGATGGCCTTGTCGCGCGTCTTGCGCGCGGCCGATTCCTGGTACAGCGCGGGATAGGCGTCCGCTTCGCGCATCTTGAAGTCGCGCGAAGACTTCAAGCCGCCCTCTTCGACGATCAAGACCTTCAGGCCGGCCAGCGCGAGGATTTCCGCCGTCACGCCGCCGCCGGCGCCGCTGCCGATGACGACGACATCCGCCTCCAGGGTGCGGTCGGCATTCAGGGTGCTGGCGTCGGTGACGCTCCAGCCGCTAGCCACGCCGATGGCGACGGGGTCAGGAATGGGAGATGTGCTCATGGATGCCTTATGCGCTCAGTTCGGGCAGCGGTCCCGGATAGCCGATGGCGGCCCAGTGGGCGGCATCGGCATACCAGGCGCCGAGGATCAGGTCGTGCAGGGCCAGGTAGGCCGTCTGCAGGGTGGCCAGGCGGTGCGTGCGCCACGATTGCAAGAAGGCGGCCACCTGGGCGGGGTCGGCTTCGCGCCAGCCGCCATGCACGCCGGCGACGAAGCGCCGCGCGGGCGCCAGCGCCAGCAAACCGAACAAATCCTGCACTTCCTGCTGCGCCGCCAGGGGCAAGCCGCGGATGGCCGTGTCGACGCCGGCGATGGCGCCATCGAGCGCCGCGGCCCGCGCGGGGGTTTCCCGCGGCAGCGCGCTGCCCAGCATGGCCGGCACGATGGCGGCCAGCGCCGCGCGCGCCGCGCCATCGAGCACGAAGCGGCCAGGGGGCGACGGTCCGCGCACCAGCCGGTACGCGGCGCCGCCGGCGGCCAGCGCGCAGGCGCCGAGCACACCCAGTTTCAGAAACGATCTGCGTTGCATTGCCATGTCTCCCCTTGTTTTATACCGCCTTTTGCAGGCCAGTGTACGCCAAAGGCAGTGGGCGTTTGAACGCAAAAACTAGAGCGGAGAGTCTAGTTTTTGCGACTGAAACCACAGCAGCAGCATGGCCAGCAGCGCAGCCAGCGCGCCGCCGATGGCGATGCTGGGCAAGCCGAAGGCGACGATCAGCGCGCCGCCCAGTGCGCCGCCAAGCGCCGTGCCCCCATTGAAGGCGGCGATATTCAAGCCCGCCGCCACGGCGTCGCTGCCCGGGCAATGCCGCCGCGCCAGGCGCAGCAAACCCATGGTCGACAGGGTGACGAGGGCAAAGAACAGCAAGCCCAAAGTGCCGCACAGGGCCAGCATGGCCAGGGGCCGGGCGCGCAGCAGATAAAAGGCCAGCAGATTGAGCGCCAGCGCGGCCAGGGCCAGCATGGTGGCGCGCAGCGCGTGGGGGCGGTCCGCGCACCAGCCGCCCAGCAGGTTGCCGCCGATGGCGCACGCGCCAAAGCACAGCATGGCGGCGCCCAGCCAGCCTGCATCGAGTCCGCCCAGCTGCAGCAGGAAGGGCGAGACATACGTGAAAAAGCTGAAGGTAGCCACGCTGACCAGCGCCGCCACGCCGGCCGCCAGCAGCAGGGGCGGTTGCAGGATGGCGCGCAGGCTGGCCAGGGCCGATGTGGCGGCGGCCTGCTGGCGCGCGGCCGGCATGGCCAGGCGCAAGCCCGCGCCGCCGCACAGGGCCAGCACGCCGATCACCGCGAATACCCAGCGCCACGACGCGACGGCGCCCAGCCACGTCCCCAGCGGCACGCCGCCCGCCAGCGCCAGGGTCAGGCCCAGCCAGACGATGGACAGCGCCCGGCCCGCGCGCGACGGGTCGACCAGGCTGGTGGCCGCATGCGAGGCGATGGCCATGAACACGCCATGCGCGAGGCCGACGGCAAAGCGCACCCCCAGCAGCGCGCCCAGCGCCGGCGCGGCCGCCATGGCCACGCTGCCGGCCGCCAGCACGAGCATGGTGGCCACCAGCACCTGGCGCACGGGCCGGCGCGCCAGCAGGGCCGTCAGGATCGGTGCGCCGATGGCCGCCCCCAGCGCATACGCGGCGATGGCGCCGCCGGCCGCCGCCACGCTGGCATGCAGGTCGCGCGCCATGGGCGTCAACAGGCCGGCGGCGATGAATTCGCACAAGCCGAAGGCAAAGCTGCACAGGGAAAGCAGATAGATGGAGAGTGGCAGCGCGGCGGACGGCAGCGCTGTGCGCGAGGACATGGTGGACATGGCAGTTCCTGACAATCAAAACGCCATGCTGGCCCCGCGATCACCATCTGTAAAATATCTTATTTATCTTAAAACGAGACGTTCAAAGTCTCAATGCGGGGAAAAGTGCCGCAATTGCGCCAGCAGCCGCTCGCGCACGGGGGATGTGCGCCGCGGGTCCCACGCCATGTACAGATCGAGCTGGCGCAGCGGCGCGGGCGCGCTGCTTGCCAGCGGCAGCATGATGACGCCGGCCGGCATGGACGCCGCCAGGCTGGCCGGCAGCAGGGCCGCACCAAAACCGGCCGCCACCAGTCCCAGCACCGTCTGCAAACGGCGCGCCTGCTGCGCCACCTGCGGCACGAAGCCCGCATGCAGGCACAGACTGGCCAGCTGGTCGTGGAAACCCTGGCCCAGTTCGCGCGGCGAGGCGACGAAATCGTCAGCGGCCAGGTCCGCCAGGTCCACCCGCGCCTGGCCCGCGCAGCGGTGGTTCAACGGCAGCGCAACGACGATGTCTTCGCCGGACAGGCGCTCGAAGCGCAGGCCCGGCGTGCTGCGCCCCGGCGCGCGCAGCAGGGCGATATCGACCTCGCCCCGTTCCAGCCACTCGACCTGCTGCTGCGTCGACGCTTCGCGCAAGGTGAATTGCACGGCGGGCGAGGCGGCGCGGAAGGCGCGCAAGGCCGTCAATACGTGGGCATACGGGGTGATGTGGATGAAACTGAGGCGCAAGTGGCCCTCGATGCCCTGCGCCACGCGGCGCGTGGCGGCCACGCCCTCTTCCAGGCTGGCCAGCACCTGGCGGGCCGTGGCCAGGAAAGCCGTGCCGGCAGGCGTCAGGCTGACCTTGCGGTTCGTGCGCTCGAATACGGGATAGCCGAGCGCTTCTTCCAGCCGCAATATCGCCTGCGACAACGGCGGCTGCGCCATGTGCAGCCGTTCGGCCGCGCGGCGGAAATTGAGTTCCTCGGCGACGGCGATGAACTGGCGCAGCAGCCGGGTTTCTATCATGGGCCTTTTTTCGCCACCGCCAGGATATGCCGGGCGATGCCGCGCAGGATATTGACTTCTTCCGTTTCCAGCCCCGTGCGCGAAAACAGGCGTTTCAGCCGTGGCATGAGTTTTTTCGGGTTGTCGGCGTCGAGGAAATCGATGGCCACCAGCGCCTGTTCCAGGTGCGCATACATGCCGTCGACCTGCGCCAGGCTGGCCGCGTCGCCATGAAAGCCGACGGGACTGGCGATTTGTCCGTCGCCGAGGGCCGCCACGCGGCATTCGTAGGCGACGACCTGCGCCGCCTGCGACAGGTTCAGCGAGGAATACTCGGGATTGGCGGGGATGTTGATCAGCACATTGCACTGCTCGACGATCTCGTTGGGCAAGCCGAAGCGCTCGTTGCCGAAGATGACGGCCGCGTGCAAGTCCTCGCTGGCCGCCAGCTGCGCGGCGATGGCGCGCGGCGCCGTGACGGGCGGCGAAAATTCGCGCAGCCGGGCCGAGACGGCCGCCGCGTAATTGCAGCCTTCGAGCGCCTCGGCGATGGAGCCGACGATGCGCGCGCCGGACAGGATATCCTGCGCGCCGCTGGCGAAAGCCACCGCTTCCGCATCCCTCAAGGCATCGGGAAAGCGGGGGTTGACCAGCACCAGATCGGAAAAACCCATCGTTTTCATGGCCCGCGCGACGGCGCCAATGTTGCCGGATCGACTAGTTTCGACAAGAATAAATCGCAGGCGTTTGAAAAGAGACGTGTTGATTTCGGGCAGATTCATTTAAAATAGCGCTATTGCGCGGTATCGATACAGGAAATTTCGGGAAACGGAGTCACAAAACGCTGACTCCAGGCCGGGATTTTAACCACTTCGGCACCGCTCCGCTCTTTAATTCATTCTTGCACTCTATCGTACCGGCGCCGAAAGGCGACGCTGGGCGGTCGCGTGCTTTTAACGGAAGCTCACATGCACCCAATGCTCAACACGGCGATCAAAGCCGCCCGCCGCGGCGCCGCCGTCATCAATCGCGCCTCTTTTGACCTCGACCGCGTCGTCGTCACGGAAAAACAACATAACGATTTCGTCACCGACGTCGACCAGGCGGCCGAACAAGCCATCATCGAGGTGCTGTCCAAAGCCTACCCGGACCACGCGTTCCTGGCTGAGGAATCGGGAGCTTCCGCCAACTCGCACGACGAGAATGAATATCAGTGGATCATCGATCCGCTGGACGGCACCACCAACTTCATCCACGGTTTCCCGCAATACTGCATCTCGATCGCCCTCGCGCATCGCGGCGTCGTCACGCAAGCCGTCATCTACGATCCGGTTCGCAACGACCTGTTCACGGCCACCAAGGGCGCCGGCGCCTACCTGAACGAAAAACGCATCCGCGTCACCAAGCTGGACCGCATCTCGAACGCCCTGCTGGGCACCGGCTACGTGGCCGGCAGCGCCCGCGCGCTGGATGAATACCTGAAGATGTACGCGATCATGGGCGAACGCAGCCAGGGCGTGCGCCGCGCCGGCTCGGCCGCGCTGGACCTGGCTTACGTCGCTTGCGGCCGCCTGGACGGCTTCTACGAAAAAGGCTTGAAGCCTTGGGACATCGCCGCCGGCGCCCTGATGATCACGGAATCGGGCGGCATCGTCGGTGAATTTTCCGGCGAATCGGACTACCTGTACAAGGGCGACGTCATCGCCGCCAGCCCGAAGATCTTTGGCCAGATGATCACCCTCTTGACGCCATTCGCCTGATTGCCAGGCGCGGTCTGATGTAACAAAAGCTGCCGGAGGCGACTCCGGCAGCTTTTTTTTGCCCCGGCCCCTCTTCAGCTGCCCCGCATGGCCGGCAGCAGCACGCGGTAAATCTGCAGGAACGCCGGCCCCATCAGCACGACCATCAGCGAGGGGAAGATGAAAAAGATCAGCGGAAACAGCAGCTTGAGGGCGATCCTTGCCGCCGTTTCCTCGGCCCGCTGGCGCCGCTTGGTGCGCAGCTGGTCGGACTGCACGCGCAGCGACGCGGCGATGCTCGTGCCGA
The DNA here is from genome assembly GCF_030397595.1 of Janthinobacterium sp. SUN033. Taxonomy (NCBI): domain Bacteria; kingdom Pseudomonadati; phylum Pseudomonadota; class Betaproteobacteria; order Burkholderiales; family Oxalobacteraceae; genus Janthinobacterium; species Janthinobacterium sp. SUN033. Next base: position 611,164 of record NZ_JAPQNV010000003.1, read on the forward strand.
AGCGCTCGGCCTGGATCAGCAGGGTCACCAGCGCATCCACATCCTCCACTCCCGTGCGCAGGGCCAGGTTGCGCAAGGCCTTGTCCTTGGCGCTGCCGGCGCGCAATTCCAAGGTCACCAGTTGCAACTCTTCGGCCAGGACGGCGCTTTTCAAGCCGATTTCCTGCGCCACGCGCGCCAGCGCCGCATCCATCGCCAGCCCCGCTTCGACACACACCGTCATCAGGTCCAGCGCATCGGGAAAAGTTTCGAACACTTCGCGCTGACGCTGTTTCAGGCAGTGCGACAGCCAGGCATTGGGCAGGTAGTAACCGAGGGCGGCCGCCGCGACCAGCCACAACAGCATATTGTGCCCGCCCTGGCGCAACAGAAAATACGCCAGCAGCGGCAAGCCCACGAACAAGCTTGTCTTGGCCGCGTAAAACAGCGCGGGCGCGGCCTGGCTGCGCCAGCCCGCATGGACGAAACGGCTGCGGATGGGCGAACTTTCCCAGCCCTCGTCCGGCAGCGACAGCCTGGCCAGCGGGCGCGTCAGGCTGACGGCGTGCGCCAGCCAGCGCCGCCTCGCATGGCGCCCGCTGTCGCCGCCGGCGCCCGCATCGCCCAGCGCCTGCAGCCGCTCCTGCACGGCACTGCCCGTGCACAGACGCAACACCAGCAAGGCCAGCGCGAAAACAATCAGGAACAGCAGGCCCAGCAAGGCCAGCTGCGCCGTACTCATCGTGCTCATCGTGTCTGTTCTTTCATCTTACACCCGGATATTGATAATTCTTCTGATGCAGATCACGCCCAGCATCAGCAAGCCCAGCGATACTCCAACCATCTTGCGCCCGCCCCCATCCGTGTACAGCACGGCAATAAACTGCGGATTCATCAAATGCATCATCAGCGCCGCGCCAAATGGCAGCAAACCCAGGACCCAGGCCGACATGCGCCCTTCGGCCGACAGCACGCGCACCTGGCCCAGCAATTTCAAGCGGTCGCGGATGATGGCGCTGATGCTGCTCAGCAATTCAGTCAGGTTGCCGCCCGTTTCGCGCTGGATCAGCACGGCGATGACGAAATAGCGCAAGTCCGTGCTGGGCACGCGCGCGGCCAGGTTGCCCAGCGCATCGGCCATGGCGACACCGAAACTGACTTCATCGAACACGGCGCGGAACTCGTCGGCCAGCGGCCCCGTCATTTCCTCGCCCACCATTTTCAATGCGGTGGGAAAGGCATGGCCGGCGCGCATGGCGCGGCTCATCAGGTCGAGCGCGTCCGGCAATTGCTGCTCGATGCGCACCAGCCGCTTGCTTCTGGCGCGGCGCACCAGCAGATACGGCAGCGCGGCGCCGCCCGCGCCCAGGCCCAGACGCACATACCATGGCAGCGGCAGCGCGCCGGCCAGCAGCAGGCCGGCCGTCCCGCCCAGCAGGCAATAGCCCAGAAAAGTGGCCACGAACCAGCGCATGCCCGCCTGCAGCAGCAGCTGGTCGAGGCGCCGCGCGCCGGGCAAGCCTTCCAGCACGCCGTGCAGCAAGGGATGGGCGCTCAGCGGGCGCTGCTTGGTGATCGACAGCGCCTGTTCGCCATCGCTGGCCGTGTACATGGCTTGCAGGCGCCGCGCCACCCGCGCCGCGCCCGCTCCCCGCGCCGCTTGCCACGCCAGCCAGGCGCCAGCCACCAGCAGCAGCACGGCCAGGAAAAGGAACAGATAGACAAGGTAGGAAAGCATGGCCGGTCAGCGCCCCGCCGCGGTGGGTTCGAACAGGGCGGCCGACACGCCGATGCCAAAGCTGTTCAGGCGATCGAGGAAGCGCGGGCGGATGCCGCTGGCCGAGAAATGCCCGACCACCGCGCCGCCCTCGGCCACGCCCGTCTGCCGGAAACTGAAGATTTCCTGCATCGTGATGACTTCCCCTTCCATGCCAGTGATTTCCTGGATCGACGTGACCTTGCGCTTGCCGTCGATCAGGCGCGACACTTGCACCACCACCGACACGGCCGAGCTGATCTGCTGCCGGATGGCCTTGCTGGGCAGGTTGGCCGCCGCCATGCTGATCATGTTTTCCAGCCGCGTGATGGCGTCGCGCGGCGTATTGGCGTGGATGGTGGCCATCGAGCCTTCGTGGCCCGTGTTCATGGCGCCCAGCATGTCGAGCGCCTCGGCGCCGCGCACCTCGCCCAGGATGATGCGGTCGGGGCGCATGCGCAGCGCGTTGCGCACCAGCGCGCGCTGGCTCACCTCCCCCTTGCCTTCGATATTCGCGGGCCGCGTTTCCAGGCGCACCACGTGCGGCTGCTGCAATTGCAGCTCGGCCGCGTCTTCCACCGTGACGATGCGTTCCGTCTGGCCGATAAAGCCGGAAATCACGTTGAGCATGGTGGTCTTGCCGCTGCCCGTGCCGCCGGAAATGAGGATATTCATCTTCGCCTTGCCCAGGCCCTGCAGCACCTCGGCCATCTCGGCCGTCATGCTGTGGTAGGCGACCAGGTCGGCCAGGCGCAGCGGATCGACGGAGAAACGCCGGATCGACATCACGGGGCCGTCGATGGCCAGCGGCGGGATGATGGCGTTGACGCGCGAACCGTCGGGCAGGCGCGCATCGACCATGGGGCTCGATTCGTCGATGCGGCGGCCCACGCGCGAGACGATCTTGTCGATGATCTTCATCAAATGGGCATCGTCGTCGAAGCAGACGTCGGTCAGCTCCAGGCGGCCGCCCCGCTCCACATACACCTGCTTGTGGCCGTTGACGAGGATGTCCGACACGCTGGCATCGGCGAGCAGCGTTTCGAGCGGCCCGAAGCCCAGCATCTCGTGCTGGATGTCGCGCGTCAGGCTACGGCGCTCGGCGTCGTTGATGACCACCGCTTCTTCGTCCAGCAGGCGCTCGACCAGGCCGCGCAATTCTTCGCGGATGCGCTCCTGCGACAGGCGCTGCATGCTTTCCAGGTCGACCCGTTCGAGCAGCAGCCCATGGATGCGCAGCTTGAGGTCGCGGTAGCCGTGGTTGTCGATGACGGCCATGCGTTGCGGCGCGAGCGCGGCGATCTTGGCGCTGCCGAGCCGTTCGCGGATGGACAAGGCGGCGATGGGGGAAGTGGCCATGAAATGCTCCTGTTCTGGGATGGGGATCAAGCGCGTGGATCAGGCGCGCCGCAGGACGCGGCCGAGCCAGCCCTGGCGCACCGTGCTGGCCGCGCCGCCGGTCAGGCTGGCGGCGAACTCCTGCAGCGAGCGGGTGATCGGGCTGGCCTTGTCGAGCTGCAGGATAGGCACGCCCTGGTTGACCGAGGCGGCGGCCGAGGCGTAGTGATTCGGCACGGTGCGGTAGACCGCCGTGCCGTACGCCGCTTCCAGGTCGCGCAGGCGGATTTCGCCGCCCTTGTCGTGGCGGTTGACGATGATATGCACCTTGTCCTTCGCGTATTCGAGCGAGCGGAACATGCCCAGCAGGCGCTTGCCGTCGCGGATATACGGCAAGGTCGCCTGCAGGACGGGGAAGATCATGTCGGCGTGGTCGAGCGCGCGCACGCTGACGGCGTCGAGGTTGCGGCCCACGTCGAGCACGATGAAATCGTACTGGCGCCTGGCTTGCCGGATGACGGCGTCGATGTGCTCGGGCGCCACTTCGCTGGCGTGCGCCGGATCCTCGGGCGCGGCCAGCACGCTGTAGTTGGGCAGGATGTGCAGCATGCTCGATGCCAGGAACGAGGCGTCGAGCCGGTGGATGTCGCGCGTGACGTCGGACAGCGTGGCCAGCGGCTTGTTCTCGGACACGAAGAGCGAGGCGTCGCCAAAATGCAGGTTCATGTCGATCAGGGCAACGCGCTGCTGGCCGCCGGCGGCCAGCGCATAACCGAGGTTGCTGGCGATGAAGGTGGCGCCGCTGCCGCCCTTGCAGGAGATGAAGGCCAGCACCTTGCCGTTGCCATGCTCGCGCCGCTCCAGCTTTTCCTCGATGCGTTCGAGCGCCGCATACAGGCTGGCCGGCGCGGCGGGAAACGGCAGCACGTCGCGCACGCCTGCACGCATGGCTTGCAGAAGGAATTCAGGCGCCTGCTGGTGGCACAGCACGATGAAGGCCATGCGCGGATGCTGGTTGCTGAGGCGCTCGATGGCGGCCAGGTCGGCGCCGTCGTTCGACGGGCGGTCGAAGATCAGCACGTCGGGCAGCGATTGCGCCGCCTGCAGCGGTTCCAGCGTTTCGCCGCCCGCGTTGATCTCGTCGAGCCGGTTGCGGCTGCGCAGCAGCCGTCCCAGTTCGGACAGCGTTTTTTGATCCGTGGAATGGATGGCGATTTTCACGATATGCCTTGCTGGTTCTGTGGTGACGGTGCCAGCTTCACTGGCGCGCCCCGACGCCGATGGTGAAGGCGGCCCCTTGCGGCGCGGGTGCGGCAAAGCTTTTCTGGTACGCCGCGTAGGCGGCCTGGGCGGCCTTGCCGTCCATGCCGGCCACGGGATCGCGGTTCGCGCCCGCCTGCGGCGACAGCACTTGCCGCAGGCGCAGCTGCTCGACGCTGCGGCCGAACTGGCGGTCCAGGTTCGGCGTGGCGGCGCAGCCGCTGGCGGCCAGGGCGGCCAGCAGCACAGATAGAAAAAGGGAAAGGGAATGCTGCATGATGTGCTCCTAGTGAGTGTCCGGGCCGGCGGGCGCCTTCTGCGTGGCCGCTTCCTGCCGTGGCCGTGGCGCGCCAGCGCCTTCCATTTTTCCTTGCAAGAAGAACTCGCTGCGGCTGGGCGCCACATAGGCGTCGGTCGGCAAGACGATATCGCCGTCGAGCGTGCCGTCGAGCGGCTTGACCAGGTGCGGCGTGATGATGAACACCAGCTCGGTACGGTCGGTCTGGAAATCGCTGCTGCGGAACAACGCGCCCAGCACGGGGATCTCGCCCAGGAAGGGCAAGGCCTTGATATTGGTCGTCACATTGTTCTTGATCAAACCGCCCACGGCAAAACTCTGGCCATCGAACAGCTGCACCGTGGTGGTGGTGCGCCGCGTGGTAAAGGCCGGCAACACGGCATTGGCGGCGGCGCCCCCGCCGGTGGTGATGCCGATGCCTTCGCGGTTCAGCTCCGACACTTCCGGCGCCACCTTCAGGTTGATGCGCCCGCCTTCCAGCACGGTGGGCGTGAACTTGACGGCGATGCCGAATTCCTTTTCCTCCAGCGTGATCTTGTTGGTGGTGCTGTCTTGCGCGACCGGAATGAAAATCTTGCCGCCCGCCAGGAAACTGGCTTCCTGGCCACTGATGGCCATGATGTTCGGTTCGGCCAGCACCTTCACCAGGCCGTCGCGCTTTTGCGCGTCGAGCGTCAGCCCGTTGCCATTCTTGCCGTGCACGGCGCCCAGCTGGCTGGGGTTGCCGCTGAGCAAGTTCGACAGCAAGCCGTAGCTCCAGTTGCCGCGCGTGCCGCTGATGCCCACGCTGGCGCCCAGCTGGTCGACCAGGGTCTTCGACACTTCGGCGATTTTCACTTCCAGCATGACCTGTTGCGGCGCCGCAATCGTCAGCATGTTGATGACCTTGACGCCGCCGGCCGCGCTGGCGGCGCCGTCGGCCGGCGCTGCCGCTTCGCCGGCGCCGCGCTGCGCATAGGCTTGCGCCATGTCCAGGATCTGGCTGGCCTTGACGCTGTCGCTCACCTGCCCCGACAGCACGATGCTGCCGCCGGCCGCGCCGGCCTTGACGGCGCGCTCGCCGGGGAAGACATAGGCCAGCTGCGCCTGCAAGCCCTCGACATCGATCTCGACTTCGATATCGACGATCACGGGGCGCTGCTGCCGGTCCCACAGGATCAGGTTGGTGCTGCCCGGGGCCAGGCCCCAGACGAACAGCTGGCTGGACGAGCCCAGCATCCTGGCGCCGGCCACCCGCGGATCGTTGACGGCGATCTGCGACACCGGCAGGCTCAGGCTGCGCAAGGTGGACTTGCCCACGGCGATGCGCACGGGCGCGCCCAGGCGGGCGATATCGGCGCCCAGCGACATGGCCGGCGCCGCGACGGGCGACATGACGGCCTGCCTGGCCGGCGCCGCCGCCCTGGCGCCGCCCGGCCAGGCCAGGCTTGCCGCCGCGCCGCCCAGCGTCAGGGCCAGGCGCATGCCCGCACTCGCGGCGTGCTTACGAAATTTGTTCATCGATCATCCTTGCTCGCTTGCCTGCTGATTTTTAAAATTGCTGGACGCTCGTATCCATGCCCTTGATGACGGTGATGCTGTCGCGCGCGGGAGCGCGTGGGGGGGCCGCCTGGCGCCGCGCCGCGCGCACCGGCGCGGCCGCCGGCGCCTTCAGTTCCAGCAGCGACTCCTTGGTGGCGCCGCCCGTGGTGACGGGCGCCGGATCGACCTGGTTGCGCAGCACCAGCGACAGACTGCCCACGCTGCGCGCCAGGTCCAGCTTTTCCACCTGCTCCGGCGTCAGCTCCAGGGTCACGGCATTGACCACCTTGGGCTTGTTGTCGTCGCGGCCGGACTCTTGCGCCACGGCCAGCACCAGGATGCGTTCCAGCACGATCTTGGAAATGGCCAGCGGCCCGCCGCCCGCCGGCCTGGCGCGGTCATCCTGCGTATGCACGAGAATATCGACGAAATTGCCCGGCAGGGCGAAGCCGGCCACGCCCACCACGTCGTTGACGCGCACGGTCATGGCGCGCTTGCCGGCAGCCACGATGGCCGACAGGCCGCCCGTGGCGCCGGGCGGCGCGAGCTTGCTTTCCAGCACAGGCTCGCCCTTGCTGACCGCCGTGCGCGTGATGCGCCCGTCCAGCGCGCCGGCCTCGCCAAACGCCCCCGGCGGCATGGCGCCCGCCGGCCAGTCCATGCCGCGCAGCATGGCCGGCGTCACCTTCGCGCCCACGCCGATATCGACCAGCGCGACCATCACCGTCTGGCTGGCCGGCGCGCCTTGTCCCGACATCCAGCGGGCCGCCGCCAGCACGGCGCCCCCCGCCATCAGCAGCGCCAGCAGCAGCACGATCGCAACGCGGCTATTTCTCATGATTTTTCCTCTTGGTAAAACTTGGGTTTCCGGGCGGGCACATCATGCATAGCCGCCGGCCGCCAGGGCCAGCCAGATGGCGGTGCCGGCGGCAATGGCGATCGCGTACGGCAGTTTGCCGCCCGGCACGGCGGGCGCATCGACCCGCGGCACTTCGCCTGCCGCGGCGCGCAGCAAGCCTTGCAGCAGCAATTGCCGGGCATTGCTCATCGCCTGGCGCAGCGTGCCCTGGCACAGGGCGACGGCCAGCGCCAGCACGCCGCCCGCCAGCAGGCTGCACAGCACGGCAAACACGGCGGGGCGCGGGCCAAGAAACGCCCCCACCATCGCCATCAGCTTGACGTCGCCCGCGCCCAGCGCCTTCATCGCATACATGGGCAGCAGCAAGCCCAGGCCGACGGCCAGGCCGCCCAGCGCCAGCCACGGCCCGGCCGGCGTCACCCCGGGCCAGGCCACGCTGTTGAGCAGCACGCCAAGCAAGGCGCCGGAAAACACCAGCCGGTTGGGAATGCGCCGGCGGCGCACGTCATGCCAGACAGCCGCGGCAAGCAGCCCCCACAAGACTAAGGCGGGGCTGAACGTCCAGAAAGAATGAGGGTCCATCGTGTACCTGATGCAAGCCGATGGCATGACGGCATGCGCATCGTTGGGCGGGAAGTCGACAGGCCGGTGCGCAGGGGCAGCCGGCCTGTCGGGGTGCAGCGCGGTGGGCAGGCGCCTTAGATCGCCGCGCCCGTCAGCTTGGTGCCGATCGCCTTGAAGGCGCCATCGAGGCCGGTGGTGAAATAGCCGACGGCCGTGACCAGCGCCGCAGCCACCAGCGCAGCGATCAGCGCATATTCGATGGCCGTCACGCCATCTTCTTCGGCGATAAAGTTTTTAATGAAATTCATATTATTCCCTTTCAGGTCAAGTTTTAAACATGATAAAAACTGAAAATACAGTCTGAAAATAAAAACATTCTCTTTGTTTTTATTTGCCAATTTCTGATGCGTGTATTTTATATAAACAAACATTAAATCGAATCAGAGAAAAGTCATTTTATGCGCAGTACAAACCATCTTAATTTTTTGTCTATAATCAGGACATATGTACTGTCACTCCGCATGGACGGGTTCGGCCAGCCGGTTGCGGGTGGCGTACACATATAATTCCAGGCGGTTGGTGACATCGAGCTTGCTGTAGATCGATGTCAAATGATTACGCAAGGTTTGCTCCGAGATAAAAGCGCGCTGGGCGATCGCACGGTTCAGCGCGCCATTTCCTTCCACCATCATGGCAACGATCTTGCGCTCCTTCAGCGTCAGCCTGGCGATGCGCTGCTCTTCCGGGTCGGGCGCCGCTTCCGGCTTGTTCAGCACGCCCAGCATGCTGTCGAGCAGCGCCGGGTCCAGGCACAATTCGCCGTGATGCAGGCGGGCGATGGCGTCGACCATTTGCTTGACGGGCGTTTCCTTGCCCACCACGGCGCGCGCGCCGCTGCGCACGGCGCGCCCGCAGGCGGCCTGGTCCTGCGTGCCGCTGAACAGCAATGCGCGCGACACGCCATTGCCCAGCAGCTGCGGCAGATAATCGATGGCGCAGGCGCCGCCGCAGCCAAGATCGGCGTCGAGCACGATGACGTCGGGACACAGGGTGCGCGCCAGCAGCAGCGCGCTGTCGATCTCGGTGGAACTGGCCACCACCTGCATCGGCGGCTGGGCGCCGGCGAGCAACTGCTCCAGGCCCCACAGCCAGGTCTTGTGGTCCGACACCAGCATGACGCGTATGACATTGTTTGTTGACATGCTTTACCTCTTTACTTGTAGCCCACTCCCATCGGGGAATGCTGTTGATCCGAATCGGCTTGCCTGCCTCGTCCGCGCGCGCCTTCTGCTGCCGCACGCGGGGGAAAGAAGTCATGGGGGCACAAAGGAAGAGGCCTTGGGCCGGCACGCGCCAACGCGGTGCGTGCCCCAGGGCAGCGGTCGCCGCATGCCGGGCGTGAACCGATGGATGGGCAGCGTGGCCGGGGCGGGTGCGCCACGGGCGCGCCATCGCTGCTGCCACCGCTGCTGTTGCTTACATTGCAGCATTTTTGTTGCATCACCTTGCAAAACAAGTCCTTGCCTGCACGCAGGACAATCCTGACACCAGGCCTGTTTTCATACCCGCGCATATTACTCCCGGCCCTGTAGCGACGGGGCCGGCACGTTTGAAATAACGCAGTTAATTGCGATTATCTTGACCTGTAATAATTTAAATGGCGGACACGCCCTTGAAAATCGATATAGAATAATTGCCAGTCAAATGGCGCAATGCCATCCGCCCGACATTCGTCATCGCGGAACTTAACCGGATTATTCCCATGCGCTTAAAACAGGCCGATTCCCGCATATTCCGCAAGCAAAGCGGACAGGGTGGCGCCACCCTGGTCGAATTGGCCCTGATAACACCGGTCTTTCTCATGCTGATAATCGGCATCATTGAATTGAGCATGGCTTATTTTGCCAATATGACCATGCAGCACGCGGTGCGCGAAGGGGCGCGCTATGCCGTCACGGGGGCCAAGGACCTCGACCCCGACAGCGCCAACCAGCAGCGCTACCACGCCGTCATGCAAAAAATACGCGACAGCTCCATGGGCATGTATGACAAGGTCAGCCCCGTGATCTCCGTCAACGGCAGCGATGCGGTAGGCGCCGCCATGTTCGGCCAGGCCGGCGATATCGTCGTCATTTCCGTCGATTGCCGCTGGGCGTTTGCCACACCCATGATCCGTGCCCTGTTCCGCGACGGCCAGGCGCATTTCGTCGTGGCGGCCACCATGCGCAATGAAAGCTTTGGCGGCCTGTGATGCGCGCGCCCGCTCCCCGTTTTCCGCGCCGCGCCGCGCGCGGCATCGCCGCCATCGAATTTGCCATCGTGCTGCCCTTGCTGGCCTTGCTGCTGTTCATGCTGGCCGACCTGTCGCGCGCCATCCAGGCCAAGACCATCCTGCTCAACATCAGCCGCGAAGGCGCCAACCTGTCCGCGCGCGCCACGTCCGACTTGAGCGGCTCCAGCCAGGGCATCATGAATGCGCTGGCCGCCAGCACGCCGCCGCTGGACATGCACGGGCGCGGCATGATCTACATCACCAAGATCATGGGTTACACGGCGCAGAGCGGCTTGCGCAATATCGTGCTGGAACAGTACCGCTGGGACGCCGGCGCGAAGGCCAGCGGCTACCTGCCCGCCAGCCAGGTGTGGCAATGCGGCAGCTGGCGCGATGGCACGTGCAGCGGCATCGCCAAGGACGAGCAAGCCCCCACGGTGTCATTGATGCAGAACCAGCTGGCCGATGGCGAACTGATCTATGCCGTGGAAACTTTCTACAATTTCGACCTGCTGTTCGGCACCTTGAAATTTGGCAACAGCACGACGCCCGTGCTGGGGCCAGACCTCACTTCGATGACGGTATTCTGATGCGCATTCCACACAAGCGGCAAGGCGGGCAAGTGCTGATCATGGTGGCGCTGTCGGCCATCGTCCTGATCGCGTCCGTGGGCCTGGCCATCGATTCGGCCCTCGGCTACTTCGTCAAGGCCAAGCTCAACGCCGCCGTCGATTCGGCCAGCCTGGCGGCGGCGCGCGGCGTCACCGCGGGCAACTCGGAAGAGGAACAGCGGGCCAGGGCGCGCCAGTCCGCAAAGGATTTTTTTGACGTCAATTATCCGGACCACTTCCTGCTGTCGACGCCGACCCTCCATCCCGTCGACGTCACGTTCGACAAGGGTACCGTCACCATCGACGTCTCGGCCAGCGCCTCGCTGCCCGTCTCGCTGATGGGCGTACTGGGCTTCAAGACCCTGGACGTGGCCGCCAGCGCGCAAACCATCCGCAAGGACCTGGACATGGTGCTGGTGATGGATACGTCGCGTTCGCTGGAACACAATGCGGACGCCGTGCGGGCGGCGGGCAAGTCCTTCCTGAACAAGTTCAACGCCACGGTCGACCGGGTCGGCTTGCTGCACTTCGCTTCGGAAGCGCAAATCGACGTCCCGATCAGGCAGACCGACCGCGGTTTCGACCGCGGCGGCATGACCATGAAAGGTGGAAAGATCGATCAATTCGCCTTCGTCGGCGGCACCAACTCGTCCGCCGGCATGTTCCAGGCGCGCAAGCAGCTGAACGATATCGCGCAGGTCGACCGCTCCAGCCTGCGCGTCATCGTGTTTTTCTCCGACGGTTCGCCGGCGGCGTTTTCCTCGTACTTTCCCAACAAGGACAACAAATGCAAGGACGCAGGCGGCCTCGCCACCTTTCCGAAACTGCAAAACCCGGCATTGGCGGGCCTGTACAGGATGAAAGTGAGCGACACGCTCCAGTACGGCGATTGCGCCGCCAGCCAGATCACCGCGCTTCCCGCATGGTATAACGCGACGAATGACGCGGCACTGCGCGAGTTTCCCATCGTCACCAACTCGCCCCGCGTCGTGACCGCGTCCACCGCCACGGCGCAGGCGCAATGGACGAATGTGCACCGCGCCTCGCGCAACCTGGTCGAAGCGATGGCGGCCAAGGCGCGCCAGGAAGGCATTTTCGTCTTTACCCTGGGCATGGGCGCATCGCTGAAAACCAAGGAAGGGCCGGACAACGAGCTGGGCGAAGACTTGCTGCGCTGCCTGGCCAATACCACCGATGCGAAAGCGGCTTGCCGCAAGCCGGCCGAACCCGTGGGCCTGTATTGCTATGCGGCCAGCGACAGCGACCTGAGTCCCTGCTTCACCCGGCTCGCCTCGGCCATTCTGCGCCTGTCCAAATAAGCGCCTAACCCTGCCACTGCCCCGCCACGACAAAACCCAGGGTCATGGCTACCACCATCGCCGCGCCGGTGGGCGTAGGCGGCGTGGGCGACGGCAGGTCGAACCAGCGGCACACGGCCCCCACCAGCAATCCCAGTACCGATCCTGCCAGCATGACGTTCATGGCGCCTCCCCTTGCGTTTCACGGCGCTGCAAATACAGGCCCGTGAGCCAGTAGCCGCAGCTGGTCAGGAACACCAGCAGCGCTGCGCCCAGCACGGGCGGCGCCGGCACGGGGATGTGCGCCAGCTGGCAGACGAAGCCCACGACAAAGGCCAGCAGCAGGCCCAGGATGACTTTCTTGTAGTACATGCTCATTTCCGCTCCTAGAAGGCGAAGCAGCTGCAACCCAGCGTGCCCCAGAAGCCGGAAAAATCGCTGATCGGCACGGCCGACTTGCGCGCCCGGTCGTGGGCGTGGGCGTGCACGCCGCAGGCGCCCGCGCACTGGTGCGGCATGGCCGCCTGCGCCGGCCTGGCCACGGGCCGGTAATGGCCCGGCACCGCGCGCACGGGCGACCACTCGGGCAGCACGGGAATCGGGGGCGGCGCCAGGGTCGTGAATTCCGCCTGGCCGTAGACGACCTTGCCGCCGACGATGGTGAGCACGGATTCGATGGACTTGATCGCCTCTTCCGGCACCGTGAAATAATCGGCCGACAGCACGGACAGGTCGGCCAGCATGCCCTCGCGGATGCGCCCCTTCTTGCCTTGCTCGCTGGAAAACCAGGCGCTGCCCGCCGTCCACAGTTCCAGCGCCGTGTCGCGCGACAGGCGCCCCGCCGCATCCGTCAGGGCCAGGCCGCCCACGGTGCGCCCCGACACGAGCCAGTACAGCGCCGTCCACGGGTTGTAGCTGGCCACGCGCGTGGCGTCCGTGCCGCCGCCCACGGGCACGCCCGCGTCCAGCATGCGCTGCACGGGCGGCGTGGCCTTCGCCGCCTCGGCGCCATAGCGCTCGACGAAGTACTCGCCCTGGAAAGCCATGCGGTGCTGGATGGCCAGGCCGCCGCCGAGCGCCTTGACCCGGTCGATATTTTTCGGGCTGATGGTTTCCGCGTGGTCGAACAGCCAGTGCAAGCCGCCGAACGGCGTGTCGCGGTTGACCTTTTCGAATACGTCGAGCATGCGGCCGATCGATTCGTCATAGGTGGCGTGCAGGCGGAACGGCCAGCGCTGCTCCACCAGGTGGCGCACGACCTTTTCCAGCTCGTCTTCCATGCCGGCCGCCAGCTCCGGGCGCGGCTCGAGGAAATCCTCGAAGTCGGCGGCGGAAAACACCAGCATCTCTCCGGCGCCGTTGTGGCGGTAAAAATCCGTGCCGTCGCCCGGCTTGACCATGCCCGTCCACTTCTGGAAGTCCTGCAATTCCGCGCCCTTGTTCTGCGTAAACAGATTGTAGGCAATGCGGATGGTCAGCTGCTCTTTTTGCGCCAGTTCGTCGACGACGGCGTAATCCTCGGGATAATTCTGGAAGCCGCCGCCCGCATCGATGGCGCTGGTGATGCCCAGACGGTTGAGTTCGCGCATGAACTGGCGCGTGGAGTTCACTTGCAATTCGCGCGGCAGGGTCGGGCCCTTGGCCAGGGTCGCATATAAAATCATGGCGTTCGGCCGGGCGATCAGCATGCCCGTGGGGTTGCCGGCAGCGTCGCGCACGATCTCGCCGCCGGGCGGGTTCGGCGTGTTCTTGTCGTAGCCGACGGCGCGCAGAGCGGCGCGGTTCAGCAAGGCGCGGTCATACAGGTGCAGGATGAAGACGGGCGTGTCGGGCGCGGCCGCGTTGATTTCGTCGAGGGTCGGCATGCGCTTTTCCGCGAACTGGAATTCCGTCCAGCCGCCCACCACGCGCACCCATTGCGGATTCGGCGTGCGCAGCGCCTGTTCCTTGAGCATGCGCAAGGCGTCGGCCAGCGAAGGCACGCCTTCCCAGCGCAATTCCAGGTTGTAGTTCAAGCCGCCGCGGATCAGGTGCAAATGCGAGTCGTTCAGGCCGGGAATCACGGTGCGGCCAGCCAGGTCGATCACTTGCGTGGCGGGGCCGCGATGACGCATCACGTCCTCGACGTCGCCCACGGCGAGAAATTTGCCATCGGCGATGGCGACGGCGGACGCCAGCGGCTGCGCCCTGTCGACCGTGTGGAAACGGCCATTGAGCAAGATCGTGTGTGCATGCATGGGAACTCGCGATTCAGGTGAAGGATACGCCCCCGCCGGCGGGCGGCGGTGGCGCGATATCAATAAAATCTCAATGGCCTTCGCTGGCATTGAACATGGATTTGGCGTAGATCAAGCCCAGGCCATAGCCGCCGCCGTGCGCCACGGCCGTCGCCACCGTCTCGTTGTAGGTCTCGCCGCGGGCCCAGTCGCGCTGCAGTTCCAGCAAGTATTGCACGGACGTCATCGGCTGCGCGCCCGCCTGTATCATGCGCTGCATGGCCATCGCATGGGCTTCGTCGGAGACGTCGCCGCTGGCGTCGGCGATCACGTACACGTCAAAGCCCTGCTCCAGCGCCGACAGCGCGGGGCCGACGATGCACACGGACGTCCACAGGCCGGCCAGCACGATCTTGCCCTTGCCGTAGCCATTCACCTTGTCGGCGATGCGCGCATCTTCCCAGGTATTCATGCTGGTGCGGTCGATCGGCGCCTGTTCCGGGAAGACGGACTGGATTTCGTCAAAAATAGGGCCGGAGAACGATTTGGCCGCCACCGTCGTCAGGATCGTCGGCACCTTGAATTCCGCCGCCGCCTTGGCGACGAGGGCCGCATTGTTGCGCAGCAAGGCCAGGTCGATGGAGCGCGTGGCGAACGCCATCTGCGACTGGTGGTCGATCATGATCAGGGTATGGTCGTTCGGAGTCAGCAGTTTTTGGGCGGCTTGGGCGGTAGCGATAGGCATGATGTTTTCCTCAGTGAAAATAATTGAATATCAAAGTAGTGGTATCCGGCCCGCACAATCTTGCGCTTTCCTTCTTGCGCTGCCATGTTGCGTGTCAGTGACAGGCAGTATGCACGCACAAAAAGGAAAACAAAAACGGAAAGAATGCCAAGCTATATTCGATTTTTTCGATGATATAAAATAAGCACACCGCAACCAATCGCACGGAGGAAAACATGGGATTTGAATTCAGGATCGCGGCCAGCCTGACGGCCGGCCAGCGCCAGCACATCGAACAGCTGCTGGCGGCGCTGCCGCAGGCGGCCGACGGCATGCCCGGCACGGACGCCAGGCTGACGGAGGCCGGCCTGTATGTATGCCAGTACCTGCGCCCGGAGCCGTGGCACGGCCTGGACGCCGTGCGCGCCTGGCTCGATGCGCAGGGCGTGGACTACGCCGTCGCGGAGGTCGACGACTGACGCTACAGGGCGCCTTCCAGCATCACGCGCCAAGCGCGGTAGGTGCCCGTATCGACCGTGCGCAGCGCGCTGCCCCCGCCATCCGCATACAGGCTGCGCGTGCGGTCTGCCTGCCGCAGCAGGTTGGCGCCCGACACGCGCAGGCGCAGCGTGCCGCTGACCTTCCACAGCGCATACACATCGAGTTCGCGCCGGGCGCCTTGCCAGGCCAGCAGCTGGCCTGACTCGCGCGACGGCCCTCCCGCCTGGTAATGCAGGTTGCCGCCCACGGTCAGCGGCCGGCTGGCCAGCTGGTAGTCCGCCCCCAGGTTGGCGCTCCACGGCAGCTGGCCATCGAGGCGGTTGTGCGGGCCGGGAATGGCATCCACCGCCGACCAGTTGCGCGCCAGATTCGCCCGCAGGTCCAGCGCGGGGGCACGGGGGAACAGCGCCTTCAGCGGCAGCTTCGCTTCCAGTTCGATGCCGCGCACCTGCGCCCTGCCATTGTTGACGGGCGTGGCCACCCAGCGCCCGTTGTCCTGGTACAGCCGGTCCAGCATCACGTCGCGGATGCGGCGCCAGGTGGCGCTGGCACTGAGCATGGCGCCCTCGCCCAGGTAGTATTCATAGGCCGCGTCCAGGCCCCACGCCAGTTCCGGGCGCAGCGCGGGGTTGCCCTGGTTGTCGGGATTCGTGGGGCTATTGCCGTTGTCGACCGCATACGGGCGCGGGATCAGCTGGAAAATCTGCGGCGCCTTGTACGTGCGCGTGACGGCCAGGCGCACCTGGTCCTTGCCTGCGAACTTCCACAGGCTTTGCAGCACGGGACTCCATACCTGCGCGCGCACGTCGACAGGGTCCGCGCCACCGGTGGCGCTGGCCGTGCGCCAGGTTTCCCAGCGCAGGCCCAGGTACAGCGACCAGCGCGCGGAGACATCCCACTCATCCTGCGCGAACAGGGCCAGGCGCCGCACCGTGACCGCGTAGTCCGCGTCCGGCAGGACGGGCGGCCCGCCCGGCTCCAGCTGGCGCTCGCGGCGATACTCCGCGCGCCGCCGGCGGCCCCCGTCCCAGCCCGCCGCCAGCGCGTGCCCCTCGCCCAGCGCCCGGCGGTAGGTGCCGCTGGCCTGCACGCCCACATCGTCCACGCCCGCGTCGACCAGGCGCACATTCGCCGGCCCAGGCAGAGCGCCCACGCCCCGGAACAGGTAATCGCTGCCGCGGTGGTTGACATCGACACCCAGCTTCACATCGAGGCTGGCGCCAGCTTCCAGCTTGCGCAGCCAGCGCAGGTCGCTGCGCACGGTGCTGCTGTCCTGGTCGAAGGCGGCGTCGTTGTCCGGATAGCCGGTATGGCCGCCCAGGTAAGCCGTTTCCACCACATGGCGGCGGCTGGCCAGGCGACGCACATTGAGCAGGCTTTGCCAGGCCAGGCTGTCTTCGCCCGCCAGCGCCCATTGCAGGCGGGGCGCCAGCTCGAACGTGTCGCTGGTCACGCGCTCGGTCAGCGGCATGTGGCGCACCACGGTGGGCGTGCCGCCGGCCGCATACTCGCGGTTCCATTCATCGAGCAAACCCCGGCGCCCCGTGTGGCCAAGCGTGCCGGCCAGCGCGTACGACAGACGCCCGTCCTGGCTGGACCATTGCACGGTGGCGCTGCCGGCGGGCATGCCGTTGCTGGCCGAGCCGCCCAGCTTGTAGGTGCGCTCGCGCCGCTTGGCTGATTTCTTCAGCACGATATTGATGGAGCCGGCGATCGCCTGGGCGGAAAATTCCGCCGTGGCGGCGCGCATGATTTCCACGCGCTCGACCAGTTCCGGGTCCAGCGCGTCCAGCGAAAAACCGGCCGGCACGGGGTCGCCGTCGAGCATGACGAGGGTGTAGCCCTGTCCCAGCCCCCGCAGCTGGAGCTGCCCGCCCTGCCCCGTGCCGGCCGGCGCGCCGATGGTAATGCCGGGCAGGCGCTTCAAGGCATCGGACAGGACGCGGTCGCCCTGGCGTATCAGCTCATCGTGGCCGACGACCATGCCGGCGACGGTATCGTTGCGGCGCTGCTCCAGCTTGCCCGCATTGACCGTCACGGAAGGAAGGGTGTCCTCGGCACGGACGTGCGCCGTCAACGGCAGCGCAAGGCTGCACAGGAAAATACTCAATCGCATGGGAATTCCAGAAAGATGGCGGTTGCCGGATGAATGGTTGCCGGGCCAGGCGCGCCGCACCCGCCCGGCCTGCAGTCAAAAACAGGCGTCAGCGGCCGAACTGCTGCTTGCGCATGCGCAGGGCCCGCGCGCTGGCGTTGGCGTCGAGGCCCGCGAGCCACTGCTGCGGATCCTGCAGGCGCCCGTTGCGGGTGACCTGGAAATGCAGGTGCGGCCCCGTCGCCAGGCCCGTCGCGCCCACCGTGCCGATGGACTGCCCCGCCGTGACGGCCATGCCGGTAGTGAGCGTGACCCGGTCGAGATGGGCATACAGCGATTCGACGCCGCCGCCATGGTCGATGCGGACGGCCTTGCCGAGGCGCGCATCCTCGCTGACGCTGGCGATGCCGTCGGCCGCCGCATGCACGGGCGTGCCCCGCCTGGCGCCCAGATCGATGCCGCCATGGCCTTGCGGCGTGATCTCGCGCACCACGCCAAAGAAGCCCGTCACACGCATGGTATCCAGGGGATTGCGCCAGGCGGTGGGCGCCGGGGCTGGCGCGGCGGGCATGGCTGCCGGCGCGGCAGCCGCCGTCCACGCCAGTGCCGGCTGCAGCGCCAGGCTGGCCGCGCCGATTGCGCACAACAGCAGCACCGTCAGCACCCGCAAGGCGGGAGGCAGCCGCTCCTGCCCGTCGCGCATGCGCAGCAGGCGCTCGGCCATGCCGCCGCCGCCAAACGCCAGTCCCGGCAGCGGCTGGGCCTGCAAGCCCAGCTGCTTGACCAGCGCCGCCGCATATTGCTGGCGCTGGCGCGCGGGGCGGCCGGCCAGGACCTGGCGGTCGCAACCGAGCTCCTGCGCCCAGGCCAGCTTGCCGGCCAGCCAGCGCGCGGCCGGATGAAACCACAGCAACGCCTGCAGCATGGTGGCCAGCAGCAATAGCATGGGATCGCGGCGGCGTGCATGGGTCAGCTCATGGGCGATCACCATCTGCTGCTGTTCCGGCGTAAATTGCGCCAGGTGCGCCGGCAGCAGCAAACGCGGCCGCCACACGCCCACCAGCATCGGCGAGATCGGCGCATCCACTTCCAGCACATCCGTGCCATGCAGGCGACGCCGCTGCGCCAGCCGCAGCAAGGTGCGCAACGTGGCGCGGCCGCGCTGCCAGCGCCATGCCGTGCAAGCGACGCCCAGCAGATAGACGAGGACCCAGGCCGCCGGCACCAGGGACAGCCAGGAAGCGCCGGATGGCAGCCCGGCCGCTGGCGCATCCACGGCCAGCGGCACGCCGGACGCTGCGCTGGCCAGGGAAACGGGCACGCTCAGCTCGGGCACCACGCTCAGTTGCCGCGCGTCAGGCAGCAACGGCAGCACGAACGCGGCAGCCAGCACCAGCTGGGCGCCCAGCCACACGCTGCGCTGGGCCGCCAGCGCGGGCCAGCGCCGTTGCGCCAGGTACAGCAAGCCTTGCAGCAGCCAGCCGCTCAGCAGGCAGGCGGCCGTCGCCTGCAGCAAGGTCAGGGGAAACAAGCTCATCGCTTACTCCTTGCCGTCCAGAGGCCAGTCGTGCAGCAACTGCTCCAGCGCCGCCAGCTCCTGCCGGTCCACCAGCTTGCTGCCTGTAAACATACTGACCGGCAAGGGGCTGTCGATTTCCATCACGCGGCGGCCGAAGTCATGGGCGAACGCAGCCAGGGTGGCCACCTTGTCCGCGTTGGCTTCATACACGAGCACGCCATGCACGCTGCGCTGCAGCAACATGCCCTTGTCCAGCATGCGCTCCACGGTCTTGCGCGTGGACGAAAACGACCAGCCCAGCTCCTCTTCCACGCGGGCGTGCAATTCACGCGCGGACAGCGGCTGCTCTTTCCACAGGGCTTTCAGTAACGATAGTTCGGTGACGGAGGGCGTGCTCATGGCGATTCCTTCTAGTGACTGTTGACACAATTATGCGACAACAGTCACACGCACGCAAGCGCTATTTGCGACACCTGTCGCATGCACTGGCGCCCTAGAACTCGTCCCACGCATCGTCCGCCGGACGCTGTTTCCTGGTCGAAACTTGCGGCGCACGGGGCTGCGCCCCCTTGGCGGGCAGGCGGGCGGCGGGACGGGACGCCAGCGCCGGCGTGGCGGCCGCCTGCGCCGTCTTGAACACGGCCACGGCGTCGGCCAGGCGGGCCGCCCTTGCCCGCCACGGACTCGGCCGACGCGGCCAGGCCATTGGCTTCGTGGGCGTTCTGCGCATTCTGCTGGACCGTGCCCGTCAGTTCTTCCATCGACGACGCCGTCTCTTCCAGCGAACTGGCTTGCTGTTCCGTGCGCGCCGACAGGTCGAGGTTGCCCGAAGCGATCTGGCGCGAAGCCGTGGCGATGGTTTGCGTGCCGCTGCGCACCTCGGTGACGATGCGCAGCAGGCTGACCGTCATGTCCTGCAAGGCCTGCATCAGCTCGCCCGTCTCATCCTTCGAGCCCACTGCCACCGGCACCGTCAAGTCGCCCTGCGCCACCTGCCTGGCCACCTCGATGGCCGAGCGCAGGGGCCGGCTGATATTTCTGGCCAGCCACATGGCGATCATGCCGGCCAGCAACACGGCCACCGCGCCGCCGCCCAGCAAGACCCAGCGCGTCTGCGCCTGCAAGCCCGCCAGCGCCTGCGAACGCTGCGCCAGCAGCGCCGTTTCCGCGTCGCCCACTTCCTTCAGCAACGCGCGCATGGCGTCCATGCCCTGCTTGCCCCTGCCCTCTTTTTCCAGCGCCAGCACGGGTTCGATGGGGGCCGTGCCTTGCGCCACGGCGCGCCGCAGGGCGATCACGGGGTCGAGCGCGCCGGCCAGCCAGGCTTGCTGGGCGGCATCGAGTTTCGCCAGGCGTTGCTGCTGGACGGGATTGTCGCTGGTCAAGGCGCGCGTCCTGTCGAGGTGGCTGCGAAACGAAGTCTTGCCCACGGTGTAGGGTTCCAGCGACGCCTCCGCGCCCGTGATCACGTAGCCGCGCTGCCCCGTTTCCATATTGATCAGGCTTTCCAGGATGGCGTCATTTTCACCGAGCACCTGGTAGGTATGGGTATTGATGGCGTTGGCGTCGGCCAGTTTCGAGAAATTCAAGGTGGCCACTGCGACCAGGACGGCCAGCAGCAAGACAATGGCGCCGAAGCCGCCGTACAGGCGGGTGGCGATGCGAAGGTCGGCAATGCGCATGGTATTCCTCCAGGAACAAGAACCCCGGCAGCGCGGCGATCCCCCCGCGCAAGGGGTGCAGGCGGGAATTCTACCCAGATTTACGCGGGGGCAGCGCGCCCTTGCCGCATTTTTCTTTACTTGCGGCATTGCAAACCTGAAACAAAACAGGCGCGTTTTTGCCATGCTGTTATACTTCGCGTGTGCGGCACATATGACCAGTCCCCTTGCCGCTGTCTTTCGACCCCTAATCTGATTGCCTGCGACTGGCGCCCCACGATGGCGACAGGCCGATCTCACAATAAAGTTACCATGTCCTTTTCCTCCCTCGGATTGTCCGACGCTATCGTACGTGCCGTTACCGAACACGGCTACACCGTGCCGACCCCGATCCAGTCGCAGGCGATTCCCGCCGTGCTGGCTGGCGGCGACTTGCTGGCCGGTGCACAAACCGGTACTGGCAAGACGGCCGGCTTTACCCTGCCCGTACTGCACCGCCTGTCGACGGACGCCAATGGCGCGTCCATCACCAGCAACACCTCGACGCGCCCGATCCGCGCCCTGATCCTGGCACCGACGCGCGAACTCGCCGCGCAGGTCGAGGAAAGCGTGCGCGCCTACAGCAAGTACACGAAATTGAACTCGGCCGTGATCTTCGGCGGCGTCGGCATCAACCCGCAGATCAAGCAACTGAAACATGGCGTCGACATCCTCGTCGCCACGCCGGGCCGCTTGCTGGACCACATGGGCCAGGGCACCGTCGACCTGTCGAAAGTGGAAATCCTGATCCTGGACGAAGCCGACCGCATGCTGGACATGGGCTTCATCCGCGACATCAAGAAAGTGCTGGCCGTGCTGCCGCCAAAACGCCAGAACCTGCTGTTCTCGGCCACGTTCTCGGAAGAGATCAAGGCCCTGGCCGACGGCTTGCTGAACAAGCCGGCCATGATCGAAGTGGCGCGCCGCAATTCGACCGTGGAAGTGATCAAGCAAAAGATCCATCCCGTCGACCGCGACAAGAAGCACCCGATGCTGTCCTACCTGATCAAGTCGAACAACTGGACGCAAGTGCTGGTATTTACGCGCACCAAGCATGGCGCGAATAAACTGGTCGAGCAGCTGGGCGCGGACGGCATCGGCGCCCTGGCCATCCACGGCAACAAGAGCCAGTCGGCTCGCACGCGCGCACTGTCCGAGTTCAAGGATGGCACCCTGCAAGTGCTGGTCGCCACCGACATCGCCGCGCGCGGTATCGATATCGACCAGTTGCCGCACGTCGTCAACTACGACTTGCCGAACATTCCGGAAGACTATGTGCACCGTATCGGCCGCACGGGCCGTGCCGGCGCCAAGGGCGAAGCCGTGTCGCTGGTCTGCGTGGATGAGCACGAAATGTTGAAAGACATCGAAAAGCTGATCAAGCAAACCCTGCCGCGCGAAGTCATCGAAGGCTTCGAGCCGGACCTGAACGCCCGCGCCCAGCCTGTGCAATTGCGCAGCGGCACCGGTGGTCACCGCAACAACAGCCGCGCGCCAGCCGGCGCCGTGGTGCGCGTGAAAACGGGCGGCAGCGGCGCCAAGCCACGCAGCGCCGGCCCATCGGGCGGCGGTGGCGGCGGCAACCGTTCGGGCAATGCGCCGCGTTCGGCGGCGAACCATCGCTCCGGCGGCCGCGGCCGCTAAAACGCGGCCTTAAAGCTACTGCGCGGGGCGCTATTGCGTTTGCGTTGCTCGCCGTACTCTTGTACGGCTGCGCGACTCGACGCAATATCACTCCCGCTCGCTACGCTTTCAGGCCCCGTTTACCTGTATTAAAAATACAATAAAACCGTTCCAGGACTTGCTTCCGGGACGGTTTTTTTATGCACGCCACCATTTGCCGATTTGGGCTAGGATAGTGCCCATCATCCTCACCTGCGTGCTGCCATGCCGAACTTCGCTGCCAACCTCAGCATGATGTTTACCGAACTGCCCTTCCTGGACCGCTTTGCCGCCGCCAGGGAAGCGGGCTTCGATGCCGTCGAATTTCTTTTCCCCTATGCCGTCGAGGCGCGGCAGATCGCCATGCGGCTGGAACGCCACCAGCTGCATCTGGCCCTCTTCAACTTTCCGCCCGGCGACTGGGAACACGGCGAGCGGGGCATCGCCTGCGATCCGCGCCGGGGCGAGGAATTTCGCGGCAACGTGCAACTGGCGCTCAATTACGCGCTGGCGCTGGGGGCGAAGCAATTGCACTGCATGGCCGGCATCGTGCCGCCCGGCATGAGCCTGGAGCGGGCGCGGCAAAGCCTGATTGCCAATCTGCAATATGCGGCCGACGCCTGCCGTCCGCATGGCATCAACGTGCTGATCGAGCCCATCAACCGCTACGACATGCCCGGTTACTTCCTGAACCATAGCCAGCAGGCGGCCGACATCATCGCCGACTGCCAGCGCGGCAATGTCTTCCTGCAATACGACATTTATCACATGCAGCGCATGGAAGGTGAACTGAGCAACACCATCCGCGCCCTGCTGCCACTGATCCGCCACATCCAGATCGCCGACACGCCGGGCCGCCACGAACCGGGCACGGGCGAGATCAACTACCGCCATCTGTTCAAACTGCTGGACCAGGTCGGCTACGCAGGCTGGGTCGGCTGCGAATACCGCCCCGCCAGCGACACCGTCGCAGGACTGGGCTGGCGCGAACAATTGACGGGCACAGCGGGCACGCCGGGCGCCTGATCGCAGCGCGCTTGCGCCCGCACAAGGCGGCCGGCGCAAGCCGGCACGACAATACCTTTCCATACAGTATTTCCTGTCGAGAGGTGCCGTGTCCACCCTGCCTGCCCGCCATCGCCGCGCCCTTTGCCTGAAGCTGTGCCTGAGCCTCTTCCTGGCTGCCGTGCTGTGCGGCTGCGCCACCGCGCGCCCCGAGCTGGCGCAAGTGCGCGCCCTGGCGGCCGGCGCCGATGCCTTGACCGCATTCAACGAACTGGCGCAGCGCCACGTGGACACTTACCAGCGCGCCCGCCCCTATCTGTCGCCGGCCGAAGACGCGCGCGAGCGCCTGCTCGATGCGCAGCGCCGCGCCGCGCAGGCGGACGTGGCGCGTTTGGCGCAGGCCGTGCGCCTGTACCTGCAGGCGCTGGGCCGGCTGGCCGATGCCGATGCGTATGACGTGCGGCCCGAACTGGCCGGCGCCGGCGCCGCCATCCGCGCCTGGCCGGGCAGCGGCATCGACGACCGCCATGTCAGCGCCTACACCTTGTTGCTGCAGCAACTGTCGCGCCTGGGCGGCGCGGCCAGCCAGCAGGCGCACCTGGCGCAAGTGCTGCACGAGGGCGATGCGCCGCTGCAAGCCCTGCTGGCCGCGCTCGACAGCTTGCTGGCGCTGTACGACAAGAGCGGCGACAACGAGCGCGACATGGTGCTCGGCTTGCTCGACGTGGAAATCGCGTATGCGGACACGCCGCAGCAGCGCCTGCTGGCCGTGCTGGCGAAAAACATGCAGCAAAGCAAGACCGAGGAATACCGCCTGGCTGGCCTGTGCCATACCCTGGCACGCCGGCAACTGGCGGCACTGGGGCGCGAACACGCCCAGCTCGCCGCCGCCCTCACCACCACGGAGGCAAGATGGACGGATCGGTAGGCAGCGAACGCCGCGAAGCGGCTCTCAGCAGCGCCATGCGCGTCGAGCAATTGGCCGACAGCCTGTCGCAGGCGGCCGTCACCTTGCACGGCGCCGTCATGCGCGCCATCCGCAAGCGCGCCAGCCAGGGGGGAAACGGCATCAGCCTGAGCCAGGCGCAAGCCGTCTTCGCCCTGGAAGTGGCCTTGCGCCAGCAAGCCAACCAGCTGTATGCCGATGCGGCCGGGCACACGGTGGCGGGCCTGGAAACGGCGCAGCGCCAGCTCAGCGGCCTGCTCGACACGGTGCGCCTGCGCATCGCCCGCAACGACGACGTGCGGCACTGGATCAGCCTGGCGACGAGCTTGTTGCACCTGGGAAGCGCCGTTCTCGCCGGCAATCCCGAGCGCATCCTCGGCGCCCTGGGCAAGGTGCGTGAGCGGCTGCAAGAGATGGCGCCGGACTGATTGAAATCGGCTGGCAAGCGCCTATACTGGGACGTCCCCGCCTGGCAATCGTGCCTGCGGGACGATGACCAGAGGAGACCAACATGCGTATCGAACCGTATTTGCAATTCGATGGAAACTGCGCGCAAGCGCTGGAATATTACCGCCAGCACCTGCATGGCAGCGACCTGTGCCTGATGCCGTATCGGGGCTCGCCAGCCCAGGAGCAAGTCAAGGAAGACTGGTACGACAAGATCATGCACGGCTCCGTGCAGCTGGGGCCGACCATGCTGATGGGCTCGGACGGCGGCTGCGACGAGGGCGCCAAGGGCATGAGCGGCAGCGCGATCTGCCTGACCGTCGACACGCCGGAAGAGGCGGAACGGGCCTTCGACGCGCTGGCGCGCGACGGCACCATCCAGATGCCCCTGGCGGAAACATTCTGGGCCAAGCGCTTCGGCATGCTGAAAGACCAGTTCGGCGTCGCCTGGATGATCAACTGCCTGAAAGAACCAGCATAGAACGGCCGCTGCCAGCCTGCGCCGCGTCAAACGCGGCGCGGGTGGTAGCGCAAGCAGAGTCGCCCATCCTGGACTACCATATAGGACAGACTCTTAACGGGTGATGGCCATGAATGGATTGCCGCAAGACCAGCTGCAGCGCCTGCAGGGCGTGCTGGAGCAACGCAAGCTGGCGTTGCTGGAACAGATCGAGAATGAAGCGGCCGAAGCGGACGCGCGCGCCTCGCTGCTCAATGAAATCGAAGCCTCGCCGGCCGACAACGCCAGCGTGCGCACCTTGAACGCCCTCGTCAGCGAAGCGGCCGAACACAACGTGGCGCAGCTGGCCATCATCAAGCACGCGCTGGCCAAGTTTGCCGACGGCAGCTACGGCCTGTGCGACAACTGCGGCGAAGCCATCGGCCTGTCGCGCCTGAATGCGCGTCCCGAAGCGCGCCTGTGCATCGATTGCCAGACGCGGCTGGAAAAAGCCCAGCGCTGAACAGGGCAGCGGCGCCGCATGTCACCAGCCGTTGCTGCATGACAAAGGGCAAGGCATCGCTGCCCTGCCCCCTGCTTTCCTTCCTTGCTGCTGCCTTGCGTCCCCCGCCAGCTTCTGTGCGCCGGCTGGGTGGACGGGTCTCCTCTACTGCCATTGCCCTGCTTCAAGTATCCGGCTGCATGCCGGATCAACTCATGTGCTGCCCGCCATTGATGGCGATATTCGCGCCCGTGACGAAGGCCGCCTCGTCGGACGCCAGGTAAGCGACCAGGGCCGCCACCTCGTCCGGCTCGCCCAGGCGGCCCAGGGGAATCTGCGGCAGGATCTTCGTTTCCAGGATATCGGCCGGCACGGCCGTCACCATCTGCGTGCGCAGGTAGCCGGGCGAGACCGTGTTGACGGTGATGCCGTGGCGCGCCACTTCCAGCGCCAGCGCCTTGCTGAAGCCGTGCACGCCCGCCTTGGCGGCCGCATAGTTGCACTGGCCAAACGCGCCCTTCTGGCCATTGACGGACGAGATATTGATGATGCGGCCCCAGCGGTTAGCCAGCATCGGTTCGAGCACTTGCTTGCTCATGTTGAACAGGCTGTCGAGATTGGTGCGCATGACC
Organism: Janthinobacterium sp. SUN033; assembly: GCF_030397595.1. Taxonomy (NCBI): domain Bacteria; kingdom Pseudomonadati; phylum Pseudomonadota; class Betaproteobacteria; order Burkholderiales; family Oxalobacteraceae; genus Janthinobacterium; species Janthinobacterium sp. SUN033. The sequence goes on from NZ_JAPQNV010000003.1 coordinate 637,308, forward strand.
TCGGCCCAGTGCGGCAATTCCATCTTGCGCATGCTCTGGTCGCGCGTGATGCCGGCGTTGTTGACCAGAACGTCGATCCGGCCGAACTTTGCCAGCACGCTTGCCACGGCCTCGCTGCAGGCATCGAAATCGCTCACGTCGACGGCCAGCGGGTGGAAATAATACTGCTGCGCCTGTTGTTCGTCGAGCCAGCTGCCCACCCGCGCATTGCCCGGCGTATGCGCCGCCACGACGGCAAAGCCCGCCCCATGCAGGCGCCGGCACAAGGCCGTGCCCAGGCCGCCCATGCCGCCCGTGACCAGTGCTACCTTTTGTTCCTTCATTGCTGTCTCTCCCCGCTTGTTATGGTTGTTCTGCGTGGGATCAAGTGTAGGTGGCACTTTTGAAGCGGGCATTGCGCCAGATCAAAGGCTGAGCCTGCGTATTGCAGCGTCCGTCTGCGCTGCATCCATGCAGAGACAATTATCAAAATTATACTCCTCAAAGAGGTGATGGCACCTCGACAGGCAGGTCGTGCAAACCTTGCTTGACGGTAAGACTCACAGGGAGAACGCGATGGAAATCCAGGACGACACAGAAGCATTGAGGGACTTGTTCAACGATATCAATCCCGGCATGAGCGACGTGGAATCCGTGCATCAGGCGGAGCTCGATCCACAGCATGCGCTGGCCCTGATGGCCAATCCGAAAGCGGCGCTGAAGGCCATGGGCATCCCCGTCAGCGATGCCTCGCAAGTGCAGGTGACGATGAAGAACCGCGCCAGCCGCGCCATGCCGGAGGTGGCGCAAAAGGCGGCGCAATTGCGGCGCGTCATCGTCATCGTGATTCATTACCGCAACTGCGACGCCGACATCATCATCATCGCCATGAGCTGAGGCAACAAGCACCGGCCGCAGTCGTGCGCGGCCGGCACCCGGGACTGTGCCAGAATGGCCACTACTGCACAGCGAGAGGACAGGCCATGACCTACAAGACCGTATTGCTCCACATCGACGACAGCGCCGGGCGCGCCGCCCGCATCGACGCGGCGGCCAGCATCGCCCAGGCGTGCGGCGGCCACCTGACGGGCGTGGCGCTGACGGGCGTGTCGCGCCTGCTGTACCAGAACCAGCCCGACCTCGATGCGGACCCGAACCTGAGCTTGCACCTCAATTTTCTGCGCGAGCGGGCGACGCGCGCCCTCGACGGTTTCGAGGCGCAGGTGCGCGCGGCCGGCGTCGCTTCATTCGAACAGCGCGTGCTCGACGACGAGGCGGCGGGCGGCATCAGCCTGCTGGCCCGCTATGCGGACCTGGTCGTCATCAGCCAATACAATGCCAGCGATAAATCGCCGTCCGTGATGCGCGACTTTCCCGCCTATGTGCTGCTGCATTCGGGCCGTCCCGTGCTGATCGTGCCGTATGCGCCGCCGCTGCCCCGGCTGGCGCCGCCGGCGGCCGCGCGCAATGTGCTCATTTCCTGGAACGCCAGCAAGGAAGCGAGCCGCGCCGTGAGCGCCGCCCTGCCCCTGCTGCAGCGCGCCGGACAAGTCCACGTGGCCATCTTCGACGCCCAGGTGCATGCCGCCGAGCACGGCGAACAGCCGGGCGCCGAACTGACGCACTACCTGGCGCGCCACGGCGTGGAAGCGCGGCTGCATTTGCTCGATGGCGGTGGCGTGCGGCGCGGCGATATCGGCGAAGCGCTGCTGTCGCAGGCGGCCGACCTGTCGGCCGACTTGCTGGTGATGGGGGCATATGGCCATTCGCGCCTGCGCGAAACCATCCTGGGCGGCGTCACGCGCACGATCTTGCAAAGCATGACGATCCCCGTGCTGATGGCGCACTAGGCGGGCGGACTGATGACAGGACTAGCCGCCCTGCCAGGGCTGGCTGCGGATCTTCGCCACCTGGCGCTGCGCCAGCCACTGCCACAGCTGCAGGGCGGCATCCTGCGGCAGGGCCGACATGTGGCGCGGCGTGGCCAGGGCGATTTCACAATCGCGGTCCGACCACTCCTCGAAAGTGACTTCGCCTCCGCTAGCGACCTCGACCTGATACATCAAGCCATCGTCGTAGCCAAAGCGCAACAGGACGGCGGCCGGGCTGCCGTCCGGCGTGACGGCGCCGCCGCGGTACACCTCGGCCAGCGCATCGGCCAGCTGTGCCGGCGAGGGCGCGCAGATGTCGCGCCCATCGGCCCGTGTCAGAATGAACCATGCCTGTGTCATGACGCGCCCTCCTATCCATACTCGTTAGCATGCGAGGCAAGTACTACGGGCAGTCACCTTGGTCCAGTGTCACTTCGGGCGCACGGAAACTATCCCTGTCGGCATTGTTTACCAATAATTACTCATACTAACAAGGATCATACCTAAATTTCATGCAGCGCGGAATTTATGCATCTTGCGCCACAGAAGCGCCAATTCACGCCACCAGCACGGGAATGCTGAGCGGGTCGAAATCATGCCAGTCGCCATTGGCGATCGTGCCTTCCGCTTCCTCGATATGCTCGGCGCCCAGCCGGTGCAGCGCCTCGAGCGCCCGTTCGCGCTCGTCGAGGCCGCCCAGCGCGACGGCGATCAACATGCCCGGATGGCGTGGCTGGCGGCGGTTTTCACCGTTGTCTTCGCCATTCTTCTCGGCTTCGCCCGCTTCCTTCATCTTGTTGAAACTGTAGAGCGAACCCACGTGGGCGCCCACCAGCGCCCCCACGACCGGACCCAGCGGCCCTGTCGCCAGGGCGGTGGCCGCGCCGATGCCCGCGCCCAAGGCGGCCCCGACGGCCACACCTTCCACCACGCCCTCCGGCGTTTCCTTCGCGCCCGGCGACATGTCGCGGTCGCCGCCCAGCGCGTGCAGATCATGCTGCCCCGGCTGGTTGACAAAAAAGGCGCTGATGCGGCTGTCGGAAAAGCCCGCCTGGTTCAGCGCGGCGCGCGCGACGTCGATCTGTTCCTGCAACTGAAAATGACCTGCGATGATGCGTGACATGATACGGCCCTCCTCGTCGGCTGCTGGCGCACCATGCGCCGCCTCGATAGCGTGCGCCAGACAACGCCAGGATACCGTTCGCTTACGCACACAGCCGCTTACTCCCATGCCCAATCATATGCTCACTCAAGCAGACGCGCTGAAGGGGCTGCGGATATCCGACAGGAATTGTTGTGCACGCGCATGTTGAGGCCGCGCAAAGAAATCCTCGGGCGCGGCCCGTTCCAGCACTTGCCCGTGATCCATGAACCAGACGCGGTCCGCCACTTCGCGCGCAAAGCCCATTTCATGCGTCACGCACACCATCGTCATGCCGCCCTGCGCCAGGCCGCGCATCACTTGCAGCACTTCGCCCACCATTTCCGGGTCCAGCGCGCTGGTCGGTTCATCGAACAGCATCAGCGGCGGCTGCATGGCCAGCGCGCGGGCAATCGCCACGCGCTGCTGCTGCCCGCCCGACAGGGCCGCCGGCATGGCGCGCGCCTTGTGCGCGAGGCCCACCCGTTCCAGCAGGGCCAGCGCCCGCTCTTCCGCTTCCTTGCGGTTCAGGCCGCGCAAGCGCTGCGGCGCCAGCGCGCAATTGTCCAGCACGGAAAGGTGCGGAAACAGGTTGAATTGCTGGAAAACAAAACCGATATGCGAACGGAAGGCGTTCACGTCCAGCCCCGGCGCGTGGATGTCCTGGCCCGCCACCGTGATGCGGCCCGAGGCGATCGGTTCCAGCCGGTTGATGGTGCGGATCAGGGTGGACTTGCCGGAACCGGATGGGCCGCACACGACCAGCACTTCACCCTTGGCGACGTGTTCATTGATGCCGCTCAAGGCGTGATACTCGCCATAGTATTTGTTGACGTTGTCAAAGGTAATCATGCAGCCGCTTTCAAGAGTCGCGCCTGGCGCCGCTCGAGCCAGAAGGCGGCGCGCGACAGGCTGAAACATAAAACAAAGTATGTCATGCCCAACAAGAAATACACTTGCACGGGTTTCGTCAGCACCAGGCCATTGACTTGCGAGGCGATGAACGACACTTCGGCCAGGCCGATGATGTATCCCAGCGAGGTTTCCTTGATGGTCGAGACGAACTGGTTCACCAGGGACGGCAGCATGTGGCGCAGCGCCTGCGGCAACACCACCGTGCGCATGCTGTCCAGATAGTTCAAGCCCAGCGAACGGGCCGCCTCCACCTGTCCACGCGGCACCGCTTGCACGCCGGCGCGCACGATTTCCGCCAGATAGATGCCGTCGAAGATGACGAGGGCTGCCAGCATGGTGCCGAATTGCCCGCTTTCATGGCCGGTGAGGCTGGGCAGGAAGAAATACGCCCAGAAGATGACGAGCAGCAAGGGGATGCCCCGCACCACGTGGATCAGCGCGGCGACGGGCCAGCGCAGCAGGCGCCAGGGACTCAGGCGCGCCAGCCCCAGCAGCAAGCCGAACGGCAGGCTGAGCACCAGCGCCAGGCTGGCCAGCAGCACCGTCAGCGCCAGGCCACCCAGCGGCCCCTCGGGATAGCGTCCCACAAGGAAATACAGCCAGTAATCGTGGATCAGTTCCAGCATCAGGACACCTTCTTTTGCAGCAAGGCCGCCAGGCTGGCGATCACCAGGGAAACGGCCAGATAGGCCACGCTGGCGAAGACGAACGCTTCCACGCTGCGGAACGAGGCCGCTTCCACGCGCTGCGTCTGGTACATCAGCTCGGCCACGCCGATGACGGTGGCGATGCTGGTGTTTTGCCACAGGTTCAGGGTTTGCGACAGCAGCGGCGGCGCGGCCAGGCGCAAGGCTTGCGGCACGATGCACAAGCGCATGGTGGCGAGAAAGCCGAAACCCAGCGCCCGGCCCGCCTCGAATTGCTGGGCAGGAATGGCGCGGATGCCGCTGCGGATGTCTTCCGCCATGTAGGCGGCCGTATATAAGGTCAGGGCCGTGACGGCGCTGAAGGCTTCGATATTGCCGGCATACAAGCGCTCCTTCCAGGCGTCGGGCAACAGTTCGGGCGCGCCGAAATACCAGAACAGGAAGTGGGCCAGCAAGGGCACGTTGCGGATCAGCTCGACATACGCGGCGCCCAGCCCGTTGAGCAGGCGCGACGGCGCCAGGCGCAGCATGGCCACGCCGCACGCCAGCGGCAGGGACAACAGCAAGGTGATGCCCATCAGTTGCAATGACAGCAGCAAGCCGGACAGCAACCAGTCGCGGTAGTCGCCGGCCAGCAAAAAGTTCAGATCAAACATGCGGAAGAGTCAGGCAAGGTTCAGGTGTCGATCTTGTCCGATTCAATTTTAAATGTGCGTTTCTGGAATTTCACATTGCTCGTCGGGCCATACCATTTGAAGAACAGTTTTTCCGCCTCGCCCGACTTTTCCAGTTCCCGCAGCACCTTGTCGACGGCGGTTTTCACGCCCGTCTCGCCCTTGCGGATGCCGAAGGCAAACACTTCCTGGCTGATGTTTTGCGGCAGCACAATGTAATCCTTTTGCGCGGCGCCCAGTTTGGCGTAGTTGTTGAGCAGGGATACTTCATCGTCGACATAGCCGACGCCTTTGCCTTGCTGCAAGCCGAGATAGGCCTGGCCCGCCGTCTCGAACGTCACCACGTCCACGCCGGGCACGGCCTTGCGGATATTCGGTTCCTGCGTGCCGCCCTTGACGGTCAGCACTTTCTTGCCGGCCAGGCCAGCAACCGTCGTGATATTGCTGCTTTTTTTCACCAGCACGCGCTGGCCCGTGTAAAACGTGGACAGGGAAAAATCGACCAGCGCTTCGCGTTCCTTGTTGTGCGTCAAGGATGCCGTCAGGATATCGATGCGGCCCTGCTGCAGTTCGGGAATGCGGGCGGCCACGGCCAGCTGCTTGATCACCGGCTTGACGCCCAGGCCCTGGGCGATGGCGCGGCACAGGTCCACTTCATAGCCGACCAGCTGGCGCGACTTGGCGTCGATGAAACTGTTCGGCTCGTCCGTGCCCAGGGTGCCGCAGACCAGCTCGCCCTTCGCCTTGATCGCGGCCAGCTGGTCCGCTTGCGCCACCTGCGTGAAGGCGATGGAGGTGAAAAGAAGCGCGGCGAAGTGTAGGCGGGTCTGCATGGAATTCCTCTGGTGGACAATGAATGCCGCCATTAGACCGCAGCGCTCTTATTTCCAAAAAGGAATCTTTTCACCCTTGTTTATGCAGAATTCATCTAAGAACACCTATCAAAACCTGCTGCGCGTCGTAATTTGCGGTCTGCGATGCTCACTGGCTCGGCGCCCCCGTACCTTCGTACAGTTGCGCTTCTCAAGCCAACGGGGGCGCCGAGCCTTCCTTCCGCTCGCTACGGTTTTGTTAGGTGTTGTAAGGCGTCATCTAAGGCGCCAGCGCCTTCGTCTCGCCGCCGAGGCGGATGATCGCCGCCTTGGCCCCCACGGCGCCCGGATAGCGGGGGTCGAGCTGCAGCGCCTGGCGGTACGCCTCGACCGCCTGCGGGCGCAAGCCTTGCTCCACATAAAACTCGGCCAGGCTGTCCTGCAGATTCGCGTCGCGCGGATGCAGGCTGGCAGCCGCCTGCAGCACGGCCATGCCTTGCGCCACGGCGCCGCCGCCTTTCAGCCGATACGCTTCCAGGTTCAGCGCCGCCGGACTGGCCGCGCCCAGCGGGTCGCGGGCCAGCGCCAGGCGCAGGGCCGCGAGGGCGGGTTCCGTCTTTCCGGCGCGCAGCAAGGTCAAGCCGTGCAGCGCATGCGCGCGGTCGCTGAGCGGATACAGTTCCACGGCCAGGCGGCTGGCCGCCAGTGCCGCATCCGCCTCGCCGCGCGCGGCCGACGCTTGCACCAGATCAAGCAGCTCGGGCACGAAATCGGGATAGGCGCGCTGGCCGCGGAAGGCCGTGCGCAACTGGCTATCCAGGGCGGCGATGGATGCCGAGGCGGGCGCGGCCGGCCAGGCGATGGCGGCCGTGCGGTCCCAGCTGGCGGCCAGGGCCACGATGGCTTGCTCGAAGGCAGGGTCGAAACGGGGCACGGTGCCGGCCTTTGCATCTTGCGACAAGCGGATATAGTCGCGCGCAAACGCCAGCGCGCCGCCGCGCGAGTAGGTATTCAGGTCGACGCCCGATGCGCGCAATGCCCCGGCCATGCTGGCGCCGGCCGCGAGAAACACGCGGCCGCCCGCGGGATGGCGGGCCGCCTCGATGTAGGCGCGCGCCGCCTGGGCGTCGGGCGCCAGCGCTTGCCGGTTGATGTGCGTGAAGGCTGCGCGCGTGGCGGCCGCATCGGCATACGCCTGATCCGTGCGTTCGGCGTAGGCGCGGCCCTCTTCGAACAGGCCTTGCGCCACCTGGTAGGCGCGCTGCGCACCCGCATCGGCGATATACGTGTTCAGCTGCCACGGTTCGCCCGTGACCACTTCGAACAGGCGCTGCACGAAGGCTTCGGGATTGACGCGCTCGAGATTGGCGGCGACGGCGATGGTGAGCTTGCGCGAAGGAAAGCTGTACAGGTAGGTGACGGTTTCCGGCTGCTGGCCGCCGTGGGCGATGGCGTAGCGCCCGCCCGTCGGCAGGATTTCCCAGCCCATGCCGTAATTCGTCAAGCGGCCCGCGCGCGTGGCCATCGGCTGCACCATGGCGGCCACGCTGGCCGCCGACAGGATCTTGCCTGCGTGAACGCCCCGGCCAAAGGCCAGCATGTCAGGCACGCTGGCGCGCGTGCCGCCGGCCGAAAAGCGGCTGCTGATGTCGACGAATTCCGAATTCTTCAACTCCTTGCCGGCCAGCCGGTAGCCGCGCACGCGGTGGGCGATCACGGCGTCGGGGTCGTCCATCACGGTGGCGTCCATGCCCAGCGGCCCCCACACATGGCGCCGCATGTAGCCGCCATAGCTTTCGCCCGAGGCGCTCTCGATGACGGCGCCCAGCAGGTTGTAGCCATAGCTGGTGTAGCGGAAGCGCGTGCCCGGTTCGGCGATCAGGTCGAACTGCTCGAAGACGGCGATGGACTGGCGCGTATCCTTGTGCTCCTTGAAATGCTGTTCCACCCTGCTGTCGCGGTAGGCGTCGATGCCGCCCAGGTGGCCCAGCAGCTGGCGCACCGTCACGGGAAACGGCTTGACGGGGAAATACGGCACATAGGTTTGCACGGGCGCATCCAGGTCGATCTTGCCCTGTTCGACCAGTTGCAAAATGGCCACCGCCGTCATGGGCTTGGTGACGGACGCCAGCCGGTAGCTGGACTGGGCCGTGGCCGGCACGCGGTTTTCCAGGTCCGCATAGCCATAGCCCTTTACCCATTCCACATCGCCCTGGCTGAAACCGACGGTGACGCCCGGAATGCGCTCCGCGCCCATGCGCCGGGCCGCCCAGCCGTCGAAATCGGCCAGGCGCGCGGCCAGCGCGGCGGAAGGAGCAGCGGGTGAAACAGGGGAAGGGGCGGAGGCGGCCTGCGCCACGCCGCAGAACAGCGCCAGCGCGCCGGCGAAACCGTAGTATTTGCTGCTTTGCATAGTCATGATTCCATGGTGAGGGCCGTGTGCACAGCACGGCGCTGATGCATGGTAAGTGTCTTTCACACGCCGTTGGCGGGCCGTGCACGAAATGCACGTGGCCCGCACGAACGGCACCGGCGTCGATGAAAATGTTGCAAAGGGGTAGCACATGAGCAGCTACAATGCCCGCCATGCCCTCCCTCTTCCGCTACCTGTTGCTGTGCTGCCTGGCCTTGCCCTCGTTCGCCTGCGCCATGCATCCGCTCTCGCTGGACGACGGCTGGCGCACCTGCGGCAACACGGCTTCCGCGCCCGCCTCGCTGCAGCAGGTGGTCCGGCCGGGCCAGCTGCTGTGCGTCGAGCGCGATGTCGCCCTGGCCGCCACGCCGTCGTCGACGCAATTGCTGGTGCTGTCGGCGCTGGCTGCCAGCGAGCTGTGGCTCGATGGGGTCTTGATCGGCAGCAATGGCCAGCCGGCCCGCCAGGCCAGCGGGGAACGCGCGGGCGACGTCGATTTCGCCCTCCACCTGAGGCCGCAGCAATTGGCCATGGGCACGCACCACCTGCGCCTGCTGCTGTCGACGCAGCAGGTGCCGGCCCACCTGGCATCGCCATTCTATGCGCTGTACCTGGTCGACCGGCAAGATTACCGCGCGGCGCTGGCCTGGTACCGGTTGCCGCCACTGCTGCTGGCCGGGGCGCTGGGCGCCGTCGCCCTGCTGTTTCTCGCCTTGACGGTACTGTATCAGCGACAGCGGCACTGGGCCATGTTTGCGGCGCTGTGCCTGGCGGCGGCGCTGCTGCTGGTGGCGGAACTGTGGCGCAGCTTTGCCGGCTATGCCTATCCCTCGCACATGCCGCGCCTGTACGCCGTCAGCGCCCTGACCTGGCTGTTTTCCGCCTTGCTGCCCCTGTATTTTTATACGGCTTACCGCCTGCCCCGCTGGCCGCTGGCGGCGGCGGTGCTGCTGGCGGGCATCGCGCTGGCCGGCGCGCTGCCCACGCATTTCGACGCCCGCTGCTGGCTGATGTTTCTGACGGGCCTGGCGGCGAGCCTGGCGCTCAACCTGGTCGCCCTGTGGCGCCGCCTGCCGGGCAGCCGCGGCGGCACCTTGATCGCGCTGGCTTCGTGCGCCCTGTTCCTGCTGACGGGCAGCCAGTTTGCCGAAGGCGGCTTCGCCCTCGTCGTGTGCTTCCTGCTGCTGCCTGTATGCGCGCAATTGCTGGCGCAGCTATTGCGCGAACGCAGCAAGGCAGCGCGCGCCCAGCAGCTGGAAAACCAGCTCTTGCGCAAAAGCATGCAGCCGCACTTCCTGATGAATTCCCTCAGCCTGATCAGCGAACTCAACGCGCAATCGCCGCAGGCGGCCGAAACCTTCATCGAGGCGCTGGGGGCCGAATTGCGCATGCTCAACGAATTCGCGCAGCAGCCCAGCATTGCCCTGACGCAAGAACTGGCCCTGTGCGAGAATTACCTGAGCATCATGGGCACGCGGCTGCAGCAGCCGTGCCGCTTGCAGCTCGACGGCGAGGCGGCGGGCATCACCGTGCCGCCCGCCCTGTTGCTGACGGCGCTGGAAAATGCGTTCAGCCACAACCGCTACCGCCACGGCGCGGCCTTTATCCTGCGCATCGCACAACATGCGCAAACGCAAATACTTACCTTGCTGCTGCCCGAAGGCGAGGCGCGCGCCCATGCGGGCAGCGGCGTGGGCGAACAGTACATCCGCGCCAGCCTGCACGCCGTGTTCGGCGATGCGGCCAACTATGCCAGCGCACAGCAAGCAGCAGGCTGGCGCCTCACCTTTACCTTGCCGGCGGCGCCATGAATGTGTTGATACTGGAAGATGAACCGCTGATCGCGCAAGGCCTCGAACGCGAAGTGCGCGCGCATTTCGGCGCGCGCCTCGGCAATCTCGTGCTGCATGACAATGTGCCGCAAGCGCTGGCCGCCCTGGCGCAGGAGCAGATCGACTTGCTGCTGCTGGATTTGCACCTGCACGGTGCGGACGGCTATGATTTGCTGCGCCTGGCCGCCGATGCGCGCTTCCAGACCATCATCGTCTCGGCCCACGCGGAACGCTCGATCACGGCCTTCGAATTCGGCGTGCTCGATTTCGTCGCCAAGCCTTTCAGCCGCGAACGCCTGCACAAGGCGCTGCAACGCTATACGGGGCGGCACACGGAAGCGGCTTCGCTGGCCGTCAAGAAACGGGGGGCGCTGGAATGGATCGCCATGGCCGACATCGACCACGTGCAAGCCGATGGCCACTACAGCAATATCGTGCTGTGCAGCGGCGAGCAATGCTTTCACGACTTGCCTATCGACAAGCTCATGGCCCTGCTGCCGCCCCACTTCCTGCGCGTGCACCGCTCCTACATCGTCAACAGCCTGGGTTTCAAGCGGCTGCAGATCGGCGCGGGCGGCAAATACGCGCTCGACACGCAGACGAGCACGGGCATCCCCGTATCGCGCAGCAGCTATCCCGCGCTGAAACAGCGGTTGCTGGGCTGACGTTCCCGCTTACCAGTGCGGTGCGTAGTTGGGGAATGGCGAGGCCATGTGTTCGGGTTCCACGGGCGGCGCCATCCAGTCGCGCGGGTCGACCTTGTAGTACTGCAAGAATTGCGCATACAGTTCTTCATGGTGTTCCGCCATCTGGTACGGCTTTTCAAAGAAGGTTTCCGTGGCCACGGCAAAGAATTCGGCGGGATTGGTGGCGCCGTAATGGTCCATCACGCTTTGCTGCTGGTACATGGCGTCGTGGCGCAGGTTGTCGAAGTCGCGCGACAGCACGGTGGCCCAGCTGCGGTAGCTCGACACGCTGGGCAAATACGGCGCGCCATTCGCGGCGCCCGATTCGCTGTCGAGCTGGTGGGCGAATTCATGCAGCACGACATTGTGGCCGTCGCTCCAGTCGGCCGCGCCCCGCTGCACGTGGTCCCAGGCCAGCACCACGCGGCCATCGCCCCAGGATTCGCCCAATAAACCATTCGCCGACGGCGTCACCACGCCGCCCGGCCCCACTTCATTGCGCGTGACGATGAATTCCGTGGGATACACGAGGATGGTGTCGAGTTCAGGGTACACCTGCGTCTGGCGGTTCAGCAGCAGCAAGCAAGCCTGGCCGGCAATCGTATAGCGCATCTCGTCCGTGATTTCCAGACCGCCGCAGCCGACGAATTTCTTTTGATACAGAAATTGCACGACGAGGCGGCGCAACTGCTCCTGCAGCGGCGCCGGCATATGCTGATAGACGGGGATATTGTTTTCCAGCACGGCCAGGCCTTCTGCCGGCAAGGGTTTCGCCAGGGCCCGCTTCAAACGCCAGCGGGGGAACCACAACGAAAAGACGATGGCCGCCGTGACGAGGGCGATCCACAGCAGCGGGTTCATGCGGCGGCCCGTTTCAGGCAAGGCAGGGGCAGACACGGTAACAAGGCGGCGTAGGCAGACAAGGACAAGCTCCTTCGAATGAACCCCGCATCGGGACGGGCGGGCAGTCCAGCCCACATGGGGTTGATTAACATCTTTTCAATCCGCCAATATCAAAGGGCCGGCTCGAACGCCAAAAGCCGGGTTGCAACCCGGCTTTCATTCTTTCATTACAACGTTACAACGCCTGACAAAACCGTAGCGAGCGGCGATGATTTGTGGCCAAGAAGCGCAACCGTACTCTGTACGGGGGCGCCGAGCCGGTGAGCAGCGCAGGCCGCACGCCGCGCGAGGTTTGATCAGGTGTTACTCTGCAGCTTTCTGCTGCGGCGCACCAAACAGGGCTGCCACCAGCGGATCGCGCGTCACGGGGCCACGGTTGACGCGGATGGCGTAATGCGTGTCATCGGCCAGGATGTGGAAGTGACGGCCGCTGCCTGCCATGCTTTGCTCGCGCAAGCCTGGACGATCCTTGCGCGGTGGCGCGCCTTCGCGTTTTGGCTGGACGATGGCGGCCAGGAAGGCGCGCACGCGCTCAGGGTCCGGCGTCAGCTGGTACACTGCCTTGCCCAGGTAGGTGGCGGTGCCTTCGATGTAGCGGGCCAGTTCGATCACGCCCGCTTCGCGCAGGTCGCGGATGTATTTGCGGGCGCCCGATGGCGAAAACTTGAGGAACCAGGCGATTTCGTCGGCCAGCATCTCGTGCAGCGACAATTCGCCGATCAGCTTTTGCATGTTTTCGATGCGGCGCAGGGTGGCCGACGTCGAACGCACGCGCTCGATCGGTGCCATGGAAATGGGATTCATGCGTTCCGGGGGGATAGGTGCTGCGCGTTCTACCATTTGCGAGCCTTTTTCGGGGCTACGAAGTTCCTGGTGCGCTGCCTTTAATTCGCTCTTCACGTGAGACTGAGTCATTGCATGCATTTGAATACTCCTTTTAAACGATTGCCGGTAGCCCGGATTGTTAAGTTCTTGGCAATTTTTATACCAGAACACCACGAATCCTGAGCGTCTGGGCACAGAATGCCCGTGTCGGCGGCTGCGGTCTGTGCGTTAACGAACATTAGAAGCAAGAAAGTGAAAAATATTGCCCTACTGAATTCTTTCTCTCGTGGCATCTAAAAAAGACATCTGAAAAACCGGCATGACGAGCCTGTGCCGCCATTCATGGCGCAAAGTGAAATAGCGAACAGAAGCGGAAACGCCATTGCAATAAATTCAAGCTTCGCGCGCGGCGCCTGCCGCCCGCATCGCGAATCTTCGACTCTTGCAAAGGAAACATCATGAAAATGCCCGCCCTGTTGGCCGCCGCCTTGCTTGTCACCCTGTCCGCCTGTAAAAAACCGGCCGAGCCGCCCCTGCCCGAAACGGCGCCCAATCCCGCTTCCACCCCGCAAGTGATGCCTGCCCCCGTCACGCCAGCCATGCCGGACGCGGGTTCCGGCAGCACGACGCCGCCTGCGCCGCTGACCGATCCCGCCACCGCGCCCGCCCTGCCACCGGCTACGGCGCCGAAGTAAAGCCTACAGTCGAGGCCAGCACACGGCCTCAGATGGGCGCCCGCGCGGCGCCATCCCTACTCCACGGGGGAGTTACGCGTTGCCAGCCTGTTTGCAACGCGTTTTTTTACGATTGGAGTCGGCCACGCCCTGAAGGTTCACCGGCAGGCCACCCCGAAAATGCGGCAATCCGCACAGCCTTTCCCCTCCTCGTGCGGAAAGACGGAATCCCGCCATTTCCCATTTTCACTAGATTCAAATTAAACCTTTATAAACAATCACTTGCAATAAACGTCAAAATGCGCTCCACTGGCACGGAAGATGCTTTTATATTTTCATAACCGCCGTCAGAGCGGCAGCCCGACCCACTATATAAAACCATCTACCTTTTGGAGACAACAGCATGGCACGCACCTTCCGCATCTCGTCCTTCCTGAACACCAAGGCACTGACCGTCGCCGTCGCACTGGCCGCGCAATTCCCGCTGGCCGTCCATGCAGCCGACCTGGTCCGCCTGGGCAACCTGAAATTCGCCCATTACGGCGCCGTCGCCTACATGAAGGAAATCGCGCCCAAATACGACTTGAAAATTGAAGAGCGCATCTTCGCCAAGGGCCTCGACATCGTGCCGGCCATGATCGCCGGTGAAATCGACGTGTCCGCCAGCGCGCTGGAAGCGGCCATTACGGGCCGCGCCACGGGCTTGCCCGTGTACCTGGTGGGCGGCTTCGCCAAGGGCGGCGTGCAGATCGTCGGCCGTCCCGACCTGAACATCAAGGGCATCGCCGACCTGAAAGGCAAGAAAGTCGGCGTCACGCGCGGCGGCCCGCAGGAAATCCTGCTGTTTGCCGAACTCACCAAGGCCAAGCTGACCTGGTCCGACAAGCCGGGCAAGGACGTGCAGATCCTGTACATGGGCTACCCGGACCTGAACCAGGCGCTGCTGACCAAGGATATCGACGTCATGAGCCAGTCCGAGCCGTACTCGACCCAGGCCATCCACAAGAAATACGGCGCGGCCATCATCAAGCCTTACGACACGCCGCTGGGCGAGCCCGTGCGCGCCCTCGTGATGACGGAAAAAATGTACAAAGAGAAACCTGCCGTGGCCCAGCGCTTCATGGATTGCTTCGTCGCCGCCACGCGCGCCTTCCTGGCCGACCCGAAACTGGCGGAAAAATACGTGCGCGAATCGATGTTCAAGAACCAGATCACGACCGAGGATTACCGCGACGCCATCGACAACGCCATCTTCACGGAAGACATCACGCAAAGCCACGTGCAGCTGACCACCGATTACATGGTGAAATTCGGCGTGGGCCGCATGGCCAAACCGCCTGCGGCACAGGATTGGGTCAAGCTGGACCTGCTGGAAAAAGCCAAGAAATCCTACGCACCACGCTAATCTGAAAGTATCACGATGAATATTCAAATGATGAAACGCTTCGCGCACGGTGCCGCCGTGCCCGTGGCCGTGCTGCTGCTGTGGCAAGCCATGTCGACGTTCGGCTGGATCAACCCGCAAATCCTGCCCTCGCCCGTGGCCGTGCTGGTGAAATGGTATGAATACCTGGTGCCGATGGAAGCCTACACGCCCGAAACGGGCAATTACCTGGTGTGGATGTTCTCCGGCGAACTGCCGCATGACGCCTGGGCCAGCCTGTCGCGCGTGCTGGGCGGCTTTGCCATCGGCGCGGGCCTGGCATTGCCGCTGGGCTTGCTGATGGGCACCAACAAGACCATCTATAAACTGTTCGATCCGCTGGTGCAGGTGCTGCGCCCGATTCCGCCCATCGCCTACATTCCGCTGGCGATTCTGTGGTTCGGCCTGGGCAACCCGCCCGCCTTCTTCCTGATCAGCATCGGCTCCTTCTTCCCCGTGCTGATGAATACCATCGCCGGCGTGCGCCAGGTCGACGGCATCTACATCCGCGCCGCGCGCAACCTGGGCGCCAGCCAGATGACCATGTTCCGCCGCGTCATCCTGCCGGCGGCCACGCCCTACATCCTGGCCGGCGCGCGCATCGGCATGGGCACGGCCTTCATCGTCGTGATCGTGGCGGAAATGATCGCCGTCAATAGCGGCCTCGGTTTCCGCATCCTGGAAGCGCGCGAATATTTCTGGTCTGACAAGATTATCGCCGGCATGTTCACCATCGGCCTGTTCGGCCTGGCCATCGACATGGCCATGAATGCCCTGAATAATCATTTGCTGCAGTGGCACCGCGGCCTGGAACACTGAGAGGAACGGCCATGACCACAATCAATATCAATGCAGTCAATAAAATCTTCACCACGGGCGGCGCGGACGTCATCGCCCTGAAGGAT
This sequence comes from Janthinobacterium sp. SUN033, assembly GCF_030397595.1. Taxonomy (NCBI): domain Bacteria; kingdom Pseudomonadati; phylum Pseudomonadota; class Betaproteobacteria; order Burkholderiales; family Oxalobacteraceae; genus Janthinobacterium; species Janthinobacterium sp. SUN033. Next base: position 653,008 of record NZ_JAPQNV010000003.1, read on the forward strand.
ATCAACCTGGAAATCGCCAGCGGCGAGTTCATCTGCCTGCTGGGACCGTCCGGCTGCGGCAAGTCGACCCTGCTCAACGCCATCGCCGGCTTTTCGCAGCCAACGTCGGGCCAGATCCTGGCCGGCGGCAAGCTGATCACCGAGCCCGGTCCCGACCGCGGCATGGTGTTCCAGGAATACGCGCTGTTCCCCTGGATGACCATCGAGAGCAATATCGCTTTCGGCCTGGAAATCGCCGGCAAGACGCCCGCCGAAATCAAGGAACGGGTCGACATGCTGCTGAGCATGCTGGGCTTGACGGAATTCCGTGCCCGCTACCCGAAAGACTTGTCGGGCGGCATGCGCCAGCGCGTGGCGATTGCCCGCGTGCTGGCCCTCGATTCGCCGATCATGCTGATGGATGAACCGTTCGGCGCGCTGGACGCCTTGACGCGGCGCAACCTGCAAGATGAATTGCTGAAAATCTGGAAAGTCTTCGGCACCACCATCGTCTTCGTCACGCACTCGATCGAGGAATCGATCTACCTGGCCGACCGCACCATCGTCATGACCTACCGTCCCGGCACCATCAAGCGCGACGTGGCCATCGAACTGCCCCGCCCGCGCGACCCGAGCGACCCGGAGTTCAACCGCCTGAAGCGCATGCTGGGCGAGATGGTGATGGAAGAGCAACAGCGCCATCATAACGCCGAGACCATGGCCAGCACCGCTGATTAGTGGTGTCTGACCAAACCTACTGCGCGTCGGTATAGGCGGCCTGCGATGCTCACCGTACCAGAGTACGGTTCCGCTTCTCGGCCACCTCTCCCTTCCGCTCGCTACGGTTTTGTCAGACACTGCAACTTTGCATGTCAGTCGTAAATCAGGATTCACCCATTCGGGTGAATCCCGCCGTACACTACCATTCCTTCTTTGCGGCACACGCAAGCTTAACCCGACACACGGAGCACCATGGCATTCGGCAAATGGCCCCTGAGACCCGCGCTCGGCCCCCTGCTGGCCGTGGGTTCGCTGGTCGTGCTGACGTGGGCGTCGTATGCCTGGGTCAAGCAGCGCCAGCTCGATGAATTGCACCGCACCCTCGATTCGCGCGCGGAACTGTATGCGGCGTCCATCGGCGGCGCCCTCAACAAGTACGAATTCCTGCCCCTGGCCGTGGCCCAGAGCGATGCCGTGGCGCAACTACTGGAACAGCCCAGCGCCGACAGAGTCACGCAGATCAACGCCTACCTGGTCGACATGAACCGCCGCGCGGGCGCCTTTGCCGTCTACGTGCTCGACGACAAGGGCACGACCCTGGCGTCGAGCAACTGGCAAGACCGCAGCTCGTATGTGGGCGTCAACTACGGTTTCCGGCCCTACTTCAAGGATGCGATCGCGGGCGGCATCGGCCGCTTCTACGGCATCGGCGCTTCCACCTTCGAGGCCGGCTATTTCATTTCGCAACCCGTGCAGCGCAACGGGCGCATCATCGGCATCGTCGCCGCCAAGGTCAACCTGGACTGGATCGAGCAATCGTGGCGCACGCCCGGCGCCGGCGAACAGATCTGGGTCAAGGATGCAAATGGCGTGCTGATCCTGGCCACCACGCCCGCCTTCAAGTTCAAGACCCTGGCGCCCCTGTCGCCGGCCGCGAAGAACGATATCAGCGCGCAGCGCCAATTCCTGCAGGAAAACCTGCCCATCTTGCCGCACCGGCTGCGGCGCCAGTTCGCCGATGGCGCCAGCGTGATGACGCTGGAACGTCCGCAGACGGGCGACACGCCCGCCCTGTCCGGCAGCGCCGACTATCTGGCCGTGAACCGCGCGCTGGGCCCGCTGCAATGGCAGATCACCGTGCTGGCCGAGCTCGACCAGGTCGACGAGGCGGCGCGCAACGCGGCCATCGCCGCCGCGCTGGGCTGGGCCTTGCTGTTGCTGGCCCTGATGTATGCGCGCCAGCGCCGGCGCCGCATCGCCGACAAGCTCAATGCGCAACAGACGCTGGCGCGCGCCTATGAACAGCTGGAAATCAAGGTCGAGCAGCGCACGGCCGACCTCGTGCATGCGAATGGCCGCCTGCAGGCGGAAGTGGCCGAGCGCGAGCGGGCCGAACAGACCCTGCGCTATGCCCAGGCGGAATTGGTGCAAAGCGGCAAGCTGGCGGCCATCGGCCAGATGGCGGCCGGCGTCACGCACGAGCTAAACCAGCCGCTGGCCGCCCTGCAGACGTTTTCCGACAATGCCAAGGTATTCCTGGCGCGCGGACGCATCGACGATGCGCTCGACAACCTGTCGACCATTTCCGACCTCGTCAAGCGCCTCGGCTATGTGACGTCGCAATTGAAAGGCTTTGCGCGGCGCAGCGACGATGCCCGCAAACCCGTCAGCGTGCGCCAGGCGTTTGCGCAAACCATGCTGCAAATCCGCACGCGCAAGCATTCGCAGCGCCTGACCCTGCATGAAAGCTGGCTGGAGGACGACATTATCGTGCTGTGCAACGCCATCGGCCTGGAACAGGTGTTTACCAACCTGATCACGAACGCCATGGATGCCGTGCCGGAAAACGAGCCCGTGCAGATCTGGTTCCAGGTGCGCCGCGAAGGCGACCTCGCCGTGCTGCATATCACCGATAATGGCCCGGGCATCCCGCTCGCTTCGCTGGACAAGATCTTCGACCCCTTCTATACCACCAAGGAACACGGGCTGGGCTTGGGATTGTCGATCAGCGCTGGCATACTGCGCGCGGCCGGCAGCGCATTGGCCGTGCGCAACCGCAGCGCGCAGGAAGGGGGCGGCGCGCAATTTACCATCACCCTGAGCTGCGCCCCGGGGGAAAAGAATAAAGAGACTGAGGAAACACCCGATGCACGAGAATAATTTTGAAGGCATGCAAGTGCTGCTGGTGGAAGACGACGCCGTCGTGCGCAAGGGCGCCCGGCAATCGCTGGAGCTGGCGGGCTTGCAAGTGACGGCCGTCGCCACGGCCGAGGAAGCACTGCCCTACCTGGTGCCCGAATTTGCCGGCATTTTATTGAGCGACATCAAGCTGCCCGGCATGGATGGCTTGAAACTGCTCGATATCGCCGTGGCGCAGGATGCCAGCCTGCCCGTCATCCTCGTCACGGGCCACGGCGACGTGTCGATGGCCGTGGGCGCCATGCGCCGTGGCGCCTACGATTTCATCGAAAAACCGTTTTCCGCCGACTTGCTGGTGGAAGTGTGCCGCCGCGCCCTGGATAAACGCCATTTGGTGCTGGAAAACATGAACTTGCGCCGCCAGCTCGAACAGCGGGTCGGAATCGAGGCGCGCATCGTGGGCCGCAGCGCGGCCATGGCCAAGGTGCGCCAGCTGGTGCTGAACCTGGCGCCGAAATCGGCCGACATCATCATCCTCGGCGAAACGGGGACCGGCAAGGAACTCATCGCCCGCTGCCTGCACGATTTCAGCGAGCGGCGCGACCACCCGTTCGTGGCCATCAACTGCGGCGCCCTGCCCGAATCGATCTTCGAGTCGGAACTGTTCGGCCACGAAGAAGGGGCATTCACGGGCGCGCAGCGCCAGCGCATCGGCAAGATCGAGTACGCCAACGGCGGCACTTTGTTTTTAGACGAAATCGAAAGCATGCCGCTGGCCCTGCAAGTCAAGCTGCTGCGCGTGCTGCAGGAACGGCAAGTGGAACGGCTCGGCTCCAACAAATTGATTTCCGTCAATTTCCGCGTCATCGCCGCCGCCAAGGAAGACTTGAATGTGCTGGCCGAACAAGGGAAATTCCGGCCCGACCTGTATTACCGCCTGAACGTGGCCAGCCTGACCTTGCCCGCGCTGCGCAACCGGCGCGAAGATATCCCGCTGCTGTTCGAATTTTTCGTGCTGCAGGCGGCCTTGCGCTACGGCCAGCCGGCCGCCCTCGTCAGCGGCGAACTGATCGCCTCGCTGATGGCGCAGCGCTGGGCCGGCAATGTGCGTGAGCTGCACAATGTGGCCGACCGCTTCGTGCTGGGCCTGCTCGACGACACCCTGAGCCCGGCAGGCTGCCGCGAAGCCTCGCTGGCCGAACAAGTCGACACTTTCGAGATTTCCATCATCGAGGAAGCCTTGCGCCGCCACAATGGCAACGTCATCGATGCGGCCGCCAGCCTGAATATCCCGAAGAAAACCCTGTATGACAAGCTCAAGCGCTTCGATATCTCGACGGAACAGTTCCGTTGATCTGAAGCAAATAGCCGACACGGCCATGAGGCGGCGTCCTACCCGTGCGGGCGGACTCCTGTGTGAGAATGCAGGCTCAACCTCATTTCTCACAGGATACCGCCATGAAAACCGCCGCTCTCTTGCTGGCCGCCACCCTGATGACCGTCGGCGGCGCCTGGGTGCAAGCCCAGTCGACGACGAATGTGAACCAGACGGGCAACCACACCAACAATGCCAGGGATCCGGGCCAGCAATCGGACCAGTCCGACAAGCTCGATAACAAAGGCAAGCCGATCCACGATGCCAAGCCCGGCAAGACGCGCACGGACAAGCGCACGCGGCGCGGCAAGCCCGTGACCACGCCGGACACCCCGGCCGCCAGCGGACCGGCCACCGCGCCGCCAGCGACGCCAGTCGCGCCGGCCCGCTAAGTCTGCCTCCAGCGCTGCGCCACATTGCTCCAAGGCACGTTATCATCGCGCCTTTGCAATATATTCAGGATGACAATGAAAGCAGCATGGTGTGGAATGGCGGCGGCCAGCGTATTCGCGGCCGCGAGCGTACAGGCGGCGCCCACGGTGGGCGAATGCATGGAATTGACGACAGGCATCAAATTCAGCAAGAACAATGGCGACGCGCAAGTCAACGTCGAGGAGATGTTCGAGGGCAAGAAACAAAAGGGTACGCAGCTGATCCTCGACGGCGGCGTGCTGCTGGCCACGTCCTACCAGGACATTCGTGACAGCCAGGTCTTCCTGACGGGCGCCATCCACTACAACGAAGACGGCACCGTGCGCAGCAAGAACGTCTACACGCCGCAGTCCGCCATCCCCGCCAACATGCGCCCGGGCCAGGAAGTGCGCGTGCAGTTCACGGACACGCGAACGGACACCCACTACCCGCTGGCGGGCCTGTCCGACAAGATCACCACCTCCACGCGCACCGATAAACGCGATTTCTCGATCACCTTCCTCGGCTGGGAACGCCTGGAACTGGGCGGCCGCCGCTTCCCCGACGCCTGCAAGTTCGAACTGCGCGACGTCGGCGGCAAGAGCAAGGGTAAAAGCGGTGAATACGTATGGTACGCGCAAGGCTATGGCGCGATCATGACGGACAAGCTGGACAAGGATGGCGACGTGCAGCCCGCGTACCGCATCGCGCTGACGAAGATCATCAGCGCGCCGTAAGGACACCGTCTTTTCCGCAATGCTTGCGGAAACGCAATTAATCCACCATCCCGCCCCTCTACACTGACCTGTCTGGTCAGCCTGGAGCGGCGATGGCGTATCCCAAACTTCCGTATATCAGCGGCAAGAGCACCGCCCTGCTGCACTGCGACCGCACGCAGGAAGCCATCGTGCGCATCCGCCCCGAACTGCCCGGCAACGTCATCGTCATCCATGGCGTCAACGACGTGGGCACGAGTTTCAGTGCCGTGGAAAAGGGGCTGTGCCAGGGACTCGATGCGCGCATGTACGGCGGCGGCCACGTTTTCACCCCAGCCGCCTACCGCCTGCCGCAAGAGGCCGACAAGCGTGAAACCATCGCCGACCCGGACGATGTGTATTTCAAGCGCAAGCCTGATGAGGCGACGTACAGCCCCGTCATTCCGTTTTACTGGGGCTTTCGCGAACGCGGCAACGCCAGCAAAGTGGTCAACGGCCAAAACACTGACCGCTACGGCAACCGCCTGGACAAGGACATGTCGAAGAACGGCGGTCCGTTCGGCAATGCCACCAACACCCTGCCCGACATGTGGAACAAGGGGCTGTTTTCACCCTACGATGTTGGCGGCGACCCCGTGCGTCCGCTGATGACGGCGCCGGGCCGCATGTACATGGTGCTGGCGGCCAAGCGCCTGGCCGCGCTGATCGCCATGATCCGCGACTACGACAGCGACGACGTGGTATCCATCGTCGCGCACAGCCAGGGCTGTCTGATCTCGCTGCTGGCGCAAGCCTTCCTGCTCGATGAGGGCAAGCGCCCCGCCGACACCCTGATCCTCACGCATCCGCCCTACAGCCTGGTGGAAGACACGACGATGTTTTTCGGCGCGGCGGAGGCAAGCCGCATCTTCGGCGGCGGCCGCGATGCTGCGATGGAAAGCCAGTACGACGCCATCGACAACCGCCAGACCCTGCATGCACGCCTGCAAACCCTCGTACAGATCGTGCAGGGCGTGGTGGCAAAAAAGCACGCCACGCCCGCCTTTGCGCACATCAAGGATCACACTATCTGCCATGGCATGGCGGGCGCCGCATGGCGCGCGGAGGCGGACCGCGACAACCGGGGCAAGGTCTACCTGTACTTCTGTCCCGAAGACATGACTGTGGCGCTGGACAATATGCAGGGCATAGGCTGGCAAGGCATACCCGACCACATCGATGGTCATGGCCTGTCCAAAACCAAGGGCAAGACGGCCAAAAGCATCTGGGGTGATGGCCCCACCTACTGGGAAAAGGAATTCCAGCGCCGCCAGCCGCTGACGGAACTGGGCAAGGGGTTTTACCAGCGCGTCTTTTCCAACAAACAACGCCCCGATGCGGCCGGCAAGAACCGCGGGCCGGTGCTGGTGGGCCAGCCGCCGCACGACTTCGCCCTGCGCGTGGAAGGCGAGGATGACCATGCCCACGTGGCGGGCGCCAACCGGGGTCACCGCGCCAGCCATGACGAAGCGCCCTGGCCGCCCGTCAAGCCCAGCAAATGGAATGTCTTTTCCACGGCAGCGAAACGGCGCGAAGGCTTGCGTACGATCAATGGCGAAGCGCTGCGCGTGCCCAAGGCGGCCGTGCTGGACGGCGGCGAGATCCGCCCTGGGCAATTCCCGAAGGATTCCGACCAGGCCAGGCTGCCGCGCGACCAGCAAGGACCGTGCGAGGAAGTCGACCCGATCGACGCGGCCATCGCGGTGACCAGCAAGAAAGGTTTGCGCATCCGCAAGCAGGAAATCATCGCCGATCCGCGGCCGCTCAAGCATCGCATTCCCGAGTACGGCGCCGGCATGTTCGGCGCGGGCGAGCGTGAGCAAGTGGAAAAGGCCCTGAACCTGGGCAAGGAAGCGGGCGACCAATGCAAGCTCGACCGCGTCTCGCGCCAGCCGGGCGGCGGCGACAGGCTGCGCGTGGACCGCGAAGAAACCCCGAACGAGGCGCGCCAGCGCTGGCAGAACGAGGTCAGCCCCAAATCCTTCCACGGCGCCATCATCGGCAACGCGGAAAACCACCGCAACGTGACGGCGTATGACGTGGCCATCGGCAGCGGGAAGGCGAGCAGTGATCCGAGATTTTATGAATATTTGTGCGCCGTTGCCGACTGGCGATTACAAGGCGACATCCGTAATCCAGTGCGACCATCCATCCCCCGATGGAATGACTTCAAGAAAAAATTTGCAATCTACCTGGAGGCAGAACCGGCGCAGCGCCAGCTCATTATCAAAGGCAACGCCGACTATTACAGCTCGGGAGTGTTGCCAGCCTTCCTACCTGCCTTGCAGGCGGGTCTACCATCCACTGTTGTGTGTGAAACAGTCAACGGCAGGCGTACCGAATCGGTCGTCACGCCAGTCGTCCACAAGCCAAGCGACGATATCCCAAAATGAAAAGCTCATTTCCACGCTTGCGATATCCACTCGGTGCAGCCCTCCTCGTGCTGGCACTGCTTGGATCCTTGCTGACCAGTCCATCACCTTTCTTATTGGAGTCCGCAATGCGCAGCAATATATGGAAACATCTGCAATGGCTGTTGCTGATCCCGCCCATTGTGGCGGCCACATTGCTTGGCTCGCGCTGGCTGCATGCGTCCAAGCCCGTGGCCGTCGTAACGCCGCAAGTGCAACTGGCGGCGCCTACCGAACAGGAAAAACGGGAATATGTGCTGGAAGTGATCGGTCTCGGCGTCACCCTGGACAAATACCGGCAGGGCAAGTTGTGGGAAGCCCTGCAGCAGGGAAATGCCTATGCCAGCATCCGTGAACAGGACAAGGAAAAATACGCCTGGAATGCCATGGAGCGAGCGGGAATGGCAGGCGGCCGTGGCGGCGACACGCTGGAAAATGGCGCGAGGGATACTCCCATGTATTTTGGGGTTCCTGTTTTCAATGCTGAACCACCGATCTTTAATTCGCACATGCTGGACAGCCCCGACTCGCCAGCCATAGGCCTGGCCGGTGGCGCCGCGTCATCCGGCCTGCACTGGCATCTGTTCGCCAGTGGTCCACGCCGCCTGAGCGAACATCCGGACCGCATCCTGGAAGACGTGTTCGCCTTTTTCGATACCCATCCCGACGTGCCTTACATCGTGCTCAATTCCGAAGACAGCATGCCAACGCGCAACCTGTACAGCCCGGACAACTCTCCGCCGCTCACACATGACGGCCGCTACATTCCCGAAATGCCCGACGCCTCGGCCCTGTTCGTGCTGGCCCGGCGCGAGCGCATCGATGCCGTGCGGAAGTTTGCGTATGACGATGCGCCGCCCGAGGACAGCGTCGATGACTTGAATACCTACGGCGTGGCGCGGCGCCTGTATCTGGCGTATGACGAATTGAAGCGGGCAGTGCCCCATCCAGACAAAAAAGAAGACCCGAGCGCATTCACCCAGCGCCAGCCCTCAATCGCCGAATGGCTGCCCGTCGCCGCACAATTCGCGCAGCGCCCCGACATCCGTGGCACGGGCAGCTTCAGCATGCTCGACAAGCTCCAGCACAAGACCTATCATCCGCCGAAAGAGTGGCAGCCCACGCCCTGGTTTCCTGTGCCCTTCAACAAGGAACAGTTGGCGCAACTGGACCGCCTGCCGACCTTCGGCTTCATCCACAGGCCCACGTTCGTCAGGATGACGGATGAACACGGCAAGCCGCTCACGCGCCGCGACCAGCGCGAACAGGCCTTGCAGGCGGGCTGGCAGGAGGCCCTGCACAGCTTGCCGGAAGCCGAGCGCCCCGCCGCCCCGGCGCGCCTGGTCGCCGCCACGGGCGGCAATCAGGCACAGTTGATGGCGCTACACAAAACCTTGCTCAAGCATGCGGAAGATGGCGGCACGGAACTCGACAGCGGCAAGCCGCAGCAGTGGATCGATACGGACCAGCGCCTGGGCAACACGGGCGCGGCCACTCTGTTCGTGCAAATGGCCGTCGGCGTGATGGGCAGCTACCGCGACGGCGGCGTCAGCGCCGTGGTGAATCTGCGTAATCCGGAAGAAGCGACCATCGTGCTGGTCAGTCCGCCATCGGACGAAAGACGCCGCACGCAAAAACACCCGCACGGCGGCGATGTATTGCGGCATTACGTCACGCCAGCCATCGACCCGGCGAACTATCCATCGAACTGATTACTTACCCTGTGCGGCAAGCTGCGCCAGCGCATTCCCCCGCACCTGGAACGCCACCTGCGCCACCGTCTTGCCGGCGTCGTCGACGAGCGCCAGCGCGTGCTTGCCCGGCACGGGACGCCAGCTGATGCTCTCCGCCGCGCCGCCCAGGTCCTTGCCGTCGAGCACCCAGCGCAGGGCGTGGCTGCCCTGGGCCTGGAAGAACACGCGCTGCAGGGCGGGCGGGATGTCGGGGTCGATGGCGAGGATGCTGTCGTCGGCCGGATACACGATGGCGGGCGGCTTCACGGTGTCGCCCACGACGGCGATGACGGGGCTTTCCGTACCGGCAATAAACCATTCGCGGCGCGGCGCTTCCAGCGCGGGCTGGTACGCCACCATCTGCTGCAGCACGCCAGGCGGCGCTTTCGGCGCATGGCTGGGCACGTTCTTGTGCAGGTAATCCATCACGTCGCGCCACACGGGCGCGGCGCCCGTCACGCCCGACACGTCCCACATGGGCTTGCCGTCGAAGTTGCCCACCCACACGCCCACCGTGTAGCGCGCCGAGTAGCCCATACACCAGTTGTCGCGCATATCCTTGCTCGTGCCCGTCTTGACGGCGCTCCAGAAATTCGTCCCCAGTTCGTTGCGCAAGCCAAAGGTCATGCTGCGCGCGGCCCGGTCGGCCAGGATGTCGCCCACGATGAAGGCGGCGCCCGCTTCCATGACGCGGCGTTTGTCCTTGCCCGCCTGGCCCGGTTGCAGGCTGGCCGTGCTGTACAGCCCGCCATTTGCCAACGCGCGGTAGGCGTTGGCCAGTTCCAGCAAGGTCACTTCGGATGAGCCCAGCGCCAGCGAAGGGCCGTAGTATTCGGCCGGTTCCGTCAGGCTGGACAGGCCCACGTCCTTCAGACGGTTGTAGAAGCCATCCTGCCCCGTCAGCAGCACCGTGCGCACGGCGGGAATATTGAGCGAACTGGCCAGGCTGGTGCGGGCGCTGACGTAGCCCTTGAAATTGCGGTCATAGTTTTGCGGCGCATACATGCCGGACGCCGTGGCGACGTCGAGCGGCGAGTCGTCCATGACGGACGCGGCCGTCATCAGCCGGCGCTCGATGGCCAGTTCATACAAGAATGGTTTCAAGGTGGAACCAGCCTGGCGCAGGGCCGCCACGCCATCGACGTGGCTGCCGCCCGCATTGCCGACATAGGCGAGAATGTCTCCGCTGCGGTTGTCGAGCACGATGATGGCGCCATCGTTGACATTGCGCTCGCGCAAAGATGCCAGTTGCTGGCGCAGGTTGTCCTGTGCGAAACGCTGCAAGGGACCGTCGAGCGTGCTGGCCACTTGCGCGCCCGGCTGTTTCAACAGTTGCTGCGCCACTTGCGGCGCCGGCGCCAGCTCCGCATACAGGGCGTTGCGCTGCAAGGCCGTCTGCACGCGCTGGCCGATCAGCTGGCAGCTGCTGTCCATGCGCCATTCCTTCGCCAGCGCGCAGGCGCGGCGCGTGACGGTGGCCGGCGGCGCGTTCGGCGCCCGCACGAGGCTGGCCAAAATAATGCCATCCGTCTGGTTCAGGCCCGACGGCGCCTTGCCGAACAGGCTGTACGAGGCGGACGCGATGCCCTGCAATTCGCCGCGGAACGACACGAGGTTCAAATACGCCTCGAAAATCTGCGCCTTGCTCCAGCTATCCTCGATGGCCTGGGCCGCACGCATCTGGTCCCACTTCTGGCGCAGGCTGCGTCCGCCCGAGGATGCCTGCAAGTCCGCGTCCAGCTGGCCCGCCAGCTGCATGGTGATGGTGGAAGCGCCCCGGGGTTTCTTGGAAAACAGATTGTCCCAGGCGGCCGTGGCCAGCGCGGACACATCCACGCCGCCGTGGCGCATGAAGCGCTGGTCTTCCGCCAGCAGCACGGCTTGCTGCACGGCAGGAGAGATGTCGGCCAGCGGCACCCACGGCAAGCGCCGCACCTTCATGTCCACGCGCAAGGATTGCAGGGGCGCGCCGCTGCGGTCCAGCAATTGCGCTTCCGAACTGCGGTAGGCGGCCTGCACCTGAGCCGGGGTCAGGACCACCTCGGCGAGAACCTGGCCGGCCAGCAGGCAGCCCGTGACAAAAATCAAACTCTTCACTGCCCCACCTTCACATTCGCGTTCGGCGACTCGCCAAACATTTCCGGCGAATACATGGCTTCGATGCGCGTGGCGGGCAGGCTGAAATCTCCGGCATTGTTCAGGCGTACCGTGTATTCCACGCTCCAGTTACCCTTCGGCACGAAGGCGTAATAGGCGCGGAAGGCGTCGAAGGCCCGCTCCTCGAACGTGGGCCAGACCCAGCCCGTGGATTTTTCGCCGGCCGTCAGCAGCTGCGAATCGCGGCCCAGGCCATTGCCCAGCACCGTGGCGCTGGCGGGGATCGGGTCGTCGACCACCACCCAGCTCATGTCCGCCTGCGCGGACAGATCCAGGCGCACGCGGTAGACGTCGCCGCGCGACCAGGCGCCCGCTGTCTTCTGTTCCACTGGCGTAATGGTTTTCTTGATCGTGTAGCCGCTGGACACGGGCGCCTTGAGCGGGATGGCGGCCAGGCTTTGCACGGTGGCCCACGGCTTGCCCGTGCCGCTGTGCGCCAGGCCCAGGGTGTCCGTGCCCTTCGGCCACGCTTGCAGCACGGGGCCCACTTTCGCCGCGCCATTCCACACGAGCGCTTGCGTATCGCCGCCCAGCTTGACGGCGCTGGCGCCCGTCACGGGGGTGGATTCGAACTTGGCCGAGAACTTGGCAATCGCCAGGGTGCCCCAGGCGTTGGCCACCGTGGTATCCCAGCGGCCCTTCTTCTGGCGGCCCATGCTGCCGCGCACGAGGCGGCCGATGTCGTCTTTCCAAGCGGGATTGTCCATCACGGCCAGCAACAGCCGGTTGGCGTTGACGTCGCCGGAGACCATCAGCCACCACCAATTATCCTTGCGCTCGGTGGAAAAGCCCATGGTCGTGCCCTGGAAGTTCAGGCGCGAACGCAGGATCTGCTGCGCCTCGGCCAGCAATGCATCGCGGCGCGCCAGGCTTGGCGTGCGTTGCAGCAACAGGCTCCAATCGATGACGGCGGACGTCGGCCACAGGTTCGGGCTGATGCTGATGCTTTCCAGCGCATCGGGCGGCACCTTGCCGGAGCGCGACAGCGCTTCCAGCGCGGCCAACTTGCGCACGGCCAGGTCGGTCGTGGCCAGCGCGGAACGGCGCACGATCTTGCCCTGCACGAAGGCCGTCAAGGCTGCTTCCATGCGGTTTCTCGTCTGTTCCGGAATCACGTAGCCCGCCTCTTTCGTGGCCGACAGCACGTAGGCCGTCAAGCTGTCGCTGCCCTGCTCCATGATGGGGAAGTATTTCAGCATGCCATCACTGTCCAGGTAAGCGGGCAAGCTGGCGGCCAGCTTGTTCCACGCCTCCTGGTCTTGCAGGGCGATGGCTTTCGACGTGTTTTGCTCGAAGCAGGTGTACGGATACGCAGCCATGTACTCGCGCACGCCGGGCAGCTCGCCGCCCAGCTTGGCGACAAAGCTCGTCTGGATGCCGCCCCGGCCCGGCAAGGCGCCGGCCGGCATTTGCACGGACATATTGATGGGCTTATCGATCTGCTGCAAGGTGGCTTGATACGTGCGCACGGGCGTGGCCTGGCCCACCTTTTGCGTGATTTTGAGTTTATCGCTATGGTTGCCCGCCTTCGCGCCTATCTCCCACACAATCTGTTGGGCACCGAGCGGCACCTGGTAATCCCAGCCCACTTCGCGCGCTTCGCCCGCCGCCAACGTCAAACTCTGGCGCGGCAAGGCCTTGCCGGCCGCGCTGGCATTGAGGTCCACGCTCAAGGATGCGGCCGAGGTGTTGCGTACCGTAAAGCCCGCGCGCAACTGGTCGCCCTCGCGCACGAGGGTCGGCAAACCCGACAGCAAGATCAAGTCTTGCGAGCTGCGGATATCCGTGCTGCCCGTGCCAAACAATTCCTTGCCCGCGCTGGCAATCGCAACGATACGGAAGGCCGTCAAGGAATCGTTGAGCGGCACTTGCACCGTCGCCTCGCCCTTGGCGTCGAGCTTGACGGTGCCCTTCCAGAACAGCAGAGTGTCGAACAGTTCGCGGCTGGCGCCCTTGCCGCCGCCACCGCCGGCCGGGAAGGCCTTGCGGCCGAAATGGCGCTTGCCGATCACCTGCATCTGCGCCGTCGCCGTTTCCACCTGCAGGCTGCGCTGCGCCATCATGGTGTCGAGCAATTTCCAGCTATCGTTGGGCATCAATTCCAATAAACCCGTATCGACGGCCGCCAGCGCCACTTCGGCGCCGGCCGGCAGCGGTTTGCCATCGGCGCGGCGCACGCGCACGGACACCTCCGCCTTGTCGCGCGTCTTGTACACTTCCTTGTCGGACACCACCATGACGTTCAGCTCATGCGCCTGCCACCCCACGTTCAGGGGCGCAATGCCCATCTTGTAAGCCGGCTTGCCCAGGTCGACCAAGGCCGTCGGCTGCACGCCATCGACGCGCCCGCGCACGACAAACACGGACACATACACATTCGGCGCGTAGTTCGGTTTGACCGGGATATTCACCACCGGTTCCCGGCCATTGAGCTGGCGCACATAGGTGTCGAGGATGCCTTCACGCTCGACCGTGATCAGGGCCGTGCCTGAACGGAACGGCATGCGTACCTGCAAGCTCGCTTCCTGGCCCGGCTCATAGCGTTTCTTTTCAGGCAAGACGTCGATGCGGTCATTGTCGCTGGCGTTGAACCACCAGTCGCCGCTGCCGGCCACCCAGGTGTCGCGGTTGGCCACGGCCGCGTTGCCGGACGCATCCTGCGTGCGCGCGCGCAGGATCAGATTGCCGCTGGCGGGCGCCTTCACGTCGCAGATCAGCAAACCTTTGCTGTCCGTCTTGCCCGAGCACGCGGGGCCCAGCTTGACGACTTCGCTGCTGTTTTCATACGCATAGAAGCCGCCGATCAGGCGCCGGCGGTGCGAATAGCTGTTGCGCTGGAAGAAATCCACGGCGACGGGGGCATTCGCCACGGGCTTGCCATTGGTGCCCAGCACGGCCACCGTGAACTTGAACGCATCCTTGCTCAGGGCCCAGGCGTCGGGCTTGATGCCGATCACATAGTTGGACGGCCACAGCGGCACCCGCGCAGCCACCGAGGCTGTCTCGCCATTCGCATCCTGGAAAGCCATTTCCGCCACCAGGTCGCGCGGCGTGGACAGCTGCGGCAGCTGGTCGATGACGATGCGTGCGCCGCCCGCCTTGTCCAGGGTCAAGCTTTGCGTGCGCGCAGCCGCCGCGCCCGCGCCGGCCGCGCCATGGCCTTCGTCCTGCCATTCGCCCTCATCGTCGTCATAGCCCGTGCCCTGTTTCACCAGGCCTTCCTTCACGTCGCCATTGCTGAAGCTGTAATCGGGATAGTCGGCAAACGTCACGCTCTTGTCTTGCAGCACCGTGCGCAGCTTGACGGGCGCATTCGTGGCGGCGCCGCCGGCCAGATAGGTGATTTGCGCATCCAGGGTCAGCTGCTTCGCCTGCACGGCAGGGGCCTTCGGTCCCTGCAGCACGGCTTTCATGGTCGGCACGCGGAACGCTTCTACGCGGAAACTGCCGGAAGGACGGCCCGCCATCGTCACGCTGTACTCGCCCTGCTTGGCGTCGGCGGGAATGAGCCAGTCGCTTTCCGCCGTGCCGCCGGCAGACCAGCGCAGGGGCAATTGGTAGTTCTGGTCGCTGCCCTGGTGCGTGATGACGATGGACGTCGCGCTGCCGGGGCCGTTGTTCTTGTCGACCAGGCTCATGCCTTCGCCCGTGTGCTTGCGGATGAAATGCTTCATGTGCACGGTTTCGCCGGCGCGCAGCAAGGTGCGGTCGAATACCGTGGCCAACAGGGTGTTGTCGGCGCGCGTGTCGTCCGTGGGCAAATTGAAGCGCCACGCTTCGATGCCGCCCACCCAGTCCGACAGGGTGAACGTCATGTCGCCGCCGCTGCGCGCACTGATAAAGTAGCGGCCATTGTTCTTGCAGCTGGAATTGGCCAGCTCGCCGGGGATGTGCGCCACGCCGTCCGCGCCCGTGGCGCCTTGCCACAGCAGCTTGCCGGCGCAGTCGCGCACGGCCACTTGCGCTTTCGCAACAGGCGCGCCCTTGTCCAGCGACGTCACCCACACGAGCGACGATTGCGCGCCATGCTTGAAGTGGGCCGCCAGGTTCGTCACCAGCGCGGCCGTGCGGATGTAGGCCGTCGTCGGTTTGCCCAGCAGCACTTTGCCCAGGATGGGGCTGCCCAGCTCGACCACGTAAAAGCCCGGCTTCTGCAGCGGGATGCCGATCACTTCAAAGGTTTTCTTGCCATCGGGGCGCGGCAAGCTGATGGGGCGCGTACCGGCCGCGTTCGCCAGCACGGATTTGCTCATGTTGCCAGCATATTGAGCGTACGGCTGCCAGTACTCTCCCCCGCCGCCATTGCCGGCCAGGCGCTGCATCCACTCGATGATGAACTTGTCGTCATTGTCGGGCACGCGCAAGGTGGCGCCCGTGGCGGCGGCTGGCTGGGCGATTTCCTTGCCAGACAGCACGGGCTCGATATTGCGCACCGTCACGGGCAGCAAGCCGTCGCCCTTCGCTTCGATGATGCCGAACGGGGCCGGGAACTTGAGCAGCGGCGGCTGTTCGCCCGTGCGCACCGTCATGGGGAAGCGCGCGCGGTTGAGCAAGGCGCGGCCCGCGTCATCCGTCAATTTCGGCGGCAGGGCCAGCACGAAGCTGGCTTGCACGGGAAACGGGCCGTTGAAGGTGGCGCCGTACAGGAATTCCGCCTTTTCCTCGTCTTTTGATATCGTCGGCGCATACGTCTTGCCGCCGCCCTTCAGGGTCATGGCGCGCACCTGCGCCGCGCTCACGGGCGCGGAAAACTGCACGCGCATGGGCAGGAAGGGAATGCATTGCTCCTTCGGATTGCTGCGCTCGCAGCTGAACTTGGCCGTGAAATCGGGCCGCGTCTTGAACTGCAGGGTTTGCGCCTTGTCCGTGGCGATGCCGCTGGCGCTGGCAATGCCCTCGCCCCACACGAGCGACACCTTGGCGTTGGCAGGGAAGCTGCGCTTGCATTGCAGCACGGTGACGGGCAGCGGCGGCGCGCCCTTGCTGGCGACGGGCATGCCCACCTTCCACAGCGTGCCCCGCTTCTTGAAGTACACGGTCAGGTAGCGGTCGAGAAAACTCTTGCGCAGGGTCAATACCTGCTCCAATTCCTTGCCTTTGAGCAAGCGCACGGGAATCTTTTCATTGATGCCATCGGCGCGGCAATACGCGTTGGCGGCCACGCTGGCCTCGTTCGGCGCGGCGTCCAGGCCCAGCACGAAGATCTGGTTTTCATCTATATACGGCTGGCCGTCATATGGTACGGCCTCGACGATGGCCGGCCCGCCCGTGGAAAAGCGGTAAGCGCCAGTGCCCTGCAAGGCCTGGCCCGCTACGTCCTTCAACCCCGCTTTCAAGGTGAAGCTGCACGCCACGCCGGCCGGCAAGTCGCGCTCGAAATCGTAGTTCCAGTTGCGCTCGTCGGCCCAGCGTCCCGCGCCCGCCACGACGGCAGGCTCGGCCTTGCCGCAATCGATGGCGAACGGCGCGGGCAAGCCCATGTCGCCGAACGGCACCATCGGCGTGGCGAACTGGGCCCGCACCTGGCGCACGGCCTTGACCGTGCCGCTGGGCGAAAACAGGGACACGCCGCTATCGGCCCAGGCCGGCATGGCCAGACCCGGCAACAGCAGCAGGCCCAGCAGACATAGCGGGCCCAGTTTGCCAGACAGCGGGGAAGAAACAACACGGGGGTGATCAGGCACGGGTGACTCCTTGATGAAAAGTGGCGGAGCTGGCTGCGGCGCGTAAAAGTTGCCTGAAAGAAGCCCGGCAAGGCAACAGAACGCGGCAGGAATACAACATCAATGTAATATTAGTTATCAAGCTCATCATTGTTGCTAATATACAGTGGCACGCTGGTAACAAGTCGTACGATTGCCTCTGGTCGCGGCGCCAGGAAGTGGCCGTGATTGCAAAAGTTTCCCGAGGCGAATTAGTTTTTTTCAACACCGAAGTCTTTGTCGTGAATCTGCAACACCATTGATATACAACAATGCTTTGTGCGCCAACGCACCGACCACTTGAACCTGCAACCGTATTCTCTAGTCCAACAGCAGTGCATTTATCGCAAGAAAGCGCACCTGGAATTGTTGTCTACCTCTAGCAATAGCATGTCTGGCAGTTGTCGCATTGATGCAGTAGAGAAAATCTCTTATCAACGTTGGGAGTTACTTGTGAATAATCTAAAAAAAATCGCCGTCGCCGCCGCAGTACTGTGCTCCGCCCTCGGCGCACAGGCCCAGGAAATCAATCCCTCCTGGTACATTCAACCTAGCATCAACGCACTCAAGCCAGATTCCGACTTCGCCACGGATAAAACCGGCTATGGCGCGGGCTTGCGTTTCGGTAAACCCGTTTCGCCGGACTGGGATATCCAGCTGGGCACCACGTACGCCCGTTCCAAGGATGGCGGTCAGCGCTACCAGCAAAATACGCTGGGCGTAGACGGCCTGTACATGTTCTCGCGCAAAGCCTTCCGTCCCTTCCTGCTGGTCGGTGCCGGCATGCAGCGCGACAAGGACACCAGCTTCGCCTTCGGCGAACGCAGCAAGAGCTCGCCGTACGCCAGCGTGGGCCTGGGTTTCCAGTCCAGCATCACGGATCAGTTGTCCCTCCAGGCTGACGTGCGCAATGTGCACGGCTTCCTGCGCGGCAATACGTTCGACCCGAGCAGCAAGTCCAACAACTACTATGTCACCGTGGGCCTGAACTACGCGTTCGACAAACCGCCTGCACCGCCGCCACCACCGCCACCGCCGCCAGTGCGTGAAGAAGTCGTCGTGGTCGTGCCGCCACCGCCGCCACCACCGCCGCCACGCTTTGAAAAAGTGACGATGGCGGCAACGGAACTGTTCGCGTTCGACAGCGCCAAGCTGGGTCCGACACAGACCAAGCTCGACGAAATCGCCCGCGTGCTGAACGCAGCGCCGGACGTCAACAACGTCGTCATCAGCGGTTATGCCGACCGCATCGGTTCGCCCAAGTACAACCTGAAACTGTCGCAGCAGCGCGCTGATGCAGTCAAGGAATACCTGGTCGCTCACGGTGTCGCCGCCAACCGCCTGACGGCCGAAGGCAAGGGCTCCACCAATCCTGTCGTCACCTGCGACAACAAGAAGCGTGCCGACCTGATCAAGTGCCTGGAACCAAACCGCCGCGTTGAAGTGGAACAGATCACCATCGAACGCCGCGTGCAGTAAGCTCAACAGTGGTACGCCACTCGTGAATAGAAAAAGGGGCTCGCGCCCCTTTTTTGCATTGAAAGCCATCATGAATATTTCCCCCCGCTATCCCAGACTGGCCGGCCTGGCGCCGTTCAGCAAGCAGATGCGCAGCGTCATCGTCTGTTCCGTCACCGAATGGCTGGAACACCGCGCCTCGAGCAAGGGCGCCGCCCTCGCCTATTACACCCTGTTTTCCATCGCCCCTATCCTCGTGCTGGTGATCGCCATCGCCGGCTTTTTCTATGGTCCGGCCGCCGCGCGCGGCGAGCTGATGGGGCAATTGCAGGGCTTGCTGGGCACGCAGGGCGCCGAAGCCATCCAGCTGGTGCTGGCTGGCGCGAAGAATCATGAGCAGGGCCGCATCGCCACCCTCATCGCCAGCGCCCTGCTGCTGTTCGGCGCCACCAGCGTGTTTGCCGAGCTCAAAGCCAGCCTGGATGAAATCTGGCAAGTGCCGCCCTTGAAGGAAGCGGGCGCCTGGGACATGCTGCGCACGCGCTTGCTGTCCTTCGGCCTGGTGCTGGTGCTGGCCTTCCTGCTGATGGTGTCGCTGGTGGTCAATGCGGCCATGGCTATCCTCGCCAATTTCTGGGAAGGCGTGTGGAAAGACACGGCCGTGCTGTTTACCATCCTGTCGAACCTGATCGGCTTTGCCGTCATCGCCAGCCTGTTTGCCGTCATCTATAAAATGCTGCCACGCGTGCGCCTGTCCTGGCGCGACGTGGTGATCGGCGCCGTGGGCACGGCTTTCATGTTTTCCTTGGGGAAATATGCAATTGGCGTGTATATCGGCAATAGCGGCGTGGCCAGCAGCTATGGCGCGGCCGGTTCGCTCGTGGCCCTGCTGCTGTGGGTATATTACTCGGCGCAAATCTTCTTCCTGGGCGCCGAATTCACGCGCCAGTTCGCCCTGCAGCTGGGCAGCATGAAGGATATGCCGAAGACGGACGATGGCGATGTGCAAGTCAAGATATTGAAACGCCACCAATCCTGAGCCGGCTGCGGCAACTCAAAACGGCGCCCGCGGGCGCCATTTTTCTTGAGCTACCGCAAACTATTCGCCCAGCAGCTCGGCCACCACTTCCATGCCCTGCACGCGCTCGGCCACGACCTTCACGATGACGATGATGGGCACGCCCAGCAGCAAGCCCCAGACGCCCCACAGCCAGCCCCAGAACAGCAGGCTGATGAACACGGCCGTGGGATTCATGCGGGCGATGCGCCCCGTCATCCAGGTGGTGACAAAGGTGCCCACCAGGGTGGCGATGGCCATCGACGTGCCCGTCACCAGCAAGACCATTTCCAGCGATTCGAACTGCAAAAAGGCCACCAGGCCCGTGGCGATGGTGATGAGCAAGGGGCCGAAATACGGCATGATGTGCAGCAAGCCGGCCACGATGGCCCAGGCGCCCGCGTTTTCCAGGCCAATCACGCGCAGGGCGATCCACATCAGGACGGCCAGCAAGCCATTCGTGACGAGCAGCATGAACATATAGTTCTGGATCGAGGTATTGATGTCTTCCAGGATGTGCACGGTGACTTTCTTGCGGCTCAGCGACGGCCCCGTCAGCTTGACGAGCTTGCGCTTGAAGGTATCGCCCGACAGCAGCAGGAAAAACACGAGGAAGATGACCATGGTGGCCTGGCTGAGGAAGCCCACCAGGCCCAGCGAGCCGGCCCAGACCCAGTCCATGATCTTGAAGTTGGGCGCCTCGGCCGCGGCAGCGCGGCGGTTGTTGCGGCGCGCTTCGGCGCCGGCGGCCACTTGCTCGATTTCATTGGCCACGGCCTGCATCTTCTGGAAGGTGCTGTTCTTGCCGCCCGTACTGGCGGCGATCAGACGCGACAGTTTATGCGTGGCGGCCGGCAACTCTTCCACGATGGATTCGAATTCGCCCTGCACGCGCTCGACGACGACGATGGAGCCGAACAGGATCAGGGCCGTCACGGCCGTGGCGGCGATGGCGCGCGGCAGGCGCAGCTTTTCCAGCCAGGCGACGACGGGATTGAGGGTGTAGGCAATGAAAATGCCGAAGATGACGGGAATGAGGAATTTCTGTGCCCACTGCAGCGCATAAATGAAGCTGACGGTGGCGATGATGCCCAGCGCCATGCCGCGCGCATTGACATGCAGCGGCAAACGCAGGGATGCGTCCGGATTCTCCACGGGCGCGCCGGGAAGTGGCCCGGCAGGCTCGGTGGAGGCGGCCGCCACCGGCTCGGGCGGGGTATCTGTAGGCTGGATATGCATGCGATTCCCGCGACGGTCGGTGGTGGGCCGCAGGGCCAGCCATGGGGCGGGCCGCTGCGGCAGGTCAGGCCATTACTTGACGCGGATGTCGTTTTTCACCGACTTCACGCCCTTGACGCCACGGGCGACTTCGCCTGCTTTGGCGGCATCCGACGGCTGGGCCACGAAGCCGCTCAGCTGAACCACGCCCTTGAAGGTTTCAACGTTGATTTCCGTCGATTTCAGGGTAGGCTCGTTGAAGATGCTGGCTTTCACCTTGGTGGTGATGGCCGCGTCGTCGATGTACTCGCCCGTGCCTTCCTTGGTTGGGGTCGAAGCGCAGCCTGCAACGGCGAACAGGGAAGCGACGAAAAGGCCAGTAGCGATAGATTTAGTGAATTTCATGGTGGTTTCCTTAGGAGTGGTCAATCAATGTGCTCACAATGAGCTTCTTATACCAGTCTGGTGACTGCGCGCCGGAGGGAGCTCAGTAACCGAACTGGGTTTTTGCAGCCTTGATACAGTCATCCTTGGCTGCGCCGGCTAATGCATCGCATTTTTCTGTCGCGACCTTGTACTCGGCTTTTCTTTTTGCTTCGCGCGCATCGCTGCGCGCTTCGATCACTTTCTTGTCCGCCTTGGCGTCAGCCAGGGCCGCCACCTTGGTGGACTTGGCCAGCTTGACGCAGACATCCTTGTCGTTGCCCGTCAGCGCATTGCAGCGCGCCAGGTCGACGTCGTAATTGGCATCGGCAATCTTGATGCGCGCCTTGGTGTAGGCACGCAGGGTATTCGTGTATTGCGCCTGGGCCACGGCTTCATCGTAGGCGCGCACGGCCTTCGCTTCGGCGATGCAGACATCCTTCGGGTTGCCCGTGATTTTTTCGCATTCCGCATGCGCCAGCTTGTAATTCAAGCCCGCCTGCTCGTTGGCCGCCTTGTACGCTGCTTTCGCTTCCGGCGTGGCAGCCGCTGCCTGGCCGCCCCAGGCGGCGCACGCCAGGCTGACGACGATGGCGGTGAAAAGCTTATTCTTGTTCATGTATTTCTCCCTGGTGGTAGCAAGCATGTCTGCTTGGCATGACTACCGTTTTACGTGGATCGCCGCCTCTCTTCTGTACGCTGCCGTACACAAGTAATTTATTTTGAAAGAGGGAGGCAGACAGGGAGAAATAACAACGTTTTGCGGGATCGCCATGGTAAAAAATACCATTTCGACATGAAATAAGTACGTGCGGCAGCGTACAGACCGGGGACGGGGGCATGACTAAGATGGCACTACACCCTCACCTCGTCAGGAGAATAAAATGAAAACCAACGCCACCATGGCTGCACTGATGCTCGCCGCCACCGCCGTACTGAGCGGTTGCGCCACCGGCCCTTCTTACCAGTCACAACAACCATACTATCCAGCCAACCAGCCTGAGTCCGCCATGTACGGCACCGTCGATTCCATCCAGCTCGTGCAGGGCGGCGGACAGACCAGCGGCGCCGGCGCCGTCGTGGGCGGCATCGCGGGCGCCCTGCTGGGCAACACCATCGGCTCGGGCGGCGGACGCACGGCCGCCACCGTAGCGGGCGCCGTCGCCGGCGGCGTCGTGGGCAACCAGGTGGAAGGCCGCAGGCAGCAAGCGCAGGGCTACCAGATCAGCGTGCGCCTCGATAACGGCGAATACCGCACCGTGGTGCAGGACAACGCGAATGACTTGCGCCCTGGCAATCGCGTGCGCATCGTTGACGGCCGCGTCTACCGCTATTAATCCCCTGGCCGGGCTTGCCCGCAAGCCTGCGCCGGACCATGCACCAACTAGGAGATACCATGGGCACCATCATTCTGATCATCTTGATCCTGGCCCTGGTCGGCGTCCTGCCTACCTGGCCGCACAGCCGCAACTGGGGTTACGGCCCCAGCGGCATCGCCGGCCTCGTCGTAGTGATACTGATCCTGCTATTACTGACGGGCAGGTTGTAAAAAAAGGCGCTACGGCGCCTTTTTTATTTCAAGGAGGAAATATCATGACTATCCACAACACACTGTTGGCCACCCTGTTCGCCTGCAGCCTGGCGCCGCTGGCACTGGCCCAGACAGCCGCGCCGCAGCCGGGCGACCCGCAACGCTGGTACCAGGAAGACAGCACGGCGCAAGCCCAGCTGCGCACCCTGCGCAAGGAAATCGCCGCCGCCCTGGCCGAAGCCAAGAAAGCCTGCCGCTCGGAACCGTCCGCGGCGCGCGCCACCTGCCTGAAGGAGGCGCAAGACACTTACCGGCAAGACATGGCGAACGCGGAAAAACTGCGCGAAGCGGCCCATCCGCAGTAGTGAAGCGTACTCTTGCGACTCGGCCTGATCAGGCGGCGTCGCGCTCGTAGGGCGGCAGTTCGTGCACCACGAGCGGCGTGTCTTCCGTGACATAGGCGAGCCAGCCGGCCGCCTTGATCGCGCGCAAGCCATCCTGGTAGCCCTGCTCCCAGCGCCACTCGATGGAGCCCTTGGAAAAATTGATGTCCTTGGCCGCCATGTGCCAGTCGCGCCCCGCGTACGGCAGGCGCACGATGTGCATGGTGCTGTCGCAGCCCAGCGCGACCAGCTCTTCCGTCTGCTGGCGGTTGTGCTTGGTATCTGGCAGCCCGGCATACAGTTCGCGCAATTTGCGCTGCAAGGTATGCGTATTGACATAATCGGCGATATGCCGCTTCGAGCGCGACGCGAAGGTGACATCCTTTTGCCGCGTCTGCACTTCGTCGAGGGTGGTCGGTTCCGGTCCTTCCGAGCTCCACAGGTCCACCATGAAGACGAGGGTGTCGACGTGGGGCGTGTCGTCGAGCACGGTCTCCAGCGGCGTGTTCGAATACAGGCCGCCATCCCAATATAAGTCGCCATCGACGCGCACGCCGGCAAAGCCGGGCGGCAAGGCGCCGCTGGCGCGGATATGGTCCGCCGTCAGGGGTTGCTGCTGGCTGTCGAAACTGGTGAGGCTGCCGCATTTGACGCGCAGGGCGTTGACCGTCAGGCGCATGCCGCCGGGCTGGTTCAGGTAATCGAAATCGACCAGATCCTCGAGGGTGCCGGCCAGTTCGCTGGTGTCATAGAAGCTGGCCTCTTCCGGCTTGACGGCGATTCCTGCCGGAAACATGCTGAACGAACGCGGCTTGAAGAAGCCGGGCACGCCCCGCAGCACCGTATCGAGCGTGGCCAGCCAGATGTTCGAGCGGCGCTGCTGGTCCGATACCAGGTTCATGTCGATGCTGTCGTGGTGCGCCACGCGCTGCCAGAACTGTTTCAAGCGCACGAGCCGGTCTTCGTGCTTGTTGCCGGCAAGAATGGCGGCATTGATGGCGCCGATCGAGGTGCCCACCACCCAGTCGGGCGCCAGGCCATGTTCGTGCAGCGCGTGGTAGACGCCAGCCTGGTAGGCGCCCAGTGCGCCGCCGCCTTGCAGCACCAGCACGATGCGCAGGCGCGAGGGATTTAACTGATTGATCGGTGTCTTTGAATTCGTCATCGAGATGGCCCTCTGTCCGCCGCGCGGGTGCGGCGTGAATCATTGTAAGGGATTGCGCCTGCACGTGCCGGACGTTGGGTACGGGCAAAAAAAACGCCGTCGATGACGGCGTTCCTGTGCAACACGGCTGGCGTTCAGCGCTTGCGGCGCAGCCAGCTGGCGGCAACGGCGGCAACGGCCACGAGGACCAGGGCCGGCTTGACCAGCTTCTTGCGTCCGATAAAGGACAGCGCCGTCAGCACGTAAGGCATGGCGCCTTGCAAACGCATGCCGCCCGGCGCCAGCAGGGATTCGACGCGGTGGCCGGCAAAGCCGACGGCCGTTTCGACCACGCCCTGCAGCATCGATTCGGGACGCAATGCGTAGCCCACGTTGGCGCGCGCATGCACGATGCCCACGCGGTACATTTCACCCTGGGCGATCAGCAGGCGCTTGCGGGCGGCTTGCGCCGCCAGTTTGTCGTTTTCCGACATGAATTCTCCTCGTAAGGCCGCTTACATCAGCATGTCGCGGTCGGCCTTCAATTCCGCCATGGTGGCCGGCATGGACAGCTTTCCTTGACGCAACATGGCGCGCGCATACATGACCAGGGCGATCGCCAGCAGTACGAACACGACCGTCATGATCGCCAGGATCTTCCAGCCCAGGCTATCCCAGGCCAGGAAGACGATCAGCACGCTGCCGTAAGCGATGGCAAACAAGCCCGCCACGGTCGCCAACGCGAAAATGACAATCAGTTGCAGCATGTGATTGCGCACTTCCGACAGTTCGATGGTGGCCAGTTCCAGCCGCGACAACATCAGTCCGACGGCGTTTTTGGCCAGGCCGGCGACCGAGCCGATCAATCCCGGCCCCTGGTGAGACGAAGCAGACTTGTCCATATCGCTCCTGACAGTGGATTACTTGCGGCCCAGGATGAAGCCAACCAGCACGCCGACGCCAGCGGCGACGGCCACGGTGCGCCATGGGTTTTCCTTGACATAACCGTCTGCCTGGGCAGCCATCTGCTTGGTGGCAACGATGGCCGACGCTTGCGCTTCATGTGCCTTGGCCAGCGCGGCATCCAGGGTTTTCATGCCCTTGACGCGCACTTCGTCGGCTTTTTCGCCGGTCAGGGCGGCAGCGGCGCTGAACAGGGCCTGGGCATCCTTGACCAGGGTTTTGACATCGTTATTGACGGTGGTGATATTGTTTTCCAACATGGTTTAGCTCCTTAGCTGTGGATGAATGTAGTTACTATACCTACTTTACTCAAAAACACTATTCCATTAGATCGCGCATATCATCGGCGTGCTCTTCCTCGACAGCCATGATTTTGATCAACAAATGGCGTGTGGTCGGGTCTTTGTCGCCGATTTTCACGATCATCTGGCGATACGACTCGATCGCCACCCGTTCCGCGATCAGATTGGCACGCACCATGCTTTGCACGTCTTCGGAGTCATCATACTCGGCATGGCTACGCGCAAGCAATGTTGCAGGATTAAAATCTGGCTTGCCATTCAATTGCACGATGCGCTCGGCCAGCCAGTCGGCGTGTTCCTGCTCCTGCTGCGCATGTTCCAGGAACTCGGCCTTGATGGTGCCGTTGTCGCGTCCGCTCACGGTGTAGTAATGGCGTTTATAGCGCGCAATACACACCAGTTCGGTGGCCAGCGCCCCATTCAACAGGGTGATCAACTCCTGGCGGTCGCCCTGGTAGCCGGCCGTCACGGCGCCGTCGTCCAGGTTTTTCGCGGCGGCGCGGATGGCGGCCGTATCGATGCCAGCTGGAATCTCAACAGATGTTTGGGTCATGATGTTTCCTTTCAAGTCTTGCATGGGTATCCACCGGCCAGGTAGCGGCCGGTGCTGCCTTTTTATTGCCGCGCCAGTCAGCGCGGCTTAACGGCGGGCGGGAATGGCCGTGTTGTCCTCAGACAGGACGATTTCCACCCGGCGATTCAGCTGGCGGTTTGCCGCCGTATCGTTGCCGGCGGCCGGGTAAGCGGCGCCATAGCCTTTCGTGGCGATGCGGTCGCGGCTGATGCCTTGCTCCAGCAGCGCATTGCGCACGGACTCGGCGCGGCGTTGCGACAATTCCAGGTTGTGCGCGGAACCGCCGGTGCTATCCGTGAAGCCTTCGATCAGCACGGTGCGCTGCGGGTTGTTTTTCAGCACGTCGGCCAGCTTGCGCGCCGTATTCGCGCCATCGGCCGTCAGGTTCGCCTTGTCCGTGCCGAACAGCACGTCGCCCAGGGTAATGACCATGCCGCGCTCGGTTTTCTTGGCGGCCAGGTCGGCCAGCTGCGCTTCCAGACCGGCGGCGCGCGCTTGCGCATCGCGGGCCGATGCTTCGGCCGCTTGCGCCTGGGCCTTGGCCGCTTCCGCATCCGCTTGCGCCGACTGGGCGCGGGCCGTGGCCTGGTCAGCCTGCTGCGTGCGCGCATCGAGGCGCAACTGGTCGCGCTGCTTGCCGGCGTTGGCGATATCGGCTTCCGCTGCCTTTTGCTTGGCAACTTCTTGCGCCGTGGCTATCTTTTGCTTGGCCAGGTAGGCCAGCTTGTCGACTTTTTCGCTATCTTCCTGGCGCGTGGCGGCCGCATTTGCCGCTTCCAGGGCCGCGCTCGCTTCGCGGAATTCGCGTGGCGCATAGGTCGACACGATCGGATTCGATTGCGCCGCCATGTAATCGCCGCGCGTCTGGTCGAGCAGGCTGGTGGTGGTCGGTGCGGAGCTGCAGGCGGCAACCAGGGCGGCCATGGCCAGCAGGCCGGGAATGGTGGTGTAGGTAGCTTTTTTCATGATGGGGTCCTGTTATTGTTATTGCTTATTGTTTTGGGGCTTGCTGATTGGCACGGTCGAGCTCTTCGCGCATGACGCGGATGTTCTCGTTGATTTCATCGGCGGCCGATGTCGCCTTGGCCGAGTTGGCCTTGCTTTGCGCCAGCTTGGCGTCCGCTTGCGCCTGGTCGGCCAGGTCGCGCGCCGTCTTGTAGTCGCGGTCTTTCAAGGCCTGGTTAGCCATGCGCATTTTTTCGCGGGCCGAACGCATTTCATCGGGAGCCAGGTCGGCGGCGCCGGCGCTGGCGGCGTTATCGACGGCGGCGCGCGACACGGCGACATCGGCCGTGGCGGGCGTTTTCAGGCTGGAACAGCCCGTCATCAGGACGACGGCGCTGATGCAGGCAGCCAGGGCGGTCAAGGGGGTTTTGATGGAATCTCGGTTTGTCATTTTTCTTCTCCTGGAGAGTGAGGTAACGATATAAGTCATACATGGAACGAATCAGGAACTGCGTTTGATGTATGACGTTATAGGCCCCGCATCCCCGCATATCCGTTCGGTGCCGCACATAGGGTAGGAAATCGACAATACTTGCATGGGCAACGTGCGCCAGCGCACGTGTCCGCCAGCAAAACCTGAAACAGGCCCGGCTTTGGAGCGATTCCTGTAGCATCGTGACTACTTGTCCAGAAAGAATCAGCTCATGCCGCTCTCCCGCCGTCAAAAAATCGCCCTCGCCAGTACCGCCGTGCTGATCGCCCTGCCCGTCACGGCCGCCGTCGTCCTGCTGAACATGGATTGGAACCGCGCCAAGCCCTGGCTCAATGCGCGCGCCAGCGATGCGCTGGGGCGGCCGTTTGCCATCGAGGGCGACCTGGCGCTGACGTGGCAGCAGCCAACCACCGCGGGGCAAAAAACCTGGCGCGACTATCTGCCCTGGCCGCACCTGCAGGCAAAGGACGTGCGCCTGGGCAACCCGAGCGCCATGGCGGACACGGGTGAGAAGGGGCAACTGGCCACCGTGAGCCAGCTGGCGTTCTCGCTCAATCCGCTGGCCCTGCTGGACAAGAAAATCATCATCCCGCAATTGCGCTTCGACACGCCGCAAGTGCGCTTGCTGCGCAGCAAGGATGGCAAGAACAACTGGACCTTCGACAAGCAGGACCAGCCATCGCCATGGCAGCTGGAATTGCAAAGCGTGGTCTTCAGCAAGGGCACCGTGACCCTGGACGATGGCGTCAGCAAGACGGCGATGCGCGCCGATGTCGACACCATCGCGGACGATGCGCGCTACGGCATCGCGTGGACACTGTCCGGCACCTACCGCGGCGAAACCGTCAAGGGCGGCGGCAAGGCGGGCGGCGTGCTGTCGCTGCAGCGGCAAGGCACGCCCTTCCCCATCCAGGCCGACATGCGCGCCAGCGGCAGCAGCGTGGCCATCGAAGGCACCCTGACCCGCCCGACGGACTTGGCCGCGCTCGACGTGCGCCTGAAGCTATCCGGACCCAGCATGGCGCGCCTGTATCCATTGACGGGCGTGCTGCTGCCGGAAACGCCGCACTTCAGCACGGAAGGCCATTTGACGGGCACCCTGGCGCCGCGCGGCGGCGAATGGGTGTACGACCAGTTCAGCGGCAAGGTGGGATCGAGCGACATCAGCGGCAAGCTGGCCTTTTCCGCCAGCACGCCGCGCAAGCGCCTGACGGGTGAAGTCCACTCGCGCCTGCTGCAATTTTCCGACCTGGGTCCGCTGGTTGGCGCCGATTCCAGCGCCAGCAAGAAGGAACGGGGCGTGCCATCGACGCAGCCGGCCGGCCGGGTCTTGCCGGTGGAAACCTTCAAGACGGAGCGCTGGACCAGCCTGGACGCCGACGTGCGCTACACGGCCGAGAAGATCACGCGCGATGCCGAGTTGCCGATCAGCAAGCTCGACACGCATGTCGTGCTGACGGACGGCGTGCTGTCCTTGACGCCGCTCAACTTCAACGTGGCGGGCGGCACCCTGACGTCGCAGATCAAGCTCGACGGCAGCGGCAAGGTCATCGCCAACGGCATCGCGGCCGAACTCAAGGCCAGCGCCCGCCATCTGCACATCCAGCAACTGTTCCCCCGCCTGCCGGCCCTGCAAGCGAGCGTGGGCGAAATCAATGGCGATGCGTCGCTGTCGGCCACGGGCAATTCCGTCGCCACCCTGCTGGGCAGCTCGAACGGCGAAGTGCGCGCGCTGATCAACCGGGGCAGCATCAGCAAGCTGTTACTGGAAGAAATGGGCTTGAATATCGGCAGTATCGTGCTGGCCAAGCTGGCAGGCGACAAGCAGGTCAAGCTGAACTGCATGGCGGCCGACTTCGCCGTCACCAAGGGGCTGATGCGCACGCGCCAGTTCATCGTCGACACGGATGACGCCATCCTGCATATCGATGGCACGGTGAACCTGGCCGATGAACGGCTGGACCTCACCCTGCGGCCGGACAGCAAGGGCTTGCGCATCTTTTCGCTGCGCTCGCCCCTGTATGTGCATGGCACTTTCAGCAAGCCCGACGTGAGCGTCGACAAGGGCGTGCTGGCCCTGCGCGCCGGCGGCGCGCTGGCGCTGGCCGTGGTGGCGCCCGTGGCGGCGCTGCTGCCGCTGGTCAACACCGGCCCCGTCGAGGATAGCGAATGCGCAGCCTTGCTGGCCCAGGCG
This sequence comes from Janthinobacterium sp. SUN033, assembly GCF_030397595.1. Taxonomy (NCBI): domain Bacteria; kingdom Pseudomonadati; phylum Pseudomonadota; class Betaproteobacteria; order Burkholderiales; family Oxalobacteraceae; genus Janthinobacterium; species Janthinobacterium sp. SUN033. The sequence goes on from NZ_JAPQNV010000003.1 coordinate 683,075, forward strand.
CGCGTGAAACCGGTGGCGCCCAAGCCGGGCAAGCCCGTGCGCAAGGCACGTTAAGCGCGGCGTGTGTGCTTTTACAATTGTTACACCCCTATGTGCGTTGCCGAACAGACCCTGCCTTGCCGCAAATCTATTCTGTGATCGTGCCTGAAACACCCAAGACGTGGCGATACGAAGTCCCACCGGCCCATACCATGCCGGCGCCACGAGGTCCGAATTCATAGGAGAACTATCATGCAAATCATTAAAAAAATCGCCGCCACCACTTCCGTTGCCGCCCTGCTGCTGAGCCTGACGGCTTGCGCCAACATGTCCGGCCAGGATAAGAATACGGCCATCGGCGCCGGCATCGGCGCCGTTGCCGGCTCCGTGCTGACGGGCGGCAGCGCTGTCGGCGCAGTCGGCGGCGCCGCCGTCGGCGGCGTGATCGGCAACCAGGTCAAGCCGAAGTAATCGTTGATCAAAAAAGCGGGGTGGGTGCCCAGGCCCCGCCCCGCTTTTTTGCGTCCGGCTTCCGTTGACGAAATTGAAAAGTTATTCTGAGGAAATTAGACGAAGACGTTGGCCATGCCGATGGCGCCGCTATCCTTGACCAGCTCGTAGCAGCGGCAGGAAACGGCTTCCAGGCCCGCCGAATCGAGGATCTCGATATTGCCGCGGCTGTAGGTGATGAGTTTTTGCTGTTGCAGCGCGCTGGCCGCCTTGGTCACGCCGACCCGCCGCACGCCCAGGGTGTGGGCAAGAAATTCATGCGTAAGGTGAAATTTTTCCGACTGCAGGCGGTCGCGCGTGATCAGCAGCGAACGGGCCAGGCGCGCCTCGAGCACGTGGAAGCGGCTGCACACGGCAATCTGGATGGCTTGCGCCAGCAAGGTGTCCGTGTAGCGGTACAGCAAACGCTGCAGGGATTCGAGCTGGGCGAACTCGGCGCAGAACTCCGCGCGCGCGATGCGGCTGGCCGTACCGGAACGTTGCACCACGGCACGTACTTGCGCCAGGTCATGACCGAGCGCGACGGACGCGCCCAGCACGCCTTCGCGGCCGACGGAGCCCACTTCCAGGGTCATCCGCCCTTCCGCCACGGCCAGCAGCGAGATCAGGCAATCGCCGGGGAAATAGATGTGGCCGATAGGCTGGCCCGGTTCGTACAGCACCTCGCCCACCTCGACCGTGACGGTATCGAACAGCGCCGTCAGGTGCCGCAAGTCGTGCTCGGGCAGGCTGGCCAGCAAGCGGTTGCCGGCGTCTGGCGCACCCACGGGCGAACCCAGGCCGGATCGGCCTGCATCGCGGGGCAGGGTCATGCTGGCAGTCGTTGGTGGCATTGCTTTTCCTCGGTGTCGTTACAACTCGACATAATTTTTACCTAGCCTACGGTGCAGTACCGGCCCTGTATGTACGGTGACGCACGGAAGCGGAGCAAGCGGCACAGCACACTGGCAACAGACGCACATAACACGCAGAACACGCACTACCCTTTTTACTATTTTAAAAAAACCAAGGAGCCTTCCATGACTACCACCACCAAATCCCTCCATCCGCTGGTGCTTGCCGCCGCCGTCGCCGTCCTGCTGTTTTGCGGCGTGGGCACGGCTGCCCTGATGGGCTGGCTGCCTTCTTCCCAGGGCGACACCCAGCCGCTGGCGGCCAGTACCTCGGCCGAGCAGATGGCCAATCTGCAGGCGAACCAGCCGCCAGCGAACCTGCAGCCTGCCGGCGCCTTGCCGCTGGCCGCCCTGCCACCGCAGCAGCAGCAGCAGCAGCAACCACAGCCGCAACCCGTGCGCCAGCCGCAGCCGCAATACGCGGCCGCCCCGGCGCCGCAGGTGTGCGCCAATTGCGGCGTGATCGAAGCCATCCATGAAGTCAATACGCGCGCCGAAGGCAGCGGCGTGGGTGCGGCCGGCGGCGCCGTCGTCGGCGGCTTGCTGGGCAACCAGGTGGGCGGCGGCCACGGCAGGCAATTGGCCACCGTGCTGGGCGCCGTCGGCGGCGCCGTGGCCGGCAACCAGATCGAAGGCAGCGTGCGCGCCACGCGCAGCTACAACATCGTCGTGCGCCTCGATAACGGCAAGACGCGCACCGTGCACCAGAGCGCCGCGCCGAACTGGCGCCAGGGCGACCGCGTGCGCGTCGTCAACGGCGGCTTGCGCGCCATGGGCTAAGCGAACCGCGGCGGCGCCGCTGCCGCAATTAGTTGCAAATTAAACACACGCCCGGCTTGTCCGGGCGTTTTCTTTTTGGCAATGTTCGCTGGCGTACAGATGAGCTTGCAGTCCCGCGAGATGATGCATTCAGGAAAGTTCAACGGAATGTCAAAGGAGACGCCATGGAAGACGACAAGACAGGCAGCAACAGGATCTGGCTGGGCTTTATTGGCGGCGGCTTGCTGGCCACCGCACTGGGCTTCTGCGCACTGGACCTGGCGCCGCCGGCGGGCAGCCCCGTATTCGGCGTCATGCTGCTGCTCACGGGCGGCATGGTCAGCTGCCTGGCGGGCGCAGTCGGCATGGCCGGCATGCTGGCGTGGGTGCCGGGCATGGCCGATGAACACGCGGACCGCCCCCGATAGTTGAGCCTTGTGTACGACAGCGTACAGAACGCAAGGGAAACAAAGTAGACACTTAGTCATGGCATCAGCGTTCAGCGACCCGGTCGCCGCGCAATGACAAGAACCGATGACGGCGCCACGCGCCAGCGCCTGCAAGGCCACGGCAGTCGCCGTCATCCACACATTACTCTCGGAGGACACATCATGCTGTATACAATCGCCGTCGTACTCATCATTCTTTGGCTGCTGGGCCTGGTAACTTCCTATACCATTGGCGGCTTCATTCACATCCTGCTGGTGGTCGCCGTGATCATGGTGCTGCTGCGCCTGATCAGCGGGCGCGGTTTATAGCCCAGGCCCTTAGCCGGGTCTGACAAGAGCGGCGCGCGTGCAAACGGGCGCCGCCTTTTGCCGTATTTTTCGCACGATGTGCGCGCACTGGCAAGCGGCGTCGTTTTGCAGTAACGTGTACGGGTAGTCCTGGGTATGTCCCCATAACAAAACAAGGAGAAAATCCATGAAAGAAACATTCAAAAAAGGCCCTGGCGCCAAATCCCTGATCGGCATGCTGGTGATCGCATTGGCCGCCACCGGCTGCGCGGACATGTCCTCGACGCAACGTGGCACGGCCACGGGCGCCGGCATCGGCGCGGGCCTGGGCGCCTTGATCGGCGGCACCACCGGTGGCGGCAGCAGCGGCCGCACGGCCGGCGGCGCCCTGCTGGGTGCGGCAGCTGGCGCCGTGGTCGGCAATATCTGGTCGAACCGCATGGAAAACCAGAAGCGCGCGATGGAACAGGCGACACAGGGTACTGGTGTGCAAGTGTCGCAAACGGCCGATAACCGCCTGAAAATGGAAATTCCAAGCGACATTTCCTTCGACACCAACCGCGCCGACATCAAGGGCAACTTCCGCCCGATTCTCGACCGCTTCGCCGCCACCCTGAATGAAAACCCGAACACGACGGTCAGCATCATCGGCCATACGGACAGCACGGGCAGCGATTCCATCAATGAACCGCTGTCGGTGGAACGCGCGGCCCACACGCGCGACTACCTGTCCATGCGCGGCGTCTCGCCGACCCGCGTCGTCACGGAAGGCCGCGGCGCCCGCGAGCCGATCGCCTCGAATGCGGATGCCTCGGGACGCGCACGCAATCGCCGTGTCGAAATCTACGTAGCAGAGCTAGCCCCGCGGGGGTAACACCGAACCAAACCTACTGCGCGTCGGTATAGGCGGCTTGCGATGCTCACCGTACTAAAGTACGGTTGCGCTTCTCGGCCACCTCTCCCCTCCGCTCGCTACGGTTTTGTTCGGTGTCGGGATGTTGACATCAAAATCAAGATCGTAAAAAAACCCGCTGGCAAGGTCACCTGCCAGCGGGTTTTTTCCATCTAAAACAGCTTATTTCGACGTCGTTGCCTTGGCGCCGCTTTCACCCTCTTTCGCCACCTTGGCGAAGTCGCCCGCCGTCACGATCGACACGGCCGAAGGTTTCAGGTAGTCGCGCAAGCCCTGGTTCACTTGCGCCAGGGTCAAGGCGGCCACTTTGGCTTCCAGGTCCTTGTTGTACGCCATGGTGCGGTCTTGCGCCAGGTAGCCGGCCAGTTCGCGCGCCAGGCCCGCATCCTGCGTGCGCTCCACTTCTTCCGATTGCAGCCAGCCCTTTTTCGCTTCCGTCAATTCGTCTTGCGTGAAACCGTCGGCCAGCACCTTGGCGATTTCCTCGCGCAGGGCCGCTTCCACCTTGACCGTGTTTTGCGGCGCGCTGATGGCATACGCCATCCAGTAACCGGCCGGTTCGCGCGACGGAATGCTCACTTGCGAGCCGACGCCGTACGACAGGCCTTCCTTCTGGCGGATGCGGTCGGCCAGGCGGCTGCGCAAGGCGCCGCCGCCGAGCATGTGATTGGCGATCAGCAAGGCGGGATAGCTGGCGGCGTCATCCTTGAGGGGGATAGGCTGGATGGCGAACAGCACGCTGTTCGCCTTGTCCGGCGTTTCCAATGTGACTTTCTCGCCGCTGACGGGCTTGACGGCGTCAAGAATGCGCACATACGGCTGCTGCGCCTTCCAACTGCCGTACAGGCTGGCCACTTGCGCCTTCAGCGCGGCCGGGTCGAAGTCACCCACGGCAGCGAAAGTCGCGTTCGACGCGCCATAGTAGGCGCCATGGAAGGCTTTCACGTCGGCCACCTGGATGGCTTTCCATTGCGCCAGTTCGGCCGGCAAGGTGGCCACGTGGCGCACATGGCCTTCCGGCGTGGCGTCGAGCAGGCGGCGGAAGGCGTTCACGGCCAGCGGTTGCGGTTCAGGCAGTTCCTGCTCCGCGCGGCCGACGCGCTCGCGCTGCAATTCCAGGAATTCCGTCTCGTTCAAGGCCGGCTTTTGCAGTACTTGCGCCAGCAAGTCCATGGCAGCCGGCAAGTTTTCGCGCTTGCCTGTCAGCATGGCGGTGACGCCCTCGGCGCCGCCCGTGATGGCGACCTGCATGCCCAGCTGGTCGAACTTGTCCTTCACTTCCTGGCGCGACAGTTTATCCGTGCCGCGCGACAACAGATTCGCCGTGTAGCTGCCCACTTGCCCCTTGCCGCGCAAGCTCTCTTCGCTGCCGATCCGCAATTTCAACACGACGCTGACGGTGCTGCCCTTGGTTTTCTTCGGCAGCAAGGCGCCCTTCAAGCCGTTCGGCAAGGTGAAGCGCGTGGTGCGCGCTTCGATATTGTCGGGGCTGGGGTCGAACGCCTCGCCCTGCGCCACGACGGCGCGGCCCGTGTAACCGGCCAGTTGCGGCGCCACGTCGGCGTAGGCCGGCACGACGGTGCGGTCCGGCGCATCGGTCGGGATGAAGCGGCCCAGGGTGCGGTTCGAGCTCTTCAGGTATTTCTCGGCCGCCGCCTGCACTTGCGCCGTCGTCAGCTTGTCGAGCTGGTCGCGCTGCAGGAAGAACAAACGCCAGTCGCCGGCCGCCAGCGATTCCGTCAGGGCGATCGTCAGGCTCGCCGTGTTCGAGGTGGCCAGTTCGATCTGCTTGTTCAGCTGCTGTTTCACGCGCGCCACTTCCGCGTCCGTGACCGGCTGCGATTTCAAGTCTTCCAGCACCTTCAGCATGGCAGCTTGCGCCGCATCAAGGTTGCCATCGACGGGCACCAGCGCGCCGAACAGGTTGTAACCGGGCTCCAGGTTGCTCACGGAGTTGTATTCGATCTTGCTGGCCAGCTTGGTTTCCACCAGCGCCTTGTGCAGGCGGCCGGCCGGCGCGTCCGTCAGCACGTGGCCCAGCACCTCGATGGCGACGGCGTCCGGGTTGCCGGACGGCGCCACGTGGTAGCCGGCGCCGACGAACTGCGTGCCGCCGCTGCGGCGCACCGTCACGGCGCGCTCGCCATCCTGCACGGGTTCGGCCGTGTAGGTCGGTTCGATCACGCGCGTCGGTTTCGGGATCTTGCCGAACAGCTCATTGATCTGCTTCAAGACCTTGGCTTCGTCGAAGCGGCCCGCCACCATCAGCACGGCGTTATCCGGCTGATAATATTTATGGTAAAACGCGCGCAGGCGGGGAATATTCACCTGCTCGATGTCGGAACGGGCGCCGATGGTCGACTTGCCATAGTTGTGCCAGTCATAGGCGACGGCCTGGATGCGTTCGCTCGTCACGCCGATCGGGTCGCTCTCGCCCATTTCGAACTCGTTGCGCACGACGGTCATTTCGCCCTTCTGCGTCTTCGGATTCCACAGGTCGTTCTGGTCGATGGCCGCGTTCACCATGCGGTCCGCTTCCATGGCCAGCATCTGGCGCAGGTTGTCGTCGTTGGCGGGGAAGGTGGCGTAGTAATTGGTGCGGTCGTACCAGGTGGTGCCGTTGAACTGGGCGCCCGTCGAGTTCAGGATCTCGACCGGGGTTTTCGTGCCCTTCTTGACGCCGAAATTGGCGCTGGGCTTGAACAGCAAGTGCTCGAGCAAGTGGGCCATGCCCGTTTCGCCATAGTTTTCATGGCGCGAACCGACCAGGTAGACGATGTTGGTGGTCAAAGTGGGCTTGCTGGCGTCGGGGAACAGCAGCACGCGCAAGCCGTTGGCCAGGCGGTATTCCGTGATGCCTTCGACGGACGTGACTTTGACGGCGGCGCGGCTGGGCGCAGCCTTGCCGGCTTTCTGGGTCGGCGCCGCTTCCACCGGGGTGGCGGCAAGGATGAACGAAGGCGAGAGGATGCCGGCGGCAAGCAGGAGGGCGGTAATGGGTTTCAAGGCAGAGTCCTGGTAACACTACGTTTTAGACAAGCGCACAAGCGGCGCCATGGAATGCAAACGCAAGAATTGCCATGGACCCGCGCTGCGTCTTCGCCGCCCAGGGAAATCATTGCTCTCGCAATTTACGGCATACTTATCACTTACGCAAGTCCTGTCATCGAGCTGTTATGTGCCCGTGTTATACTCCCTAGTTCCAGAACTATCTGCCTGTATATGAGACGAGCTCTCGTCCTGCTCTGCCTTTTTGTTTTCATCGCGTTACCCCAGGCGTTCGCCAGCATGGCCTACGCCAGTCCTTCCCCATTCCAGCATGCAATCGCGGCCGGCGCTGCCGCCACGCCCGCCTTCGGCATCGATTGTGCCGACGCCAGCCTCCATGCGGGCCTGCCTGGCGACAGCTGCGATACTGAAGAATGCGACAACGACCCCATCACGCTGTACCCGAGCTCGCGCCAGGGGGCGCCGTTTTGCGCCATCATTTGGCAAGCGGGACCGGGCGCACTTGCCGAAGCGGACGTGCGGCTGGCCACCCGGCCGCCGCGCGTCCGCCTCTGAAGACATGCATGCAGCACCCACGCGCCCGGGGCTTTAGCCACCAGGCACGCTTTACACTGATCGACTTTACAAGGTTATACACATGGAATGGTTATTTGACCCGACAATCTGGGTCGGCCTGCTGACGCTGGTCGTACTGGAAATCGTACTGGGGATCGACAACCTGATTTTCATCGCCATCCTGGCCGAGAAATTGCCGCCGCACCAGCGCGACAAGGCCAGGGTGCTGGGCCTGACCCTGGCCCTTGTCATGCGCCTGGGCCTGCTCTCGCTGATTTCCTGGCTGGTCACCCTGACCACGCCATTGTTTTCCATACTGACATTCTCATTTTCGGGACGCGACCTGATCCTGCTCGTCGGCGGCCTGTTCCTGCTGTTCAAGGCCACCAGCGAGCTGCACGAGCGCCTCGAAGGGGTCACGCACGCCCAGACGGGCCCGAAAGTCTACGCCGGCTTCGGCCTCGTGGTGGCGCAGATCGTCGTGCTCGACGCCGTCTTTTCGCTCGACGCCGTCATCACGGCCGTCGGCATGGTGGAAAACCTGTACGTGATGATGGCGGCCGTCGTCATTTCCATCGTCGTCATGATGCTGGCGTCGAAAGTGCTGACGCGCTTCGTCAACGCCCACCCCACCGTCGTCGTGCTGTGCCTGAGCTTCCTGCTGATGATCGGCCTGTCGCTGGTGGCAGAAGGCCTGGGCTTCCACATTCCGAAAGGGTATTTGTACGCCGCTATCGGTTTCTCGATTGTCATCGAATTCTTCAATCAGCTGGCACGCCGCAACTTCCTCAAGCTGCAGTCGAACGCCCCGCTGCGCGACCGCACGGCGCAAGCCGTGTTGAGCCTGCTGGGCGGACGCAAGGGCCGCGAAGCCGTGGAAGAGCACGAAGTCAAGGAACTGCCCGACGTTTCCGCCTTCGGCGTGGAAGAGCGCAACATGGTCAGCGGCGTGCTGACCCTGGCCGAACGCTCGATCCGCTCCGTCATGACGCCGCGCGGCGACGTGTCGTGGGTCAACCTGAACGACAGCAGCGAAAAGATGCTGCAATTGCTGCGCGAAACGCCGCACAGCATGATTCCTGTCTGCAATGACGACCTGGACAACGTGGTCGGCATCGCGCGCAGCAAGGACCTGATCGAGGACCTGGTCTCGCGCGGCAAGATCGACCCGGACAGCATGCGCGAAGCCGTCGTCGTGCCGGAAGCGGCCGGCGTGCTGAAAGCCATGGAAACGTTAAAGCGCTCGCGCGGCCAGCTGGTGCTGGTGGTCGACGAGTTCGGCACCGTGCAGGGCGTGCTCACGCCCATCGACATCCTGGAAGCCATCGCCGGCGAATTCCCCGACGAGGACGAGCAGCCGGACGTGGAAGTGCTGGGCCCCGGCCACTGGCGCATCGATGGCGCGACGGACCTGCATTACCTGGAGCAAGTGTTCGAGACGGAAACCCTGGTCAGCGAAGATGGCGAATACAACTCGCTGGCCGGCTTCCTGCTGGCGCATTTCGAGAACATGCCGGCCGTGGGCGAAGTGCTGGAACTCGATGATTTACGCTATGAAATCATCGAGGCCGACGAGCGCCGCATCGCCTGCGTGGACGTGCGCCGCATCGAGCCCGATCACAGTTTGTAACACAATGGCAAGCGTGCCCCGCTTGCCATGCCGTATGCTGGGGTCTGCCCATACCGGAGACCCCACGATGAAAAAATCCCTGCTACGCCTGACCCTGCTGGCTTGCGCCGCCTTAGGCAGCCACGCCGGCGCCCAAGCCGCCTCGCCATCGCCCACCATCAAGCCGGGCCTGTGGCAAGTCGACAGCAAGATGGCGTCGCCGGACGCCGCCACCGACAACGCCATGTCCATGGTGCTGCAACAACTGGGCAACCTTCCTCCCGATCAACGCAAGCAGCTGGAAAGCATGGCGGCCAGCCGCGGCATGGCCATGCCCACGGTGGGCGCCGACGGCGCCGTGCGCGTGACGGCGTGCGTGACGCCGGACATGGCGGCGCGCAAGCAGATTCCCACGGGCCAGCCCGGCGATTGCAAGTCGAAGAATACGGACATCGCGGGCGGCATGCAGGTATCGTTCACTTGCGCCAACCCGAAATCGAGCGGCGAAGGCAAGGTCATGTTCACGGGCGACCAGGCTTTCAGCATGCAGCTGGCCGTGACGACCAGCGCGCGCGGCGCGCCGGAACAGGTGAACGTGACGAGCAGCGGCAAGTGGCTGGGCGCCAGCTGCCCTGCCCCGGCCACGACGGCAGCTCAAAAGCCGTGACGGAAGCCCAGGTTGAAGGCAGCATCACCGCGGCCGCTGTCGCTGGCATTGCCCACCGTGTAGCGGGCGCCGTTCTTGTTGTGGATCTTCGCGTAGGACGCGTAGAAATCGCTGCGCTTTGACAGGGAATACGTGAGGCCGACGGCCATCTGGCTGGCGTCGCGGTTGGCCAGGTCGCGGTCATCCTTGCGCACCCAGGACGCCAGCAGCTTGAAGCCGCCCACGGGCACGGACACGCCCAGCAAGGTGTCGCGGCTGTCCGACGACGACATCGACAGGGCCAGCGTGCTGTAGGCGTTGTTCGGGTCCCACGGCGAGCTGCCATAGCCCTTGTTCACGCCCACGGCGGCAAAGACGGTGGCCACTTTCAAGTCGACATTCGCCGCGATCAGGGTATTGCGGGCCGACATGTCGATGGCGGGCAAGGTACCGGAAGCGAGGATGAGGTTATTCTTGCGCTGGTGCGATACGCTCACATTCACGGCGCCGGCCGAATAGCCGAGGGTGGCGCCATACGCGCGGTTGCTGGCATTGCTGTACGGCGACTCGCCAAAGCTGTAGATGGCACTGGCAGTCACGCCGCGCAAGGCGGGCGTCACGTACTTGACGGTATTGTCGTAGCGTTTCACGCTGTAGCCGGCCAGATTGCTCGCGCTGCCGGCCATGCCGCCCTTGAACGGGTCGGCCACGTCGGTCAGGGCCAGGTAGTGCGGGTTGTACTGGCGCCCCAGGGTCAGCGCGCCCAGGCGGCTGTCGAGGCCCACGTAGGCCTGGCGGCCGAACAAACGGCCCTCTTCCGACTGGCCCGTGTCGTTCTGCACGCCCGCTTCCAGGGTAAATACGGCGGACACGTCATTGCCCAGCGCTTCGCGGCCCTGCACGCCCAGGCGCGAGCCGGACGCGACGCCGCCGGACACCCTGGTGTTGGCGCAATTGGCGGCGCAGCCCCGCTCGGCCACGATGCCCGCGTCAAGCACGCCGTACACGGCAACGTTAGTGGATGCGGCACTGCCTGCGCCATCGGCAGCCTGGGCCGGTGCAAAAAGCATCCACGGCCCCATCCCTATCACAGCAAGCGCAAAATACGAGGTCTGCATGATAAATATCTCGGTAACGTGAATTGAAACTTCCCGGTATTGATCAGGACATGCGCTGTGTGTCTGATCTCAGTGTTACCTTATCCTCGCTTTTTGTCCAGCCATCCGTGCGTTGTACAACAGAAACTTCAGCTTAGGCCATGAAACCGCGTCGCGTACTGACAACACGCAAGAGTGAGCATGATTCAGGCACTAGCGGCAAAATGGCGTTAAATGCAGGCCCTGCCGTAAAGCAATGTTCGGTGGCGAACGTTGCGAGAATTGACGCAGGCGGTACACTACTGGTTTTACCGACAGCGGCTCGCCCGTTTTTTCTGCATGCTAGCTATCCTCGAACGCATTGACCCCAACTCCAGCAATATCGACTTGCTGGTGGAACTATTCAACTCACTGCGTCCCAAGCGCCCCCACGACAGCGCTACCGCGATTGCCAACGTGCGCACCCTGCGCCAGCTTCTCAAAGGTAACCCCGCGCAAGCGCGCGCCCTGCACGAGTACGTGCTGCGCGTGCTGGCCGCGCGCCGCCACGCCAGCCTGTACACCGATATCGGCGTGCTGTCGAACAGCGGCTTTTTCACGGAATTGAAACGCCGCATCGCCTACCGCATGCTGCCGCCCGCCCTCGGCGACGAATACCTGAACGACGCGCTCGACCAGGTGCTGTACCTGAAGACCGATTATTTGTGGATCAGCAACGTGCCCGCCACGGACTGGCTGGAACTGTTCGACGTGCTCACCAGCGACGAGATCGAACTGGCCGTCGGCGATGGCAATATCATGCTGCCAGGCATGCTCGACGCCATCCGCACCCTGTCCTACCGCGTCTGCGCCATGGGCCTGGAACCGGAATTGACGCGTTTCCATAGCGAAATTGAAGTGTTCCAGTCGCCGTTCATGGTGCAGAACACGGAAGTGAACGCCTACCTGGACGCCTACACGAATCTGCTGCACGGCGATCTCGAGCACATCGAGGATGCGCGCCATTTGCTGGTGATGCTGGACCAGTGCGACGCCGTCATCGCCAAGATCCGCAAGAAGGCGCTGTACCAGGGCACCAGCATTCCCCTTACGTATTTATTGGTGGCGCTGGCGCAAAGCATCGAGCGCCTGCGCAAGCTGCTGTTCCTCGTCGACACGAGCGGCGAATTGCCGGCCTCGAACAACGTGGACATCGCCGCCATCACGGTGGACGCCACGCAAGACTTGCTGCACCCGCAACCCGTCAGCCGCCGCCGCGCGGGCGCCGTCGGGCTGGCGCTGGAACTGATCCAGGCGCACAACAACAAATACAAGGTCAGCGACCTGTTTTCCGACAATATCAACTTGCTGGCGCGCAATGTGACGGAAAACGCCAGCCGCACGGGCGAGCATTACATCGCGGAAAACCGCCGCGAAATGGGCGCCATGTTCCTCTCGTCCGCGGGCGCGGGCGTGATCATCGGCTTCATGGCCCTGTTCAAGATATTGATGTCCTACCTGCGCTCGGCGCCGCTGGTCGAAGCGTTCATGTTCAGCATGAATTACTCGATCGGCTTCATGTTCATCCACTTGCTGCATTTCACGGTGGCCACCAAGCAGCCGGCCATGACGGCGTCGCGCATCGCCGCCGGCCTGCACAGCAAGGATGGGAGGAATATCGACCTCGACAGCATGGCGGAATTGATCAATAAAGTGTTTCGCACGCAAAACATGGCCGTGCTGGGCAACCTGGCCACGGCCATCCCCACGGCGTGGCTGATCGCGCTCGGCTACAAGGCGATTACCGGGCACAACCTGGTGACGCCCGAGAAGGCCATGCGCTTGCTGCACGATATCGACCCCATCGGCAGCCCCGCCATCTTTTACGCCATGATCGCCGGCGTGTGCCTGTTCGTCGCCGGCCTGATTTCCGGCTACTACGACAACCAGGCCCTGTACACGCGCTGGGCGCAGCGCATCGCGCAATTGCGCGGCCTGGGCCGCGTCATCGGCCAGGAACGCCTGCAGCGGCTGGGTTTGTACCTGGAAAACAACCTGGGCGGCCTGATGGGTAACTTCTATTTCGGTATCCTGCTCGGTTCCATCGGCACCCTGGGTTTCCTGATCGGCTTGCCGATCGATATCCGCCACATCACCTTCTCGGCCGCCAACTTCGCCACGGCGCTGGTGGGCCTGGACCACAACATGAGCTGGCAACTGGCTGTCAAGTCGCTGTCGGGCATCTTCGCCATCGGCACGGCCAACCTGCTGGTGAGCTTCGGCCTGGCCCTGTGGGTGGCCCTGCGTTCGCGCCAGGTGCGCTTCAAGCACGGCATGCAATTGCTGAAGATTCTGGGCAAGCGCTTCCTGCGCTCGCCCATCGTCTTCTTCTTCGGCTCGAAAAACCCGCCACCTTTGGCACTGGCCGATGATACGGCAAATCTGTCACCCACGACCAAGGCTCAAAAATGACCGCCAGGCGCATGCAACCCTGCCTCACCGCCCTACTGCTGTGCTGGACCCTGGCTGCATGCGCCTCGCTGCCCAACGTCAAGAATCTCAACACCACGCTGGAACCGGTGGCCAAGCCCAAGGTCATCACGGGCAAGGGCGCCGTGCTGAACGTCAACAGCCGCGCCGCCCTGCTCAACAAGCGCTGGGCGAAGTCCGGCATGGACTTGAAAGCCCAGGCCGCGCTGGAAGAGGCGGCCACGGGCGTGCCTTTGATCAAGGGCAACAAGGTGACCCTGCTGTTTGACGGCCCGCAAACGATGGAAGCCATGTTCCAGGCCATCAGCGAAGCGAAGAACAGCATCAATCTGGAAACGTATATCTTCGACCAGGACCCGCTGGGCCTGAAGTTTGCCGACATGCTCATCGAAAAGCAGCAATCGGGCGTGACGGTCAACGTCATCTACGACAGCGTGGGCACCCTCGGCGTGCCGCAGGCGTTCTTCGAGCGCATGCGCGCGGCCGGCGTGCACCTGGTGGCTTTCAACCCCGTCAATCCCGCCAAGCTCAAGGGCGACGACTGGAAGATCAACAACCGCGACCACCGCAAGGTGCTGATCGTCGACGGCAAGACGGCATTTACGGGCGGCGTCAACATCAGCGACACCTATGCAAAAAGCTCGCTGTTCCGCTCCAAGAACAAGTCCGCCGACAAGAGCGACGTGGGCTGGCGCGATACCCACGTGAAAGTGGAAGGCCCGGCCGTGGCCGCCTTCCAGTGGCTGTTCATCCGCACCTGGGCCCAGCAAGACCAGGCCGATTTGCCGGACGCGAATTATTTCCCTACCCTGTCGGAAGTGGGCGACAAGCTGGTGCGCGTGGTGGCCAGCGAGCCGGACGGCGGCTTCGAGATCTACAAGGCGTATATCCTGGCCATCCAGGAAGCAAAAAAAACCATCCACATCACGTCCGCCTATTTCGTGCCCGACCAGCAGACGGTCGACGCGCTGGTGGCCGCCGCGAAACGGGGCGTGGACGTCACGGTGGTGCTGCCCGGCGTGTCCGACAGCGGCCTCGTGTTCCATGCGGGACACGCGCTGTACGACCAACTGCTGGCCGGCGGCATCCGCATCTTCCACTTGAAACTGGCCGTGCTGCACGCCAAGACGGCCGTCATCGACGGCGCCTGGTCGACGGTCGGCTCGACCAACATCGACATGCGCAGCTTCCTGCATAACAGCGAACTGAACGTGATCGTGCTGGGCGACAGCTTCGGCCGCGAAATGGAAAACGCCTTCCAGGAAGACTTGCGCGACTCGGAAGAGATCACCAGGGCGAAATGGGAAACGCGGCCGATTGCCGACCGCATGAAGGAGTGGGCGGCGCGCTTCATGAATTACTGGCTGTAGCGGAGTAGCCATCAAAAAGTCCAGGGCGTTGTTGCATTGCCTCGCCGTACTATTCGTACTGTCTTCGGCAACGCGCCTAGCCCTGGCCATTTTGCCGGCCACTCCTGATGCCGGTTGCCGCCTACCCCATTAATTCTGGCTACAGCGGCCGCAAGCTGGTCCACACGCCGCCCTGGCGCGCGAACGCTTCCGTGCTGACTTTTTCAAAGTCGGCGCCGTCGTCATTCCAGCTGTAGCGCTCGACGCGGATACAACTGTTTTCCACGCGCAGCACGTTGAAGGAGTTCGATTCGCCCCTGCCCCGCGTGGACGTAGCCGTGCCCGCCTGCACCATCAGGGCAGCGTAGCCGGCGATCTTGTAGCGCTCGGCCGTGTTGCCCGCCACGCTCGCGTGCAAGTGCCCGGCCAGCAATAGATCCACGCCGCATTCGGAAAACATTTGCAGCGCCAGCGGCGCACGGTCGACCAGGTCATCGTCGTCGAAGTGCTCGGGCAAGTCAAATGGATGATGCGTGACGATGATGCGCGTCAAACCGGGCGGCAAGCGGCCCAGGCGTTCGCGCAGGAAATCGATCTGCTCGTGGCTGATGCGGCCATCCTTGAAGGTCAGCGAGCGGGCCGTATTGATGCCCAGCACGGCGATTTCCTCGTCCACATATTCGGGCGACAAATCGTCCGTCACATGGCGCCGGTATTTCACCAGCGGCGTCAGGAAGCGGGAAAAGACGTTGTAGAGCGGCACGTCATGGTTGCCCGGCACCACGATCTGCGGCCCCGGCAAGCTGTCGAGAAACTGCCGCGCTTGCTGGAACTGGGCGCTGCGGGCCCGTTGCGTCAAATCGCCCGACACCACCACCACGTCCGGCTCCAGCCGTTCGACGAGCGCGCGCAAGGGCGCCAGCAAGTCCGTGTCGACCTTGCCAAAATGCAAGTCGGACAAATGCACGATGGTACGCATGGCCTTACTCCCCGGAAGGTGCCGGCGCAGGCACCAGCACCGTCAGCGCGGCCGGGCGGATGCGGTACTGCAGCGGCGTATTCATGACGGTCACTTCGCCATCCGTGGCCACACGCAGGCGCCGGTGCTTCGTGGCGATTTCCAGGTCGGTCGCCGTCAGCACGTCGAAGTCCTTGGCCTGCGACAACTTGCCAAACAGCGCATGCAAGGCCAGCTTCAGCAATCCCAGACGGCCCGGACGCTGCGCCACGTACAGGCTCAGCTGGCCGCCATCGAGCCGTTCGCGCTCGCCGATATTCAAGCCTTCCATCAGGTATTCATTGTTACCGATGAAGACAAACGGCGTGCGCCGTGCATGCACGGCGTCCTTCAGTTTCAATTGCACGCTGAGGAAGGGATAGCGGCGCAAGGCCGCCACCAGCGCCCAGCTGAACGCCAGCCACTTGCCCCGTCCCAGCCGGCGCTGCTGCTTTTCGCGGTCGCGCACGATGTCGGGATACAGGCCCAGGCTGGAATTGTTCAGGAAGATGCGGCCATTGACTTCACCCACGTCGACCTGGTGCGGCACGCCCTGCGCCACGTTGGCGATCGCCGCATCGAGTTCGAGCGGAATGTTCAAGTCCTTGGCGAAATGGTTCAGGGTACCCAGCGGCAAGACGCCAAACGGCGTACCGCTACCGACAACGACGGACGCGACAGCATTGATGGTGCCGTCCCCGCCACCGGCCACGACGATGGGCGCGCCATCGCGCAGCGCCTGCCCGGCCGTGGCGATCATGTCGGCGCCGCTGGCCGCCAGGGTGATGGCGGCGTCGAGCCCCACGGCGGCGAATTTCGCTTCGAGCTGCTGCGCCCAGTCGGGCGCATAGCCGCAACCGGCGCCCGCATTGATGATGACTGCAATCTTGCTCAGGATGGTTTCCCCTTATCTGGTTTGCCGGATATGCCGGCGGCGGCGCAGGGTCGACACGCCGGCGATGCAGATGGCCAGCCAGCCATAGCTTTCCGCCATGGCCGCCAGCACATCGCTCAGGTAATGCGCGCCCAGGTAAATGCGGCTGAAACCCACGAGTGAGGCCATCAGGAAGGCGCCCAGCGCGATGGCGATGCGCTTGCCCCACGCGCCCGGCGCCGTCTGGCAAATCAGGTAGGCGGCCAGCAAGCCGTACAGCGCCGTCGAGGTGGCCGTATGACCGCTGGGAAAGCTGTACGTGCTCAGGGCCGTCTGCAGGATGGGCTCGTCAAAGCTGGGCCGCGCGCGCACAAAAATGTACTTTAGCAGCAGGTTCAAAAACATGACGCCCGGCATGGTAATGACCAGGGTAAACAGCCAGTAGCTGGCGCCCTTGCGGTGCAGATACCAGCCCAGCAAGACGGCCAGGGTGATGGCGCCGATCACGCCATGCATGTGCGTGACGACCAGCAGGCAACTGGTGATCCACGGCACGGCATGCTGGTTGAACCACTGCGCCACCTGCAAGTCGATCACGGTGATTTGGGCCATGCCCATGACGGCTTCGGCGATCTCGTGGAAGACCACGATGGCGACGAGCATCAGGGCCACGCCCACCGTCATATGCAGGCCCAGCTCGCCTTCGGGCGACAGGCGCGCCTCGACGAAGCGGCGCAGTTTCGTGGTCCAGCCCGTGGTCATGCCCATGTCATTTTTCTCTTGCAAACTCATCTCTCTTTCATGTTCCCGGTACTGATCAAAAAAACCACACCAGTAAAAAAATACTGTTTATTCATACAGTAGCTGTGTATTCATACAGTAGTTATGCTATTCTGATGACTCGTTCAACACATCTCCCTCAAAGGAATTGTCATGGCAACATTGAATAGCGGTTTTGGCTCACGGTTCGGCCTGGAATACGCCCCAAGCTCTTTCCTCGTCCGCATGGGCAAGCGCGAAATCCTCGTCTGCCGCGACTTCCGCAAGCGCTACTACACCGTCAATCCCTTGATCGAGTGCGGTACGGGCATCGAGCCGGGCTATGTTGAAGTGCTGCTGATGCGCCGTTGGTTGCTTATTCTATCCAAGGCACATTAAGAATGACTTTAAAACAAGGTGTTCGCACCCTGTTATCAAGTCAGCTCCGTCCGGCCACGCCGGGAACGCCTCAGTACCGGCCAGCAGCACGCTGACCGACCCCTCACTACTGTGTGCGTTCCGGCGCGGCCGGGCTGGCAGGTGTTTCGGCAGCAGTGCCGGCAACTGTACCGGCAAGTGCGTCGGCACCTGCACCTGCACCTGCATCGGCAGCTGTGCTGGAAGGCATGGTGGCCGGCGGTACGCGGTCAGTCGCATTCGCTTCGTACCACAAGGTAACAAACAGCACCATCACGACGGGGCCGATGAACAAACCCACTAGGCCCAGGGTTTCCACGCCGCCCAGGATGCCGAACAGCACGGCCAGGAAGGGCAAGCGGGTGGCGTTGCCGATCATGCCAGGGCGCACGAAGTGGTCGGCAACGAACAGCACCACGGTGCCCCAGGCGGCCACGCCGATGGCGGCGCCCACATTGCCCTGGAACACCAGCAAGGCGGCCGCGCATCCATACGCGAGCGGCGCGCCAAACGGGATGATGGCCAGGATGCCCGTGGCAAACGCCCATAGGGCCGGTGACGGCAAGCCGGCGATGGCATAGGCGATGCCGATCAGCACGCCTTCGGCCAAGCCCACCAGCACCAGGCCGTTGACGGTGGCGCGGATGGCCGTGGGGATCTTTTGCGCATAGCGCCCCCACCGTTCCGGGCGCAGGAAATGGCTGCCGACGGCCGTGATCTGGCGCGTCAGCGCTTCACCATCCTTGTAGAAGAAAAACAGGCATAAAAACGCCAGGCCAAAGTCGACCAGGCGGTGGAACACGTCCGCGCCCAGCACCTTGAGCATGTCGCGCGCGGAATGAAAGCCGCCCACGGCGCTGCCCGCAAAGAAGTGACCCAGGCCATGCGGCTGGCTCAGGGTGGCTTGCCACCAGTCGCCGATGGCGCTGCCGGCCAGCGGGACATGCGCCACCCAGTCCGGCACGGGCAAGCCGTCGGCATTCGCATGCACGACGAAATTGGCCAGCACGGGCACTTCGCGCGCCGCCTGCGCCACGCCGAACAGCACGGGAATGATGAAGATGCAGGCAAACGCCAGGGTCAGCACGGCTGCCGCGACGATGGTGCGCTGGCCCAGCGCCGCGCGCACGCGCACATACAAAGGCCAGGTGGCCACGCACAGGATGCCGGCCCACACGAGCGGCAAAAAGAAACGCTGCATGACGAAGGCCGTCACGGCGATCAAGGCCAGGGAAAAGCCTGCGCTGACAATGTCGCGCTGGGTATCGTTCATGCCACTCCATTCGTGCCCGGCGCCATGGGCCGCCAGTATTCGCTATGCGCCACATGCGCAGGCGTAGCGTAACACGGAGATTCGCCGATTTACACGAGGCCCAGTTCCGCCGGTTTCACGCCGGCAAACACGTGGTCGAGTTGCGCCGGCGTCAAGCCGAAGGTGCGGCGCAGCAAGCCGCCCAGCACGGCCCGGTATTCATTCAGCACGGGCATGTCGCGGTTCTGGAACAGGTTTGCCTGCGACATCGCCACTTGCTCGCCCGCCACCTGCTTGCCCTTGATCCCGCCGCCCAGCACCCAGAACACGCTGCCGTGGCCGTGGTCCGTGCCGCGGTTGCCGTTTTCGCGGAAGGTGCGGCCAAATTCGCTGACGACAACGACGACGGTATTGCGCCAGGCACTGCCCATTTCCTGCGAAAACGCGGCCAGTCCCCGTCCCAGTTCATCGAAGCGCCCCGCCAGGTAGCCGCTGGCGCCGCCCTGCCCCACGTGCGTATCCCAGCCGCCCACGTCGACGAAGCCGAGGTTGTATTTGTCCTTCATCAAACGGGCGATGCGCTGCGCTTCCAGTTCAAAGCCCTTGGTACTGATGGCGTTGCGGTTGGCCGCCTGCATTTCCCCCGTCAATTCCTTCGTCACGTCGTCGCGCACGACAAAGCCCGCGCTGACGGGTTGCTGCAAGGGCGTGCCCCGGTACATGGCGGCGATGATCTGGCTTTGACGCGCATCAATGCCGGACTTGCCCACGGAGCGCAGCGCCATGTTCGGCACTTGCACGCCGCCCTGGAAGATCAGCGGCAGTTGATCGGTGAAAGCGATGGCGGGGCCGGCCTTGCTGCCATTCAAGGTCTGCACGAGGCGGTTCAGGAAACCCGAACGGAAGTCGCGCCGCGTGTTGATCTCTTGTCCCAGCTCGATGGTATCCTGCGTCTCGAAATGGCTGCGCGTCAAATCCGTCGTGCCCGCGAACGGGATGAAGGCCGCCTCGCCGCCCGTAAACATGGGATAAATGCTCTCGCGCAAGGCCGGATGCAAGGCCCAGTCGGCGTTCAAGGCCAGCGCGCCGTTTTCCTCGCCCGGTTTCGCGATGGCGATATTCGGCCGCGCCGCGTAGTAAAAATCGCTGCCGACCGGCACCAGCAAGTTATTCGCGTCATAGCCGCCGCGCAGGAAGACGAACAGCAGCTTCGCATCCGTGGCGGGTGCGGCCAGCAGGCTGCCCGCGTGAGTGAACAAGGGTGCGGCGGCCAGGGCTTTCAACAGGTCACGACGATTCATGGCAATCCTCCGATTTCAACTTAGCGGTGCATCATTTCCGGCGAGGAAAGAAGAAAAGTATTCCACTCCTGCGGCGAAGCGGCCTGATCCAGTGCCTGGCGCGTGGCCAGACTCAAGCCTGGCTGCAGCGACTGGTAATACAGGGCGCTGGCCAGTTGCGGGAACGCCACTTTTTCCTGCGGCTGCGGGCCATCCGTCTTGAACAGGCCGGCGCTGCCCGAACCGATGGTGCGGGCGATGTCGAAGCGCGTCGTCATTTGCCCCGGACTGGCCCAGGAAGCGTCCGTCAGCGGATAGCCATCAGGCGTCTGGCGTCCGTACAGGGGCTGGCCCATGCGCGAAAGCCAGTTCAGCATGGGTCCCGCATTCAGGATGGGCTTGTCGTCATAACTGAGGCGCACGGCCGACACGACATAATGCATGGGATCCTTGAATTTCTTGCCCAGCGACTGCTTGAATTCGGGGCTGTCGAACATGGTTTGCAGCACGTCGGCGATCAAGCCGTCGCTGCGCTGGAAGGTGGCCGCCATGCGCGCCACCAGCGGTGCGGGCGGGTTGTCGCCGACGAAATACTGGGCCAGCTTGCCACTGATAAAGTGCGCCGTGGCGGGACTGCGGCTCAGGCGGTCCAGCGCTTCATCGAGCTCGGCCAGGCCCCTGCCCTTCACCGTTTGCCCGAGGAATTGCTTGTCGCCGTAATCATGGCGGTTCGGATTGAACTCGAACAAGCCCCGGCGCACGTATTGCGACTGCAGCGCCGGCTTCACCTTCGGCGTGTCCGCTCCCAGGTTCACGCCCACGCCCGTCAGGATGCGCGCCAGTTCCTGCACGTCCATCTGGCTATAGCCGCCGTTCACGCCCAGCGTATGCAGTTCCATCAGTTCGCGCGCATAGTTTTCATTGATGCGCTTGGCGGCGTTGGCTTCATTGTCCAGGTAGCGCAGCATGGCCGGATGGTGGACGGTGGCGCCCAGCAAGTCACGGAATTTCCCCAGCGCATGTGGCGCGATGGCGTTCGCCTCGTAATCGCCCACCATGGCGCGCAAGTTGTGCTTGCCCTGGTGCACGCTGAAATGGTTGAGCCAAAACCAGCTCAGCTGCTGCTGCAACTGGTTCGGCGAATACACGTCCAGCAACAGCGAGCGCGTGGCCGCTTCGCGCGCCAGGCGGTTAAGTTCTTGCTGGTAATCCTTTTGCGCCTGCTGCTTCGCCATGTCATCCATGACGCCGGCCGACTCCTTGCGCTTTTGCTCCATAGAGATCACCAATTGCTCCAGCGGCACCTGGCTGATGGTCATGGCGTCGATCTGCGCGGCGATGGCTGGCGGCAGGGCCGCTTTTCCTGGATGCAACTGCGTCCGCAGCCAGGCGTTCCAGCCTTTGTCCTGCACCTGGCGCACGCTGCCCCCGCTCACGCCCCAGCTGACCCGTTCCAGCATGGCGATGTCCTGTGCGGGACTGCTCTGCGCGCGATGATCGGCCTGGGCGGCCGGTTCTGGCCCGGTCGCGGCGCAGCCGGCCAGCAAGAGCAGGGAAATCAAGGTCGTCGGCAATAGTCGGTGCGGGGTCATGGCGGTCCTTCAAGCGGTTTCATGCAGAATGCTTGAGGGTACGCCCAGGTTGACCTGCGCATGATTGCCATTTGCAACGAGTTGTAATCAGGCACGATGGTTCGCCAGCCAATCTCTCGCAGGCAGGGGCACATTATGATGAATCATCTCGGATAAAATGTTATCGGGAGAATGGCGTATTGCAATGGCAGCTGCGTATTTTCTCTCGACCCAGACATTATCCATACAATACGTCCACATTAAAAAGAAATGAAAATATTATTTATCGCTGCATTAGGAACGTTATCGCTGATTCAAGCGCCGTCAGCCTTGGCGGAGAATCTGAATGGGAAAACCCTGTATGTACAGCGCTGTGCCGTGTGCCATGGCGCGGAGATCAAGGGAACGGGGCCGTTGGCGAATAAAAGCAATCCGCCCACGCCGGACCTGACCACCGCCGCATTCAAAAAACGCCTGAAGGATTATCCGGGCGTGATCGTATCGTCGGTCATCCTGCGTCCGAATGGCGATCTGATTCCCAAGACCTTGAAAGAGAATGGCGTCAAGATTGCGCCATATGCCTGGCGGGTGAAAGACTTTCGCGATTTGAATCAATACATGAGCGATGTGATTTTAAAAAATCGCTGATATCAGATAAGCGGCGCATACGTCGCGCAGCAACGCTCTCCGGTCAATTTTGCCGTTTTAATAACTGCGCACATTTATCGCGCAGGAAATCGCGCAACTGCAGCACCAGCGGCGTCACCTGCGCCCGGTGCGTGCAGACCAGGTGCAAGGGCGTGGCCTCGCCCGCCACGTCGGGCAACAGCGCTTGCAGGCGGCCGGCGTCCAGGTCGCCCGCCACGTCGAGCCGCGACTTATAGGCGATGCCCAGTCCCGCCACGGCCCAGCGGCGCACCAGGTCGGCGTCGTCGGCGCTGCGGTTGCCGCTCACGGACACCGTCACTTGCTCGCGCTGGGACAGGCGGTAAAAAGTCCAGCGGTCGTGCAAGCCGTCTTCCAGCGCGAAGCGCAGGCAATTGCGCTGCGACAACTCTTCCAGCGCCAGCAAAGGGCCGTAGTCGCGCAGGTAGGCGGGCGACGCCACCAGCACCCGGTCGTTGGCGGGCGCGATCGGCATGGCGATCAGGCTCGAATCGTCTTGCTGGCCATAGCGGATGGCCACGTCGACTTGCTGGCGCACCATATCGGCCACCCGGTCGCTGACGCTGAGCTGGTAATGCAGTGTCGGATGGCGCAGCTGGAACTCGTCCAGCCAGCCCAGCATCAGGTTGCGGCCCAGGTCGGAGGGCATGGCAATTTTCAAGGTTCCGCCGAAACTGTCCTTGCCGGCCAGCAGGGCATCGTGGCCTGCGCGCAGCAGGCGCAAGGCTTCCCGCGCATGTTCCAGGTATTGCGTGCCTTCCGGCGTCAGGCTCAGCGAGCGCGTCGTGCGGGCCAGCAGGCGCAAGCCCAACACGCCTTCCAGGCGCTTGACGGCGGCGCTGGCCAGCGCGGGCGAGATGCCGATCTCGCGCGCGGCCGCCGACAAACTGCCCCGGTCGGCCGTGCGCACAAATACCTGCAAGTCATCGAGTCGCAGCAATTTTCAGCATTCCTTTGAAAGTGTTTCCGTACGCGCCCCCTGTTTCCAGGGCGGCATTGCCACCATCATACGGTATCCACTCAACGAGGAAGCACATGAAAGCCATCGCCTACCACCACAGCCTGCCCATCACGGACGCCGACGCCCTGCTCGACATCGAGCTGCCCGTGCCCGTCGCCACGGGGCGCGACCTGCTCGTCGCCGTCAAGGCCATTTCCGTCAATCCCGTCGACACCAAGGTGCGCAAGAACCGCGCGCCGAAGGATGGCCAGCCGGAAGTGCTGGGCTGGGATGCGGCCGGCATCGTCACGGCCGCCGGCCCCGACGCCACCCTGTTCCAGGTGGGCGACAGGGTCTGGTACGCGGGCGCCATCAACCGCCCCGGCAGCAACAGCGAATTCCAGCTGGTCGACGAGCGCATCGTCGGCCACATGCCGGCCAGCCTCGATTTCGCTCCGGCCGCCGCCCTGCCGCTGACGGCCATTACGGCCTGGGAATTGCTGTTCGACCGCCTGCAGCTCAGCCGCGACAAGAGTCTGACGGGCAAGTCGCTGCTGGTGATCGGCGCAGCCGGCGGCGTCGGCTCCGTGCTGGTGCAGCTGGCGCGGCAATTGACGAATGTCACCATCATCGGCACGGCCTCGCGCACGGAAACGGCGGACTGGGTGAAGGAATTGGGCGCGCACCACGTGATCGACCACAGCCTGCCGCTGGCGGGGGAAATCACGCGCCTGGGTTTGCCGCCCGTCGATTATGTGATCAGCCTGAACCAGACCGACCGGCATTTCGACCAGATCGTGGAATTGATCGCGCCGCAAGGCAAGTTTGCCCTGATCGACGACCCCGAGCACATCGACGTGCGCAAGTTCAAGGGCAAGAGCGTGTCGCTGCACTGGGAACTGATGTTTACCCGTTCGCTGTTCCAGACGGCCGACATGGTCAAACAGCATGAACTACTGGAAGAGCTGGCGCAACTGGTGGACGCCGGCGTCATCAGGACCACCCTGGCCGAGCGCTTCGGCACGATCAATGCGCAAAACCTGAAACGCGCGCATGCCCTGCTGGAAAGCAACACAGCAAAAGGAAAGATCGTGCTGGCAAGTTTCCAGTAATCAGGTAATCAGGTAATCAGGTAATCAGGTAATCAGGTAATCAGGATGGCCCGGAAATCATTGACGTTCGTCAATGTCGGGCCCGTGACCACGCTGTCTCCCAGCGCCTGGAAGAAGCCGTGGCCATCGTTGTTGTCCAGGCTGTCGCGGGGCTTGATGTCCAGCGCCCAGGCCCGTTGCAGGGTGTCGGGCGCCAGAACCGCGCCGGCGATGTCTTCCTGGCCGTCGACGCCATCCGTGTCGCCGGCCAGCGCGTGGATGCCCTCGCGTCCATCGAGCGCGATGCCCAGCGCCAGCAGGAATTCCACGTTGCGCCCGCCGCGCCCGTTGCCGCGCACGGTGACGGTCGTTTCGCCGCCCGACAGCAGCACGCACGGTGCGGGAAACGGCTGGCCCCGCTGCGCCGTTTGCAACGCGATGCCGGCCATCACCTTGCCCACGTCCCTCGCCTCGCCTTCCAGGCTGTCGCCTAATATATACGGCGTGACGCCGGCCGCGCGCGCCACCTGCGCCGCCGCTTCCAGCGCCATCTGCGGCGTGGCGATCAGGGTCGTGCGCGTGCGCGCCAGGCGGGGATCATCGGGTTTCACGGATTCGCCGCGCCCGCTTTCCAAGGTGGCGCGTATGCTGTCCGGCAAGTCCATGCCATAGCGGCGCACGATGGCCAGCGCATCCTCGCACGTCGTCGCGTCGCCCACCGTGGGGCCGGACGCGATGTCGCCCAGCTTGTCGCCGGGTACGTCGGAAATCGCCAAAGTGATGACTTGCGCCGGATGGCAGGCGGCTGCCAGGCGCCCGCCCTTGATGGCGGACAAATGGCGGCGCACGCAATTCATTTCGCCGATGGTGGCGCCGGACGCCAGCAGCGCGCGGTTCAAGGCTTGCTTGTCGGCCAAAGTGATGCCATCGAGCGGCAAGGCCAGCAGCGACGAGCCGCCGCCCGAAATCAGGCACAGCACCGTATCGTCGGCCTGCAGGTTGCCGACCAGTTCGAGCATGCGGCGCGCCGCATCCATGCCGGCCTGGTCCGGCACGGGGTGCGACGCTTCGACGATCTCGATCCGCTCGCACGGCATGGCATAGCCATAGCGCGTGACGACCAGCCCGGACAGCGGCCCCGGCCAGTGCCGTTCCACGGCTTGCGCCATGGCGGCCGACGCCTTGCCGGCGCCGATGACGATCAGACGGCCCTTGGGCGCCGGCGGCAGATGGGGCGGTATGCAGTGCGATGGCTGGGCCGCTTCGATGGCGGCCTGGAACATGGCTTGCAGCAAGGCGCGCGGCGCGGGGGTGGTCGTCATGGTCAATTCCTCCGGTTCGATGGCAGCTTCGTTCAACGGTTCACGATGCGCGCGGGAACGCGCAGCACCAGTATGGCGCCCAGCAGCATGACTGCGGAAAGAATATACAGGGCCACGTCGGTGCCGCCCGTCGCATCCTTGATCCAGCCGACGAGGAAGGGACTGACGAAGCCCGCCACCTGGCCCAGCGAATTGATCAGCGCCAAGCCGCCGGCCGCCGCCGCGCTGCCGAGAAACGCCGTCGGCAAGGGCCAGAACATGGGCAGGCCGGACAGCGCGCCCATGGTCGCCAGCGACAGGCCGATGAGGGCGACGACCACGTTGCCGTGCGCCTGGGTGGCCAGCAGCAAGCCGCACAGCGCCATCAGCAGGGGGCCGCTCAAATGCCAGCGGCGTTCCTTGTGCTTGTCGGCCGAACGGCCCACCCAGATCATGAAGATGCTGGCGCACAGGTAGGGAATGGCGCTGACCCAGCCCACGGCCACGGGGCTGGCGAAACCCAGCGACTTGACGATGGTGGGCAGCCAGAAATTGATCGCGTACACGCCCATCTGGATGCAGAAATACACGAGGCCCAGCATCCACACGTGCTTGTTGCGCAGCACGCTGGCGAAGGTGTCGGCCGTATTCGCGCTGTTGCGGCGCTGGCGTTCGTCCTCGTCGAGGTCGGCGCGCAGCAGCTGCTTTTCTTCAGTATTGAGCCACTTTGCCTGGGCGATGCCGTCGTTCAGCAGCACATACACGAGAAAGCCCAGCAGCACGGTGGGAATGCCTTGCAGCAAGAACATCCATTGCCAGCCGGCCAGACCGCCGTGGCCGGCGAACGATTGCATCATCCAGCCCGACAGGGGGCTGCCCAGCAAGCCGGAAATGGGAATGGCCGACATGAACAAGCCCATGATGCGGCCCCGGCGCGAAGCGGGATACCAGTTCGTAAAGTACAGCACGATGCCGGGGAAGAAGCCGGCCTCGAACACGCCCGTGATGAAGCGCAGCGAGTAGAACGCGGCCGGCGTGGTGACGAACATCAGGCAGGCCGAGGCGATGCCCCAGGCGATCATCAGGGTGCCGATGACCTTGCGCGCGCCCAGGCGGTGCAGCAGCAGGTTGCTGGGCACGCCGCTGGCCACGTAGCCGATGAAGAAAATGCCGGCGCCCAGGCCGTACACGCTTTCGCTCCACTGCAGCGCATCGAGCATTTGCAGCTTGGCAAAGCCGACATTCACCCGGTCCAGGTAATTGAACAGGTAGCAGATGAAGATGAAGGGGATCAGATGCAAGGTGACCTTGCGGTAGGCGCCTTCGCGCACGCGGTCCTGCGCGGACGCGCCGGCGGACAGGCTGGCGCCTGGATGGGTGGTCATGGGTGTCTCCTGACTATTTTTTTATGGGATGCGACCAGCCCATCGTACAATCGCCCACAGAAACAGTCATCGTGCGGATGCATGAAGAAAACCCATCTTGAATGCGATGATTCCATGCAAATGCACAAAACCAGAAGGTGAATACCATGCCGAGCATCGATCCCCCATTGGCGCAGGACATCGTCCGGCGCACCATGCACATCATTCCCTTCAGCGTCAACGTGATCGATGCGCGCGGCGTGATCCTGGCCAGCGGCGATCCGCAGCGCGTGGGCGACCTGCATCCGGGCGCGCAACTGGCGCTGGCCCGGCATGCCAGCGTGGAAATCGGCGCGGCCGACATGGCCAGGCTGCCGGGCACGCGGGCCGGCATCAACCTGCCCCTGACGGTGCGCGGCGAGATTTGCGGCGTGCTGGGCCTGACGGGCGAACCGGACGCCGTGCGCCAGTTCGGCGAACTGGTGCGCGCCATGGCGGAAATGATGCTGGAGCAGGCGCGGCTGGTCAGCGAGTTGCAGCATGAAAAGCGCTACCGCGAGGAATTCGTGTTCCAGCTCGTGTACCGCACGGGTATTTCGGATGCCAGCATGCAAGCGTGGGCGGCGCGCCTGGCGCTGGACTTGCGCGTGCCGCGCGCCATGTTCGTGCTGGAAATACCCGATGCGGGAGAAGGTCCGGGCGAGCGGCTGGACCAGGTGCTGACGCAGCTGCAGCAAGTGCAGTCCGACCTGTCGGCGCGCTGGCCCGCCCTGCTGATGGCCGTCGTCTCGCCAGGCGAACTGGTGCTGCTCGACGCCTTTCCCGCCAGCGGCCCGCAGCAGGCGCGCGCGGCGCAGGCAAGGCAGCGCCTGCTCGAACTGCACCAGGTGGCGCAGCAGGCGCTCACCCCGCCCGCCACCCTGTCCATGGGCGTGGCCTTGCCGGGCCTCGATGGTGCAACGGCGTCGTATGAATCGGCGAAGCAGACGGCGCGCGTGGGGCGCGCCCGGGATGGCGGACAAGCCACTTTTTCCTACCTGGAACTGAGCCTGCCCGTGCTGCTGTCCGGCTTGCAAGCCGGTTGGCAGGCGGAGCAATTGCGCCAGACCCTGGCCCGCCTGCAGGCGCACGACCGCAAGTCCGGCACCCTGATGCGCACGCTGGCCGCCTGGTTCCGCCACCACAGCCACCCGATGGCCACGGCCAGGGCCCTGCACATCCACCGCAACACGCTCGATTACCGGCTGCAAAAGATCGCCGAACTGACGGGGCTGGACCTGGACGACACGGATGACCGCCTGCTGCTGTATGTCGCCCTGCAACTGAATTGACGCAGGCCCGTCTACAATGGCGGCTGACCGCACAACAGGAACAGCATGAACGACGCCTTCGAATGGACCAGCCTTGCCCGCACTTTCGGGCTGTTTACCGTCACGGCCGTGGCCGAACTGCTGGGTTGCTACCTGCCCATGCTATGGCTGAGCAACAAGGGCAGCGCCTGGCTGCTGTTGCCGGCCGCCCTCAGCCTCCTGATCTTCGTGTGGCTGCTGACCCTGCATCCGGCCGCCAGCGGCCGGGTGTACGCCACGTATGGCGCCATCTATATCGCCACGGCCTTGGGATGGCTGTGGCTGGTGGACGGCGTCACGCCCGCCTGGACGGACATCGCCGGCGTGGGCCTGGCTCTGGCCGGCGCCGCCGTCATTGCCATGGGGCACAAAGCGGCTTGATTTTCCTCAAGCGGCATGCGCGCGGAAGTTTGTTTCCGCCGACCATGCCGCGCTGGCACGGGCCAGCAAGACGGCTTCGCCATCGGCCAGCCAATCGTCCGCATCGGCGATCTTCCACATGGCTTGCAACAGCTTGCGGCGCAAGTCCGGGTCCGTGATTTCATCGAGCAGGCTGTCGATCACGCCATTGGCCAGCTGCACGGCGCCATGCACGGTCGACGTCAGCATGTCGTCGCACAAGTCTTGCAGCAGTTGCTGGAAGGCGGCCGGCGCCAGGTCGATATGCTCGAGGATCTTGCTGCGGTGCATGGCTTGCAGCTCGGCGCTGGCCAGGTTGCCGTCGACCACCATCATCAGGGCCAGGATACGTCCCGCTGCCTGGGGACTGTTTACTTCATACGTACGCATAATCTCTTTTCCATTGTGAGGTTAAAAAGCGCGCCACCGCCACGCGGGGCGCGCCGTACTGCTGTTTTACTGTTTGTCGCTGCGGGTGATGAACACGCTGGCCACGCAGCTCGACACGATCAGGACTGCCACCACCAGCAACGATGCTTCCACCGGCACGTGGTACCACGGCATGATCAGCATCTTTGCGCCGATGAACACCAGCACCATCGCCAGGCCATACTTGAGCATGTGGAAGCGGTCAGCCACGTCCACCAGCAGGAAATACAGTGCCCGCAAGCCCATGATGGCGAACAGGTTCGACGTGAAGACGATGAACGGGTCCGTCGTGATGGCGAAGATCGCCGGGATCGAATCGACCGCGAACACCAGGTCCGTCACCTCGATCAGGATCAGCACGAGGAACAGCGGCGTGACATAGCGCAAACCACCCTTTGCCACGAAGAAACGTTCGCCGTGGTCGCCATCGGCCACCCGCAAGTGGCGGCGGGCAAAGCGCAGCACCGGGTTGTTCGCCACGTCCGGCTCCGCATCGGCCGCCACCAGCATGCGCATGCCCGTCACCAGCAGGAAGGCGCCGAACAGGTACAGCACCCAGCTGAACTCGCTCACCACCCATGCACCGGCCATGATCATCACGGCGCGCATGACGATCGCGCCCAGCACGCCATAGATCAGCACGCGGCGCTGGTACTGGATCGGCACCTGGAAGGCGCTGAAGATCAGCAGGAAGACGAACACGTTATCGACCGACAGGGCTTTTTCGATCAGGTAGCCGGAGAAAAATTCCAGCGCCTTCTGGTTGGCGATCTCGGGACCGGCCGTGCCGTTCAGATACCACCACAGTCCGCCGTTGAACAGCAGGGCCAGGCTGACCCACACGAGCGACCACGTCGCCGCTTCCTTGACGCCCACCTTGTGCGCCTTGTTGCCGCCGAAGACGAACAAGTCCAGCGCCAGCATCACCAGGACAAAGGCGATGAAACCGGCCCACATGGGTGCCGTTGCAATACTTTCCAGGCCATTCATCGGCGGCCTCCGCAATGCTCTGTTTGTATTCTGAAGTCCATGGCACTCTCCTTGCATGAATTGAGCAGCCATCATAGCCTTCTTATAAACATCGAACAAATCGAATATAATTTAAGAATACATCGAAAAATTCGATGTATTCATTTTTCGGAAAACACCATGTCCACACTCAACTTCAAGCACTTGCGCTATTTCTGGATGGTGGCCAAGACGGGCAGCATCGCGCGCGCGGCCGAGCAGCTGCACCTGACGCCGCAGTCGATTTCCGGCCAGCTCAGCGAGTTTGCCGACACCCTGGGCGTGGAACTGTTCCGCCGCAGCGGGCGCCAGCTGGAATTGACGGACACGGGCCGGCGTATCCTCAGCCATGCGGAAAGCATCTTCAGCACGGGCGATGAATTGCTGGAAATCGTGCGCGACCAGTCGCGTACGACGACGACGACCTTCCGCGTGGGCTGCGCCGATTCCGTGTCGAAACTGATCGCGTGCCGCCTCGTCGCGCCGGCACTGGGATTGGCTGAGCCGCTGCGCATCATTTGCCGCGAAGGCCGGCTGGCCAGCCTGCTGGCGGACCTGGCCGTGCACCGGCTGGACCTGATCATGGCGGACCGCCCCATGCCGGCCCACTTGAGCGTGCGCGGCTTTAACCACTTGCTGGGCGAAAGCGGCATGACCCTGTTCGGCACGCCGGCGCTGGCCGCCACCCTGACCGGGGACTTTCCGCTATGCCTCGATGGCGCGCCGCTGCTGCTGCCGGGCGAAGACTTCGCCATCTACGGCCGCTTGCTGCAGTGGCTGGGCGACAACAAGCTGCACCCGCGCATCGTCGGCGAGTTCGACGACAGCGCCATGATGAAAGCCTTCGGCCAGTCCGGTGCCGGCCTGTTCTTCGCGCCCACCGTCATCGCGCCCCAGGTCTGCGAACAATACGCCGTGGTGGCGCTGGGCCGGGTCGACAGCCTCGTCGAGCAAGTGTATGCGATCACCACGGAACGGCGCCTGAGCCACCCGGCCACCATCGCCATCAGCCAGAGCGCGCGGCGCGAGCTGTTCGTGTAAGCCTGGCGTGCAAGCCGGTTCAGTCGCCGACGACGATCTTGCCCGGCTGCCCGCCCCGCTCCAGCAGCGCGTGGGCGCGCCGCAAGGTGGCCGCATCCATGGGCGACAGGCGCTGCCGCACCGTGTGGCGCAGCACGCCGTCGTCCAGCAGCCGCGCCACGCGCTGCAAAATGCGGTGCTGCTCCAGCATATCGTCGGTAGCAAACAACGGCCGCGTAAACACCATTTCCCAGTGCAGCGAGATGCTCTTGCCCTTCAGCGGCGCCGCGTCGAAAACATCGTGGTCATCGATGACGGCCAGCTTGCCGTGCGGCGCGATCAGCTCCACCAACGCCGCGGCATGCTGGGCCGTGTGCGACAGGGCGGCGACGTGGCGCACGGGCGCCACGCTCAAGGCCGCCACCTGCGCCGCCAGCGGCAAGGTATGGTCGATCACGTGATGGGCACCCATGGCGCGGCACCACGCCATGCTGTCGCCGCGCGACGCCGTGGCGATCACCGTAAAACCCGTCAGCTGGCGCGCCAACTGGATCAGCATGGAACCGACGCCGCCCGCGCCGCCCAGCACCAGCAAGCTGCCCCGCGGCTGCATGTCGCCGGGCGCGATGGCAAAGCGCTCGAACAGCAATTGCCACGCCGTCAGCGCCGCCAATGGCACGCTGGCCGCCTGCGCAAAGTCCAGCGATGCCGGCATGGCCCCCGCGATGCGCTCGTCGACCAGGTGATATTCGGCATTGGCGCCCGCGCGGTCGAACGAACCCGCGTAATACACGGCTTGACCCGGCGCAAACAGGGTGACTTCGCTGCCCACCGCATGCACGGTGCCGGCCGCATCCCAGCCCAGGGTCACGACACGCTCAGGCACTTCTACCAGCCCGGCGCGCACCTTGGTGTCGAGCGGGTTGACGCCCACGGCGCGCACCCGCACCAGCACGTCGCGCGGGCCGGGCACGGGCATCGGCCCCTCCACGTCGAACAGGCCATGCTCGTCGCCCACGCCGCTGCCCTTGTTGAAACCAATCATCTTCATTGCTACCCCCGCAGATAAAAGCCCATGGTAAGCAGCCACGCAACAAAGAAAAATATGCTTCAATGCGTTTCACTGCTGACCAAACTGTCATGAATCATGCAAAACCAGGAAACAGATAATCTCTCCGGCGTGGCCCTGTTCGTGCAACTGGCCCAGGCGGGCAGCTTTGTCGCCGCCGCGCGCCAGGCCGGCATTTCGCCGTCGGCCGTCAGCAAGAGCCTGGCCCGGCTCGAGCAGCGGCTGGGCGCGCGCCTGTTCCAGCGCAGCACCCGCCAGCTGAGCCTGACAGCCGAGGGCCAGCTGTTTTTGACGCGCAGTGAACGCATCCTGGCGGAAATGCAGGCGGCGCAGGAAGAGCTGGCGGGAGCGCGCGCGCCGCGGGGACGCCTGCGCCTGGGCTTGCCGGAACTGGGCGGCGTGTTCCTGCCCGCGCTGGCCGATTTTGCCGCGCAGCACCCTGCCATCGCGCTGGAGCTGGACTTTTCCGACGCGCTGGCCGACGTCGTCGGCGACGGCTTCGACGCCGTCATCCGCATCGGCGCACCGCGCGATTCGCGCCTGGCCGCGCGCAAGCTGGGCCAGTTCCGCTCCTGCCTCGTAGCTTCCCCCGCCTACCTGGCGCGCCACGGCACGCCGCAGCATCCCCTTGAACTGCAACAACATGCCTGCCTGCACTACCGCTTCCGCCACAGCGGCAAGGTGGAGCAGTGGCGCTTGCGCCAGGACGATGGCGAGGCTGCGCCGGACTTGCCGCAATCCATGATCTGCAACAATGTGGAAGCGCGGCTGCACTTTGCCCGGCAAGGCCTGGGCATCGCCTGGCTGCCCGACTTTCATGTGCGCCCGGCACTCGCTGACGGCAGCCTCATCGAGGTGCTGATGGATTACGCCATCAGCGGCCATCCGGCCCACGGTTGCTGGCTGCTGTGGCCGTCCGGGCCGCACCTGGCGCCGAAAGTGCGGGCGCTCGTCGATTTCCTGGCCGAGGCGCAGCTGTTGTCGTCAATTGCCCACAAATAAGGCAGAGGAAAAACATTCGAACAAATATATCTCTATAATGGCAAGTCTTCCCGACGCCCTGCGCGCCCCTTCCTGGACTTGCCGCAATGAAGCACTTGCACGATATTCCCTCTGCCTTCAAGCATGAATTTGCCAACCCGCGCCTGTGGTGGTCGCGCGCCGTCGTCGTCGGCATGGCCGCCATCGCCGGTCTCGTCGTCGTGGGCTTTACGTGGCTGGCCGAGGAAGCGCTGGACCTGTTCCTGTTTTTTAACGGCAAGGCCTGGTGGTTCGCCCTGCTGTGGACGCCCGCCTGCGCCGCCCTGCTCGTCTGGCTGACGCGCCGCTACGCGATGGGCGCGGCCGGCTCCGGCATCCCGCAAGTGATGGCCACGCTGGACCCGGCCGTGGCGCCCGAACAGCGCTCCTTGTTTGTCTCGTTGAAACTGAGCGCCGCGAAGATCGGCCTGACGGCGGGCGGCTTGCTGGGGGGACTCTCGCTGGGACGCGAAGGCCCGTCCGTGCAGATCGCCGCCGGCGTGATGCTGGCCGCGCGCCGCTGGCTGCCCCGTCACTCGCAGGTGAGCGCCCATTCCCTGCTGGTGGCGGGCGGCGCGGCCGGCATCGCGGCCGCCTTCAATACGCCGCTGGCGGGCGTCATGTTTGCCATCGAGGAACTGTCGCGCTCGCCCGAGCAGCGCAACAGCGGCCTCATCGTGGCCGGCATCGTGCTGGCCGGCATGATGGCCGTGTCCATCCACGGCAACGCTACCCACTTCGGCATCATCCATCCCGGCCCCATCGGCCTGGCGCTGGCCTTGCCGGGTTTGCTGGTGACCCTGGTCGCGGGCGTGGCCGGCGGCCTGTTTGCGCGCCTGCTGCTGGCGTCAGCCAGGGGCAATCCGCTGGGCAAGCTGTCCGCATGGAGAAAAGGCCGGCCCGTGCTGTTCGCCGCCGTCTGCGGTGTGCTGGTGGCGGCCATCGGCATCGCCAGCCATGGCGCCACGTTCGGCAGCGGCACCGTGGCCACGCGCGCCATGCTGGAAGGCTCGTCCGACGTGGCGCCCGCCTTCGTTGCCTTCAAATATGTGGCGACGTGGCTGACCGTGTGGTCGGGCGTGCCGGCCGGCATCTTCGCGCCCTCCCTGGCCATCGGCGCCGGCATCGGGCATGACATTGCGCAATTGCTGCACTACCCGCACGCACCCGCCCTGATCGCGCTGGGCATGGTGGGCTTCCTGGCGGCCGCCACGCAGGCGCCGCTGACGGCTTTCATTATTGTCATGGAAATGGTCGACGGCCACGGCATGGTGCTCAGCCTGATGGCTTGCGCCGTCGTCGCCAGCACCGTGTCGCGCGTGCTCAGCGAACCGCTGTACGGGGCGCTGGCGCAGTTGCAGCTGCAACGGTTGCCCGCACCACCGCACTAGAAATTGCGGCAGGCGCGCAACAGGCGGCCATCCTGCCACTCGCAGACGGTGCGCGTGCCGTCACCGGCCCAGGCCCGCTCCAGGCCCTGCTTGCGCCCGCGCGCATAGTCCACGGCGTGGCGGGCCGAGCCGTCCGCATGCCATTCGCGCCACGCGCCATGCGGCTCGCCATCGCGGTAGGAAGCGAGCCGGGCCAGCGTGCCGTTCGCATGCCATTGCCTGTCCTCGCCCTGCGCACGGCCCTGCGCATCCTGCTGGCGCTGGCGCAGCGGTGTGCCATCGTCGCGCCAGCTTTGCGTGCTCAGCATGACGCCATCCTCGAACAGGTTTTTCTGGTCCAGCTGGCCATTCGCGAAATACAGCAGCGACCAGCCCTGCGGCTTGCCATGCAGGAAATTGAGGCGCGACATTTCTCGGCCGTCCGGCCACCAGGCCTGGTGCAAGCCGTTGCGCTGGCCATCGAGATACGGTCCCCGCTCGGCCAGCCGGCCATCCGCATGAAACGCCGTCACTTCACCGGTCAGCACGCCATCGGCGAAATGCGCACGGTTGCTGACCTGGCCATGCTCGTCAAAGCTCAGGAATTCGCCATCGGCGGGCTGGCCCGCCTGGTACAGCAAGGCATGCCTCAGCTGGCCATTCGCATGAAAGTGGCTGTGCAAGCCGTCGTACTCGCCGTCGCGGTACGCCTTGCGGCTCTTCACCGTCCCGTCCGCATAGTATTCCACGTTCACGCCATTGAAATCGCCTTCCCCGTTGCGCTCTTCCAGCAGGCCCAGTTGGCCATCGGCAAAATACACGCTGCGCCGGCCGGTGTAGCGCGGCGACGCCACGTCGGTGCCCAGCAGCCAGGCATCCATGTGCAGCTTGCCCGGCGGCTGCGCGAAATGCAGCTGCCAATGCCAGGCCTGGCGGGCTGCATCGTGGCGCAGCGGCGCGCGCTGCTCGTACACGGCCGCGGCGGGCGCCACGGGCTGGTAATCCCCGTCAAAATACAGGGACGCCGGCGACGGTTCGGCAGCCACGGCCGGGGTGGCCGGGGCGCTGGCCATGGAAACGGATGGGGAACCGGCCAGGACAGAGGCCAGCAAAACAGAGGTGAGTATCTTCAATGCATGCTTTCATCAACGGTGCGACGGCGCCGATGATACGGGCAAGCGGGGCGGCGCGCCACACGCTTGCGCGTGACTACATGGTGAACGGAAACGGCTGCATGCCCGCCTGTCTGTCATCGGGGGCGACGACGGCCAGCAAGGCGTTCAAGCCCTGGTTCAGGTGCGCCAGGCTGTCGGGGTCCAGCTGGGCCAGCGCACTGGGCAGCAAGCCGCGCGCCGGCTGCGGCGCGCCGGCGATGACGGCTTGCCCTTCCGCCGTCAGGGTCAGGGTGACCACGCGCTGGTCGGGCTGGTCGCGCGCCTTGCGCACATAGGTTTTTTTGACCAGCGCCTCGACCAGGTTGCTGGCCGTCGTCTGGTGGATCGACATCTTGCTGGCCAGCTCGCCCATGCGCAAGCCCGGCCGTTCCAGCAACTCCTGCATCACCCACAATTGCGCGCCCGACACGCCGCATTGCTTTTCGATTTGCGCCGAGTGGCGCTGCGCCGCGCGCATGACGACGCGCATGTTTTGCAAGGCCATGCCTTGCGCCCTGGCCATCGCCGAAACTTCCGCTTCCACCACCATTGCCTCCAGTTATCCTGCCGGCTTCGCGCCTGCTGGCGGGCCGGAATCCCTGCATGATACCTGCAAAGGCGGACGACTCCTAGCGCATGGAAACTGGCTCTCCGGCTTGCCACGCCTGCTCCAGCACCAGCTTGCCGGCCTGGTCCCAGTGGCGCTCGATGCCGTGCTTCTTGCCGTGCTCATACGGCACGATCTGCCGCAGGCTGCCGTCGTCGTACCAGGCCTGCAGCAAGCCGTGGCGCTGGCCTTCGACAAACGGGGTCACGCTGGCGCGCGCGCCGTTGGCATGCCAATCCGTCGTGTCGCCGTGGTCGCGCCCCTGCGCGTCTTTCTGCCAGGCAAACACGGGCCGGCCATTCGGGGCCCACGTTTGCAAGCTGAGCACGGCACCCTTCTGGTACAGGGTCTTGTTCGACACGACGCCATTGCCATGGCTTTCAAACGACCAGCCGTCGGGCTGGCCGTGCACCCAGACGGTCCGGGCCAGCACCTTGCCATCCTGCGCGTACATGACGAACTCGCCCTCGCGCTGGCCATCGACGAAGCGTCCCCGCCGGTGCACTTTGCCATCCGCATAAAACGATTCCTGCACGCCATCCATCTGGCCATGGCGTCGATACGAGCGGTTGCTGACGGCCCCGTTCGCGCCATACGACACTTGCTCGCCATCGGCCATCTCGTCGCCGTGATACAGCGTGCGGCTCATCAGCTGGCCATTCTGGTGATACGTTTCCGAGATGCTGTCGCGCCCGTTCGGCAAGGCGGTCACCCGCTGCTGGACCTGGCCATTCTCGAAGTACACGCTGCCGCCGAGCAATTCCTCGCCCTGGGCATCGAAATAGGTTTCGCGCAGCAGCTGGCCATTTTCATGGTAATACTTGCGAAACTTTACGAACTTGACCTGGCTCAAGTCCAGGTCCGTGGCATAGGTTTCAAAGGCCGGCACGCCCGGCGTGTCGGGAAATTCCAGCAGCACATGCCAGGCGCCCAGCGCCTCGTCGCGCACGGGCGGCGTGCGCAGCGCATACACGGCGCCGCGCTGATTGCTGGGCATGAAATTTTCATCCAAATACATGGTCCGGTCTTCCTCCTGCAAGGTTGGCGTCGGCGTTTGCCCTGCGGGCTGTGCCTGTGCCGCCAGCGGCGAGGCCAGGACCGCGCCCAGCAAGGCGGCCAGGGCCACGCGTGTCTTCTGTCGTGTGTGCATTGTGTTCCGTTGCAATGTTATCGTGCGGCGGCCATCATAATGGAAAGCAACGTTTTCCCCTGTCACGAAAGAAATCCATGCACTTGCCCTCCGCCCCCAGCGACACACAGATACTGGACATCATCGACGCCTGGATCGCCGACCTGGCGCGCGGCGATTACGCGTGCGCCCATGCGCGCACGGCGCACGACGCGTATTACGGCTGGACGCCGACGCTGCTGCGCGCCGTGATCGAAGGGTATGGTTCGCCGCAGCCGTATGCGGATGGCACGGTGTATCGCGTCACGCCGGCGGCGCAAGCCAGCGGCGCGCCGCACGAACGCTGCGTCGAGCGCCCGGCAAGCGAGGACGGCGGCGTGCCGATCGCCGAAGCGCGCCACGCCCTGCCATTGAACGGCGCCTGGTCGGACCTGACCGCCACCTTCCGCGTAGAGGGCACGGCGCTGGGCGCCACGCTGGTATTACAGGAAATTCACGTGTTCTAAGGTTCTAGGCCGCGCCATCCTTGACGGGCGACAACTGGCTCGCATGCAGGCGCGCATACGCGCCGCCCTGCTGCAGCAAGGTGGCGTGGCTGCCCGATTCCACCAGGCGCCCGCCCTGCATGACGACGATGCGGTCGGCGCTTTCGATGGTCGACAGGCGGTGGGCGATGACGATGGTGGTGCGGTTGCGCATCAGCACTTCCAGCGCCGCCTGCACGGAACGTTCCGACTCCGTATCCAGCGCGCTGGTCGCTTCATCGAGCAGCAGGATGGGCGCGTCCTTGTACAGGGCGCGCGCGATGGCCAGGCGCTGGCGTTGTCCGCCCGACAGGCGCGAACCGTTCTGCCCCGCCTGGGTTTCGTAGCCTTGCGGCAACTGCATGATGAAATCGTGCGCATACGCGGCGCGCGCCGACGCTTCGATGCGGACCTGGTCCGGGGCCGGGTCGCCATACGCGATGTTCGCCGCCATCGTGTCGTTGAACAGGATCACATCCTGGCTGACGAGGGCGAACTGGCGCCGCAAGGCCAGCAAGGCGTAATCGCGCAGGTCGACGCCATCGAGCAGGATCTGGCCGCCGCTGACGTCGTAGAAGCGCGGCAGCAAGCCCAGCAAGGTCGTCTTGCCGCCGCCGGAGCCGCCCACCAGGGCCACCGTTTCGCCGGCGCGGATGTCGAGCGTGATATCGCTCAAGGCCGTGGGCGCATCGGGATCGTCGCTGTTGTAGCGGAAGTTGACGTTCTGCAAGGACAGATTGCCCTGCACCGTGACCGGCGCGATGGTGCCCGGGTCCGGTTCCAGCGGCGTGTCGATCAAGCCGAAGACGGACTCGGCCGCCGCCAAGCCCCGCTGCAGCGGCTCATTGATCTTGGTCAAATTCTTGATCGGCGACTGCATCGCCATCAGCGCGCCCATGAAGGCGACGAAGGCGCCCGGCGTGATGGCGCCGCTTTGCGCGCGCAGCATGGCGAAATAGATCACGGACGACAGGGTAATGCCGACGAGCATCATGATGAAGCCGGAATTCATGGCCGAGGTGGCGGCATGCTTGACGGCCAGCTGGCGGTTGCGCTTGACGACGTTGACGAAGCGCGCCTGTTCATAATCCTGGCCGCCAAAGATTTTCACCACGCGCTGGCCGCCGATGCTTTCGTCCAGCACGGACGTCAGCTCGCCCACGGCTTGCTGCGAACTCTTGCTCAGGTGGCGCATGCGGCGGCCCGCCAGGGTCACGACGATGGCCACGATGGGCATCGACGCCATGCAGAACAGGGCCAGTTTCACGTCAATGCTGAACAATAAAATCAGGTAGCCGACGGTGGCGACGGAATCGCGCACCATCACGTTGAGCACGTTCAAGCCCGCCTGCGACACCTGGCTGGCGTCGAAGGCCACGCGCGACTGCGTCAGGCTGGTGGTGGTGGTGTCGAAAAAGCGGCTGGGCAGGCGCATGATGGTGGCGAACATCTTTTCGCGCAAATCCGCCTGCACCCGGCTCGATAACCAGACGGAACCGTAATCGCCGGCAAAGCTCGACACCATGCGCAACACGGCCAGGCCCAGGATGGTGGCGGGAATCACCCACAAGTCCACCTGCCCTGCCTGTGCCGGCAAGAAACGGTCGACCCAGCCCTGCAGCATGCCCATCACGCCGGACGCGGGCGCGGCCTGCGTGCTGGCCGTCGCGCGCATGGCGTCGACGACGTTTTGCAGTTGCCTGATTAATAACACATCGGTGGCGGACGCCACGCCCACGGCCAGCAAGGTGGCGGCGACGATGGCGCCATAGCGGCGAAACTGGCCGGCCAGGCGGAAGAACAGGAGGCGACTTTGCTGCATGCAGGTGAGAAAATTGAGGGTAAAGCGTGATTCTAACCGCTGCCAGACTTACCTAGAGGAAAGTCGCACCTTGCCGGTGCAGGACCGGCAAGGGAAAGGCATGGACGATCAGCTCTTCGCCACTTTCCACGCAGCCGTGCCGGCCTTGCAGACCGTCAGCTTGAGGGTCTGTTCCTGGCCCTTGGCGCTCAAGCCCACCTGCACCTTGCGGCAGGTTTGCTCATCCGTCTTTTGCGTGTCGCTGGCCGTGATGTCGGCGGCGATGCGCACGGAATTGCGCAAGCCTTCATTGCTCCATTGCACGGTTTCGCCATCTTTC
Organism: Janthinobacterium sp. SUN033; assembly: GCF_030397595.1. Lineage (NCBI taxonomy): Bacteria > Pseudomonadati > Pseudomonadota > Betaproteobacteria > Burkholderiales > Oxalobacteraceae > Janthinobacterium > Janthinobacterium sp. SUN033. The sequence goes on from NZ_JAPQNV010000003.1 coordinate 723,331, forward strand.
TTGTCATTGAGCACGTCGGTGACGGCCTTGACGAAGACGGGCTTGTCGTTCTTGTTCAGGTAAGCCATCGGCGTATCGGCCAGGAAACCCAGGCCGACGGCGGAAGCGGAAGCGCTGAAGACGACGCTGCCGAAGATCAGGGCGGACAGCAGTGTGGCGGGACGTATACGCATGAAAAACTCCTTTAAAGTAAAAATAGGGACCGCCGGGGCAGCCCTCAGCCGGGGTCCGCCGGCGAAATGCCCGCGGCCAGCAAGGCATCGATGCTGGGCACGAAATAGATCGCCGACGACAGCGCCGTGGAAAAATCCAGCAGCCGGTCCGTCTTGGTGACGCCATCATAGCCTACGCCGTACATTTGCCGCAGCATGCCCATGGTCACGGTGATGTCCTTGCAAAAACCGACGAACATGACGCCCGCCTCGCTGGCATTGGCGTAATTGGCGTTGCGGCGCACGATGTCGACTTCCTCGCCATCGCGGATGAACTGGTTGCGGCCCACGTGGGAATCGACGGGCAGCGGCGACAATTCATGGCTGCCGGCCTTGGTGCGGCCCCACACCTGCTCCGCCGCGTGCACGGGCAAGGCGCGCAGGCGCTCCACATCCATGCGCCATTTCTGCAGCAGCACGGTGGAGCCGCCCGCGCCCGCTTCGCCGTCCGGAATGATGGCCACGCCGTTGGCGCGGAACGGATTCGGGTTGGCGACGCCGTCGGCAAAGCCGTCAAACGTCACGTTATTGTGATACGGAAAACACACCTGTTCGCTGGCCAGCTCGGCGAAGGGACTGAGCAAGGTGAGCGTTGTGCGCATGCTGTCGTACAGGGTGGCCGCGTTCGACTGCGTGATCCAGACCCAGAAATCGTGCTGGCTGGCCGGCGCCGTCTTGCCGTTGGCGCCCACCAGGTCGTGCGCGAACGATGCCATATTGTCCGGCACGCAGCCTGGGCACGCGGCGCGCCACAGTTCGGGCTTGAATCCCAGCACCACATTGGCCGTGCCGCCCGTCAACTGATGGTGGCGGTTCAGGGTGGGGTCCAGGATGCCCGTGACGTCGGATTCCCACAGCTTGCCCAGCCGCTGGAACAGCTGCCGCATGTCGACGCCGGCCTTCACCTTGAACTGCAAATGCACTTCGTCGCGCGCGACGACAGACAGCATGCTTTGTGGAATTGCCATGACAGAGGTTCCTCTTTTTCGTTTCTATGTGGATCTTAAACCAGAAGTGCCGGTTGGTAGTTTCATTTTGGCAACATGCGATAACTGTAACTATAGGTAGTCATGAATTGGACGATAATGCAATGACGTAGAGCAAGAATAAGAATGGATACCATTGCATGAAATTGTATGAAAAGCTCGTCAGCGACATCGAGCAACTGGTGGCCAAGGGCGTGCTCTTGCCCGGCGAACGCATTCCCTCCGTGCGCCAGACCAGCCAGCAGCACAAGCTGAGCATCACCACGGTGCTGCGCGCCTACGTCAAGCTGGAGGGCATGGGCGTGATCGAAAGCCGGCCCCAGTCCGGCTACTTCGTGCGCCAGCGGGCCGGAGACACAGCCACGCCGTCCATCTGCATGCAGGCATCGCACCCCAGCCCCGTGCCGGCGGAAGTGCACGTGAGCCGCCTGGTGCTGTCGACCCTGCGCTCGATCGGCTTGCATGACGCCATCCCGCTGGGCTCGCCCTACCCCGACCCGTCGCTGTTTCCCTGGGAACGCATCAACCAGTATGCGGGCACCGTGGCGCGCCGCAACCGCGCGTGGAACGTGACGGACGACCTGCCGCCGGGCAACCCGCAGCTGATCCGCGAAATCGCCCGCCGCTACATGGAAAACGGCCTGGCTATCGATCCCGACGAAATCATCGTCACCGTGGGCGCCACGGAAGCCATCAACCTGTGCCTGCAAGCGGTGGCCAAGCCGGGCGACACCATCGCCGTCGAGTCGCCCACCTTCTACGCCATGCTGATGGCCGTCGAGCGCCTGGGCATGAAGGTGGTGGAAGTGTCCACCGACCCGTATGAAGGCATCAGCATCGAGGCGCTGGCCGACATCATGGCCCGGCAGCCGATCGCCGCCGTCATGGTGATGCCGAACTTCCAGAATCCGCTGGGATTCCAGATGTCCGACCAGCGCAAGCGGGCCTTGTACCAGTTGCTGGAGCAGCACGACGTGCCCGCCATCGAAAACGGCGTCTACAACGAGCTGTATTACGGCGACGCCCACCCAACCTCGCTCAAGTCCTACGACCGCAAGGGCCTGGTGCTGCATTGCTCCTCGTTTTCCAAGAGCCTCAGTTCCGCGCAGCGCGTGGGCTGGGCCCTGGCCGGACGCTACCGGGGCAAGGTGGAGGAACTCAAATTCCTCAACACCCTGGCCACGTCCTCGTTTCCCCAGCTGGCCATCGCCGAATACCTGCAAAACGATGGCTACGAACAGCATCTGCGCCGCACCCGCAAGGCGTATGCCCAGCAGGCGCGCATCATGGCGGCCGCCGTGCAGCGTTTCTTTCCTGCTGGCACGAAAATCTCGCACCCGCAGGGCGGCTACGTGCTGTGGGTGGAATTGCCTGGCGACATAGACTCCATGCAGCTGTACCGGCGCGCGCTGGAATGCAAGATCACGGTGGGTCCGGGACGCATGTTTTCCGTCAGCCAGGCTTACAAGCATTGCATCCGCCTCAACTACAGCTATCCGTGGAGCGTGGGCGTCGAGCAAGCCATTATTCTTCTCGGTAAGCTCATCACCGAATTTCTGTAGAACAGTCACCCGCCCACCAGCGACATGCGCACGGTGAGATACTGCTTGCGCGCGCCAAGCTGGGCCAGTGCGCCGCGCACTTCCGAATAGCGGTCGCCACGGCGCTGCCAATGCTGGCGCAGCAGGCTTTCCAGACCTTGCGCGGAATCAAGCCGGGGCCGCAGGTCGAGGCCGTCCTGGGCGAACAAGCACGTAAACAGCTTGCCGTCCGACGACACGCGCACGCGGCTGCAATCGCCGCAGAACGGCTGCGACACGCTGGAAATGAAGCCCACTTCGCCGCCGCCATCCAGATAACGGTAGCGGCTGGCCGTTTCGTGCGAGACAGGCTTGCCTTCGCCCAGCGACACGAGGGGGAACTCGGCGGCGATCAGCGCGCGCGCCGCCTCGGACGTGACGACATGCGTGCGCGACCAGGCGCCGATGCCGCCCACGTCCATGAATTCGATCAGGCGCAGCACCACGCCCGTGTGGCGAAAATGGCGCGCCAGCGGCACGATCTGGCTGTCGTTGACGCCTTTCTGCACCACCATGTTGACCTTCACGGGAGTCAAGCCCACGGCTTGCGCTACCTCAATGCCGTGCAGCACTTTCTCGACGGGAAAATCGACGCCATTCATGCGCTGGAAAATGCCGTTATCGAGGCTGTCGAGACTCACGGTGACCCGCTCCAGGCCCGCATCCTTGAGCGAACGCGCCTTGGCCGCCAGCAAGCTGCCATTCGTCGTCAGCGCGATGCTCACGGCGCGCCCGTCCGGCGTGGTCAGTTTCGCCAGCGCCTCGATCAGCTGTTCCAGGTTCTTGCGCAGCAGCGGCTCGCCGCCCGTGATGCGGATTTTATCGACGCCGAGGCGCACGAAGGCGCGCGCCATCGTCTCGATCTGCGCGAAGGACAGGCGTTCGCTCGATGGAAGAAACGGGTAATCGCTGGGGTACAGCTCGGCCGGCATGCAATAGGTGCAACGGAAGTTGCACTGGTCGATGACGGAAATGCGCAAATCCGTCAGGGGGCGGCCCAGCATGTCCACGCACGGTTCGATATGGCTTGGCTGCCGGAGCGCCGGCTGCGGATACAGGATGGTGTTCATGGTGCTTCCCCTCGATAGGCATTCGTCTGGAAGTAGCATAGGACGAATGGGGGCAGGCAAAGAGGTACAGTCCGGCTCCGGCCGATAGAGTACAGACGCGCCGCTACTCCTCTTGCGGTGGAGCAAAGACGCTGGCGCACAGTTCCGCGCCCGCCGCGCTGAGCAGCGCGCTGCCGCCGCCGCTCTCCGCCGTCGCCACGATCACCAGTCCCGCACTGGACAGCGCATTGAGCTGGCGCAACAAAGTGCTCATCTGTACTCCTGCCCGCTTGGCCAGCTTGGCCAGCGACCACGGTTTCTCCGGCGCCTCCTGCCGCGCTTCCCACAGCAGCGCCAGCAGCGCTATCAGGGCCGCGTCGATGCCGTCTTCCTTGTCTTCCTTGTGCATGTTTTTTCTCCTTGTCCACATCATAGATCACGGCCGGCGCCGGCGCGACCGGCATCGTCACCTTGCCATCTGTACTCTGTTTTTTTGTCCGGAACTGTGCGCCTACGGGGCAAGCCGCCGCCCCTACCATGTGATTGTCCCATCGCATATCACCAGGAGAGTCATCATGAGCAAGCCAAAGTCCGACGCGCGCATCGCGCCCTACACCCATGCCGCGGCCGGTTGGGGTGCCCTCAAGTACGTGGCCATCAACCTGTTCAAGGAAAAAGTCAGCGCGGGCAATTACCGCTCGCTGTTCGAACAAAACCAGCCCGACGGCTTCGACTGTCCCGGCTGCGCCTGGCCCGACCGCGAACACGCGTCCACGTTCGAATTTTGCGAAAACGGCGTCAAGGCCGTGGCCGCTGAATCGACGAGCAAGCGCGTGCGCCCGGAATTTTTCGAGGAGCACACGGTCACCGCATTGATGGAGCAGTCGGACTATGATCTGGAACAACATGGCCGCTTGACGGACCCCATGGTGTACGACGCGGCCAGCGACAAATACCAGGCCATTTCCTGGGACGACGCCTTCGCCCTCGTGGCGCACCACCTGCACGCGCTGGACGACCCGAACCAGGCCGCCTTCTACACGTCGGGCCGCGCCAGCAACGAAGCGGCTTTCCTGTATCAACTGTTCGTGCGCGCCTACGGCACGAACAACTTCCCCGACTGTTCCAACCTGTGCCACGAAGCGACGAGCCGCGGCTTGCCGGAAACGGTCGGCATCGGCAAGGGCACGGTGCTGCTGGACGACTTCGAGCACGCGGACACCCTGCTGCTGTTCGGCCAGAATCCCGCCACCAACCACCCGCGCATGCTGGGCGAATTGCGCGAAGCGTCGCGCCGCGGCGCCACCATCGTTTCCATCAACCCGCTGCACGAACGGGGCCTGGAGCGCTTCACCAGCCCCCAACATCCGCTGGAAATGCTGACGGGCGGCAGCACGAACATTTGCTCGCTGTTCATCTGCCCCACGCTGGGCGGCGACTTCGCGCTGATCAAGGCCATGGCCAAGCGCGTCGTCGAACTCGATGACGACGCCATCTCCCATGGCCAGGAGCGCGTGCTCGACTGCGATTTCATCGCCGAACACACGAGCGGCTTCGACGCCTTCGCCGCCGACATGCGCGCGGAAAGCTGGGACTTGCTGCTGGCCGAATCGGGCGTGGCGCGCGACAAGATCGAAGAATTGACGCAGATCTATGTGAAGGGCAAGGCCGTCATCGCCACCTGGGGCATGGGCGTGACGCAGCACAAGAATTCGCTGGCCACCGTGCAAATCCTGTCGAACTTGATGATGATGCGCGGCAATATCGGCAAGCGGGGCGCGGGCCTGTGCCCCGTGCGCGGACATTCGAACGTGCAGGGCGACCGCACCATGGGCATAGAAGAACAGCCGACCAAGGAATTCCTCGACCGCCTGGGCCTCGTCTTCAACTTCGAGCCGCCCCGCCACCACGGCTACGACGCCGTCGGCACCATCGAAGCCATGCTGGAGAAAAAGGTGAAAGTGTTCGTCGCCCTGGGCGGCAATTTCTCCATGGCCACGCCGGACACGCCGCGCACCTGGGATGCGCTGCGTTCGTGCGACCTGACCGTGCACATCGCCACCAAGCTCAACCGCAGCCACCTCGTGCACGGCAAGGATGCGCTGATCCTGCCCACCCTGGGACGCACGGAAATCGACGTGCAGTCAGGCGTGGCGCAAGGCGTGACGGTGGAAGACTCGATGAGCATGGTGCATATCTCGTTCGGCATGAACCAGCCCGCCTCGCCCAATCTGCGTTCGGAAATCGCCATCGTGGCCGGCATGGCGCAAGCGACCCTGGGCAGCGAGAAGATCGACTGGCTGCGCTATTCCGGCAACTATGCCTTGCTGCGCGATTCCATCGAGCAAGTGTTCGATGACTTTTTCGACTACAACTTGCGCGTGGCCAAGCCGGGTGGTTTTCACCTGGAAATCGCCTCGCGCGAACGGGTATGGAAGACGGAAAGCGGCAAGGCGCAATTCCTCGTCAACGCAGTGGAACTGGACACGCCGATCCACCGTGCACGCCAGCAATATGGCGAGCGCCTGATGGTGCTGATGACAACACGTTCGCACGACCAGTACAACACGACCATCTACGCCATGGACGACCGCTACCGTGGCGTCTTCGGCCAGCGCCGCGTCGTCTTCATCAACAAGGACGACCTGGCCATGCTGGGCTTTGCGGCCGGCGACTGGGTCGACCTGATCGGCGTGTGGCACGACGGCATAGCACGCCGCGCCGACCGCTTCCTGCTGGTCGAGTACGACATTCCCCGCGGCTGCATCGGCGCCTACTACCCGGAAACCAATCCGCTGGTGCCGCTCGACAGCGTCGGCTACGGTTCGCGCACGCCGACCTTCAAATCCATCCCCGTGCTGCTGTCGCCTTCGGCCGCAGTCAGCTGAACAGGAGAACGCCATGTTCGGTTTCGATACCCTGGACCTGTCGCGCGCGCAATTTGCGATGACGGCCATCTTCCACATCCTGTGGCCCATCTTGACGATCAGCCTGTCGCTGTTCCTGTTCGTCGTCGAGGCGCTGTGGCTGCGCACCAGCGACCCCGTCTACTACCGCCACGCGCGCTTCTGGAGCAAGTTGCTGGTGCTCAACTTCGCCGTCGGCGTCGTCAGCGGGATTCCCCTGGAATTCCAGTTCGGCACCAACTGGGCGCCGTTTTCGCACCATTCCGGCCAGTTCATCGGCAACATCCTCGGCTTCGAAGGCGCCATGGCCTTCATGCTGGAAGCGGGTTTCATCGGCGTCATGATGTTCGGCTGGGGCCGCGTACCGAAGGGCGTGCACCTGTTTGCCACCGGCATGGTGGCGCTGGGGTCCAGCATTTCCTCGTTCTGGATCATGGTCGCCAATTCCTGGATGCAGACGCCGGCCGGCGTGCGCGTGGCGGACGGCAAGATCATCGTCACCGATTACGTGGCCGCCATCTTCAATCCCGACATGGCCTGGGCCGTGGGCCACATGTGGGTGGCGGCCGTGGAAACGGGCTTGTTCGTCATCGCCGGCATTTCCGCCTGGTATATGTTCAAGCGCCGCGAACCGGCCTTCTTTGCCCGCTCGTTCAAGCTGGCGCTGATGTTGCTGCTGGTCATCGCACCGTTGCAAGTGTGGCTCGGCGATTCCAGCGGCGTCGACGTCTTCAAGACCCAGCCCGCCAAGGGCGCGGCCATCGAAGGCCACTGGCACACGAACCGCGATGGCGAAGGGGCCGCCTGGTCCTTGCTGGCCTGGCCCAACCAGGCGGAGCAAAAGAATGACTGGTCCGTCGAAGTGCCCGGCATGCTCAGCGTGATCGCCACGCATAGCGCCACGGGCAAGATCACGGGCCTGGCCGACATCGCCCGCGCAGACCAGCCGCCCATGCTGCCGCTGCTGTACTACGCGTTCCGCGCCATGGCCGGCATCGGCATGTGGTTCGTGCTGCTGTCGTTCTGGACCTTCGTGGCCTGGCGCAAGGTGGGTGGACGGGTGCAGGAGTTCGTGCGCAACCGCAAGCTGCTGCTGGCCTGGGTGCTGACGATTCCGCTGCCCTACATCGCCGTCGAGTGCGGCTGGATCGTGCGCGAAGTGGGACGCCAGCCGTGGGTCGTGTACGGCTTGCTGCGCACGCGCGACGCCGTCTCCGACGTGGCGGCCCACGCCGTGGCCGGCAGCATGCTGATGTTTGCCGTGTTTTACGTCGTGCTGTTCCTCACCTTCTTTGTGTTTGCCAAGAAATGGCTGCAACAAGGCCCGGACGTGGCGCTGCCGCTGCCGGACGCCGCCCATGCCGCGGGGTATTGACATGCGCCGCCATCTGACTAGGAGTATGTAATGGATATGAATTCGCATGCCATGCTGGGCAATGCCTGGTTCGGCTTGATCGGCCTGATGCTGATCTTTTACGTCGTCACGGACGGCTTCGACCTGGGCGTGGGCATCCTCAGCCTGTTCACCCGCCGCGAGCAGGAACGCAACCTGATCTTCCAATCGATCGCCCACGTGTGGGACGCCAACGAAACCTGGCTGGTGGTGGTGGGCGGCGCCCTGTTCGGCGCCTTTCCCAGCGCTTACGCCACCTTGCTGGAACAGCTGTACATTCCCATCATGCTGCTGATCGCCAGCCTGATCATGCGCGGCGCCTCGATCGAGTTCCGCCATGCGGCCGGCAACAAGCGCCTGTGGGACGTGGTCTTCGGCGTGGGCAGCCTGCTGGCCGCCGTGGCGCAGGGCGTGGTGCTGGGCGAGGTCATCACGGGCTTGCAGCCGGGCTGGCTGAGCGGCATCTTCACGGCCTGCACGGCGCTGGGCGTGGTAGCCGGCTATTGCTTGCTGGGCAGCACGTATCTGATCAAGAAGACGGGCGGCCTGCTGGAAGCGGCGGCGCGCCGCTACGCGACCACCAGCGTGCTGGCGACGGTCGCGGCCGCCATCGTGCTGTCGGCCGGCACCATGGTCTTCAGCGCCATCGGCCACGACCGCTGGGCGCAGCCGGGCGTGTTCGGCGTGCTGCTGGCCCTGGCCGCCATCGCCGCCAGCGCCTTCATCTACATCCTGTGGGCCGTGCACGTGAACGGCGTGCGCGGCCCCTTCCGCGGCGCCATCGTGCTGTTCCTGGCGTCGTTCGCGGGCCTGGCCATCAGCTTCTTCCCGGATCTGGTGCCGGGCAAGCTGAGCATCGCGGCGGCCGCGTCCGATGAGCCGACCCTGATCTTCATGCTGATCGGCATGGGCACGATGCTGCCGATCATGATCGGCTACAACCTGTTCCAATATTACGTCTTCGAGGGCAAAGTCGTGCCCCGGAAACATTGATTCACATCACAGCATGCGTCTTCCATCATGATCATTCGCCCCTCCACCAACTGGTTCCGCATGCTGTTTGTCTGGGATGGCTCGGTGCTGCAAGCCATCATCCCGCAATTGCTGCTGATGCTGGTCGTCAGCTCGCTGGCCTTGCTGACGGATGGCCGTATCTTCGGCGTCAAGATTCCGCTCGATACGGCGCCGTTTCCCATGGTCGGCATCAGCCTGGCGATCTTTCTCGGCTTTCGCAATAACGCCAGCTATGCGCGCTTCGTCGAGGCGCGGCATATCTGGGGGCAATTGCTGATCGCCGCGCGGGCCCTCGCTTCGCAGGCGCTCACGTATCTGCCGCAGGAAACAAGCGGCCTGGACCACGAGTTGCTGCTGCGCCGCCTGGTCGCCTTCGTCTACGCGCTCAAGCACCAGTTGCGCCAGACGGAGCCGCAGGAAGACCTGGCGCGCTACCTGCCGGCCGAGGACGTGCAGCGCTTGCAGGGCGCCAACTTCAAGCCCGTCGCCATACTGCATGCGGTGCGCGCCATGCTGCACGACGCCGTGCAGCGCCAGCCGGGCCAGACGCAGCTGCTGTGGATGCTCGACACCCAGCTCAACGACCTGGCCGCCACCGTGGCCGGCTGCGAGCGCATCAAGAACACGCCGATACCGTATCCGTACGGCGTGCTGGTGCACCGCACCGTCTACATGTATTGCTTCCTGTTGCCGCTGGGCCTGGTGGATGCCATCGGCGTGGCCACGCCCCTCATTTCCGTCTTCGTCGCCTACACCCTGTTTGCGCTGGAAGCCATCGCGCAGCAGATCGCCGAACCGTTCGGCCTGGCGCCCAACTGCCTGGCCCTGAACGCCATGACGCGGGAAACGGAACGCTCGCTGCTGGAATTGCATGGCGACCCGCTGCCGCCCTCGATACGGCCCTGCCCGCGCTATCAGATCAACTAATTTATATGCCTAACAAAACCGTAGCGAGCGGATGTGAGTTGTGGCTGAGAAGCGTAGCTGTGCGAATGCACAGTGAGCATCGCAGGCCGCAAATCGCGACGCGCAGTAGGTTTGGTTAGGTATAGGAGGAAAAAATCATGGAATGCAATATCGGCATCACCACCATCGAACGCGACGGCTACCTGGACGTTCCCATGGTGCGCCACCAGGGGGGCGTGGCCACGGCGGGCCGCGACATGGTGGCCGAGGAGTATCCCGTGGCCCTCGTCTACAACGGCATCGCCCACGCCGTGATGATGGCCACGCCGCGCGACCTCGAGGAATTCGCCGTCGGCTTTACCTTGACCGAAGGCATCGTCGGCAGCGTGCGCGACATCTACGACCTCGACGTGTGTTGCGGCGAAGATAGCGCGGAAGTGCGGCTGACCATCGCGCAGCCGGACTTGATCAAGCTCAAGGGCCGGCGCCGCGCGCTGTCCGGGCGCACGGGTTGCGGCGTGTGCGGCATCGAAAGCCTGGCCCTGCTGGACCTGGTGCCGGAAAAGATCACGCGTCCCCTGCCGCCGCTGGTGGCCAGCAGCGCCATCCTCGGCCGCGCCGCGCGCGAACTGCTGCCTTACCAGGAGCTGATGCACAAGACGGGCGGCGTACATGCGGCCGCCTGGTGCACGGCCGAGGGCGCCATCGTGAAAGTGTTCGAGGATGTGGGCCGGCATAACGGCCTCGACAAGCTTATCGGCTACCTGGCCCTGCACCGCATCGCCATGCACGACGGCTTCGTCTTCCTGTCCAGCCGCGCCAGCTATGAACTGGTGCGCAAGTCGGCACGCATGCATATCGGACTCGTCGCCACCATCTCGGCGCCCACCTCGCTGGCCATCCGCATCGCGCGCCAGGCCGGCATGCAGCTGGCCAGCTTTTGCCGCCGCGACGGCTTTGTCGATTACACGGCGGGCGAAGATAGCGGCCAGCATGCACCTTAGCATGTACCTTGAACGGCAAATGCTGCATTCTTTGCTGTAAAGCAAGTGCACGCTTGACTTGCCATCGCTGCGGGCTTTCAATGGTCATTGTTTCCATTAATTAACTTTGTCCGCGTGCCAGCACACGGCGCGGCAGCGATGAAAGGATGACCGCAATGGCCCTGGCACAGGAGCAGCATCTGATGGATACATGGCAAACGGGCGGCTTGAAGCCGCGCGCCTGCGACTGCGGCGGCACCGTCTTCACCATCCTGCACCAGCGGGTGATGGCGGACATGCGGCGCCGGCAATTTCTCGGCGGCGCGGCCGCCATGCTGGCGCCCTTCATCGGCTTGTCCACCAGCAACGCCATCGCCCAGCAGCCGCAAACGCCCCAGCGTCCCCTCCTGCTGACCAATCTGCGCCTGTTCGACGGCACGGGCAAGGCGCCCCGTTCCGGCATCCACGTGCTGGTGACGGGCCCGACCATTACCGCCCTGTTGCCGGCCGGCGAGAAGGTGGACGGCGCGCAAGTGATCGATTGCCAGGGCAAGCTGGTGATGCCGGGCCTGATCGACGCCCACTGGCACACCATGCTGGCCGCCATCAACCAGGTGACGGCCATGACGGCCGATATCGGCTATCTGTACCTGGTGGCGGCGCAGGAAGCGCAGCGCACCTTGCTGCGGGGTTTTACGTCCGTGCGCGATCCGGGCGGCCCCGCGTTTGCATTGCAGCGCGCCATCGATGAAGGCATCGTCGACGGCCCCCGCATCTTTCCGTCGGGCGCCATGATTTCGCAAACCTCGGGCCATGGCGACTTCCGTTTGCGCTCCGACATCCCCCGCGCGGCGAATGCGCCGCTGGGCATGGCGGAAACGGCGGGCATGGCCATGATCGCCGATGGCGAGGCGGAAGTGCTGCGCCGCGTGCGCGAGCAGCTGATGCTGGGCGCGACGCAAATCAAGATGATGGCGGGCGGCGGCGTCGCCTCCATATACGACCCGCTCGACAGCACGCAGTATTCGGAGCGCGAACTGCGCGCCGGCGTGGAAGCGGCGGCCGACTGGGGCACGTATGTGATGACCCACGTCTACACGCCGAAAGGCATACAGCGGGCCATCCGCGCAGGCGTGCGCAGCATCGAGCACGGCCAGCTGGCCGACGACGACTCCGCGCGCCTGATGCGCGACACGGGCACGTGGTGGAGCCTGCAACCGTTCCTGCAAGACGCGGATGCGAATGTGTATCCCGATGCGGCGCGCAAGGCCAGCCAGAGGATCGTATCCGAAGGCACGGTGAGGGCGTATGCGCTGGCGCAAAAGTACGGCATCAAGACGGGCTGGGGCACGGACATCCTGTTCAACGCGAAAAACACGCCCACGCAAGGCCGCCAGCTGGCGAAACTCACGCGCTTTTACGATCCCTTGACCTTGCTGGCGCAGGCGACGGGACAGAATGGCGAACTGCTGGCCCTGTCCGGCCAGCGCTCGCCCTACCCTGGCACCTTGGGCAAGCTGGCCGCGGGCGCGCTGGCCGACTTGCTGGTGGCCGATGGCGACCCTGCGAAAAATCTGGATTTCCTTGCCCAGCCGGAAGAAAACCTGCTGCTGATCATGAAGAACGGGCGCATCTACAAGGACAAATTGCGCGCGCCATTGGCAGGCTGAAGACTGGCGCGTTGGCAACAGCGGTGGCTTGCCGCATAATGCGCCCATGTTCAAACTGACTTTTCTCGGCACGTCCTCCGGCGTGCCCACGCGCCACCGCAACGTCACGTCGCTGGCCCTGCAAACCACGCACAACCGCGACTGGTGGATGATCGATTGCGGCGAAGCCACGCAGCACCGGCTGCAGCGCCTGCCCCTGTCCGTGCACGACCTGGTGGGCATCTGCATCACCCACGTGCATGGCGACCACAGCTATGGGCTGCCGGGCTTGCTGGCCAGCGCCTCGATGACTGGGCGCAAGAAGCCCCTGCTGCTGATCGCCCCGGCCGCCATCAAGGCCTGGATCGACGCCACCTTGCTGCACACGGAACTGTTCCTGACGTATCCGCTGATCCACATCGACGTGGACAGCGCGCCAGTGGTGTACGAGGAAGCGGGCTTGACCGTCTCGCGCCACGCGCTGTCGCACCGCGCACCGAGCGTCGGCTACCGTTTCGCGCTGGAAACGAGCAGATGGAAGCTGGACAAGGCGGCCCTGCAAGCGGCCGGCGTGCCGCCCGGTCCCGCCTGGGGACTCTTGCAGGCTGGCCAGGATGCGCTGCTCGACGATGGCACGGTCTTGCGCGCCGCCGCTTTCCGCCAGACGGAAACGCAGCGCGCCACGGTGGTGGTCGGCGGCGACAACGACACGCCGGCCTTGCTGGCCGACGCTTGCGCGGATGCGCAACTGCTCGTGCATGAAGCCACCTACACGGAAGCCATGCTGCAGAAAGTGGGGCCCGGCCCCACGCACAGTTCCGTGCAGCGCGTGGCGCAGTTCGCCGAAGCGGTCCGCTTGCCGAACCTGATCCTCACCCACTTCAGCGCCCGCTATCACCATGCGGAAGGCATGGCCGAACTGGAAGCGGAAGCGCGGCTGCATTACTCAGGCAAACTATTCCTCGCGCGCGATTTCGACAGCTATGAACTCGATGCGGCCGGCGTGCTGAGCAAACTACCTGGGAAATCCCAATAACAACGCCTAACAAAACCGTAGCGAGCGGAAGTAAGGCTCGGCGCCCCCGTTGGCTTGAGAAGCGCAACTGTACGAAGGTACAGTGAGCATCGCAGACCGCAAATTACGACGCGCAGTAGGTTTTGTTAGGTGTTACTTTAGTGGGGATTGACGCCATACTGCGCCGCATACTCCGCGGCCAGCGCGCGCGCCGCCTGCTGCTGTGACGGCGTGAGAATTTCCAGCAACTGGTCGCGGTTCTTGATCGATTGCGCGCTGCCCGCCTCGGCCGGCATGGCGATCCACGCATACGCCTGCACGTAATCGAGTTCCACGCCCTGCCCTTGCGCGTACAGCAAGCCGTATTCATTCTGCGCCGACAGGGAGCCGGCTTCGGCCGCCTGCTTGTACCAGAACGCCGCCTCGGCATAGTCTTGCGGTACATCAATCCCCTTGCGGTAAGCCTGCGCCAGGTTGAATTGCGACTGGCCATCGCCCGCCTCGGCCGCCTGGCGGCCATACGCGAGCGATTGCGCCATGTCTTGCGCGACGCCATCGCCGCCCGCATACATCAGGGCCAGGTTGGCCAGCGACGGCGGGAAACCCGCTTGCGCGGCGGCCGTGAACAATTCCACCGCTTTCGGCAAATCCTGCGTCACGCCATGGCCCTGGTAATACAGGCTGGCCAATAAATGCTGGCCGGCCGGATCGCCCGTGCGCGCCGCCGCATCGAATTGCTTGAAGGCCTCGGCATAATGACCGTCGTTATAGGCGAGGATGCCCGCTTCATTCAAAGATTCAGGAGAGGAGCTCATAAAGATTCCTTATTCGGGGATTTTTTGGCATTGTACACAGCACTGTTCCGCGCAGAATGCACGATAGGAAACCGTGTGGCGCATTGCCGGATTCATGCAGTATGATGATTCTCCGCCTGATGTAATCCACGCATTGTGCACTCGTGCCCGCCCATAAATATCGCCATGAAACTGATCGCTCTGCTTTTATCCCTGATTTCCACCTCGGTTTATGCTGGTACCTTGCATCTGGATAAAGCCGCGACAGGCAAAGTGCGGCAAGCGGCAGATATCCTCTATGCGAATCACGATGAAAAACAGACGTATCGGCTGAAAATCGGAAAGCAGTGGATGAATGGCAGTTGCAGCAGCAGCGGCACGGGCAATTTGCACGCGCTGCTGCTGGACATGAATTTCGACGGCCATGCCGACCTGTGGGTCACCGGATACACGGATAGCCAGGGACGCATCCGCTGTTCCGATGTATGGTTATGGGATGCGCCAGCGCAGCAATACCGTTTCAATCAACCCTTGTCAGCCATTCCGAATCTGAACATCAACATGGCCGAGCAAAGAATCGAAGGGGGCATTCCCAATTGCGGCTGCGCGGCGCAATGCTTTTATGAAGACAGCTATGCGTGGCAAGCCAGCAAATTAATTACCATCGCCCGGCGCGCACAGGATTGCGAACGCTATCGGGAATACCGCTTGAATGACAAAAACGACTTGATTATCGTCAAGGATGAAATCATCGATAGCGGCAATCCCGGCCAGCAGGCAATCGAGAATAGCAAAATCTTTGACTGGCAGCGCCATGCGCAAACCATGCGCAAACCTTGGGAATGAGGTTTATCCAGCCTCACTCCCGCCACAGACACGACACCAGCGAGTAATGACATGACGACACATCCAGCTTCCATTACCTTCCATCCCGCCAAGGCGGAAGACACTCCGGCCTTTATCGACTTGCGGGGCAGGACGCGGCAAAACGCCGTGTCCGCGGAACGCCTGGCGGAAGTGGGCATCACGGCCGGCACCTGGGCGGAAATGATGCGTTCGGGCAGCCTGCCTGGCCACGTCTGCCATCATGACGGCCAGCTGGTCGGCTACTGCTTTGGCGAGCGCGACACGGGCGAAATCATCGTCCTGGCGCTGCTGCCGGAATTCGAAGGCCTCGGTATCGGCAAAACCCTGCTGGAACTGGTGATGACGGAACTGCGCGCGCACGGTCATCAACGGCTGTTCCTCGGCTGCTCCGACGACCCCGCTTCGCGTTCCTACGGCTTTTACCGCTACCTGGGCTGGACCTCGACGGGCGAGACGGACAAGTATGGCGACGACGTGCTGGAGTTTCGCTTTACGGCCTAGCGTCTAGCCCGGCACGCGGCTGGCATCCCACACGCGCAGAATCTGCGTGATGGCGCCGTCCAGCACGGTGTAGCCCACGCCATCGCGGGTCTGGATAGCCACGCCCGACAGAAAGCTGTCGAAGACGGACGCCAGCGCCACGGCATCCATATCACCAGGCAATTCGCCGCTGGCCATGCCCCGCTCGACGCAGCGCACGAAGCCGGCACGCGTGCGGGCGCGCGATTGCGTGAGGGGCGCGGCCACAGCCGCATGCTCGGCCGTCGGCGCGCTCATGCAACCGAGCGCCACCATGCAACCGGGCGGGTGGCCCGCATCGGACTGCATGCTGGCCGACTGGCGCAAGGCCAGCTCGATGGCCGCGCGCGGCGCCAGGCCATCGTCCCACAGGCATTCCGTCACGCGTGCAAACGTGTCCAGATAGCATTGCGCCGCTTCGCGGAACAACGCTTCCTTCGAGCCGAACGCCGCATAAAAGCTGGGCGCGGAAATGCCGCCGCCCAGGCTCGCCTTGAGCTGACTCAAGGACGTCGATTCATATCCCTGCTGCCAGAATAAAAACATGGCCTGCTCGACCGCCGCCTGCCGGTCGAACGTGCGCGGCCGTCCCATTTGCGCCATCCATCGCTCCTTCTCATCTACCCGTATGCCACTTACATACTACTCGATACAGAAGTCGTTGACAACACGGCGCGCCATCGCCTATATTTGTACCGATCGATACATATGTACCGCAACGACGGTCAGGGGCACTCCTGCGCCTGATCACTTGACAAGGATGTTTGCCGTGAATCACGCCACTATCACTACCGGAGCCAGCCCTGCGCTGGCCGACCGCCTCCCCGTCGCCGGCTTGCTGGCCCTGGCCATGACGGGTTTTATTTGCATCGTCACGGAAACCTTGCCCGCCGGCTTGTTGCCGCAGATCAGCACGGGACTCGGCATCAGCGCCGCGCTGGCCGGGCAAATGGTCACGGCCTATGCCCTCGGCTCCCTGCTGGCAGCCATTCCGCTCACCATCGCCACACGCGGCTGGCGCCGCCGCAACGTGCTGTTGCTGACCATCATCGGCTTTCTCGTGTTCAATACCGTCACGGCGCTGTCGTCCCACTACTGGCTGACCCTGGCGGCCCGTTTCTTTGCCGGCATGGCGGCCGGACTGGCGTGGAGCTTGCTGGCCGGCTACGCGCGGCGCATGGTGGCGCCGCATCAGCAAGGCCGCGCCCTGGCGCTGGCCATGGTGGGCGCGCCCGTCGCCCTGTCCCTGGGCGTGCCGCTGGGCACCTTGCTCGGTTCGCTCGTCGGCTGGCGTGCCGCGTTCTGGATCATTTCCGCCCTTACATTGATCCTGATCGCCTGGGTGCTGGCGAAGGTGCCGGACTACCCGGGCCAGTCCGTCCATGAACGCCTGCCCCTGCGCCGCGTCTTCACGACGCCGGGCGTGCGCCCCGTGCTGGCCGTCGTCATCGCCTGGATGCTGGCGCACAACATTCTCTATACCTACATCGCCCCGTTCGTGGCGCCGGCCGGATTGACGGAGCGGGTGGACCTGGTGCTGCTCGTCTTCGGCGCCGCCGCCATGGCCGGTATCTGGATCACGGGCAAGCTGGTCGAGCGCCACTTGCGCAGCACTGTGCTGGTCAGCCTGGGCGTGTTCACCGCCACGGCCCTCGTGCTGGGCATCGCGTCACAGTTTCCCATTGTCATTTACCTGGGCATGGCCGTCTGGGGCTTGTCCTTTGGCGGCGCGGCAACGCTGTTGCAGACGGCGCTGGCCGACACGGCCGGCAGCGGCGCCGACGTGGCCTTGTCGATGAATGTGGTGGCGTGGAATGGAGCCATCGCGGCAGCGGGCGTGGCAGGCGGCGCCTTGCTGGAAACCTGGGGCGCGGGCGCCTTCCCATGGGCCATGGTCAGCTTGCTGGTGCTGGCCTTTGCGATCGCCTGGTCTACCCGCGCGCATGGTTTCCGGCCGGGACGGCGCAACGGCGGCGCGCCCGTGGCCGGGCATTGATCATCAGGGAGCCGCAGGGACACTCATGATGCGCCGCACGTGTCCCGTCTGCGCGAGGAAACGGACCAGGGTGGCATGCGACAGCGCCACCGTGGCCGTGTTGCGCAGCGGGTGCTCGACGAACCGGACATCGCCGGCGCTGCTTGCCAGCCAGCGGGACAGGGTTTCTTGCATGGAGGCTCCTCAGCGCGGACGCGATGAAGAGATTGTAGCGGCGCGCCGCGTGCTGCGCTTGCCGTCAAGGCTGGGGTTCGTCCTTGTCGGCCTTGTCGGCCGCCGCCAGCCCCCAGTCATTCCAGCCTTCGCCAAACAATTCGATCGGATGCTGCGTGCGTTCGGAACCATTGCCGCAGCGCATGGCGTCCGGCGGACAATACTTGTCGCAGCCCCAGCAGATGCGTTCGGGGTTCTTAGGGTTCAAGGGAAAAGGCTTGGCCATGGTGTGGGCGCCGGGGTCGGTTAGGTCTTGTTGATGACTCTAGACCTGGCGCGGGGGGAGGTCAAACCAATTTCAGCTAGAAACTTGTCCAATATCAAGCTTGTGCAGATCGTGGAGCATCGGCATGGCGCCGCCCCCTACTCTTTATCGTTTCTGATGGATATGGCCACTTCCAGCACGATACGCGCCACATTGACACCGCCGTCGGCGGCCGGCTGTGCCTTCAGCTCATCTTGCGCGTAGACCATCGTCACCATCGCGCCAGGCACGAACAGGCTGATGTCTTGCTTGTGGTTTATGTAGATGCTTTCGTCCACTGCCGAGCCATCCGCCAGGCGCAAGGTGACGCTGTTGACCTGATCGCCACGGCGGCTGTCCTGGCCCGCGAAATACGTGCGTTCGATGATGCCCGTCACGGTTTGCGTCGGGAGGCGCTTAGCCTCGATGCTTTCCCACCAGGCATCGGAAGCGAACAGGCCATGCCTGCCTTTCAGGCCCATGTGGGGCCTGGCACTGTCGAGGGTAAGGGCCTGGGTTTTGGCGACGCGGCCGGGATCTTTTGCCAGAGCTTCGGCGAGGGTATAGACGGGTTTCATCAGCTGCGGGAATTGTTAAAAACAGTCGCTCAATGTTTGCGCCGGATGACGTAGGCGTTGCCGGCAGGCTCGAAACCGAGCGTCGGATAGTAGGACATGGCGTCCGGGGCGGAGAGCAGTATCAAGGACACGTCGTCGCCGATGATCGCCTGGGTGCGCTTGACAAGTTCCTTGCCGATACCCAGGCCCTGGTACCGCTGGTCGACGGCCAGGTCCGACAGATAGCAGCAATACGCATAATCGGTCAGCGAGCGGGCCAGTCCCACCAGCTCATTATCCACCCAAGCCGACAGCGAGAGGCAAGGCGCGGCGAACATGCGCGCGATTCTCGGGAGATTGTCGGTCGGACGCTTGATGCCGGATTGATCGAAGACACGGACGACATCGAGCGGATCGAGGGGGAAGTTATGGCGATATTCGACGGTGATGTTTTTCATGGATTCAAAAGTGGAAAGTGATCGCGCATGGGCGCAGCTTGTTTCTGCAAACTTTGCTCAGATTCGCATATGCATTGAATAGTATGCCAGTTGCGGGAGAGAAAGACTGTTTCCATCCCCACCGTGCATGTGACGCTCATTCCGATGTCCGGAACTTCAAAAAACGTTGGCCTTTATGCTCCACCTCGCGATCAAATAGGAAGCCGATTCTTGCCAGCCCCTTGACGCGAGTGCGGCTGGGCGGCAGCAGGATACTGACCGGACCAATGCCCAGTTCCAGCCGGCGGTGCATGAAATGGCGCGCCAGCGCGGGCCCATGTCCCCAGAACCCGGGGAGCAATACCAGTGCCAGGTCAGCTTCGCCCCCTTCCTTCTGAAAACCGCCCCAGCCGGCAAACGCGCCATCCACCCGGATAGCCCACGGTCCATAGCCATTCGCTTGCCATTGCGCGTCCTTGCCTTTCGCCCATTCCGCAATAGCGCCATCCGTCCAACGTTCGGTGGCCAGTGGCATATGGCGGATGACGTCCGGGTGATTCAACAGAAGGAGCCATTCTTCGTGGGGAATATCGGAAAACGGGGGAAAAGTAAAAGCCATGTGCGTTCAGTCAGTTGAATGGGTAGCCGATGAACTTATCATCGTGCCACGAAAAGTACGCACTCGCCAGTGGAGAACAAAAACGGTGGATCCGGGATTGTTGAATGTAAAATGCAAAACCTTTCATATCTCTATCTGATATCGAACAGACTTGGCAAGGATTGTAAATATGTTGGCACCGTTACGTTTGAATAGACGCATGTACGCTTCCTTGGTCGTCGCCGTTTTTCTTATTGCTGGCGTCTCATCGGCACTCGCGGCCACGCTTGACGAGGACCGGACACGCGGCGACATCCATGGCTTGTTTGAAATCAGGGAGGCCGCAGTACAGTTCATTGCAGCAGAGAACTCCAAAAATGGCACAAGTTGGCAAGTCCTGGAGCCGAACCGGAAGATTCTGGTGACAAAATGCGCGGCAGCTTTGCGTGTGAAATGGGTTCCGCAAAGCTACGGCCTGTCTGGATTCAATGTTGCCGTGAGTTGCGCCAAGACCGTAAAGCCCACGACACAGAAAAAATGGGAAGTGTTCGTGCCAGTTAGCCGATAAAGGGGGGCATCGCGCATAAATGATCGCTTGGGAAGCCAAGGTCGAATGGGCGCGAGGGCCAGTTCCACCATTGGCGCATGGACAAAGGCCTTGGACGTCGTCGATGCCAGCTCAATTGAAAAGCAAGCCACGAAATAGATATCAAGGCATCAGGGCCATGGGCGAATAAAAGCAATCCTCCCGCACCGGACCTGACAACATGCGATAAGAAAAGCTAGTCAAATGACTGGTTTTTCTTATTATGTCGGACTTTCTTGGAACTGTTTTGCACTATCACAAATCTCATACCATGCAGGCTTGGAGCCAACATGCACATGGAATTGTATTCTTGCCTCAGGGTCATCATCCAGGCAATTGACTGAGATGGGAAATGAATCATTCTCTGAGCCAATTTCCCCTAAAGAAGTTCCGCATTTTTTGCAAAAAGTTCTTGCATATGTAAACGGAGGTTCCGGCTCATAGCGTTGAATGAATTCCCGTCCCGCCAGCAAGGTAAATGAATTTTTATCAACGAAGGCCAGGGTGCTCGCTCCGGCCTTCCGACAACGGGAACAGTGACACATGCCCATCATTGCCGGGGGGGATGTCAATTCAAACTTTACCGAGCCACAGCAGCAGCTGCCTTTGATCATGAGGAGTCCTTTTTGAAAGTTGACACTGTATTTTTACACAGTATTTCCAAACAGACAAGGTACACATGATTCAGAAAGCGCCGTGCGTGCGCGGGACTGCCGCGCAACGGGGCATTGCTGCCGCATCACCGGATACCGGCAGACTATTCTTGGCCATCAGGGCCAGATCATCTCCAGACCGACCATCTTGACGACGAAAAAGGTGACGAGCCCCAGGCCCAGGAGCGTGAGCACGAAGAGTGCGGCTACCTTGCCGCCCGCGCGCAGCACCGCGCGCGCCTCCTGCTCTTTCCCCTTCTTCCCTTGATCGTAATGCCACTTGATGGCGAAGAACATGCCCGTGCAAAGCACGAGAGCCTTGAACGTAACAAAGACTATAGGGGTCCAATCCATCATTTTGAGTATTTCCAGGTTTTATTACTTGATACTGTCTATCGTGAGGAGCACTTCCTCAAAACGCTGCTTCCGCAACTACGGTTCAAACCATCCCCCAGGGCATCCTGCGTGACTCTTTCATTATAGCCAGCTATGAAATATCAAGAGCACCGAGCGCCGTGATTTGCCGAATGCGGATGAGCGAGGTGAAAACGTCAGCGACTGCCATGCAAGGATGGTGTTGCTGCAGGTTCTGACACATACTACTTTAAAACAATATCCATACATTGAGACAAAATGTCCCAGTTGCAAACCATACAAGATTGAAACCTGACCATCTGCTTGCCGCGCCTGGCCGGGAATGAAGGGCCACGTTTTTTGCGGGTTGCGGAGGCGTTGCAGGCGGCGGTGGCAAAAGGATCGCAGACACCGGGTGACCGCCTGCCTCTGCAGCGCCGGTTGGCGGCACGTGTGCGTCCCCCTCGAATTACTCAGGAAAACCATTGCCAACTGCAATAGTCGCCGCCTTCACCGCAATCATTTCGGCCCCCGGGAGGCCCCTGTCAGCATTGGTCAGCACCGCCACATACAGCTGTTTCTCGGGCAGACGCAATGCGTAGGTGGAAAAGCCGGGAATGCCGCCGCCGTGTGACTGCATTGGCATGCCGCGCATCTTGCGCACGCTCCATCCATAGCCATAGGGAACACTTTTGCCGTCGGCCAGGACATGGGCGGTAAACGCTTTCTGCTGGCTGGAAGGCTTAAGCAGTGTGCCGGCGCTGACGGCGGCATCCCAGCGCGCCAGGTCGTCCACTGTGGACACGAGCGCTCCGGCCGCGTACGGCAGCGTCATGCTGACCGCCTTGCCTGGCTCGAAGGCGGAACCGGCACTGCTGCGCGTATAGCCCCTGGCGCGCATCGCACTGCCACGCTCATGGCCTTCGTAAGCGCTGTCGCGCATACCGAGCGGCACGAAAATGCGCTGCTCGACGAATTTGGCATACGACAGGCCTGAGACCTTTTCGATAATTGCACCCAGCAAGAAGTAACCCGAATTACTGTACGAATAGCGCGTGCCTGGCTCGAACTGGAGCGCATCGTTCTTGAAGCTGTCTATCATCTGACTCACCGTCTGATCCGTATTCATTCCCGCCTCAAAGGTCGGCTTGTTGGTAAAGTTTGCGATGCCCGAGGTATGCGTCAGCAGATGCTCGATCGTAATGCGCTTGCCTCCGCTGGGGTAGTCGGGAAGGAACTTCCGGATGTCCTCGTCCAAAGCCAGCTTGCCTTCATCCGCCAGCATCAGGATGCCGGTGGCGGTGAACTGTTTGCTGATTGAAGCGATGCGCATCACCGTGTCCGGGGTCATGGGCCGGCCCTTGGCCACGTCGGCCATGCCATACGCCTTGCGAAACACGGTAAGGCCGGCCTGCGTGACGATGACAGTGGCGCCAGGCTCGTTTGCCTTGAACAGGGGCGCGATCTCGCTGTCGATACGTGCGGCCAGCGCCTCTTCTTCGCTGGCCCCAGTGACGCTTGCAGGAGCGGCGGTGGAGGCGGCGTCAGCGTGGCTGGCGGGAGCTTGCAGCACCAAAAGCAATGTCAGCAGCAGCGGTGAGGCGAGGCGACGCGAGTAAAGTTTCGACATATGGATATCCCGTTGAAAGTGGCTCGGCAGCGCGACCGTTCGCGCCAGCTCAGTAAGGAAGATAAAGAGGATGACGGCAAAGAACCAGCGGCTTGCGACGAACTGCGTTTTCGGCGGACAAGCGGAAGAAAAACGTCGTTTTTTTAGCACGCACCGGGCTGGTCGAACGGATAGCCGTTTTTGCCAGTATTTACTTGAACATACAGGCGCCTTGTTGCACAATCAGCCATTTTCCTGGTGGGAGATGCACGATGAGTGAGCAGAAAGCGGCCGGCGCCCTGACGATGGCAGATGTGACGGCCAGCGAGATCGCGGGCGATCAAACGCCGCAGCCGGCCAGTGCCGCGCACTTGGCGAACTGCGCCAACTGCCAGGCGCCGCTGGGCGGCGCATTTTGCCAGGCCTGCGGCCAGCCGGCCCACATCCACCATTCGCTGCTGCACCTGGCCGAAGAAGTCGTGCACGGCATCCTGCACTTCGACGCCAAAGCTTGGAAGACGCTCCCGCTGCTGGTGGCCTTTCCGGGCCGTCTGACGCGCCGCTACATCGACGGCCAGCGCAAGAACTATGTTTCGCCGCTGGCGCTGTTCCTGTTCATGGTCTTCCTGACCTTCTTCGTCACCTCGTTCGGCAGCGGCCAGCTTCTCAGCCGCGACGCCAATATCGCCTCGCTGACCAACCACGCCGCGTCCGCCAAGCTCCGCGTCGAGCGCAATGAGCAGGCGCTGGAGGAGGCCCGCAAGGCCAATACCGGGGTCGCCGGTGTCGAGAAGGCGCTGGCCGTTTCGCGCAAGCTGCAACACGAAGCCGAGCAACGCCTGCTGTACGTCGCATCACCCGAAAAAGTGAACAGTGAGGAGGCAGTTGAGCTGAGAGAGCCCGGTTGGTTCGACAAGACTGTCTCCAGGATCGCGTCCAGCCCGCCCAATCCCGACGCCACTTTTCCTGAGCTGGAAAAAAGCTTTCATCACGCCGCAGAGAATCCCGAGTTGGCGTTTTACAAGCTCAAAAACACGATCTACAAGTTCTCGTTCCTGCTGATCCCGATCTCGCTGCCCTTCATGTGGCTGATGTTTTTCTGGAAGCCTGGCGTGACCATGTACGAGCATGCGGTGTTCGTGCTGTACTCGCTGTGCTTCATGTCCTTGCTGTTGACCGTGCTGATACCGCTATCGATACTCAACCAGGGCTGGCTGATCGGATTGCTGGTGTGCGTGGCGCCGCCCCTGCACATGTTTCTGCAGCTACGCGGCACCTACAACCTGGGCAAATGGGGCGCGCTGTGGCGCACTTGCATGCTGCTGGTAGTGGCCAACATCGTGTTTTGCGTGTTCATTGTGCTGGTGTTGATGAAGAGCGTGCATTAGGGTCACAAAAACAGGGGGATTCGGGGCGCGAAGGCGCCCTGCTCGCTTCCACCGGGAAATAAAGAAACCGCCTTCGGGCGGTTTTTTATTGCCAGGCGGAGCGGTGTAATGCGAATGACTAAGCTTTATGCGGCTTTTAGATGCCAAGCGACAACCGTACCTACTAAACTACCCACACCCGAATATCGGTGCATAAATACCTTGCGAAGACTAGGGTATCGACATCCCTCCGCATAAATTCCCATATCACAAGCTCTGCTCCTCACAACTATACACGGAGTTCAACTGGAATATTTATCATCGGTTTCACGGAATAGTCTGGCTTGCGATCCAGGAAACAGGCAACATCGGGAACGGGAACGGTCTGTGCAAATGTTCCTAGCCTTGTCTTGTGTTCGATCACATTGAGCAACACGGCATTCGCATGGGATAGGGCATTGATGTCCTCGCAAGCAAGATCGAGTGTCTCATATCGCGCATAGTAATCGCCCGGCTGATTGGCCCAGTAAATGCCAAACGCTGTGGCAAATTCGCACTTTGGTTGCGCTATGACCTGTCTTAGAAGCCATACGCCATTATGATAATTTTGATGCTGAGCGATGGCATGAAGCTGACATCCAGACAATGTCGAGAGATCGTTTTCTACTTCTTTTTTGAATGCTTGAATACCTATCTCTCTCTGCCGAGCATAGAAGCGATAAAAATCCTCCTCATCGTCGCCTTCCATCGCACTGTCAAAAACCGACTTATCCATGTCGTGGTAATAGGTGTCGCCAGCACATTTTCCTTTCAGTGCCAGGATTAAGATATCTTGCTCGGCATTCGAGCCGTTAGGCTGTTTAAGTCCCAGCGCTTTTGCCAGTTTTGTTAACATATTCACTCCTTGGAGTAGACGGTTTGATAAAACTTCAGGATGAGTAAATGCGACAAGTGGAAAGAAAAAAGTCGTTCTTCATGCAGCCTGCACAATATTGGCATCCACCAGTCTGACGGGCACTCTCGCAAGGTATGAAGTCACAATCAAAATTTTTCTGAGGCATCGTTTTGAGTTCGCTGCTCAGCCTCTAACCTTTGTGGTTCACTCATATCCACCTTCATGCTTTCGTTCATCATTTCAGAGTCAACGATGCGAAAACTATAACCGTTTGCCAAGTCTCCCTGGTAATAAATCACTGCAGATATGTACTTACCACCAATAATTTCCCTATCTTTGTAAGGGAAACGGCTAGGACGATAGATGCCTACGGGTGTTCGCAACCCTCCCCAAAGAAACGAAATAAATTTCGACTCAGGATTCACATCAGTTGCAGGAACGACATCTCCAGAAGTTATTCTGGGCTGTCCATACTTGGCCACAAGCATAACAATAAGACTGTCTCGATTAATGGCGGTACTAAAACCCTGGTCAACAAAAACACTGGCCAGAAGATCTCCCTGTGCTTTGCCAGAAAAAATAAAACGCGCTGATATACAATCTTGTTGCAAATCACTGGTTGCCGCGGAGCGGCATGAATTATCTATAATTCCTTGATCATCTCCAGCCATGATCGCAAGAATATCAAATGAATTCTCTCTAGACTCCAACTTAACGCGAGGAAACTCATTTTCTGCTAATTTCAACACTTTATCCGACGCATCGCCGAGAGAAATATTGCGATACTGCAGCATCGATTCAGCTCCTACACCTAGAGGAAGTCCCAGTAAATAGATCGGCAAAAATCGCCGTACCCACCGAGGAAGGTTTATCATTTTCATAGCTATAAAATTATTCAATTATTGCATCACGCACATAGTTTTGCGATCCGCAAGTATAAAAATTGCCATCAAACCAAAGCTGACACTTAACGAAGCCACACATATTACACGCACGGCCTGCTCTGCGACGACCTGTTCGAATGGCAGGGGATCAGCACGGAATTGAACCGCAGCGCGAATACGCCGCAAGCTGCCTCGCCGTTCGCCAGCCTCGAATAGATTTGGACCACAAGTCCGCAATACAGACCCGCTAGGACACGCAGGCTGAGGGTCAGGCCGCCATTCAGACACCGACTGATGCGTCGGGTGCTGTGAAAGCCGGCTCAGTCGAAAAGCTAATTGGAACCACAAACGCGCGCCTGGGGCGCGCGAAGCTGCCGCGCAGCGGCAGCTGGTGGCGGATTCGGGGCGGGCTGAGCTGCTAAGCCTCGCCCTTCGAATCTCACGAACAATTTAACCCGGCACTAGTTTTCAAGTCTTCAAAATACTTCATACAGTTCAAATGCTTACGCGTAATTTTGTTCCGCACGCAATGTTTTTCCACCACCTTGCAACGCACTGTTTTCACCGCCCCACACGGACGATGCGGAAACGTTTTTTTGTGCAAGTGTGGTCTGTACAGCCAGCGCTTAGTGGTCCGCGAAAGGAGGTAGTAAGTCTTGATCGACCAAACGGATTTCGATGGCGTTGGCTATCTTGACGTGCTCAGGGTTCTCGTCCGAGAACGGCACGTCGGTGACACTGACAATGATGGTGCCGATTTGTTTATCGTTATCCTTCTCGTCCGTGATCATCACAGGCACAAGCGCGCGGGCCTCTGGCACTTGCTGGACCGCCAGCACGCGCGGAAGGTAGAGCATCCAGCCTACGCCAGGCCGATCCTGGAATACCTGCTTCTCAAAATACTGATAGCGTGCGACATTGATGATGCTAGGTTGAAGACTACCGGCAATCATTGAGAGAAGCTCTATCACGCCATCAAGCCCCCCAAGACGTTGAATACCTTCGCCTTGATAATTAATCTCAAGGCTCCAGGCAGGCCAGTCCTCATCGTGAAACTGAAAAGTAATAGTCGCTCCATCGCCTTGCTTAAGTTCTCCATTCCATGCAGCAAAATAACGAATATTGTCGCCTTTAAACTCTGTTTCGAGTACCGCCTCGGCTGCAGGGGTGAGTTCTCCCAGGGCGTCGAAAGCTGGGTATCGAAGCGACTCCTCTTCGGTATCCCCCCATCAGGAACCACTGTTTTCCCAGGGGATCAGTTTTTTGCAGAAATCGGACGATAGGCCCAATCTGTTCGACATTGGACCGGAAGGCTAACGATGTGCCGGGTGTCAGTTTTTTGAATGCGGCTTTTATTATGGTCATGATATTATGGAATGTGAAGGACGGATATTCCCAAACTGAGTAACTTTGGCTTCATATATCTGCAAGCCATCGCGGTTTGGAAGTAATACGTTAATGCGGCCGGTTTGTTTCTGCCTACGATTATTGATTGGGCCAGGGCCTGTTTCCCCATGTCAACGAAAATTTTTTCTTGAAAGGGGTATAGAAACTCACCTTCTCTATTAAAAAACTGATCGTATTCTGCTTTTGCCTCTTGCAACAAGCACATGCCAGATTTAAAGCCGTCGAAGTCTTTTCCTTCAAATAACCATTCCATGCCTGTAGGAAATCCCGTTATTCTGGCCTGATACTCCATCGAGTTTTGCGACATGTGGTGATTGACAGGCATAAGAGCACCACGGTCCGGCGGGCACTCTTTGCACTTTTCTTTTTCTTTCGTTGTGGCCTCCGTGCGCGCAATCGCGCCTGATTTAGCCTTATCGGCCTCTTCCTGGCGTTTGCGTGCCTGCTCAAGCGCCGCTTCGCCCGCAGCGCCGGCGGCGAGGCCGACACCGAGTGCAGCCAGTACACGCACTGCAACGGCCTCAACGACAGGAATGACGACAGGAATGAAAATTGCTGGCATCAGTTCATTCCCTGTAATTTGTTGCGCATGATTGCATCGATTTCATCTAGGCGCTGCTCCGGAGTCGCGCCGCGTTTACATAGATAGCCATTGACCAACGGATCATCATGAATACGTACGGCATCAGCAGACAGGTACATCAATCGCATAATGTGCGGCGTACTGGTGAAACCCACACGGGCAGCATAGTCATGCGCATTCTGCATACGTGCCAGAACGGCCTCCCGGCCGGGCTGTACAAGCATGTCAGGCCGGTTAGCAAGGAACTCATCGCATACCATTGAGACGAACTGGCGGGCTTCGCCTTGCTGCAGGGCCTGCCACTGTTCCTCAGTGAGCGTCAGCATGTTGCCTCCCGACCCAAACACGCTGCCCGTTGTGCAGCAGGTGCCACTCGTAAATATGGCTGAAAAATTCCTCCCGCTGCCCGGCATCGAGCGTCTGAGCAAGGTTGGCCAAGACGCGTGGGTCCCAAAAACGCAGCAAGGCGCTACGGCCATCCGGCAGGCGCACCTCCAGCCTCAGTTGCAACAGTTGCGCGAGTCCATCCAAGTCTTGTGGCGAGATCAGCCAAGACAGAGAAGGAGTATCGCGCTCAAGCGCAGTCAGCTCTTCGACAAAAGACTCCGCCACGCTGGCCACATCGACCAGCCAAGGCCCGGCATGCCTGAGCGCAGCGTCCGGGGTGCCTCTGAATAGGGGAAAAAGTCCGGTGCCGGCCAGTAGCCGCTTGTTGCGTTGGGTTTGGTACTGAGCACCATCCACCAAGGCGTATAAGTGTAGCTCGGGCATCGCGTCGCGTCGCTGTTCCCACCGAATTCTGACGTCAAGCATCGTCATTCGCGGATCACCACGGGACTGCCAACGTGGGCAGCCTTGAGCAGGCAATCAAGACAGATGCCCGACGATGTGACGGCCGCGATCTGAGGCGTGGCCTCCAGAGCTGCGATCTTGTCTTCGGCTGCCGGGTCGCCCATTGACGATTCGTCCGACCAGCTCGTGGTTATTTGGCCGGAAATCAGTTTCGCACCGCAAGCGGTCATATCCATGTGACGCGCATAGCCGTTGCCGCTGCCATCCACCAGGTCGCTCGGACCGGACTTGATGGCGAAAGCCCCCTTACACTTGGGACACACTGCCATGTCACCCACGCGCGCGACATACTTGCCGTTGATATCGACGGTGAGATCGGCGCTGATGACTGTGCCGCCATGACTGGTCTTGTCGCCCAAGACGATGAGGGGTCTGTTCAAATGATGCTCCTGTATGGGATGCCGCCACGCGATAAGTTGCATTTATAGCATACTTTTTAAATATGCCTGATAAGCACGATTCAAAACTCATAGAACTGGCTCGCGAATCGAAGCTCAATGATTCAGCGCGTTAAAGCCGATATCTACTCGAACGCCGCACCGCACGAAAAACTGCTCAAAGTACGTCAAAATGCGTCAAATCGCACTCCCCCTCTTCGCCCCGACACGCCAGTCCTCATGCGCCTTCGGCCATGGCGCACATTTGAGTCAAAAGAGCCCTAACTAGCGGGCAGGTGTGGAGGGGGGGACAACTGCGCGCGCCGGGCCGAAATGGGGGGGGGTCTTGCTTCTGGCGCAACATCTTTCGTCGGAACGTGAAAAAGCCGCCTCATGGGCGGCCTGTGGAGTGGCTAGGACTCTCCGGCGCGGCTGGGCTGTCGCGGCCCTGCCCCGCCAGCTATCGCGGCGTAGCGCTCATCCTGGGCGGCCGGCGCGTGCCTTGGCCGCCTGCTCCTTGTCGTAGTCGTCGCGGCAGTCCGCATCGCAGAATAGCAGCGCGGGCGCCAGCGGCTCGTCGCAGTAATGGCAGCAGCCCTGCGCCACCAGGGCGGGCCGCATACAGCGGCCAGGACGCGCGCCACTTCGGCAAAGATGATCTTGTCGATGTGGTCGGTCATGCTGCGCCCTCCTTGCCCAGGCCATACGGGGCGAAGCGCACCACTTCCACGCCAGCCCACTCGTTGATGGCTTCGAACTGCGCCTGCAGCGGCACCAGCTCGTTGCGCGCGAAGACGCGCGCGGCCGGTTCCACGGCGCCGAAGCCGCCGGTATTGTTCGGCAGGATGCCCATTAGCTGCGGCGGCGCGCGATGCGCGGCCAGTTGGTCGTCGGGGCAAGAGGGTCAGGTCTGCTATTCGGACACGGACTGATGCATTGGGTGCTGGGGAAGCTGGCTCAGTTGAAGACCGAGTTAGAACCACGAACGCGCGCCCTCGGCGCGCGGGGCTGCCGCGCAGCGGCAGCAGGTGGAGGATTCGGGGCGGGCTGGGCCGGTAGGCCCAGCCCTTCGAATCTCACACGCAGGGCGCCGCCCTGCTCGTTTCCGTCAGGCAATAAAAAACCGCCCGAAGGCGGTTTCTTTATTTCCTGGCGGAAGCGGTGAGATTCGAACTCACGAACAGTTTAACCCGTCGCCAGTTTTCAAGACTGGTGCCTTCAACCACTCGGCCACGCTTCCAGATGGCAGCATTATACATAAAGGTCCGTGGCTTACCAATGGCGAGTAGTCGGTGGGGCGCATTTAAGCCCCAAAGCAGCCTCTGGGGTCAGTGACCTGCGCCAACACGCCAACGGAAAGCCTACACGCCCCAGTTTTCCCGCAGCGCCTTCTCGAACTCCCCTGCCGGCAACGGGCGCGAGAACAGGTAGCCCTGCACTTCGTCGCAGCCAGAACTCTTCAGGAAAGCCAGCTGTTCCGTCGTTTCCACGCCTTCCGCGATCACCTTGTGGTGCAGCTGCTGGGCGATGCTGATGATGGTGCTGGCGATGGCGCAGTCGCTGGCGTCGGTGGGGATGCCGGTGGTAAAAGACCGGTCGATCTTCAGGGTGTCGATGGGGAAACGTTTTAAATAGGACAAGCTTGAGTAGCCGGTGCCGAAGTCGTCCAGCGACAGGGCCACGCCCAGGGCCGTGATGCGGTCCATGATGCCGATCACGCGCTCGATGTTGTGCATCAGGGTGCTTTCCGTGATTTCCAGTTCCAGCCAAGCCGCTTCCAGGCCGTAGCGGGCCAGGGTCGCCGCCACCCTGGCGGGCAAGGCTGCCGTGAACTCGCGGGCGGAAACGTTTACGGCCAGGCGGATCGGCGGCAG
This sequence comes from Janthinobacterium sp. SUN033, assembly GCF_030397595.1. Taxonomy (NCBI): domain Bacteria; kingdom Pseudomonadati; phylum Pseudomonadota; class Betaproteobacteria; order Burkholderiales; family Oxalobacteraceae; genus Janthinobacterium; species Janthinobacterium sp. SUN033. The sequence goes on from NZ_JAPQNV010000003.1 coordinate 754,690, forward strand.
GCCGGCCAGTTTCCATGCCTGCGCCTGGGCGCAGGCCGCTTCCAGCACCCATTCACCCACTTGCACGACCAGGCCCGTCGATTCGGCCAGGGGGATGAAGTCGGCGGGCGGGATCATGCCGTGCTGCGGGTGGTGCCAGCGCACCAGGGCTTCGGCGCCGATGATGCGGCCGCTGCCCAGCGCGTATTTCGGCTGGTAGTGCAGCAACAATTGCTGCTCGGACAAAGCCTGGCGCAAGCCTGTTTCCAGGCGCATGCGCGCCTGCATGCCCAGGTTCATGTCCTGGCTGTAGAAAGCCACGCTTTCCCCTTCGCCGCCGCTGTCCTGCTTGGCGCGGTACATGGCGATATCGGCCAGGCGCAGCAGGGTTTCCGCGTCCTGCCCGTCCTGCGGATACACGCTGATGCCGATGCTGGCGCCCACGCGCAGGTCGTGGCCTTCGATCAGGAACGGTTCCACCAGCGAGCCCAACAGCTTTTGCGCCACCATGCTGGCCTCGAAATGCTGGCCGATGTCGAACAGGCCGACGGCGAACTCGTCGCCGCCCAAGCGCGCCACCAGGTCCTGGTCGCGCAAGGCATGGCGGAAACGCAGCGAGACTTGCCGCAGCAGTTCGTCGCCGATGCGCCGGCCCAGGGTGTCGTTGATCAGTTTAAAACGGTTCAGGTCGATGAACAGCACGCAGCCGAGCATCTTGCTGCGCTGCGCCACGGAGAGGGCCTGGTCGACCAGCTTGGCCAGCAAGGTGCGGTTAGGCAGGCTGGTCAGCGGGTCGTAATACGCCAGGTGGTGCAAGCGCTCTTCGGCCAGCTTGCGCTCCGTGATATCCGTCAGGTAGGCGATGAGTCCGATGGGCTTGTCGTCCAGGTCTTGCAGCGGCGACAAGGACAGGCTGGCCCAGAAGATCTCGCCTGACTTCTTTCGGCGGCGCACCTCCATCAGGCGTCCTCCCTGCTCCAGGAAAGCGTCGTGGAACCCCGTGTCTTCATCGTCGTACAGGAACAGGATGTTGCGCCCCACGGCTTCCACCGAGGTGTAGCCGAACAGGCGCTCGGCGCCCTTGTTCCAGCTGGTGATGTAGCCCGTCAAGTCCATCGTCAGCACGGATTCGTGCAGCTGGTCGAGGATTTGCGTCTGCTGCGCCAGCAAGGCTTCGACTTGCGCGTAGGCGTGCGTGGAACGTTGCGCCAGCGAATGCACTTGCAAGACGCCCGCCGTCAAGGATGCCAGGCTGGCCAGGTGGCGGCGGTCGGCGTCGCTGTACAGGCTGCGTCCCGCCACGCTGTAATGGCCGAAACAGTGGCCATCAAAACTGATTTCCTGCAGCAAGGCGGGCGTATCGCGGGGAAACGGCGCGGGCGGCGCAGCGGCGTCCAGGCTGGCCGCGGGCAGGAACTGGCCGTGCGGGCTGGCCATCACGGCGCTGGCGATGCGGCCCAGCTCTGCCACCAGTGCGGGGCCGCGCAAGCGCACGACGGCGTCGCACAGGGCGGCGCTGTCACCGAGGAAATCCGACACCGGAAACAGGGTCATGCTAGAGGTTCCGGCTGACCTGGATGGCCCATTGGTAGGCCTGCAGCAGGCTGCGCCAATAGGTTTCTCCATCGATGCCGGCGCGGCGCAAGCCCTCGGGCGGCGGCGCGGTGCTTTCGACCAGCGCCAGCAAGGTGCCCAGCTCGCCCTTGCGTTCGAGCAAGGCGGCGCTCACTTCCGGCGCCAGGTTCAGGGTGGCGATGATTTCTTCCATCGGCATGCCCAGCAGGACGTCGAGCAGCGAGAACACGCCCGCCATGAAGGCCAGGTCTTGCGCGTCGCGGTCGCCGCCGCGCAGCTGGCACAGCGCTTCCATCTGCGCCGCGCGCACAGCCGCCAGCGGCAGCAGCGCGTGGATCTTGCCATCGTCCTGTTGCCGCGCATACAGCAGCAGTTGCAGCCAGCGCTGCAGCTGGCGCCGGCCCAGCAAAGTGATGGCCTGGCTGAAGCTGGTGATCGGCGCCGTGAAACCGAAGGCGGCTGAATTGACCAGTTTCAACAAATGATAGCTGAGCGATGGATCTTGCTTGAGCGGCACTTCCAGCTCGTGCGCGTCGGCATCGCGGGCCAGCAAGCCCAGCAGCGCCAGCAGGCGGCGCCGCGACGTGGCGTCTTCCGGCTCGCTTTGCTGGCGCGCATGGTGCAGCGCGTAATCGCCGGCAAACCAGCTGACGCCAAGTTCTTGCAAGGCGGCAAACTGCCCCGCGTCGGCGATGTTGTAGGCCAGGTGCGGCCCCGCCAGGGGCAGCAACTGGTGCAGGGCCGGACGGGCGCCGGACGCGTCAAAGCTCAGCGCGCGCGCGTCGACTTGCGCCGCCGTCACGGGACCGGCTTCGGCGCCATCGAGAATGAGGCGATAGCCGGCATCGCGCCATTGCTGGCATTTTTTCTGGATGTGCTTGTCGCCAGCAAGATGGGCCGGCAAACGGAAGATGGTGCGTTGCGGCGCCAGTTGCGCCAGCACGGCCTCGTCCACGTCATGCGGGTCGGCCAGGGGAATGATGCAGTCGAGCGGCGCCAGGAAGGCATACGCATCGGCGGCGGCCAGCGCTGCCAGCAGCGGCGCCGTCGAGGCCTGCGGTACATGCAAGGTGACAGCGACCCACTCGTTATGAGCATTGGCAACTGCTTGTAATCCCACCAACGGAAACAGGTTTGATTCAGACGCTGACATCGGTATCTCAGTGTGGGTAGGGCGCCATAGTAAATAAACTGACCAGCATTGGCAACCCTGGCCCGACAGGGATGCCATTTCGACAGCGAGAATCATTCTATCCGAATCTCACCCACGAAACAGTTTAATTTTGGCAATAAATATTCAAAAAAAACATTCCACCGGGAGACCCGCCTGTCATGCGGGTTTGACAAAACCACGGCACCGCGCACGCCTGCTCAGGCGCTGCCGCCATGCGCGTGCTCGACCGCATATTTGATCAATTCGGCCTGCCCTTCGATACCGAGCTTGCGCTTGATGTTCAGCCGGTGCGTCTCCACCGTGCGCACGCTCAGGTCGAGGTCGCGGGCGATCTGCTTGTTCGACTGGCCCGCCGCGATATGCTGCAGCACTTGCTGCTCGCGCGTGGTGAGGAAGGAATCGTGCACTTGCGGACGCGACAGCTGCCGCGCCAGCGCGGCGCTGTAATAGATGCCGCCGGACATCACCGTCTCGATGGCGAAGACGATATCTTTCCCAGGGGCATCTTTGAGCACATAGCCGCGCGCGCCGGCGGCAATCGCCTGCGACACATATTCGAGCTTGTCGTGCATGGACAGGATCAGCACGGCAATCTGCGGAAACGCCTGCTTGAACAGCGCCGTCGCCTCGATGCCATTCGTGCCGCGCATATTGATATCCATCAACACGAGGTCCACCTGGTGCGCGCGCGCCTGGCTCAACGCCTCGTCGGCGCCGCCCGCCTCGGCCACCACGTCGAAATGCGCCACCGCTTCCAGGCGCGCGCGCAAGCCGTCGCGCACGAGGGGGTGGTCGTCCACCAGCAGGATGTTGATCTTCTCGGTCATGGTTGCGTATCTATTTAATGTGTGGATGGAAGGCCGAGCCGCGCCAGCACCAGGGTGCCGGCCGGGGACGAGGTGATGCGCAGGCTGCCGCCGATGGCTTCCATGCGTTCCGTCATGTTGCGCAGGCCGATGCCGCGCTGCGGATGCAGGGCGATGCCGTCGAAATCGAAGCCGCCGCCATTATCCTGGATGCGCAATTCCACCGCCTTGCCCGCCTCGTGCAGGCTCACTTCCACGCCGCTGGCGTGCGCATGGCGCTCGCAATTGGTCAGCGCTTCCTGGGCGATGCGGAACAGCACGGTATTGACCATGTCGGGCAAGCCCTCGCCCGCCGCCGCCGGGCTGGCCGTGAAACTGGCTTGCGCGCTGCTGCTGTCGTTAAATTCATGCACCAGGTGGTCGAGCGCGGCGGCCAGGCCCAGGTCATCTAAAATGGCCGGGCGCAGGTTGTGCGAAATGCGCCGCACCTCGCCCAGCACCTTGTTCAGCTGCTCGGCGGCCCGCTCGAAGGTGGCGGGTGCCTTGTCTTTCTGTTCGGCATTGCCGGCCAGGCGCGCGATGCCCGCCTCGATCTGCAGTTTGATGGACACCAGCCACTGGCTGATCCCGTCATGCAAGTCGCGCGACAGCCGCGCCCGCTCCTCTTCCTGCGACTCGACCACGCGCTGCGCCAGCACTTTCAGCTTGGCGTCGGCCACGCGCAATTCGCGCAAATTGAGCACCAGGCCGCAGGCGGCCACCAGCAGGGAGCCGAGGATGGCGATGGCGGCGATCAATTCCATGGTCGAGCGGATATTGCGCGACTGCTGGGCGTCGACCTTGGCCAGCGCCTGGTCCACGTCATCCATGTAGATGCCCGTGCCCATCATCCAGCCCCATTCCGGCATCAGGATCACATAGCCGAGCTTGGGCGCGGACTTGTTGCTCGACGGCTTGATCCAGTTGTAGCGCTCGAAACCGCCGCCGCCCTTCGCCCGCTGCATCAGGCGCTGGATGGTCAGATTGCCCTCGGCGTCGCGCAACTGCCACAGATTCTGCCCCACCAGTTCGGGCTGGCGCGGATGCATCAGCGACTTGCCCTGCAAATCATAGATGAAGAAATAGCCATCGTCGCCATAGCTGAGGGCGGACAGGATGCGCTTGGCTTCCTCTTGCGTGGCGGCATCCTTGCGCCCCGACTGGTACAGGGAAGCGATGGAATGGCTGGCCAGGGTCACGTAATGCTTGAGTTCGGCTTCCTTGCTGGCCAGGTACGCCTGCTGGATGGTGGCGCGCTGCTGCTCGGCCAGGGTGATGGCCTGGTGCCGCACGGCAAATGCGATGGCGCACAGGGCGAGGATCAGCGGCGTGAGGGCCAGGAAGATGACTTTCTGTCTGAGTTTCATGGCCTGGCGCTCCGGCGGCGTCGATGCTGGTGGGAATGCGTGATTTTACGTCGCGGCGGCGCGATCGGTCTGCGTAGTAATACTGAGCGTTACTGCGTAGTCGTGCGCTTGCGGCAATTATACGATTCCTGAATACTCGCCATAAGCTGCAGATACACCAATTCATACCAAACTGGCAACGACCAGGCTCGGCAGCACACATCATCGCACGGCACAGCGCCCGTCAATCTCTGGAGGAAGCATGAACCGCATTTTCAAACAGCTCGGCTGGGCAGCGCTTGCGCTGGCAGGCGCCGGGTCCCTGGGCGTCGTCGCCCTGCAACGCGGCGAACCGATCAGCGCAATCTGGATCGTCATCGCCGCCGTCTGCGTCTACCTGATCGCCTACCGTTTCTACAGCCTGTTCATCGCCGACAAGGTGCTGGGCCTCGATGCCCGCCGCATGACGCCGGCCTTCAAGCACAACGATGGCCTCGACCACGTGCCGACGAATAAATATGTGCTGTTCGGCCACCATTTCGCGGCGATCGCCGGCGCCGGCCCTCTGGTCGGCCCCGTGCTGGCCGCACAGATGGGCTATCTGCCCGGCATGCTGTGGATCTTGGCCGGCGTCGTGTTTGCGGGCGCCGTGCAGGATTTCATCGTGCTGTTCATTTCCATGCGCCGCGACGGCCGCTCCTTGGGCGACCTGATCAAGGCTGAACTGGGTGAAATTCCCGGCATGATTGCGCTCCTGGGCTGCTTCATGATCATGGTCATCATCCTGGCCGTGCTGGCCTTGATCGTCGTCAAGGCGCTGACGGGCTCCCCATGGGGCAGCTTCACCGTGATGGCGACGATTCCCATCGCCCTGTTCATGGGCGTGTATTCGCGCTTCATCCGCGTGGGCCGCATCGGAGAGATTTCCATCATCGGCTTCGTGCTGCTGATGCTGGCCATCATCGGCGGCCAGTACGTGCAGGAACACGCGGTGCTGGGCCCGATGTTCACGTTCACGGGCACGGAACTGACGTGGATGCTGATCGGCTACGGCTTCATCGCTTCCGTGCTGCCCGTGTGGCTGCTGCTGGCGCCGCGCGACTACCTGTCGACTTTCCTGAAAATCGGCACGATTCTCGGCCTGGCCATCGGCATCATCGTCGTCGCGCCTTACCTGAAAATGCCGGCCATGACCAAGTTCATCGACGGCTCCGGCCCCGTCTGGTCGGGCAATCTGTTCCCCTTCCTGTTCATCACCATCGCCTGCGGCGCCGTCTCCGGCTTCCACGCCCTGATTTCCTCGGGCACCACGCCGAAGATGATTGAAAACGAAAGCCACGCCCGCTTCATCGGCTATGGCGCCATGCTGATGGAATCGTTCGTCGCCATCATGGCCCTGGTGGCCGCCTCGACCATCGAGCCAGGCATCTATTTCGCCATGAACAGCCCGGCCGCCCTGATCGGCACCACGGCAGAGTCCGCCGCACAGGCGATCTCGCAATGGGGCTTCTATGTCACGCCGGACATGCTGACGCAGACGGCCAAGGACGTTGGCGAGCACAGCATCATCTCGCGCGCCGGCGGCGCACCGACCCTGGCCGTCGGCATGGCGCAGATCCTCTCCGGCGCCATCGGCGGCAAGGCCATGATGGCCTTCTGGTACCACTTCGCCATCCTGTTCGAAGCGCTGTTCATCCTGACGGCCGTCGATGCGGGCACGCGTGCCGGCCGCTTCATGCTGCAAGACTTGCTGGGCAGCTTCGTCCCAAGCTTGAAAAAGACGGAAAACGTCATCGCCAACCTGCTGGCCACGGGCCTGTGCGTGGCAGCCTGGGGCTACTTCCTGTACCAGGGCGTGGTCGATCCATTGGGCGGCATCAACACCCTGTGGCCGCTGTTCGGCATCGCCAACCAGATGCTGGCGGCCATCGCCCTGATCCTCGGCACCTGCGTGCTGTTCAAGATGAAACGGGGCCAGTATGCGTGGGTGACGATCACGCCGACCATCTGGCTGCTGCTGTGCACCCTGACGGCGGGCTGGCAAAAGATCTTCGACGCCAACCCGCGCGTCGGCTTCCTCGCGCACGCCAGGAAATACTCGGCGGCCCTGGATGAAGGCACCCTGCTGGCGCCGGCCAAGTCGGTGGCGCAGATGCAACAGATCATCTTCAACGATTACCTGGACGCCGGCCTGGCCGCCTTCTTCGTCATCGTCGTCGTCAGCGTGCTGTTCTTCGGCATCCGCACGATCCTGAAGGCGCGCGCCGACAGCCGCCCGAGCACCAAGGAAACGCCGTTCCAGGCCATGCCCACGGTGCAATGATGATAGCCGATATCATCAAGGCTGGACGGTATCTGGGGCAAAGCATGCGGCTGATGTGCGGCTTGCCCGAGTACGACACCTACGTGGCGCACCGGGAAGTGACCCATCCCGGCGAGCCGATGATGACGTATGAAGAGTTTTTCCGCGAACGGCAGGAAGCCCGTTACGGCGGCGCCGGCAAGCGTGGCGGTTGCTGTTAGCGGACACCTGACCCAGCCTACTGCGCGTCGGTATAGGCGGCTTGCGATGCTCACCGCCTCGGCGGCCCCGTACAAAGTACGGTTGCGCTTCTCGGCCACCTCTCCCTTCCGCTCGCTACGGCTGAGTCAGGTGTTGTTGCTCAGCAATAATTTGAGGGCGGTCTTGTGAGACTGCCCTTTTCATTTCCTCTCTTATAAGTTCCCCTCCCCTTTCTTCCATTAGACCCACATCAATATCAGGGTGTGTCTTCGCGTCTATATTTTTCCAATAGGAATTAAATAACAGTCAACGGGCGACCGGGGAAGCAGCGACGCATGTTCAATTTCCAACGCTCCAGCATCAGCCAGAAGCTGACCATGATCTCGGTACTGTCGTCGGGCTGCGCGCTGCTGCTGGTGTTCGTGGCGTTTGCGCTGACGTCCGTGCTCAGCCACAAAAATGATGAAGGCAAGCAACTGCTGTCGCTGGCGGGCGTGATCGGCGCGGCTGGCGCCGTGCCTTTGCTGGCGGGAAAATCGGCGCAGGGGCAGGCGGAACAGGTGCTGGCGGCCTTGTCCGCGCGCAACGAGGTGGCCCAGGCGGCCCTGTTCGACAAGGGCGGGCGCCTGTTCGCCCTGTACCGCGCGCCGCAGCATGCGGACGGCCTGCCGGCGCCGGAAGACATGGACCCGGCCTTGCTGGCCGACATGGCCGTGCAGCCCGTCACGCAAGGCTCGGGCACGACCCTGGCGCCCGCCATGCGCCTGTACCGCCCCGTCTACCGGCCCGGCGAGCCGCAACAGATCATCGGCGCCGTGCTGATCGAGGCGGACCTGAACCACATGTGGCGCGACATCGGCCGCCACGTGAGCGCCATCGGCGGCGCCACCGTGCTGTCCTTCCTGGTCGCCGTATTCCTCGCGCGGCGCTTCAAGAGCGTGATCGCCGAACCGATCACCAAGCTGATCGATACGGCGCAGAAGGTGTCGAGCAGCCAGACCTACAGCCACCGCATCGCGCACCAGCGCAGCGACGAGCTGGGCGTGCTGATCGACAGTTTCAACGACATGCTGGCGCAGATCGACAGCCGCGACAGCACCCTGGCCAATTACCGCGACCAGCTGGAGCGCCAGGTGGGCGTGCGCACGGCGCAGCTGGAAAAGGCCAAGGATGCGGCCGAGGCGGCCAGCCAGGCGAAGAGCGCCTTCCTCGCCACCATGAGCCATGAAATCCGCACGCCGATGAATGGCGTGCTGGGCATGACGGAACTGCTGCTGGCCAGCCCTTTGAGCCCGCAGCAGCGCCACTACACGAGCATGGTGCAGCGCTCGGGACAGAATTTGCTGGTAATCATCAACGACATCCTCGACTTTTCCAAGATCGAGGCGGGCAAGCTGAGCGTCGAATACATCCGCTTCAACTTCCGCGAATTGCTCGACGATATAGAACACGTGTTCGCGCCGCAGGCGGAAGCGAAAAACATCAGCCTGGAATTCGACATCGCCTACGACATCCCGATCGCCATCTGCGGCGACCCGAACCGTTTGCGCCAGATCATCGTCAATCTGCTGGGCAACGCCATCAAGTTCACGGAAACGGGCAAGGTCACCGTGAAAGTGACCGTGTGCAGCGAAGACGCGCCCAGCGTGGGCTTGCGCTTCGAGGTGCACGACACGGGCATCGGCGTGTCGAACGAGGCGCAGACGCGCATCTTCGAATCGTTTTCGCAGGCGGACGGCTCGACCACGCGCAAGCACGGCGGCACGGGCCTGGGGCTGACGATCTCGAAACAGCTGGTGGAGCTGATGGGCGGCACTATCGGCGTTGATAATGCTTTAACGCAAGGCTCGATCTTCTGGTTCGAAGTAAATTTCGATAAGCGGCGGGTCGACAGCGACGACCCGTCCTTCAACCTGAAAACCACGCGAGGGTTACGCGCCTTGATCGTCGACCACACACCCGCCACGCGCGCCGTGCTGGAGCGGCAACTGGCCAGCTGGCACATCGTCAGCGACAGCGCCGGCACGGCCAGCGACTGCCTGGGCAAGCTGCGCGCGGCCGCCCAGGCGGGCACGCCGTATGCCGTGGCCCTGCTCGACATGGAATTGCCGCGCACCAGCGGCCTGGCCCTGGCCGCCAACATCAAGAGCGACCCGCTGCTGGCCGACCTCAAGCTTTTGCTGCTGAGCACGGAACAGGCGGCGGCCGACCCCGTGCAGCGGCGCGAGGCGGGCGTGGCCTACCAGCTGATCAAGCCGGCCCGCGAATGCGACCTGTTCGACTGCATCGTCACGCCGCCGCGCGCCAGCGACAGCCTGCGCATCCATCCGCCGCACACGGCGCGCCAGGTGGGCCGGCGCCAGCGCCGCCGCGTGCTGCTGGCCGAGGACAATCCCGTCAACGTGGAAGTGGCGCTGGCCATGCTCGACAGCCTGGGCCTCGATGTCGTCTGCGCGCGCAACGGCGAAGAAGCCTTGCAGGCGGCGCAAGCCGAGGATTTCGATCTGATCCTGATGGATTGCCAGATGCCCGTGATGGATGGCTTTGCCGCCACGGCGGAAATCCGCCGCCATGAACAGCACTGCGGCCACGCGCGCGTGCTGCCCATCGTCGCCATCACGGCCAATGCGCTGCAGGGCGACCGCGAAGCGTGCCTGGCGGCCGGCATGGACGATTACCTGAGTAAACCTTTTACGCAGCAAGACCTGGGCCACACGATCGCCCGCTGGATCACCCTGCCGCGCGCGGCCACCGTGCACCACAGCGAAGCGCCGCAGGAGGCGCCTGCCGAGCCGCCGCCCGTGGCAACGCCGCCATCCGCCGCCGCGCCGGCGGCCCAGCCGCTGAACCGACAGGCGCTGGAAAATATCCGCGCGCTGTCCGGCACGGATGGCGATGCGCTGCTCGAACGGGTCATCCTCGCGTTTACCGGCGAGACGCCGCGCCAGCTGGGCGCCATGCGCGAAGCCATCGCGACAGCGGATGCGGAAGCGCTGCGCAAGGTGGCGCACAGCCTCAAGTCGGGCAGCGCCAACGTGGGCGCCGACGGCCTGGCGCAGCTGTGCAAGGAAATGGAAAAACTGGGCCGCGCCGGCAGCACCGAGGGCGCGGCTCCCCTTCTGCAGCAGATGCAGCAAGCCTTCCTGGCCGTACGCGAATCGCTGAACGCCATCCTCGTGAAGGAACACTGACATGACAGCGCCCCTCTCCCCTCCCCGCGGCCTGGTGCTGGTGGCCGACGACGATCCCGTGATGCGCTTGCTGATGCGGCAAATGCTCACGCAGGTGGGCCTGGACGTGATCGAGGCCGAGGACGGCGTGCAGGCGCTGGCCAGCTACAAGCACAGCGGGCCGGACCTGGTCATGCTCGACGTCGACATGCCGGCCATGGACGGCTTTGCCGTGTGCCGCGAAATCCGCCACCAGGAAGTGGGCGGCACGGTGCCCATCATCATGGTCACGGGCGGCGACGAGCTGGAAGCCGTCACGCGCGCCTACGAGGTGGGCGCCACGGATTTCATTTCCAAGCCCATCAACTGGCCCATCCTCGGCCACCGCGTGCTGTACGTGCTGCGCGCCAGCGACGCCATCGCCCGCCTGCGCATCGCCGACGCGCACAACCGCGCCGTGCTGGCCGCCATCCCCGACACCTTCTTCCGCCTGAACCGCGAAGGCTTTTATCTCGACTACGAACAGGGCCACGACGCCAGCGCGGGATTTTCCCTCAGCGACTGCGTGGGCAGCCATATCCGCGACGTGCTGCCGCCCGAAATCGCCGCGCGCCTGCTCGACAAGGCGCACGCCGTGCTGGCCACGCAGCATATCGGCTCGGTCGACTACACGCTCACGCATGAAGACAGCACGCGCCATTTCGAGGCGCGCCTGGTGGCGACGGGGGCCGACGAGGTGCTGGGCCTGGTGCGCGACATCAGCGAACGCAAGCGCACGGAAGAACAGATCCGCCGCCTCGCGTATTGCGACAGCCTGACGGGCATCCCCAACCGGCAAGCGTTCCTGGAAACCCTGGAGCGCGAACTGCTGCGCTCGAAAGAGCACGACAAGAAATTCGCCGTGCTGTTCATGGACCTGGACGCGTTCAAGCGCATCAACGACACCCTGGGCCACGACGTGGGCGACCATTTGCTCAAGGTGGTGTCCGAGCGCCTGCGCGAAACCATCCGCCCCAGCGACCTGGTGCTGCGCGCCGAACACGAGTTTGAAACCACCTTCGGCGGCAGCAACCTGGCGCGCCTGGGCGGCGATGAATTCACCATCCTGATTCCCGACCTGGAGCGGGTGGAAGACGCGCTCAACGTGGCGCACCGCGTCAAGGAAGCCATGCGCCGGCCCTTCATGATCGAAGGACACGAGATTTTCGTCACGGCCAGCATCGGCATCTCGCTGTATCCGGAAGATGGCGAGGATTGCAACTCGCTGCTCAAATATGCGGACACGGCCATGTACCACGCGAAGAACTGCGGCAAGAACAACGCCAAGCTGTACAGCTCTTCGCTGACGATGGAAATCATGAGCCACGTCAAGATGGAAGTGGGGCTGCGCAAGGCCTTGCAAAACAACGAGCTGTACCTGCTGTACCAGCCGCAGATCGACGTGCCCAGCACCCAGATCGTCGGCGTGGAAGCGCTGGTGCGCTGGCGCCATCCCGAACGGGGCATCATCTCGCCCACGGAATTCATCCCGCTGGCCGAAGAGACGGGGTTGATCGTGCCCATCGGCGAATGGGTGCTGCGCACGGCGTGCAACCAGGCCAAGGCGTGGCAAAGCGACGGCGGGCGCGCCATCCGCATGGCCGTCAACCTGTCGGCCAAGCAATTCAAGGATGAAAACCTGATGCAGATCGTGCTGTCGGTCCTGGCCGACACGGGCCTCGATGCGCGCCTGCTGGAACTGGAATTGACGGAGGGAACGTTGATGGACGATGCGCGCGCCACCATGGTGACCCTGGAACAATTGCGCGGCATCGGCGTGTACCTGTCCATCGACGACTTCGGCACGGGCTATTCGTCCATGAATTACCTGAAACGCTTCGACGTGCGGGCCTTGAAAATCGACAAGAGCTTTATCGCCGGCTTGCCGCAGGATACGGAAAACGCGGCCATCACACGCGCCATCATCGCCATGGCGCATGGCTTGAAAATGGTGGTGGTGGCCGAGGGCGTGGAAACGGACGAGCAGCTGCTGATGCTGGAAGAATACGGCTGCGACATGGCGCAGGGATATTTTTTAGGCCACCCGTCGCCGCACGACACGATCACGGCCATGCTGGCCAGGCAACGGGGCCAGCTGGCCAGCGTGGAAACTAGAGCACTTCGAAGGCAAGGATTTGCGTGACTTGCTGGGCGTTGAAATTATCGTCGGAAATCATCACCAGGCTGCGGCGGCCGTTTTCCAGGCGCGGGCCCCAGCTGATGCCTTCGATATTGTCGACCCGCGGCAAACCGGTCTTTTCCAGGTCCAGCAGCAGGCGCTTGCGCGCCGGCACGTAAGCCGCGCCCGCCAGAGCCGGGATGGCCTGGATATCGGTGGCGCCCTGCGTATCCATCTCGTAGATGCGCACGTGATTCGTGTAGATGCCGTCGGCGTGTTCCACGCCGGCCCGCTCCACCACCAGCACCTGGTGATCGTTGACGGCGAGGATTTCCGACACGCCATTGTCCGCTTCCTTCCCCGGCGCGGGCCGCGAGGCCACCGGCTCGATCGGATACGCGTACTGGCCCAGCACGGTGCCCGCGCGATCCAGGCGCGTGATGCGCACCACCGACCCGTGGTCCGGCGTGGCCAGCGGGCCATCCTGGTACAGCGCCGCCTCCATGCCCAGCCACAGGCTCTTGCCATCGCTGGCAAACGACAGCCCCTCAAAGCTCATGTTGTTGCGCGATCCCGTTTCATCCTTCGCCACCTTGAACATGGCGGGCGTGGGCAAGGTGGCCAGGTAGTGGCCGCCGCTATCGGCGTGGCGCACGAACGGGTGCAAACCCACCTTGCGGTTGCCTTCGCTGCCGTACCACAGGCTGCCATCCTGCGGATCGACGCGGATGGTTTCGATGTCGGCCACCTGGTCGCCCTGCTCCAGCCTGGCATGGGCCAGGTTCGGATAGCGGCTGCCGTCGGGCTGCGTGAAGAAATGCACGCTGTTGAAGGTCACGCCGGCAAATGCGCGGCTGTCGTAATCGAGCGCGGCGCGGTAGAAGCGGGCCGGATTGATTTCCGAGCGGTCATCGCTTTCCATCACCCAGCTGTTGTTGGCCGCATCGTAATCGATGCCGGACAGGCCGCCCACCGTCGTGCCCTCGAACGGGTATTTCAAGGCGATGCGCTGTTCGCCGATCAGGCGCAAGCCCGCGATGGGTGCGTCGTAAGAGAAGCTGGCGCAGGCGGAGAGGAGGATGGCGGCGGACGCCAGGGCAAGCGCGGTACGGAACAATGGAGGCATGATCGGTATCAAATAAGTCGGGAAGCAATTTCCGGGGTCAGACCCGCCGGGTCTGACCCCAGCTTTAATTCTGTGGGTTAATAGCGAATTACACCACGCCATCAGTCTTCAGCCGTGCGATGGCGGCCGCATCATAGCCGAGCGACGCCAGCACCTCGTCGTTGTGCTGGCCCAGGGTGGGCCCCAGCCACTGCGTCTTGCCCGGCGTGGCGGACAGTTTCGGGCTGATGGCGGGCAATTTGACAGGCGTGCCGTCGGCGAAATGGTGTTGTTCGAACATGTCGCGGGCGAGGAATTGCGGGTCGCTCAGCATGTCGCGCACCGAGTAGATTTTGCCGGCCGGTACGTCTGCCGCCTTCAAGACGGCCAGCGCGCTGTCGATCGTGTGCGTGGCGCACCAGGCGCCGATGGCGTCGTCGATTTCCTGCGTGCGCGCCACCCTGCCGTCGTTGCGCGCCAGCTGCGGGTCGCCCGCCATGTCGATGCGGCCCATGGCCAGCATCAGGCGCTTGAAGATGGCGTCGCCATTGCCCGCGATGACGATGTTTTCGCCGTCGCCCGTCGTGTAGGTATTCGAGGGCACGATGCCGGGCAGGGAACCGCCCGTGCGCTCGCGCACCACGCCCGCCTGGTCGTATTCGGGCACCAGCGACTCCATCAGGTTGAACACGGATTCGTACAGGGCCACGTCGACCATCTGCCCTTCGCCGCCATCCCGGCCACCCGTCACGTCGCGGTGGCGCAAGGCCATCATGGCGCCGATCACGCCGTGCAGTGCTGCCACGGAGTCGCCGATGGACACGCCCACGCGCACGGGCGGGCGGTCGGCAAAGCCGGACACATAGCGCAAGCCGCCCATCGATTCGCCGATGGCGCCGAAGCCGGGCAAGTCCTTCATCGGCCCCGTCTGGCCAAAGCCGGACAGGCGCACCATGATGAGGGACGGTTTCTCTTTCTTGAGCTGCTCGTAGCCGAGATCCCACTTTTCCAGCACGCCGGGGCGGTAATTCTCGATGATGATGTCCGCTTCCAGGGCCAGCTGGCGCGCGATGGCCCGGCCCTCGGGCGTTTTCAGGTTCAGCGTTAAACTTTTCTTGTTGCGCGCCTGCACCGACCACCACAGCGAGGTGCCGTCTTTCAGCACTCTCCAGGTACGGATGGGGTCGCCGCCATCGGGCGACTCGATCTTGATCACGTCGGCGCCGAATTCGGCCAGCATGCGGGCACAGAAGGGCCCCGCGATCAGGGTGCCCAGTTCCAGGACTTTGATGCCCTGGAGGGGGCCGGAAGATGCGCAAGCGTCTGTCATGTTGTAGTCAGGTTGCCCTGCGGTCGAGCATCGCGCGGGCAATCGTGCCCGCATCGACGTATTCCAGTTCGCCGCCCACGGGCACGCCGCGGGCCAGACGGCTCACGCGCAAGCCCCGCGCCTTCAGCATTTCGCTGATGTAGTGGGCCGTCGCTTCGCCTTCATTCGTGAAATTGGTGGCCAGCACCACTTCGCCGACCACGCCATCGTTGGCGCGGTTCAGCAATTTTTCCAGGTGGATATCTTTCGGGCCGATGCCGTCCAGCGGAGACAATCTCCCCATGAGGACGAAATACAGGCCCTTGTAGGTGAGCGTTTGCTCGATCATCAGCTGGTCGGCGGGCGTTTCCACCACGCACAGCAAGCGCTTGTCGCGCTCTTCGTCGAGACAGGTCTCGCACACTTCGTGTTCGGTAAAGGTGTTGCACAGGCCGCAGTGATGCACGGCATCGACGGCCTGGAACAGGGCGCGCGACAGCATGGCCGCGCCTTCCCTATCGTGCTGCAACAAATGAAATGCCATCCGCTGCGCCGACTTGGGGCCGACGCCGGGCAGGCGCCGCAGCGCCTCGGTCAGGAATTCAAGCGACTTGGACATGGATCAACCTTACCCCGTGCCATGGATCGAGCGCATGCGGTAGTGCATCAGAATGGCATTTTGAAGCCGGCTGGCAAGTTCATGCCGCCAGTCAAGCCTGCCATTTTTTCCGCGGACGTCGCTTCCGCCTTGCGCACGGCGTCGTTGAAGGCAGCGGCCACCAGGTCTTCCAGCATGTCCTTGTCGTCGGCCAGCAGCGACGGGTCGATGGACACGCGCTTGACGTCGTTCTTGCACGTCATGACGATCTTCACGAGGCCGGCGCCGGACTGGCCTTCCACTTCCACCAGCGCCAGTTGTTCCTGGGCCTTTTTCATGTTGTCTTGCATTGCTTGCGCCTGCTTCATCAGGCCAGCCAGTTGATTTTTCATCATGAGAATGCTCCGTTCAATTCAGTTTGTGAGTGTGTTAATCATCAATGCAGGGTCGGCGCGGCGGAGCCGGCCGGTGCAGGGGTAATCGTTCCCGGCACAACAAAAGCGTCGAATACACGCTTCATGTCGAGCACGAAGGGATCGCTGGCGATGGTCGCTTCCGCTTGCAGCTGGCACGCCTCGCGATGGGCCTGCGCTTCCGCGCTGGCCGTGTACCAGACGGCGCCCAGTTCAGTGTCGACCGCGACCTTGCGGCCGAAGCGTTCGGTGAGCGCGGCCGCCAGTTTTTCCACGTTGGCGGGACTGCGCCACGTGTCGATGGGCACGCGCAGGCGGAACGTGGTGCTGTGGCCATCGTGCAGGCATTCGATCAGCTCGGCCTGCACGGCCAGCTGCTGGGCCACGCCGCGCAAGGGCAGCACGGCGGCCACGGCCGGCCAGTTGCCGTCCCAATCCAGGCCCGGCACGGGCGTGATCACATACGGCCCGCTGGGCGCGGCTTGCTTGGCGGCGCGCTGCGGCATGACGACGGCCGGCTGCTCGCTGCTTGGCGCGGCGGGCGCCGACACGGCGGCGGACGCGCTGTCGTCGGAAAATTCGGTGACCCATGGCGGCAAGTCGTCATCCGGCTGCGCTGGCGGCGGCGCGGCAGGACGCGCCTGCTGCACGGGCGCCGCAGCGGCCGCCGGTGCTTCCATCACGGCAACTGGGGGCGCATCGTCCCACGGCGCAGGCGCTTTCGCGGCGGCGGGCGGCGGCGGTGGCGCGGCCTGGACGGGTGCGGCCGGGGCTGGCGCCGCGGCGACCGGCTCCGGTGCGGGTGCAGCCGGCTTGGGCGCCGACGATGGCGCCGACGGCGCGCTGCCGGGACGGCCTTTCGAGGCGGCGCGGGCCGCTTCCAGCGCCGCATTGATGGCGGCGCGGGCGGAACTGATCGGGGCGCCCGATGCTGCCGGGGCAGCCGCGGCCGGTGGCGCCGCCGCGGGTACCGGTGCCGGTGCCGGGGCGGCGGCGGGTGCAGGACCGGCAGCGGGAGCAGCCGCGCGCGGCGGCGGCGCTTCGCTACGCGCCATGCTGGCGGCAGCGGCCGCCACGACGGCGGGCGGTGTCACGGCGGCATGGCTGGCCACGCTGTTCGTGGCGGCGCGGGCTGCCGGGGCAGATGCGCCTGCCGCGGCGCGCGCGGCGGCCACGGCGGCGGGACGGTTGCCCGTGGCCGCGGCTGGTGCCGCTGGCACGCCATCGGCGCCGCCTATGCCGGGCCGAAAGGCCAGCATGCGCAGCAGGGTCATGGTAAAGCCCGCATATTCATCGGGCGCCAGGCCCAGTTCATTGCGGCCATGCACGGCGATCTGGTAAAACAGCTGCACTTCTTCCGCGTCAAACGCGCCAGCCAGGCGCACGATATCCGCGTATTCAGGCAAATCTTGCGGCAAGGCGGCGGGCACGGTTTGCGCCAGCGCAATGCGGTGCAATAAAGTGCCCAGATCCTGCAGTGCGCCGTTATACGACAGGCTGCGCGAGGCCATTTCGTCGGCCACGGCCAGCAAATCGGCGCCATCCTGCTGCGCCAGCGCGTCGAGCAGGCGCACCAGGTACGATTGGTCGAGCGCGCCCAGCATGCCTTGCACGGCATCTAACGTGACTTCGCCGGCCGCATACGCGATGGCCTGGTCCGTCAGCGACAGCGCATCGCGCATGGAACCGTGGGCGCCCTGGGCCAGCAGGCGCAAGGCCGGCTGTTCGAAGGCGATGCCTTCCTGTCCCAGGATATTGTCCAGGTGGCTGATGATGTGGCCGGGCGGCATCTGCTTGAGATTGAACTGCAGGCAGCGCGACAGCACGGTCACGGGTATCTTTTGCGGGTCCGTCGTGGCCAGGATGAATTTGACGTGCTCGGGCGGCTCTTCCAGCGTTTTCAGCATGGAATTGAACGCGTGGTTCGTCAGCATGTGCACCTCATCGATCATATAGACCTTGAAGCGGGCATTGCTCGGCGCATACACGGCTTGCTCGAGCAACTGCGCCATTTCATCGACGCCGCGGTTCGACGCCGCATCCATCTCTATATAGTCGACAAAGCGTCCCGCGTCGATCGCCGTGCACGCTTCGCACACGCCGCACGGCTGGGCCGTGATGCCGCCCGTGCCATCGGGGCCGATGCAATTGAGCGACTTGGCCAGGATGCGCGACAGGGTCGTCTTGCCGACGCCGCGCGTGCCCGTGAACAGGTAGGCGTGATGCAATCGGCCGCTGTGCAAGGCATGCGTGAGCGCGCGCACGACGTGCTCCTGGCCGACGAGCGTCTCGAAATTCTTGGGGCGGTATTTACGGGCGAGGACTTGATAGGACATGCTGAGATTTTACCATGCGATTTTGCGGGTGATCCTGCGCGGCGGGCGCAAGCCTCATGGCCGGGCCATTCAAAATGGCAAACGCGGCAAAGCAGCAATTGTATAACATGGCCAGCTGGAAATATGGAAAACACGGCAAGCCCGGCAATGCTGCGGGCCGACAAGAAAATGGCGCCGTAAAAGCAAAAAAGCTGCCCATGGCAGCTTGATTGTCGATCCTGATAAAACATTCCCGAAGGAGGCGAGCCTGATCTGCGGCACTCATGGTTAATAGCCGTGGCTGCTTCGTTCCCGACCTGACCAGGTTAGCCATGCCACGATGCGCAGGGGCCCGCCGGGGACAATTATAACCGACCTGCGCCCGATTGGGGAAGCAAGCTGAAATCCGGGGTCAGCCCCCCGGTCAAGTTGGCAATGACCATTGCGTCAGCGGTGTTGAGGGTCTGACCCCAGCCGTTCTACAGCCCCAGCTCTTGCCAGATGCCATCCACCTTCGCCTTCACTTCCGGCGTCATGGCGATCGTCGTGCCCCATTCGCGCGTCGTTTCGCCCGGCCATTTATTCGTCGCATCGATGCCCATCTTGCTGCCCAGGCCGCTGACCGGCGAGGCGAAGTCCAGGTAATCGATGGGCGTGTTGTCGACCAGGGTCGTGTCGCGGATGGGGTCGACCCGCGTCGTGATGGCCCAGATGACCTCTTTCCAGTCGCGGATATTCACGTCTTCGTCGACCACCACGATGAACTTGGTATACATGAACTGGCGCAGGAAGCTCCACACGCCGAACATCACGCGCTTGGCGTGGCCCGCGTACTGTTTCTTGATCTGCACCACGGCCATGCGGTAGCTGCAGCCTTCGGGCGGCAGATAGAAGTCGGTGATTTCGCTGAACTGCTTTTGCAGCAGGGGCACGAACACTTCATTCAGGGCCAGACCCAGCACGGCCGGTTCGTCCGGCGGTTTGCCTGTATACGTGGAGTGGTAGATCGGGTCGCGGCGCATGGTGATGCGGTCGATGGTAAACACGGGGAAACTGTCCTGCTCATTATAGTAGCCCGTGTGGTCGCCATACGGCCCTTCCAGCGCGTGCTCGTAGCCGCTCGGATGGTTTTCATCCGGATAGATATGGCCTTCGAGCACGATTTCGGCGGACGCGGGCACGCGCAGCTCGCTGCCGATGGCTTTCACCAGTTCCGTGCGGCTGCCGCGCAGCAAGCCGGCGAACTGGTATTCGGACAGGCTGTCCGGCACCGGCGTGACGGCCCCTAATATAGTAGCGGGATCGGCGCCCAGCGCGACGGCGATCGGATACGGCTTGCCCTTGCTCTGGATCGCGTGCTCGCGGAAGTCCAGCGCCCCGCCCCGGTGCGCCAGCCAGCGCATGATGACTTTATTACGCCCCAGCACTTGCTGGCGGTAAATGCCCAGGTTTTGCCGCTTCTTGTTCGGGCCCTTGGTGATCACCAGGCCCCAGGTGATCAGGGGAGCGACGTCGCCTGGCCAGCAATGCTGGATCGGCAGGCGCGCCAGGTCCACGTCGTTGCCTTCCCAGACGATTTCCTGGCACTTCGCGCCGCGCAACTCCTTCGGCGACATGTCCCACACGGATTTCACCAGGGAACCGAGTCCCAGCAAGTCCTTGAAATCCTTCGGCGGCTCCGGCTCCTTCAGCCGCGCCAGCACATGGCCGATCTTGCGCAACTCGCTGACGTCTTCCGCGCCCATGCCCAGCGCCACGCGGCGCGTGGTGCCGAACAGATTGCCCAGCACCGGCATGTCGTATCCCGTCGGGTTATTGAACAGCAAGGCCGGTCCGCCTGCGCGCAAGGTGCGGTCGCAAACTTCCGTCATCTCCAAAATCGGTGAAATGGGGGTCGAAATGGGCTTAAGTTCACCCATTTGTTGCAGTTGAGAAATAAAATCTCGCAAATCTGAATATTTCATGTGTTTTTAATTTTTTTTGACGTCGGACGCCGTTGCTGAAGGATCTATGCCAAGTAATTGATTTTATTGGCTTTTGGCACAATGCAAGTCAAAAAGTAAGACATAAAAGTAATAAAGAAACGATTCGTTAGTATTGACTTGATATAAAACGGCTTCTACAATTCGCCCAACTTGAAAGAGCACGCCGGCCCAGAGCTTGATTTTAGCGTTTCTCTTTCATTCACGGAGTCGGGGCTCCACATGACATTTTAAGGAGTGTTTTCAAAAGGCGTCTGCCTTACCCCCGGTAAAAGTTGTATTGCGACTGATCCAATACCAAAAACGGGACCGATCAGCTCAAGCAAGCAATGACGGCGTTTCTCGCACGCATCCATACGCGGCGGAAACGATGATATTTCTGATGCACGGCATTGGCAGTACCCACAACACCGCGAGACCGCGGAGGGACTGCCTGTTGACGCGACATTTCGGGGAACTCTATGACTCATCGTAGCACTGAAGCAGCATTGCCTGCTTCAACCGTGGCTGGCCAGCCAGCGTTGGCGCGTTTGCGCGCCCGCGCACAGGCCATTTCGGCACGTGGCGTTTTGACCACGGCACAACACACACTGACAGTCTTCGGCATTTCCGCCCTGGCACTGATCGCCCTGCTGATGTTCCGCCCGGACCTGGGCAAGCAACTGACGCACAGCCTGTTCCCGCTGCCGATGGCAGAGGCGCAAGCCGTTGAAGCACCGGCCCTGTCCGCACTGATGGAAGCGCCTGCTTCCGTGCAGACGGCCGCCGCCAGCGATACCCCGCTGACCAAGGAAGAAAAAGCCTTGCTGGGCACGCAAAAGCAGCAGCAATGGGTTACCAACTGGCTCTCCAAGCGCTACCGCGTGGCCAACGACGCGACCAATATGCTCGTCTCGACGGCGTACCTGACGGCCCGCGAAATCAAGCTGGACCCGCTGCTGATCCTGGCCGTGATGGCCATCGAATCGGGCTTGAACCCGTTCGCGGAAAGCCCCGTCGGCGCGCAAGGCTTGATGCAAGTCATGTCGAAAGTGCACCACGAGCGCTTCCAGGAAATGGGCGGCGTGCAAGCAGCGCTGAACCCGGTCGCCAATATCCGCGTCGGTTCGCTGATCCTGAAGGATTACGTCACGCGTGGCGGTTCCGTCGAAGCGGGCCTCAAAACCTACGTGGGCGCCGCCAACTTCGCCACCGACTCGGGCTACGGCTCGCGCGTGCTGGCCGAATACCGCCGCCTGAAACAAGTGTCGGCCGGCCAGCGCGTGCCGACGACGACGCCGGTGATGGCATCGAACACGCCAGCGCCAGCCAAGGCGCCGGCAGCGGAAAGCGGCATCACCATCAAAGTACTGCCCCACAACGAGATCGCCGGCCTGTGACCCTTTAAAAGCCCTCACAGGGGCATCCAAAAAGCAGCACGCAGTAAAAAAGCCACCGCACGCAAGTGCCGGTGGCTTTTTTATTGCCCTGCGGCACTGGCCGCAGGAACTGCTCTCTATATTACTTGCGCTTGTTGGCGCCCACTTCTTCCTCGCGGAATTTCACTGCCAATTTATCCAGCACGCCGTTCACATACTTGTGGCCATCGATACCGCCAAACGACTTGGCCAGCTCGACCGCTTCGTTGATGACGACGCGGTACGGGATTTCCATGTTGTTCTTCAGCTCGAAAGCGCCGATCAGCAGGATGCCGTGTTCGATGGGCGACAGTTCCGCGATATTGCGGTCGATCAAGGGTGCCATGCTTTCGCGCAGCGCCAGCGAATCCTTGATGGCGCCGTACAGCAACACCGTGAAATGATCGCCATCGGCCTTGTCGAAACCATGCGCGGCGCGAATATTGTTCACGACGGTAGTCGCGTCTTCATTGTTCAGCAGCCACTGGTACAAGCCCTGCAGCGCAAACTCGCGCGCGCGGTGACGCGGCGTGCGGTTTTTGCTGGGATTGGCGAGCAAATTTTTCTCAGTCATGATTGTTACCTGTTCTTAAGTACGTGTTCACTACAAATTCCGGCGAGACACTGCGGTGCGCTTTTAGGCAGCGCAGCCGCGGCTCAAGCGTGCGTGAGAAGGATGCCAGGGCAAGGCGCGAGGCCGAAGACAGTACGAAAGTACGGCGAGGCCTTGCAACGCAGCCATGGCATTCTTATCACACGCGCTTAGTCTTCGTCGGTGTCCTGCAACTCTTCCAGCGCTTGCGCCAGATTAGCCATTTCCACTGCCACGCGTGCCGCTTCTGCTCCCTTGACCAGCATGCGCACTTCCGCTTGCTCGTCGTTTTCCGTCGTCAACACTGCGTTGGCGATGGGGATGCCGTAATCGAGACCGACGCGCGTGATGCCCGCGCCCGATTCGTTCGATACCAGCTCGAAGTGGTAGGTTTCACCGCGAATCACGGCGCCCAGTGCGATCAGGGCGTCGAATTGCTCGGTTTCCGCCATTTTTTGCAGAATCAGTGGGATTTCCAGGGCGCCCGGCACGGTCACGTGCAGGATATCTTCATCGGCCACGCCCAGCTTGCTCAACTCTTCCAGGCATGCCGACAGCAAGCCACCACCGACGATTTCATTGAATCGTGCCTGGACGATACCGACGCGCAAACCTTCGCCGGCAAAATTAGTTTCGTATGCTCCTACGGTCATCATATGCCTCTTTAATCTGGTGGTTCAGGGCGACATGCACATGTCGCCATCGTTTACTCTACATCGACGCCTGACAAAATCGTAGCGAGCGGCAGCGAGTTGTGGTCGAGAAGCGCAACTGTACGAAGGTACAGTGAGCATCACAGGCCGCAAATCCGCGACGCGCAGTAGATTTAGTCAGGTGTCCTGGCCTGGGTGGCACTGAAAACCTGTTACTTCCAGGTCGAAACCGACCATCGACGGCATCTTGCGGGGGCTGGCCAGCAATTGCATCTTGCTCACGCCCAGGTCGCGCAGGATTTGCGCGCCGATACCGTAGCTGCGCAAGTCCATGCTGGCGGCGCGGCCTTTCGGCTTGGCTTGCGGCGTATCGAGCGCGGCGAACTGGGCAAACAGCTCGCCCGACGTCTCGCCGCAATTCAGCAAGACCATCACGCCCCGCTCGGCCTGCTTGATGGCGGCCATCGAGGCGGCCACCGTCCACGAGTGGGTAGTCGCTTCGCTTTCCAGCACGTCCAGCAGGGAAACGGGCTGGTGCACGCGCACCAGCGCTTCCAGGCCGGGCGCCAGGTCGCCATGCACGAGGGCCAAATGGGCCGACGCGCTCGGTTTGTCGCGGAAGGCGATCAGACGGAATTCGCCGTGCGCCGTATGCAGGGTACGCTCGGCAACGCGCTCGACCAGGGACTCCGTCTGGCTGCGGTAATGGATCAGGTCGGCAATCGTGCCGATTTTCAAGCCATGTTGCTCGGCAAACAACAGCAAGTCCGGCAAACGCGCCATGGTGCCGTCGTCCTTCATGATTTCGCAAATCACGGACGCGGGCGTCAAGCCGGCCATGGCCGTCAGGTCGCAACCGGCTTCCGTATGGCCTGCGCGCATCAGCACGCCGCCTTTTTGCGCTTTCAGCGGGAAGATATGGCCAGGCTGGACGATATCGCTGGGCTGCGTGCCCTTGGCAACCGCCACCTGGATGGTCTTGGCGCGGTCGGCGGCGGAAATGCCCGTCGTCACGCCTTCGGCCGCTTCGATGGACACGGTAAAATTGGTGCCGTAGGCGGTGCCGTTGCGCGAGGTCATCATCGACAGGTTCAGCTCGTCGCAACGCTCTTCCGTCAGGGTCAGGCAGACCAGGCCACGCGCATGCGTGATCATGAAATTGATGGCTTCAGGCGTCACGAAATCGGCGGCAAGCACCAGATCGCCTTCATTTTCCCGGTCTTCTTCATCGACCAGTATCACCATGCGGCCGGCGCGCAATTCAGCGACGATCTCTTCGGTGCTGGATATTGACATTATTCATCCTCTGAAGACACCTGGCAAAACCTGCTGCGCGTCGGTATAGGCGGCTTGCGATGCTCACCGTACCTTCGTACGGTTGCGCTTCTCAGCCACCTCTTCCTTCCGCTCGCGACGGTTTTGCCTGGCGTTGTTAATGAAACTAAAAACTGAAATATCGAGCGCGAAAATTCCGCGAATTTCCGGGAATTTTCTTATAACCTGCTATTTTAAAGGATTTAGCGCTTGCAGACCTGAAATAAGACAGCTTTGCGGCACGGATGCCACCGCCTGCCCCGCAAAGCGCCAATTCCCTGATCCAGCGCACACGGCGGCGGCAAGGCGCGCGCCGCCGGCCTTGCAAAGAGCATAAGATCGACCCGTCACCGCCACGGCGCTGACGCCCCATTCGCAGCGACACCCCACACAGGAGCGGCACTATGAAAACCAACGGATCGGCCATCTGGTCAGGCGGCATCAAGGATGGCAAGGGCGCCATCAGCACGCGCAGCGGCGCCTTGCAGGAATACCCCTATGGCTTTGCCAGCCGCTTCGAAGGCAAGCCGGGCACGAATCCCGAGGAACTGATCGGCGCTGCCCACGCGGGTTGCTTCACCATGGCCCTGTCGCTGATCCTTGGCGAAGCGGGCCTGACGGCGGAAAAGATGGAAACGACGGCCGAAGTGACCCTCGACAAGGTGGACGACGGCTTTGCCATCACGGCCGTCCATTTGATCCTGAAAGCGAAAATTCCCGGCGCCAGCCAGGCTCAATTCGAGGAATTGACGGCCAAGGCCAAGGCCGGCTGCCCCGTGTCGAAGCTGCTCAAAGCCAATATCACGCTGGACGCCACCCTGCTGCCCTAGATTTTCGTCACGGGCTTGACGGGCTCCACGGCAGCGACGGGCGCCACCAGCGGCAGGCGCGAGTCGCTGGCCGGCAGTGGCCGGTTCATCAAGCCGGGATTCAGGGCTGCATTGTTCAGGTTATACGCGGCGATGGCCGCCGCCACCGACGGGTCTTGCGACGACGGCGGCGGCACGGCCATGCCCGCGTTTTGCGCGGCCAGCTCTTGCGCCTGCGCATTTTGCTGGGCCAGCTGGGCTTGCGCCGTCGCCAGGCCCGCATCGGCTTGCCCCTGCGCTGCGCGCGCCAGCGACTGGGCCCGGTCGGATGCCGCCTGGGCCGCCATCTGCGCGTCGCTGGCGGCCAGCTGCGCCCGCACCGCATCGTCCGCCGCCGCTTGCGCCTGCTGCTGCAAGCCCTGCTGCCGTACTTGCCCCTGGCGCAGCTCATCCACGCGCGCAGCGTCCTGCTGCTGCGCCTGCTGATCTGTATTCATGCGTTCGGCATCCAGGCGCTGGGCATCGATGCGCAGGTTGTCCGTGCGCTGCGTCTGCAGCAAGTCCGCGGCATTGTCGGCCTGTTGCGCTGGCGGCTGGGGCCGCAGCTCCTGCAAGTCCAGGTTCAGTTCTTCCGCTTCCAATTGCCGTTGCAGTTCCAGTTGCCGCTGCGCAATGGCGGCCGTCTGCGGCGGCGCCACGTCGACGGGCTGCAGCGCGGCCTGCGACGCCTGCACTACGCCGGACGGCAGTGTTTCTCCCGTCAAATCCGCTTCGACACCGGCCGCCAGCGGCGCGCCCTGCTGCCGGGCCAGCACGGCGCCCACTTGCGCCAGCACCTCCGTTCCCTGTTGCAAGGCGTCCAGGGTGGCATTGCTGTCGGTCGCATACGCGGCTTGCAACGTTGCCGCATCGACATCTTCATTGCGCAAGTCGATGCCGATGCGGGCCAGTTGTGCTTGCGTGAGCATGCTGCCGTCCTGCGCCAGCGCCGTGGCCGCATCCGTCGTGCCGTCGCCCGACAATAAATCGTAGCGCTGCGCCAGGCTGCCCGGCGTGTCGCCGGCCGTCGCCAGCTGGCTGGCGTCGATGCCGCTCGTTTGCAGCTGGGCAAACGATTCCGTCAGTTGCCGCGCCAGCGCCAGCAAGTCTTCATTGACATTCACAGGGGTATTGGCCGCCCTGGCCTCTTCCGTGGCGCCCTGCAAGGCCAGCAGTTGCCGGCGCGACAAGGCCACGCCGGACAGGAACTGGCCCAGCGGGGAGATGTCTACCTGCGTCGAGGAAAGTATTGCAAGGGCAGCCGCCGCGCCGGATGCCGGCACGGGCTGCGCCGGCGCCAGAGGTGCCGTTGCGCCCACGCGGGACGTGGCCGGGATGGTGTTGGGCACGGTTGCGCGCGAAATCGGGTCCATGGCTAGCCTCCACTGCGGAAAGCTTCATAGTATGCGCGTCTGCAAGAAAAGCAACACACGCCTGGCAAGGCGGCTGTGTTGCCCTGTTCAGTTCTTATATCAGGCGGCGGCCTTGTCCAGCGACAGCATGCGCTCGACATAGCGGGCGATCAGGTCGATTTCCAGGTTGACCTTGCCATCGACCGTCAAGTGTTTCAAGGTCGTCATGGCGATCGTGTGCGGGATCAGGTTGATCGAGAAGCGGCAGCCGTTAACGGCGCCCGCGCCCAGGTCTTCCACGCGGTTGACGGTCAACGACACGCCATTGACGACGACGGAACCCTTGAAGGCCAGGTATTTCGCCAGTTCGTGCGGCGCTTCGATCACCAGTTCCCACGATTCGCCCACGGCTTCGAACTTGCGCACGATGCCCAGGCCGTCGACATGGCCGGACACCAGGTGGCCGCCCAGGCGCTCGGCCAGGGTCAGGGCTTTTTCCAGGTTCACTTCCGTGGTGGTATCGAGGCCCACGGTGCAATTGAGGCTTTCACGCGAGACATCGACGGCAAAACCCGTGTCCGACTTTTCCACCACCGTCATGCACGCGCCATTGATGGCGATCGAATCGCCCAGGGCCACGTCGGCCAGCGGCAAACCGCCCGCGTGAATATTCAGGCGCACGCCTGCATCGAGGCCACCGTCGAGCGGTTGCACGGTTTCAATCTTGCCGATGGCGGCAACAATTCCTGTAAACATGGAGCTAACC
This sequence comes from Janthinobacterium sp. SUN033, assembly GCF_030397595.1. Taxonomy (NCBI): domain Bacteria; kingdom Pseudomonadati; phylum Pseudomonadota; class Betaproteobacteria; order Burkholderiales; family Oxalobacteraceae; genus Janthinobacterium; species Janthinobacterium sp. SUN033. Next base: position 782,084 of record NZ_JAPQNV010000003.1, read on the forward strand.
TTATAAAAAGTGTAAATCTATTAAGTACGCTGGGCGAATCTTGCAAGGATACGCACATCTTCGCCCACTTGCTGAACCTGGTGAAATTGCAAAGTGCGCTGCTGCTTGATATCCGTCAAGGTGGGCAAGGCAAACATGCCTTGCGCATCGCCCAGCAAGGTGGGCGCCAGGTAGACCAGCAGCTCGTCGACGCAGCCTTCGCGGATCAGCGAACCGTTCAGTTTGGCGCCTGCCTCGACGTGGACTTCATTGATTTGCCGGCGTCCCAGTTCCAGCATCAGCGCGGCCAGGTCGACCTTGCCGGCCGCGTTCGGCAACAGGATGACTTCGGCACCCAGCGCCTGCAGTTGCGCCTGTTTCTCCGGGTTGGCGACGGCCGCCACGATCCACGTGCCGCCGCCCTGCAGGATGCGTGCGTCGAGGCTGATGTCGAGCCGGCTGTCGACGACGATGCGGCGCGGCTGGCGCGGCGTCTCGACGGCGCGCACGTTCAGTTGCGGGTCGTCCGCCTTGACCGTGCCGATGCCCGTCAGGATGGCGCAGGCGCGCGCGCGCCAGGCGTGGCCGTCGGCGCGCGCTGCCGGCCCCGTGATCCACTGGCTCTGGCCATTGTGCAAGGCCGTCATGCCGTCCAGGCTGGCCGCCGTTTTCAAGCGCACCCACGGCTTGCCGCGCTGCATGCGCGAAAAGAAACCGATATTCATTTCATGCGCCTCGTCGGCCAGCACATCCGTGGTGACGGCGATGCCGGCCGCTTCCAGCTTGGCCAGCCCCTGCCCCGCCACCAGCGGATTCGGATCCGTCATGGCGGCCACGACGCGGCCCAGCCCCGCGCGCACGAGCGCATCGGAGCATGGCGGCGTGCGGCCATGGTGGTTGCACGGTTCCAGAGTGACATAGGCTGTGGCGCCGCGCACGTCGTTGCCACGCGCCGCCGCGTTGGCCAAGGCTTGCACCTCGGCATGATCCTGCCCAGCCGCCTGCGTCACGCCGGCACCGATCACCTGGCCATCCTTGACGATCACGCAGCCGATACGGGGATTGGGCGAGGTCGTGTACAAACCGCGCGCCGCCCATTCCAGCGCCAGGCGCATGCCATCGATATCGTTGAGTATTTCCACGGGCTTCTTTGATAGTGAGTGATAAATGAGTCGGATTAAATGAGCCGGATTACGAACTGTCGGCCACGCCGCTGCAATTGGCCGCTTGCTGCTGCGGGTCGCACACGCGCACCCTGCCCAGCATATTGATTTTAATATGGCGCACCTGCTTTCCCAAAGCCAGGGACAAGGTCCCCCAGCGCGCCGCCAGGCTATTGGTCGCGCTGCAACTGCGGCCTGCGCCATTGTAGGCGATATAAAACGGCGCCGTGGCCGACGAAAACACGAACTGGGCCGTGATGCCCTCCGGCAGCGGCCCCTGGCGGAACAGCAATTCGTCATCGCCATCGAACGCCAGGTTGGCATTGCGGTCGATGAATGCCAGCCAGCCCGTGCGCCAATCCACGCCACCGGGCCCGGCCGGCATCAGCAGCACGCGCTGCCCCCGCGCCATCGCCTGCGCCCGCGTCAATTCGATGGCCGAGAACAAGTCCGTGGCCGCCGCCCGTACCTGCTGGCGCGCCAGCACCTGCTGCAGACTGGGCATGGCGGCGGCCGCCAGCAGCGCGGCAATCGCCAGCACGGCCAGCAATTCGAGCAAGGTATGCCCCGCCCGGCGTGGCTGCTTGCGCGAACGGGCAAACCAGGGCCGGCCGCAGGAAGGCAAAAGGCGGCATGACAGTGAATCCCCGCTGCCTCGTGCCCGCGCCAGCGCAACCATGACCTAGGGCCAGCAATGGCTGGCGGGGCCGCTGCTGCCGCGCTGGCCCGTGCTGTTCAGGGACAGGATGCCGCAATCGACATCCTGGAATTGCGCATCGACCTTGGCCGTGCCCGGCATGGCCCGCAACAGCACGCATTGCCCGATAGTCGCGCCGGGGCAGGCCAGCGCCTCGATTTCATACGCGCTGCCGGCAGCCGGTCCTTCGCCGGACCACCAGGGAAACTGCTGCGCCTGCGGCGCGGGCGACGCCGAGGAAAAGGCCAGATAGTGATTGTTTTGCGAATAATAGCGCTCCTGCTGCTGCATCAGGCGCAGCAGGGCCGCCTGCCCCTGCACCCGCTTGGCGCGCACGACATGGCCGTGATAAGCGGGCGCGGCCAGCGCCAGCAGCAGGCTCACGATCGCCAGCACGGCCAGCAGTTCGATCAGGCTGAAGCCCGGCGGGTTGGCAGCAAGAGCGCCTTCGTTTGCAGTGCACCAGTTCCGCCTTGCCAACGTCCCCATGCGATTTCCCCCTTTCCAAAAAGCGCCAGCCGATACGCTGCGCCGGCCTTGCCATGCCTATTTTTTCTTGGCCGCCTCGTGCAATTCGCGCCAGTTCGCCACTTCGCGCCAGCTGAGGCGCCGGGCCGGCAGCGGCGCGCTGACGACCTTGAGCGCCGCCCCGCTGGCTGCGCCAGGCAAGCCCGGTTGCAGCACGGCCAGTTCCTTGCGCCCCTCGGCCCGCCCTGCCGCCGTCGGGGCGCCCACCGTGCTGCTCAGTTCGAGCGCCAGCGGCGGCGCGCGCGCCAAGCCATCGAACAAACGCCCCGTCTGCTCGCCCGCCTGCACGACACCGGCACCATCGGCGGCAAAACCGCTCAGCACATCGAGCACGTACAGGCGCGTGGCCGGCTTCGCGCAAGGGTCGCGCCCCGGCAAGACGGTGTTGAAGATCACCTTGCCGGTAGCCAATACGGGACTGCTGATGCTGCGCTCGCCCGTTTGTCCAGTATTGAGAAAATCGAGGTACCAGCCGCGCATGGCGTCGCTGCCCGTATAGCGCAGCTCGGCGCCGTCGACGCGCAGGCCGCCCGCCGCCTCGCCCAGGCTGCGCTGCTCCAGGTCGGCCCGGCTGCGCGTGGACGATGATTCCCGCAGATCGTCGTGCACGGCATAAAACGATTGCGACAGGAAGGCGGAAGGCCAGGTATCGGCCGCTTCGACCAGCTTGCCCGTGCCGAACAGCAGCACATAGCCGCCGCCGGGCGCGTAAGCCACGCTCAGTTGCTGCGTCACGGGCTGGCGCCGACCCTGCGCATCGCGCGCGACAAAGACGAGCTTGCGTCCCTGCCCCTCCTTCCACGGCGGCCCGCCAGCCATGTCGAGGCGCCAGATATTGCCCTGCAAATCGCCCGCATACATGTACGCCAGCGCGCCGTCGCTGCCCGGCACCACGGCGGGCGGACCCAGCGCCTGGGGCATGGCGTCCACATCCTCGTTCGCACCCGCATCAGCGTCATGGCCGCCGCCGCTGGTCACGGGCACCTTGAGGCGGAAGTAATTACTTCCCAACACCCATGGCGTGCCGGGCGCCTTGTCCAGCGCCAGCAGGAAGATGGCGGCGGCCGACGCGGGCGCCGTCGTGTCCTTGCCATCGTTCACATGGTTGTTGTAACCGCTGGCGACGATGGCGAAATCGCGGTAGGCCGGCGCGCCCTCCTTGCCGCCCATATTGATGCGGGCGAAGGCGGGCGGCGCGCGCACATTGCCCATCAGCCTGTCGTCGCGGTCCGTAAATTCCCACAGCGCCCCGTCTTGCCCGAAGCGGGCCGGGTCGGTGATGTCGAGCGCAAACACGCCCTGCGCCCCGCCGCCCATGCCCGACACCAGCACCGTCTTCCAATGTCCCAGCGCCAGCACTTCCGCCGTGGCCGCCGCGCCGTCAAGCAGCGGGCCGGAGCTGTAGTGAGTGCTTGCAGCGGCTGGCGCAAGGTGCAGCAGCGCTTGCGGCAGATAGGCAAACAATTCGCTGCCCGTGCGCGCATCGAAGGCATGCAACAAGCCGTCGCTGGCGCCCAGGTACAGCATTTTGCGCCGCTGCAGCAGCGCCTGGCGGTGCAAGCCATAGCCGGCGCCCGGCATGCCCAGCCCGGGCGCGCCCACGTACAGCAGATTGCCGTATGGCGCCGCGCCCAGGCTGCCTGACCTGCGCCGCAGGAAGCCGCCTGGCTGGCCCACCTCGTGCGTGCGCTGGCCCAGCAGGTACGCCAGGCGCGCCTCGCCCCGGCCATCGCCACTGTCGAATGCGCCGCGCTGCGCTGCGTCGAGGCGGTTCCAGGCCAGCGGCATCAGGCTGCCCTGGGCGTCGAGCGTGTAGACGGGACGCAAGGACGCAGGCGCGCCATCCGGCACGGGCTTGTCCTGTCCGCCGGCAATCCACCATAGCTTGCCGGGAAGCAGTGCGCCATCGGCCCCCACGGCAAACACGGTGCGCGACAAGGTCATGCCGCCATCGGCCAGGCGCAGCTGCGTCTGGAACCAGTATGCCTCTTCCGTGCCGGTGGCCAGCGCCATCAGGGCCGGTCCTGCGAGCGCCGCCGGCAAGGTGCCCTTATCGGCTGCCGCGAAGGCTGCGCGCAGTCCCGCGATCAGGGCGGCAGGATCGCTGCCGGGCAAGTAATGACCAGGCCAGCGGCCGTCCAGGCTCCATTCATCCAGCGCGCCGCCCGTCGCGCTCTTGAAGGGGTTGGCGTCGCCATTCGCATCGAGAAAGCCGCCATACTTGGACGCCAGCAGCAAGGGTGTAGAGGCGGGAGTGGCAGCAGATTCGCCGGCCGGGTCGCCCTGGCGCAAGTCGCCCGCATAGTGCTCGACCTTTGCGCCGCCGTCGTTCTTGCCGCCGGGACGCAGGGCCTGCACGTGCGACCAGTAGGCCAGGCCCGCCGCATGGTAGCTGGCGCCGCCCGCCCCGTCGGCCAGCAATTCCAGCGCCGCCAGCTCCGGCCGTGGTGCGGGATTGCCGGGCGTGCCGCCGCTTTCCAGGCTGCCCACCGCATGCGTCCAGGCCATCGCATCGAACGGCGGCGGCGCAAAACCGTCCGGCGCGCGGGCGCGGTCGCCGGATGCGGCGGGAGTGACCGGGACATTGCCGGGCACGTAACGGTCACCCGCCATGCCCGCATCGCCGAGGCTGACGACGATATGCCGCTGGCAACTGGCCGTTTGCGGGTCGCTCCATTGGGTCACGACCGGCAAGCCGTCGTCGATGGCAGGCGGAGCCGTCACAGGCGGCACCGGGGCGCTCGCTTGCCGTCCCTGCAGGTAGCGCAGCGATTCGTACAGCAATTCGGCCAGCGGCGCCGCCCTGGCGTACGCGCCAGGATGCCCCGCATTGCCGCGGCCCAGGCCATTGATGTAAGCGGTCACCCCGCCGCCAAGGCCCGCGCCCTGGGCCGCAGCTTCGGCCATATATACGCCGGTGGCGGGATGCCACTCGGCGCCGGCATTGTCTTGCGGCAAATAGTCGGGCGCCGTCCAGCGCTGCCTGCCCACGTGGGCCAGCGGCGCGCGCAGCACGCCGCCATACACGGGGCCGGCGCTGGCGGGCACGCCGTTCAAATGGCCAAACACGCCCACGCGCACCCTGCCGCCATGGCGCTGCACGGCGCCCACCGGCTTGTAGTTCTTGCCATACGCCAGGCACAAGTCGTCGCGCAGCGGTCCCTCATCAGCGTCGCACACGCGCACGCGCGCGAGGAACACCCCGTGCGTGGCAGCAAGGCCAGGCGCATCGCAAGTGCCGCCCGCAGACTGGCCAAGGCTGGCGTCGCCGAACAGCAGGCGGTTGCGGCAGGAAACGATGGCCAGTTGCGCCAACGCAAATGGCGTCGCCGCCGCCACGCCGGCCTGCAAGACCTTGCGCGGGAAAAAGACGGGGTGGGCAAAAAAGTCGATGGGGCTGCCAGCATCAGGTAAGTAGGCGCGCTGCAGCACCGTCTTGCGCACTTCGTCGATGACGCGGTCGCCGCCCGTCAGCGCGTAGCGGACGAGGTCGAGCATGCTGGTGCTGGCCCAGTTGAGAAAGTTGCCGCTGAAACTATCGCCGCCGCAACCGTGCAGCGCATCGGCCGGCTTCAGCACGGAGAAGTAAGCGGTCGCTATGCGCAAGTCCGGCAGCATGACGCCATCCTTGCTGCGATACGGATAGCTGTAGCACATGCGCGCATGAAAATACCCTGCATACTCGCGCTGCGGCGCATAGTCGCCGCCATGCGCGGCAGCGGCCGCCGCATGCGTGAAGGACAGGTTGAGCAACAGATTCGGCGGCACCCTGGCGCCGTGCAAGCCCGCGTCGGCCCGTGCCAGCGTCACCGGCGGGACGGCGGCGGCAAGGGCGCCGCCGCAACAGAGGCTGGCCAGACAGGCCAACAGCATCAGCCAGACGCAGCCGGCATGCCGCCGGGCAGACCGCAAAGCAGGCCACAAAGTGGACGGCAAAGTGGGCGGCAAGATGAACCACGACGCCTTCATGGCCCCGCTCCAGCCGCCTGCTTGCGGTAGTAGCTTTGCAGCACGACTTGCGTGCTTTCCTGCGCGCCAAAACCGATGGCCGTGATGCGGTACACATAGCTTTCCGTAGCCAGGCCGCCGGCCACTGTCGTGGCCTGCGCGCCGGGCGGGTGAAACGGCAGCAATTCGATCAGGTAGCGGGGTCGGCGCGACGGCAGGAATCCCTGCCCCGTCTGCATGACGGCGCCCGTAAACTGGCCGTATGGCACGGTGCGGCTGCTGGCTTCGGCGCCATCGAGGTCCGTACTCAGCCAGAGGGCCGGCGCCTCCGGGGCCGCGGGCAGGCACAGGCCCAGTGCGCCGCCCTCGCCGCAGCCGTCCGAGAACCCTGCCGCACTGCCTGGCGCGAAGAGGCTGCTGCGTCCCGGCGCGCCGGGCAAGCCTTCGATATCGTTCTGTGCATCCACCAGTGCCTCCTCCGCCGCCTGAAACGCGATCTGCCGGTCGCGCTCGCCGCGCGCCGCCTTTTCTCCCTGCAAGGCCATCTGCGCCGCCGATATGCCCAGCAACAAGATGATCACCAGCAGGCACAGCACATACACGAGGGTGGCGCCGCCGCATCGCGCACGAAGTGGGCGCCAAGGCACGCAACAGCGGACGCCCGCGCCAGCCATCGCGCCGCCCGCCTAGGCCGGCCCGTTGCGCAGCATGATGCTCGTCTGCACCATTTGCCGCAGCCGCGAACGCGTCGCGGCGGGCAAGGACGCGCGCGCGATGCGCACGCCCATGTCGCCGGCGCCATGCGCCTCGGCATACGCCTTGCCGAACAGGTCGAACTGCGCCAGCCCCAGTTCCGCCATCTTGTCGGCCTGTCCCGCCTCGCCATGCAGCAACAGCGCCACGCGCACGCTGGCCACGCGTTTCCAGTGCGTGCGCCGTTGAAAATCGCGCTGGCGCGCGGCCGCGTCCGCCCCCTCCAGCAGCAGCGCCGCATCGTAGGCGTCGAGCGTGCTGGCGTTGACATAGCGGTTCGCCACGCCGTCAGGCGGCGTATCCGTGTCGAGACCATACAGCACCTGGAAAGCATCGACGCCACGGATGACGGCGTCCGCGCCCCAGCCGTTCGCGCCGCGGTACTTGCAGCGCAGCTCGCCTTCGCCATCGGCGCCCTGCGCCACGTAGAAAATGCTCCAGCCCCGCTGCGCCTCCGTTTGCGCGGCGCCCACGCCGAAGCCGGCGCAATTGAGCACGGAACCGTCGCCGCCCTCTTCCTTGCCGGCGCCGTAATAGCGCAAGGCCAGCACGTCGCTGCCATGCAGGGCGCCGGGCAGCGCGCCGCTGATGCCGTCGCTGTTCTTGCCCAGGCTGCGCGCGTCGAGACCGGCGATATTCGCGCTGTCGTAATCCGCATGGGCGACGGGCGCGGCGCTGCTGTCCCAATTCACATACGCCGTCTGGCGCACGGCGCGGGCGATGGCGTCGAGCGCATAGCGGGCGTTGTCATCCAGGCGAGCGCTGGCGGACTGGTCGCCATAGCTGCCGCTGGCCGCCAGCAGCACGCTACTGGCGGCCAGCATCAACAGCGCACCCAGCGACAGGGCCACCAGCAATTCGACCAGGCTCATGCCACGATGCCCGCCGTTCATGCGCCGCCCCCGCCCAGCTGGAATGCCAGCCTGGGCAGCGACTCGCCTGCCGCATTCACGGCGGGCGAGCCATCGGGCAGCCGGCCGCGCCAGCCCAGCTTGATGACGATGGGCGCCCCCTTGCCGCCGCTGCACGCCCACTGCAAGCCCTGGGCGGCGGCATCCCACGCGGCAAGGTCGCGGCAGATGCGCAGGCGCGCGCCGGGCAAGGCCGCATGCAGCCCTTGCTTCCATTCGGCGATGTCGAATTGCGCCAGCTCGGCCGCGCTGCAGGCGGCAGCGCCAAGACAGTCCGGCGCGCCACCGCCAGCTTCGGCGCCGTCCGCCGCCGCGTAGGCCACATTCAGGTAGGGATTGCCCGCATCGGGGCCATTCATGAGCACGTTGTTCGCGCGCATGCGCTCGGCCATGCCGGCGGCCAGTTGCACGCCCGCCGACAGCAGCGCCGACTCGTGGCGCGCGCGCAGGGCGTTCAATTGCAGGATGCTGGCGCCCAACAGGCCCAGCGCCAACAGCAGCAGCGACACCAGCACTTCGACGAGGCTGCTGCCACCCGCAGGAAACATAGTGCGACCGCCCTTGCGCATGCGCTACTCCCTTCCGCAGAAAGAGCCGCAGGAACAGGCGGCCCAGCTACAAGATAGGCGCGCACAAAAACCCGCGTCTGCGCTAGCGCAAACAGGACGATGATAAGTCGAGAAGAACGGCGGTGGGATTGGTCAGACCGCTTGCCAGGCAAGCGCTGGCATGGTGAACACGGGGCGCTGGAGTGGCCCCGCTGCCGGCAAAGTGAATGTCCGGGTGAGCGTCAGGGCTTGCGCGCCTGGCCCACTTCGGCGATCGCGTCCTGGAACTCGGCCAGGTCTTCGAAATTCTTGTAGACGGAGGCAAAGCGGATGTAGGCGATCTTGTCCAGGCGCTTGAGTTCCTGCATGACGAGTTCGCCGATATAGCCGGATTCGACTTCGCGCAAGCCGCTGGTGAGCAGCTTTTCCTGGATGGACGCGATGGCCGTATCCACAGAGGCGGCCGCGACGGGACGCTTACGCAAGGCCAGCATCAAACTGCCGCGCAACTTATCCGCAGCGAACTCCGTCCGGCTGCCATTCTTTTTGACGACGGCCGGCATGATAAGTTCAATGCGTTCGTACGTGGTAAAACGCTTGTCGCATTTGCCGCAGCGGCGGCGGCGCCGAATGGCATCCCCTTCCTCCGATACGCGCGTATCGAGAACCTGGGTGTCGCCGTGCTGGCAAAATGGACATTTCATGGGCTGGCTACAACTTTATAGTAATAATTACGGGAAATCGCCGCCCTTGTACAAAGGGCGCCCGAATCACTCCGGGCGCCCTTGGGCACGACTGGAATGTGTCATACAGAATCTTACTCCGTATGACACATTCTGGACAAATAATTATGCTGCGTACACTGGGTGCGCGTCGGCCAGCACTTTCACGGCCGCTTTCACGCGCTCGATGGTGGCGGCGTCATGCGGATTGTCCAGCACGTCGGCGATCAGGTTACCCACTTCTTCCGCTTGCGCTTCCTTGAAACCGCGCGTCGTCATCGCCGGGCTGCCCAGGCGGATGCCCGAGGTGACGAACGGTTTTTGCGGGTCGTTCGGGATGCCGTTCTTGTTGCAGGTAATGTGCGCGGAACCGAGGATGGCTTCGGCTTCCTTGCCCGTCAGGTTCTTGGCGCGCAGGTCGACCAGCATGACGTGCGATTCGGTGCCGCCGGACACGATGCGAAGGCCGCGCTTGATCAGGGTTTTCGCCAGCACGTCGGCGTTCTTGATCACTTGCTTCTGGTATTCGACGAATTCAGGGCTCAGCGCTTCCTTGAAGGCGACGGCCTTGCCGGCGATCACGTGCATCAGCGGGCCGCCCTGGATACCAGGGAAGATGGCAGAGTTGATGGCTTTTTCGTGTTCGGCCTTCATCAGGATGATGCCGCCGCGCGGGCCGCGCAACGATTTGTGCGTGGTCGAGGTGACGAAGTCGGCGAACGGCACCGGGTTCGGGTACAGGCCGGCGGCGATCAAGCCCGCGTAGTGGGCCATGTCGACCATGAAGTAGGCGCCCACTTCCTTGGCGATCTTGCTGAAGCGTTCGAAGTCGATCTTTTTCGAGAATGCCGACGCGCCGGCGATGATCAGCTTTGGCTTGCGTTCGCGGGCCAGACGTTCCATTGCCTCGTAGTCGATGTCTTCTTCCGCCGTCAAGCCGTAGGAAACGACGTCAAACCATTTGCCGGACATGTTCAGCGGCATGCCGTGGGTCAAGTGACCGCCCTCGGCCAGCGACATACCCATGATCAGGTCGCCTGGTTTCAACATGGCGAAGAACACGCCCTGGTTCGCCTGCGAGCCGGAGTTCGGCTGCACGTTCGCGCATTCGGCGCCGAACAGCTGTTTCACGCGGTCGATGGCCAGTTGCTCGGCCACGTCGACGTATTCGCAGCCGCCGTAGTAGCGTTTGCCCGGGTAGCCTTCAGCGTACTTGTTCGTCAGCTGCGAGCCTTGCGCTTCCATTACGGCTGGCGACGTGTAGTTTTCCGACGCGATCAGTTCGATGTGGTCGTGCTGGCGCGTGTTCTCTTTTTGAATGACGGCGAACAATTCAGGATCGACGTTGGCGAGGTTGTGATCTTTTGCAAACATGTAAAAACTCCAAGTATGAGGGTGCTTGTACTGGCAGGTTGGATCGAATGAGGGGAGCCGGCGTTAAGTGAATAACAACATTGGACAGGCAGCCTCTTCGTGCTTTTCCATAGTGGCTACCCAGGCGAACGGCTGATGAAAAATCTCACGTTTCCCGGTGGGTGCCCACCTTTCGCCGGTTTGCCGACCGCCACTCATGGAGATCGCCCGACTTTTCGCCAGTCACGTGAGACGTAATGGAAGTCAAATTGTAAGTTAAGTACCCAAATTGAGCAAGGAATGCAACCGTGCGGCTATAATCGCCGCGCGCCATCGCAGCCCGGGCGCGGCCACGGGCCGCCCCGGGGATGGCTGCGGCTTTTAAGCTGGGCTTAAACCTGGCCATGGCATGTAAGCGTATGTTACGAAGCTTGCCATTGCACACGCCGGATTTACAATGCTGCGGTGCAACTTATATGCAGCTTTTGCATGGCTTTCCAGCAAGCGCCCACAGTCACAAGAAGAAAAATCGCGTAAAATGTTGCTCAATCTCACTACTGGCGCAATAAACATGCCTTCAGTCTTTACCTGGAACGTACGTGTCTACTATGAAGACACCGACGCCGGCGGCATCGTCTATTACGCGAACTACCTGAAATTCTTCGAGCGCGCGCGCACCGAATGGCTGCGCGCCATCGACGTGGGCCAGCAGGAATTGCTGGAACAGCATGACGCGATGTTCGTTGTCAAAAGCGTCAACGCCGACTATCATGCGCCAGCCAGGCTCGATGACACGGTAAGATTAACCTTAAGCATAGAAAAAATGGGGCGTGCCTCCATCGTTTTCCTGCAACAAGCCTGGTGCGGCGACCGCCTGCTCAACACGGCCCGCGTCAAGATCGGCTGCGTCGATTCGGCACTGCGCCCGCGCGCCGTGCCTGATGCAGTCGCGGCCCGCATGCGCGCCTCCTGAGCCCTACCCGCCACCCCCGGACAATTCACCCAACAGACTGCCAGCCAATGAACGTTACACAAGATCTTTCTTTCCTCGCGCTCATCTCCAATGCCCATTTGATCGTGCAACTGATCATGGCCCTGCTGCTGCTGATTTCCCTGACCAGCTGGACCTACATTTTCCGCAAGATGTTTGCCGTGCGCCAGGCGCGCAAGCAAACCATCGAATTCGAACGCAGCTTCTGGGCTGGCGGCAACCTGCATGCGCTGCACCAGAACGCCAGCGGCAACCGCGACCAGAGCGGCGCGCTGGCCCGCATCTTCGACGCCGGCATGGGCGAATTCATCAAGGGCAAGGCTTCCTACGGTTCGCGCGAAGCGCTGGACGTCGGCGCCGTGCTCGACGGCGCACGCCGCGCCATGCGCGCCGCCTTCCAGCGTGAAATGGACGTGCTCGAATCGCACCTGGCCTTCCTCGCGTCCGTCGGCTCCGTCTCGCCGTACATCGGCCTGCTCGGTACCGTCTGGGGCATCATGAACGCCTTCCGCGGCTTGGCCAACGTGCAGCAAGCCACCCTGGCCGCCGTCGCGCCCGGCATTGCCGAAGCGCTGATCGCCACCGCCATCGGCCTGTTCGCGGCCATTCCCGCCGTCGTCGCCTACAACCGTTTTTCGCATGACATCGACCGCCTGGCGATCCGCTTCGAGAGCTTCGTCGAGGAATTCTCCAACATCCTACAGCGCCAGTCGCGCTAAGAGGGAGCAAGTTTCATGGGTTCCTCCTTTAATAGTGGCGGCATGCGCGGTGGCCGTGGCCGCAAGTTCAAGTCCGAGATCAACGTCGTGCCGTATATCGACGTGATGCTGGTGCTGCTGATCATTTTCATGGTGATGCCGTCGTCGAACAATCCCAGCGTGGTGAACTTGCCCAACGCGGAAAAGTCGGCCAAACCGCCCGATGACTATATTCAGATCGTGCTGAAGCCGAATGGTTCGCTGTCGATCGGCGTCATCGGCAAGGAACAGCTGTCGCCGGAAACGGAACCGAACCGCGACGCCCTGCTGCGCAAGCTGCGCGGTTTGCACGAAAGCAATCCCGACTATCCCGTAATGATCGCGGGCGACAAGGAAAGCAAGTACGACGATGTGATCCAGCTCATTTCGGAAGCAAAAAAAATGGGCATTACCCGCGTCGGCCTGGCCACCAAGTAAGCGCAGCACCCTGTTTCCAGACTTGACCGTTTTTAGATAGACTAGACTTTGCAGACCAAACAAATCGACCATGTACTCGGCAAGCCCTACAGCGTGCCGCGCGAACGCAGCCGCTGGCCCTCGCTGGGCCTGGCGCTGGCGATGCACCTTGGCCTGCTGTTTTTCCTGTGGGTGGGCGTACACTGGCAAAATACGGAACCTGTCGCCGTCGAAGCGGAAGTATGGGACCTGAAAGTGCAGACGGCCGCGCCGCCGCCCGAAGTGGCGACGGAACCGGAACCGACACCGGCGCCGCCGCCGGAACCGCAAGTGGAACAGCCGGCCCCGCCGCCACCGCCGCCCGTGGCCGCGCCCGAGCCGAAGGTCGACCTGCGCGAGGCGGAGATCGCCCTCGAACGCAAGAAGGCCAAGCTGAAAGAAGAAAAAGAGAAAGCGGCAGCGGAAGAACGCCGCAAGCAGGAATTGAAGGAACGCGAAGAAGAAAAGCGCGAACTGGAAAAACAGAAGCAGAAAGAAAAAGACAAGGCTGAAAAGCTGGAAAAAGAAAAGGCCGACAAGCTGGAGAAAGCCAAGCAAGCGAAAGAGAAAGAAAAAGCGGCGGAAGAAAAAGCCGAGAAAGAACTGTCCGATAAAAAAGCGGCGGCCGAAAAAGCGGCCAAGGCGAAGAAAGCGGCTGCTGAAAAAGCGGCAGCCGACAAATTGCGTGCCGATGACATGAAGCGGATGATGGCGCAGGCAGGCAATGGCACAACAGGTACGGCCGCGAAAGCGACCGCGCCACGCAAGGACAGCGGCTATGTCGCTGCCCTGACGAGCAAGATCAAGAGCAATATCGCGTACAGCGGTAGCACGGACGTGCCGGGCAACCCGCGCGCCGTGTTCAAGATCGAGCAACTGCCAACTGGGGAAATTATTTCGGTCCGAAAGATTAAAAGTAGCGGCCTGCCGGCGTATGACAGCTCGGTGGAAAACGCCATTAATAAATCGTCGCCACTGCCGAAGAAAAAAGACGGCACCGTGGAACGCGAGATTGAACTCATATTCGAGATGAAGGATTTGCCTAAATGATGACCATGAAAAAAATGAGCTATGTCGTGCTCTGCGCCGGCCTGATGCTGGGAGCCTCCGGCGCCCAGGCGCAGCTGCGCGTGGAGATAACGGGGATCGGCAGCAACCAGATCCCGGTGGCTGTCGCCAGTTTCGTCAATGAATCGGCGGCGCCGCAGTCGCTGTCGGGCATTATCAAGGCCGACCTGGCGCGTAGCGGCGTGTTCAAGCTGATCGACGCCGATGCGCCCGTGTCGGAAACGGCGCCCGTCAGCTACGAGCAATGGAAGTCGCGCGGCGCCGACGCGCTGGCGGCCGGCACCGTGCAAAGCATGGCCGATGGCCGCCTGGACGTGCGCTACAAGCTGTTCGACACCATCAAGGGCGCGCAGATCTCCAGCATGAACAATGCGGCCGCGCCGCAATTCAACCGTTTGCTGGCGCACAAGATCGCCGACGATATCTATGAAAAGTTGACGGGCGTCAAAGGCGCGTTCGCCACGCGCATCGCCTACGTCACGCAATCGGGCCGCGAATACCGCCTGGAAGTGGCCGACGCCGATGGCGAAGGCATCCAGGTCGCCCTGCGCTCGAACGAGCCGATCATTTCACCGTCGTGGTCGCCGGACGGCACCAAGGTCGCGTATGTGTCGTTCGAAAAGAAAAAGCCCATCGTCTACGTGCAAAACCTGGTGACGCGCCAGCGCACCATCGTGTCGAATGAAAAAGGCAGCAACTCCGCGCCGAGCTGGAGCCCGGACGGCTCACGCCTGGCCGTGGCCCTGTCGCGCGACGGCCATACCCAGGTCTACACCGTCAATGCCGACGGCAGCGGCTTGCGCCGCGTCAGCACCAGCAGCGGCATCGATACGGAACCCCAATTCTCGGCCGATGGCCAAAGCATTTATTTCACCAGCGATCGCAGCGGCGGACCACAAATCTACCGCATGTCGACCAGCGGTGGCGAAGCCAAGCGCGTGACGTTTGGCGGCTCCTACAACATCAGCCCGCGGATTTCGTCCGACGGGAAGACACTCGCTTATATTTCCCGTCGCGACGGCAATTTCCAGCTCTACGCGCTCGACCTGGCTAGTGGCCAGGAACTGCGCCTGTCGGACACCGCCAACGACGAATCACCGAGCTTTTCGCCCAACGGGAAATATATCATGTACGCGACCGAATCCGGACGACGCAAGTCGCTGGCAGTGGTATCGGTGGATGGCCGCGTCAAACAGCGTTTGACTACGCAAGCTGGCAATATCAAGGAGCCCACCTGGGGTCCTTTTATGAAGTAAATGCTGTACAGTTTCACCTTTAACCATGACCCGGAGAATAAAAATGAGTAACTTTAAAAGTTTGGCTTTCATCGCCGCTACCGCAGCCCTGCTGTCCGCCTGCAGCACCCCAGTCAAAGTAGCAGAGACCCCAGTGGTTGAGCGCGCTCCTGAAAAAGTCGTCGCTCCAGTTGACACCCGTCAAGTTCAGCCAGTAACGACCGCATCGGTCGATCCACTGGACGATCCAAAAGGCGTGCTGGCCAACCGCAGCATCTACTTCGACTTCGACAAATACGTCGTGCGCGAAGCGGACACCCCAGTCGTGCAAAACCACGCTGGCTACCTGGTGAAAACGCCTAGCCGCAAGATCCTGATCCAAGGTAACACCGATGAACGCGGTGGCGCTGAGTACAACCTGGCCCTGGGCCAGAAACGTGCTGAAGCCGTGCGCAAGTCGATGGCAGCCCTGGGCGTGCCAGAAGGCCAAATGGAAGCCGTGTCGCTGGGCAAAGAAAAGCCTAAAGCTCAAGGCAGCAACGAAGCAGCATGGGCAGAAAACCGCCGCGCTGACATCGTTTATTGATGTTCAGGGGTGAGCGCGGCAGCATTGACGCTTACC
Organism: Janthinobacterium sp. SUN033; assembly: GCF_030397595.1. Taxonomy (NCBI): domain Bacteria; kingdom Pseudomonadati; phylum Pseudomonadota; class Betaproteobacteria; order Burkholderiales; family Oxalobacteraceae; genus Janthinobacterium; species Janthinobacterium sp. SUN033. The sequence goes on from NZ_JAPQNV010000003.1 coordinate 797,795, forward strand.
TAACTGGCCAGTCATAGGCATAATAATGGGGCGCAGCGCGGTGATTCACCGCCCGGCGCCCCGTTTGCATGTTTGCGTAACTTTTGAAAGCCCGACTCATGATGACATTCTCGAAAGCCGGCGTCGCCGCCGCCTTGATGGCCGCGTTTGCCTACCTGCCCCTGCACGCCAACGCCGCCCTGTTCGATGACGACGAAGCACGCAAGGCCATCCTCGAGCTGCGCGCCAAGGTCGACGCCATGGCGCGCGACCTGAACAGCCGCATCGACGCCAAGGCGGACAAGACCAGCACCTTGAGCCTGCTCAACCAGCACGACCAGACCATGCAAGAGATCGCCCGCCTGCGCGGCCAGATCGAAGTACTGGGCAACGACCTGGCAAACACGCAAAAGCGCCAGAAGGATTTCTACACCGATATCGATGCGCGCCTGCGCAAGCTCGAACCGCGCCAGGTCACCATCGACGGCCAGGAAGCGGCCGTGGGCGTGTCCGAGCAAAGCGCATACGAATCCGCGTTCGGCCTGTTCAAGTCGGGCGACTACAAGGGCGCCGTGACGGCCCTGGACGGCTTCGTGAAACGCTATCCGGAATCGGCCTACGCGGCCAACGCGCAATACTGGCTGGGCAACGCCTATTACGCCCAGCGCGACTGCAAGAGCGCCATCACGGCCCAGCAGGCCGTGCTGAAACACTACCCGGACAGCCCGAAAGCGCCCGACGCCATGCTCAACATCGCCAGCTGCTACACGGAGCTGAAAGACAAGCCGAACGCGACCAAGACGCTGAACGCCCTGATCTCGCGCTACCCGGACTCCAGCGCGGCCCAGGCGGCCAAGGAACGGGGCGGCAAAAAGTAAAAGCGGGGAAAAAGTTGCCCGTTAGGTTTGACAGAATCCCGGGCACCCCCTATAATCTTTCTTCTTCGGGTCGTTAGCTCAGCTGGTAGAGCAGCGGACTTTTAATCCGTTGGTCGCAGGTTCGAATCCCGCACGGCCTACCACGAATACGCAGTACTGATCTGCTTGCGAGTTGTTATAGCAAGCATTTTTTTACGGCACAGTGTTACCGAAGTTGTTGTAAAAAGTTTTTGGGTCGTTAGCTCAGCTGGTAGAGCAGCGGACTTTTAATCCGTTGGTCGCAGGTTCGAATCCCGCACGGCCTACCAAATACTATGAAGAAGCCAACCGTTCGCGGTTGGCTTTTTTATTTTCTAGGCTTGCCTGGATCGCAGCCACTCCTTCAACGCATCATTCATGCGCGTTTGCCACCCATCTCCGGTGGCCTTGAAGGCTTCGAGGATGTCGGCATCGAAACGTATGGTCGTGCTGACCTTGCCGCCAGTGCCAACGGGTCTGCCGCGGCGGCGCACCGCTTCCTGCTGCGCCTCGGGACGGGAAACGGGCTTATCGCCCACTTGCCAGACACCCTGCTCGAAAAAACCGTCCGTCAATTCAGGCGCATCGTCCGGATCAGCCCAGGCTTTGCTTGTATTTGTCGATTTCGCGTTCATTTGCCTTCCTCATGCTGATGATCCTGCGCGCCCGGCCACGCGGCGTCCAGACCATTACAACCAGGCGCTCGTCGAGCCAACTTGCAGTGATGAAGCGGGGTTCGCCGTAGTCCTGGCGCTGGTCCGGCAGCGTAATGGTGAGGCCGTCAAACACTACACGCGCACGCGCAAAGTCGAGACCACGCTCCCTGAGCGTCTTTTCACGCTTGACAGCATCAAAAGTGATTCTCATTATTTATTGTAGTAACAAATAATAGAAACAGCCAGCCCTGTTTCGCGAACAAGGGCGCCATCACTGCTACATCACCACCCTTAACGCGACACCAGCGCCGGCCTCCCGGCCAGATGCGCCACCACGCTGCCCATCGCCCGCCCCAGCGGCACCTCCACCCAGCGGTAAAACGCGGCGCCGGCCGCCAGGCTGGCGCCCCAGGCCGTCAGCATGCCCAGCGCCTGCCACTCCGGCTCAAGCGGGACATAGCTGATAAACAGCGCATTGACCAGCAGGCTGACGGGAAAGTGGACGAGAAACACGGCATACGAGATACGTCCGAGGGTGTTGATGACGTTCCAGGCACCGCCCTGGGACGGCGTGCGGGCGCGGCCGAACAGGAACAGGGCGCAGGCGACGATCAGGGCCAGGGCGATGCGGCTGCGGTAGTCGACGGCCAGGGCCAGCAGGACGGGCACGGTTGCCATGGCCATGAGCGCGCTCATGGCCCCCGGCTTGCGGGCCGGATCGCTGGCCCACCAGGCCAGCATGCCGAGACCGTAGCTGCCGAAGAAATACGGCGCCCAATTGTCCCAGCCCGCGTCAAGATTGAAATACAGCAAGGAAAAGGTGATGCCCACGGTGACGGCCAGCGGCATCAGCCAATGCCCGCGCCGCTGGCCCGCCAGGCGGCCGCCCAGCCACAGCAGCGCTACCGTCAGAAAATACAGCTGGAAATCGATGGCCACGTACCAGGCGCCGGCCGACAGCGACTCATAGCCGAGCACGCCGTGCAGCAGCAAGGCATGGGCGCTCAGCTGGCCCAGGGTGACGGCGGCCGACATGGAGTCGTGCAGCATCCAGATGCCGGCCACGGGCGTGATGATGGCCGCGAGCAAGGTGGCTGCCAGGAAAGGCGGCGCCAGCTTGGCGTAGCGGCGCCAGATCGCCTGCAGCGGCGTGGCAATGCCGGGGCGGCCGGCGGGTGACAGGGATTTGGCGACGAGAAAGCCGCCGATGACGAGGAACACTTGCACGGCGATGCGCGCGCTGCCGCCCAGCCAGCCTAGCAGCTCGGGCCACAGGGGTTGCACGTAGTCGGACATGGGGCCGTAAAACGCCAGGTGATGCAACACGATCAACTGCGCCGCGCCTGCCTTCAAACCATTGATCCAGCCAAACTGCGGACGATGTGCCAGGTCCGCCTGTGATACCACTGCTGCTGCCGTCATTCCCATCCCTTGCCATGCCAGGCAGTGTCGCCAGCCCATCGCGCAACAGGCGCGCGGCTGAGGATTTACCGAAAGGCCGATATCATAGCCGAGGCTGGAAGATGGCGGGGCACGGCAGGCCGCTACGCGCCCTGCCCGCCCGCGTCCGGCGCCTCGGGCGCCAATGGCTGTTGCGCCAGGATGGCGTCCAGCAAGCCGGGGAAGCGGCTTTCGATATCGGCGCGGCGCAAGGTATTCATGTGTGTCGTGCCCGCGTTTTCCGTATAGACGAGGCCCGCTTCGCGCAAGACCTTGAAATGGTGGGAAACGGTCGATTTCGGCCGTCCGCCATCGAGGTCGCCGCAGGCGGCCGCGTCGACGCGGGCCAGGTGGCGCACGATGTCAAGGCGGATGGAATCGCTCAGGGCGTATAGCACGCGCTCGAGGACGAATTCGCTGGCGGGAGGATGTTTGTGTGGGCGCATGAGCAGAATCATACAGCATGCGCTATACTAATTCCATTCTTCGAATATTTACGAACTACCGAATCAGCATTCACTGACATTTCCACCAACAAACACAAAGGCCACCATGTCCGCCCTCTTCCAGCCCTACACCCTCAAAGGCATCACCCTGCGCAACCGCATCGCCGTGCCGCCCATGTGCCAGTACATGGCCGTCGATGGCCAGGCCAACGACTGGCATCTGTCGCATTATGCAGGCATGGCGCGCGGCGGCGCGGGCCTGGTGATCGTCGAAGCGACGGCCGTGGCGCCCGAAGGCCGCATCACGCCGGGCTGCACGGGCATCTGGAACGATGATCTGGCGCAAGCCTTCGTGCCGGTGGTAAAGGCCATCAAGGCGGCCGGCTCCGTGCCCGGCATCCAGATCGCCCACGCAGGCCGCAAGGCCAGCGCCAACCGCCCCTGGGAAGGCGACGACCATATTGCCGAAGGAGACGCGCGCGGCTGGCAAACCATCGCCCCGTCCGCCATCGCCTTTGGCGGCGGCCTGCCGAAAGTGCCGCGCGCCATGGACCTCGACGATATTGCCCGCGTGAAACAGAACTTCGTCGACGCGGCCGTGCGCGCCCGCGAAGTGGGCTTCGAATGGCTGGAGCTGCACTTCGCCCACGGCTACCTGGCGCAAAGCTTCTTTTCCGCCCACTCGAACCAGCGCGAGGACATTTATGGCGGCAGCCTGGAAAACCGCAGCCGCTTCCTGCTGGAAACATTGAAAGCCGTGCGTGAAGTGTGGCCCGAGCACCTGCCGCTGACGATCCGCTTCGGCGTGCTGGAATTCGACGGCCGCGACGAGCAAACCCTGCTCGAATCGATAGCCCTCGTGCGCCAGTTCAAGGATGCCGGCATGGATATGATCAGTGTCAGCATGGGCTTCACCATTCCCGACGTGGCAATTCCCTGGGGCCCTGCCTTCATGGGTCCGATCGCCGAGCGAGTCCGCCGCGAAGCGGGCGTGCCCGTCTCGTCCGCCTGGGGCTTCGGCACGCCGGCCATCGCCGAGCGCGTCGTCAAGGAAGAGCAGCTGGACGTGGTGATGGTCGGCAAGGCGCACCTGGCCAATCCGCACTGGGCATATTTTGCCGCCAAGGAACTCGGCGTGGAACGCGCCTCGTGGACCCTGCCGGCGCCCTACGCGCACTGGCTGGAACGCTATTGATCGTCCTTGACCGTCGCCGGATGCCCCTCCAGGGGCAGTTCCAGCAGGAACAGCAGGAAGACCAGCCCCAATAGCAGCAACACGGCGCCGGCGCCGAACACGCTGGCGATCGCATGGCGGTACACTTCCACCGTCTGCGTCGCCGCCTGGGCACCCAGCGCCGAGACGGCTTCCACGCCATGCTGGTGCAGCTGGCGCGCAAGGATGGCGCCGGACGCCGTCACGCCCAGCAAGCCGCCCAGCGAGCGGAAAAAGGCCAGCATGGCCGTGCCCACGCCGCGGCGCGCCAGCGGCAAGGCATTTTGCACGGCGATCGTCATGTTCGGCATCACCAGCCCCAGCCCCGTGCCGAGGAAGAAGATGGCCGGCTCGATGATCCAGTAACCGCGCGACGTTTCCATGGCCCAGGCCAGCACGGCAAACGACACGACCGCCACGGCCAGCCCCGCCACCTGCACCATCTTGTACTTGCCCGAACGCGACAGCACCCGGCCGTTGAACATCGACGACGCCACCAGCCCCACCATCATCGCCACCGTCATCACGCCGGACTCCGCCGGACTGGTGCCCATCACCAGCTGGAAGAACAATGGAAAGAAGACGCTGGCGCCCATCAGGCCCATGAACGTCATGGCCATCACCAGGCTGGCGATATTGAAGGTGCGGTTCTCGAACAGGTCGGGCGGCAGCACGGGCTCATCCACCCGCCCCACGTGGAACGCCAGCCAGATCCCCAGCAGCACGGCGACGCCGCCGCACACCTTGATCGCCAGCGCATCCCACGGCCACTCGGTGCCGCCCAGCGCCAGCACCAGCAGCGCCGCCGTGACGGCGCCCGTCAGCAAGGCGGAGCCCAGATAATCGATCTTGTGCGCATGCGCGGGCGCGGGTTTGCGCATAGCGCGCGCGATGATGACAAAGGCGGCGGCGCCGACGGGAATATTGACAAAGAAAATCCAGTGCCACGACAAGGCGTCCGTGATCACGCCGCCCAGCACGGGGCCCAGCACGCTGGTGACGGCAAACACGATGGGCACCATGCCTTGCCGCTTGCCCCGCTCGGCGGGCGGCACGAGGTCGCCGATGATGATCTGCGCCAGCGGCATGAAGCCGCCCGCGCCCAGGCCCTGGATGGCGCGGAAGATGATCAGTTCCGTCATGTTCTGCGCCAACCCGCACAGCACGGAACCGAGCAGGAAAGTCAGCAAGGCCGTGAAGATCATGGGGCGGCGGCCGTACTGGTCGGCCAGCTTGCCGTACAGGGGCATGGTGGCCGTCGAGGCCAGCACGTACGCCGTCACCACCCACGACAGGTGCGCCATGCCGCCGAGGTCATCGACGATGCGCGGCAAGGCCGTGGCGACGATGCTCTGGTCCAGCGCGCCCAGGCCCAGCACGGCCATCAGGCCCAGGTAGGTGGCGCGCACTTCGCGCTCCGTCAATGGCGCCTCTGCGCCTGCGGGTGTGCCAAGGCCGCTCATGCCTGGCCTATCTCGAGCAGCGGCTGCATGGCGGCGGCCAGCGCATCGACCTGCTGCGGCGTCAGGCGGGCGATACGCCGCGCCAGCGCATCGCGGCGCCGCGCACGCAGGGTCTCGAGGATGGCCAGGCCATGCGCGGACACGTGCAGACCGGAACGGCGCCGGTCCTGCGGATCGGGCGCGCTGCGCTCGACGAGACCCGCCTCTTCGAGCGACTTGACCTGCGCGCTGACGGTCGGCCCGCGCACGTTCTGCAGGCGCGCCAGCGCGGCCACGCCGATGCCGGGCTGCTCGTGGATCAGCGCCAGCAGCATGTACTGCATCATCGACACGCCGCCTTCCAGCTCGCCCCCTTCGCGCTGCATGGAGCGCAGCAGGCGTTTGAACGCCGTGCGCAATTCATCGGACAGCGCCAGCGCGCGTTCGGGGATGGGAAGGTCTTCGGTAGTGGACATGGAAACATATAAGTAGGTAGGCTATCTACTTATATTAGTCCGCCCCCGAGCGTTGCGCAAGGTTTTTTCCATCCCCGCCCTTCCCAAAACCACCATTGGACGTCATAATAGCCGCCCTTGGGTCGTTAGCTCAGCTGGTAGAGCAGCGGACTTTTAATCCGTTGGTCGCAGGTTCGAATCCCGCACGGCCTACCAAGATTCAGTCGTCAGCATGGCAAGCATGTTGATACGGCACAGCGTTACCGCAGTAAGTAGTCAAAGTTTTTGGGTCGTTAGCTCAGCTGGTAGAGCAGCGGACTTTTAATCCGTTGGTCGCAGGTTCGAATCCCGCACGGCCTACCAAATACTTCAGAAAAGCCCACGAACCCGGTTCGTGGGCTTTTCTGTTTCCGCCGCATCTGCGCTAGCACACGACAGCCCTACATACCCCCTCCCTGGCATCTCAAGCCATATCAGATTTGGCGCCGCGGCGCCTTCTTGCCTGCAACCCAATCGCAACAATTCCGACAAGCAACATTCCATAGGTACTTGGCTCAGGAACGGGCGATACCAACGATCCATTCAAGACAATCTCACCAATGGCATATAGGGGCAGACCATTACCTATATTTTTAAAATCACTAATCGTTATTACATCCGTGGCAATTCCATCCAGAGCCGTTCCGGCAAAACTGAATCCATTATTGCACAGGTTACTGCTGCATTTTGGTCCCCAGTTAGTCGCATTCAAGTATAGCGACTGATCGCCAAAGCTGATCTTTGCCCCCGACAAATTTCCAGCAGAGACATTTCCTGCGTGCAACATACTATAAAAATTCATCTCATGAATAATACTCTGACCCGACAAGTGCAAAGTAATTATCGGATTATCAGGGGAATAGATGAACTGGGTACTCTCAACGCCACTCGGAACTATTCCATCATTCAACGATCCTTTACCGCCACTGTAATCATAAATCAAATCCAATGTGGGATGAACTCGCGTTAGCGTTCCATCGTAATTATTATTCCAGTTCCCTGCATCCTTTGCACGTCCATTTTTTATATCATATGTGACAATTGTTTGAGCATTGGCAGAAGCGCATGTCAGTGCCAAAAAAATCGCCGCAACTCTCAAAAAATTCATAGTATACATTTCCTTATATTTACATTAACAAATATATGTTAACTGAAATGAAACACACTATCAATTATTATTTCAACACTACCGATTTTTAAAAATACAACCTCACTTGATAGCTTCCACACACTCACTATCCTATCGCCGCAGGAAAATACTTCACTGAGCTCAATTAAATACGATAATTTTCCAAAAAAATATGAATTAACCAAATAAAAAACAAACCTGGATTGAGACTTAGAACGCCTAACAAAACCTCTGAATGTATCTCCAGCAGATGAGTATGCAGGCAAGCGAGAGGAATGCCTGATGGATATCGGCACGGCGTTCGTAGCGGATGCGTAATCGGCGAAAGCGGTGCAGCCAGCCCAGTGTGCGTTCGACCACCCATCGCCATTTACCTAAGTAATTCTCAGGAAATTATTGTGAATTTATGACGAACAGAACTGGATGCTATGCAAGGCGCCCGCTGCGACGCAGAGCGCCGGTTATGGAAGTCAGAAATCACAATAATTTATTGGAGGTTACTTAGGCGTTCGCGCGACTCAATGCCGTAGCGGGCTATGCGTGGAACGATGCCACGGCTGCGCAACCAGGCCCGATGGGCACGCGAAGCGTAGGCCTTGTCGGCATGCAGTTTGGCAGGACGTTTGCGTGGACGGCCAGCAAGACCTGCTACTGGAAGGACGGCTTCAAGCAGGGGAATGAGCATTCGGGAATCATGTACCTGAGCCCCCGATATGCTCGCCACCAGAGGCAGACCGCGTTGATCGACGAGCAGATGGTGCTTGCATCCGAGCTTGCCGCGGTCGGTGGGATTGGGGCCGGTATGCTGTCTGCCGAGGGGGATGGCACGCTGGCCGAGTCGACACTGGCGCGTTCCCACTGAATTTGGTCGTATTCCCGCAAGTGCTGCAGCATGGCGTCATGGATGCGTTGCCACGTGCCGGTTTGTTGCCAGGTATGTAGACGCCGCCAGCAACTCATGCCGCTGCCGCAACCGAGTTCACGGGGAAGATATTCCCAAGGCAAGCCGGTCTTGAGGACGAACAGGATGCCGGTCAAGGCGGCACGGTCGTCAATGCGAGGACGCCCGCCTTTGGGAGAGGGACGATGTGCTGGCAGCAAAGGCTGAATCAGCGCCCACAGGTCATCAGGAAAAAGTGCTTTGGCCATGGCGCGGCCCTCGAAAATGATGTCAGGTAGGTTTGACCAGCATCGGTGCCCTTTGTTTCCGGGGACGACGTTTTGTTAGGTGCTATTACCCTCTCTCAAACGATCAAAAGACAAGCCGTCAAGCATCAACATCGGAACAGCACAAGATCAGGAAGGACGAGGGATAGGGATCAAGTCCGGCATTCGCACACGATTTCAGCCTTGGCCGCCTCTATCAACAGCAAGGTGCGCTTTATCAAATACCGATATTGCTCGATTCACCGCCATGTCCGTCCCCATACCTGCCCGGCGTCACGCCCATCACGCGCTTGAACATGGCGATGAAGGCGCTGACGGTCTCGTAGCCCAGGTCCAGTGCAATCGTCGTGACGGGCTGGCCGGCGGCCAGCAACTCCAGGGCGCGCAGGATGCGGGCGCGCTGGCGCCAGGCGGACGGAGTAAAACCGGTCTCGTTCGTGAAACGGCGCGCCAAGGTGCGCGGTGACACGCCGGCCCAGGCGGCCAGCGCTTCCACGCCCCGTTCGTCGGCCAGGTCATCGAGCACGGCGCGCGCCACGCGCACCAGGCGCGGGTCCGTGGGTAGCGACAAACCGAACGGCTCGTGCGGCGCGGCGGCGATCTCGTCGAGGATCACGCCTGCCACCCGGGCCTGCCGCGCATCGAGTACGCCATCGCCCCAGCTGCTGGCGCGATCCACCGCTTCGCGCAGCAAGCCCGAGACGCGCATCACGCACGGTGCGGCGGGCAGACCGTCGCAACTGGCCTCGTCCACATACACGCTCCAGCCCGCAAACGGTCCATGCGAACGCAGCCCATGCACGTGATGGGGCGGCATCCACACGCAATGGCTGGCCGGCACCACCCATTGCCCGCTGTCGGCGGCAACGGAAAGCAAACCCCGCATGGCGCCGAACAGCTGGCCGCTGGCATGGCGGTGCGCCGCCGTCACCCTTTCCTGCGGCTGGGACATGCGCATGGCGCGCAGCGGCGCCAGCAGCGTCGGCGGCAAGATTGGCGGATTTGACGTATCGATAGTCATAAACAACGCAGGCAAGACAATTCCGCCATCATACAGTGGAGTCTTTCGACATTCAGGAGTGCATCATGCGTGCAGAAGACGTCTTACCCGATCAACAAAACCAGGGCCAGTTCAATGGCGTCACCGTGCGCAAGGGCACGGTGGGCGCCTTCCTCGCGAATGCCAGGCTATGGCTGGATGAGGCCAGCAGCGACGCCGAGCGCAGCAGCGCCGAACGCGACATCCTCGACGTCCTGCCCGCCCTGCACGCACTGGGACTGTTCGACATCGTGCAAGTGCGCGATGCTGCGCTGCGCGAACTGGTATCGCCATCGGCCACATAGGCGGCACTGGCTCGTCGCGGGCGCGCATTTCCTCTATCATGCTGCTTTGCCCGCCTTCGCACCCGCCATGCCGTTTACCATTGCCGCCCCCGTCCACAGCGAACTGATCATCAAGAAAAGCCGTTTCATCGGCTGCGTGCAGCCCATGACGGACCGCGCCAGCGCGCAGCAGGTGGTCAACGATTTGAAGGCGCAGCATCCGGGCGCCTGCCATGTGTGCTGGGCGCTGCTGGCGGGCGGGCAATCGGCAGCCGTCGACGATGGCGAGCCGAGCGGCACGGCCGGGCGGCCCATGCTCGACGTGCTGCGCCACCAGGACCTGGAAGGCGTGCTGGCGACCGTCGTGCGCTACTTTGGCGGCATCAAGCTGGGCGCGGGCGGCCTCGTGCGCGCCTACACGGACAGCGTGGCGCAAGCGTTGTTGCAGGCGGAAAAGACGGCCATCGTGCGTCAAAGGTCCCTGCGCTGCACGGTGCCGTATGCGATGGAAGGCATGCTGCGCCGCGAACTCGACGGCGCCGGCGCCACCTTGCTGAACGTGGAACACGGCGCAGACGTACTGTTCGACTTCAGCCTGCCTGAAACGGCGGCCACCGCCCTGCTCGCCCACCTGCTGGAGGCGGGGAATGGACGGATACAGTGGCTGGACGCGCAGGATGGCGAGGACCAGTCATAATCAACTGCTGCAGTCTGGCGGACATGATGGACGGCGACAAGCGCCCCATGGAAAACATATCCGCTTTTGCCGGAATACGCTGATCCACCACCACGGCGAAATCGCCTTCATTCCCGGGCATATAATTTCCGCAGGCTGTACAGATGCCCGCACCGGCATGCCCGCTCGCCCACGCTTCATTGGCGTCCACCACATCTGTCCCACAAGAATACAGATGCCACATGTGTTTTTTCATGGCCTTGCCTTAAAAACCACCATCGTCATGGATAGCGCTGCTCCTGATATCCATTCGCAAACACGTGAAGAATATTCTCCAGCTGTCCGTCCACATAGCCGAACAGAATCTGATATCCGGTATGGTTTTCCTGGCCATGCTCTCTCTGCCGGACCATGATGGAATGGAGGCGATCATCCTCATACAGATAATCGTAAGTCCCTTCGCCAAATTTCCCGAAATTGATGTCCTGCGCGATGCGTGCCCCGTCAAGAAAACTGAGCATGACATTCCTCAAGCTCCCTCCCGCATTGAAATGCACGCTTTTCAGTTCGCCGCGCTCATGAAAATAGAAGCTCCTGTTGATGATGGCAGCAGATCCGCCATAGCTTTCCACCAGGATGACCTTGCCTTCCCCATCGAAATAGTAGACATGAGTATCTTTCAGCGTCGCGGGCAGCGACTTCAGCTCTTTTCCCGGCTTGAAGCCGGCCCTTTGGGCTTCGAATGGCCTGACATTACATAACAGCCCTTTGCTGATCAGCGTTCGCGCCACGCGCAGTTTGACGGCATCCACATACGTCGCCATGAAAAAATCGGATTTCGACGCTATCGCGTGGAATTGCTCGCCCAGTTTTTGGATTTCGCTCATGCTATATCGCTCCCGCTACGACACTTCCAGCAATCAAGCCTTGCGCGGGCGCTTGATCTGCAACAAGATGAAATGCGTCCACGCCAGCGCCGGCAGCACCATCAGCAACAACATCAGTCCGGCCGGCATGTCCGGCACGAAACGCACGAAGCAGGCGAGAAAACTGGCGATGGCCAGCCAGAAGCGCCAGTTGAACGCGTATGCCTTGCGCGCCACCGTCGCCAGCGCGATGCGCCAGAATTCCAGCAAGGCCCACAGGCCGCCCGTCAGCAGCAACGCGGCCAGCGCATTGGCGCCGGGGGCGTCAGACCAAGTGCGCACCAGGTTATACAGCAGCACGGGATAGCCGGCCGTGATGGCCAGGGTGGCCGGGCCGGCGGCGATGACAGCTTCCAACAGCTGCCCTTTGGAACGATGATCCACTAAATCTTGCTCCTCAAGCCACGACGCCGGAATGGGCGGCGATCACTTGCAGCGCGCCGGCCGCATCCTGCGCCCAGACGCGCGTAAAACGGAAGTCGCCATGCGTTTCCACGTCGTGATAGCTGCCCGTCAATTGCATGCGCACGGAAACGACGGCCACGTGGCCGTTGACGCGCACATGGCGCTCGGACGCGCGCAAGTCCGTGATGGTCAGCAAGCGCTGCTCGTGCGCGGCCAGGTCCGCATGCTTGCTCAGCAAATGCCCCAGGTGATTGGTAAACAACAAGTCATCGGCCAGCAAATCTTTCAGTACCGCAACGTCGGAGGCCATCATGGCCAGACGCAAGCGTTCTTCCGCATCAAGTACCTGCACTTCCGTTAAAGCATTCATCTTTTTCCTTGAAATAAGTTGCACAATATTAATAAATAAGCAAAACATGCTGGCATGAAATCGTGTTTTCCACAATCCGCCGGAAGACTTATGCCTGTGGAGCATATTCATATAGCGTAATATTCGCAGCGGTATTGCGCAAAACGCCACCATAGTACTGTACAGTGCTTGCCCTTTCGCCCGGGGCAAGAGCGAAAGTTACTGGTAGCAAAGTTCCACGTGCTCTCCGCAGTCTCGAATAAAACCAAGATAAGGCCCACTTATGGCAATTAACATCATTCTGAACCTGCTCGTTGCGCTGATCGTCTTCGCCTTCATGTTCCACCAGCAACGCAAACACGCGACGTTTACCGTGCGCGTCTTCACGGGCCTGGGCCTGGGCGTGCTGCTCGGTGCGGCCGTGCAGTGGCTGTACGGCGCCGGCTCGCCCATCATCGCCGGCACCAATGAATACATCGACATCGTCGGCAGCGGCTATGTGAAATTGCTGCAAATGATCATCATGCCGCTGATCATGGTGTCCATCATCTCCGCCATATTGAAACTCAAGGACGCGAGTTCCCTGGGCAAGATCAGCGCGCTGACCATCGGCACCCTGCTCATCACCACCACGGTCGCCGCTGCGCTGGGCATTTTGATGGCCAAGCTGTTCGGCCTGACGGCTGTCGGCCTGACGTCGAGCGCCGCCGAAGTGGCGCGCGGCGTGCAGCTGCAAGGCTCGCTGGAAACGGCGAAGGCCCTGTCGCTGCCGAAACTGCTGGTCAGCTTCGTGCCGACCAACCCCTTCCTCGACATGACGGGCGCGCGCAAGACGTCGACCATCGCCGTGGTCGTGTTTTCCATCTTCATCGGCATCTCGGCCACGGGCATTGCCGCCAAGAAGCCGGAAATTTTCGCATCCTTCGAAAACTTCATGAAAGTGGCGCACGCCATCGTCATGCGCATGGTCACCCTGGTGCTGCGCCTGACGCCGTACGGCGTGTTCGCGCTGATGTTTGAAGTGGTGGCCTCATCGAGCTACACGGACATCTTGAAATTGATCAACTTCGTCGTCGCCTCGTACAGCGCGCTGATCTTGATGTTCCTCGTGCACCTGGCCATCATTGCCGGCGTGGGCCTGAACCCGCTGCGCTTCGTGAAAAAAGTCTTCCCCGTGCTGGCCTTCGCGTTCACCTCGCGCACCAGCGCCGGTTCGATCCCGATGAGCGTGCAGACGCAAACCCAGCGCCTGGGCACGCCGGAAGGCATCGCCAACTTCGCTGCCTCGTTCGGTTCCACCATCGGCCAGAACGGCTGCGCCGGCATCTATCCCGCCATGCTGGCCGTCATGATCGCGCCCACCGTCGGCGTCGACCCGTTCACGATCAGCTTCCTGCTGCCATTGCTGGCCATCATCACCATCGGTTCCGTCGGCGTGGCCGGCGTGGGCGGCGGCGCCACGTTTGCCGCCCTGATCGTGCTGTCGGCGATGGACTTGCCCGTCGCGCTGGCCGGCTTGCTGATCTCCGTCGAACCGCTGATCGACATGGGCCGCACGGCCTTGAACGTGAGCGGTTCGATCACGGCGGGCACCGTCACCAGCCGGGTCATGGGACAAACCGACCTGGCCGTCTACAACAGCGACGACGCGCCCGACCTGGACGAAGCGGAACACGCCGCCTAGGAACGTATCCAGCGGCGCGCCGCGCCTTGCCGCCTCCCTCCATATTGATTGACAATAAACATGGAGGGAGGCGCAAGGCGATGAAACAGAAATGGCCGCAGCACATCTGGATCGTGCGTCACAGCCAAAGTGCCGGTGACGTGGCGCGCGATGCCGCTGAAGCGGAAAAACAGCTACTGATCGCCATCGCCGAGCGCGGTGGCGATGTGCCCCTCTCCGACCTGGGCGCGTGCCAGGCGCAAGCCCTGGCCGACTGGTTCGCCCCCCCCCTGAACAACAGGCAACCGTCGTGCTGTACTCGCCCTACATGCGGGCCCGGCGTACAGCACAAGCCGTGCTGGCGCGCATCGGTGCGGACAGCCTCCCCTGCGTGGTAGCCGACGAGCGCCTGCGTGAAAGGGAGTTCGGCATCCTCGACCGCTGGAAGCGGCCGGCACACAAGTCACGGCCCAGCCCGACATGCCGGCCGCGCCGAAATCCTGAACGGAGGGTCATAACGGCATAAAAACAACAGCATAAGCATATCCAGAAAGAATCGTTAGCGCGGGCGGGCGCCTCCCTTAAGCTCATGGCAACTGTTTCCACACCGACACTAATCGAGCCCAAAGGACACCGCCTTGCATCCGCGCCATTCATCCGCCCCCGCCTCCCTTCCCGCCACGCCGCTGCGCGCCATCGTGCTGGCCTGCGCCATGCTGGGCGCACCGTCCGCCTGGGCCCAGGACGCGCAAGCCACCGCCGGCACAGGCGCTGCCGCTGAAACGGCGGGCGCCGGCATCGACCAGGTCACGGTCGTCGGCTCGCGCGCGCGCAACCGCACCGTGTTCGACAGCAGCGTGCCCATCGACCGTTTCGGCGCGCGCGAAGTGAGCAATGCGCTGGCGACGGGCGACGTGGGCGCGGCCCTGCAAAACCTGTCGCCGTCGATCAACTTCCCCCGCATCGAGTCGAGCGGCGCATCGGACTCCGTGCGCGGCATCCAGTTGCGGGGACTGGCGCCCGACCAGGTGCTGGTGCTGATCAACGGCAAGCGCCGCCACACGAGCGCCGTGCTCGACACGGAAAGCAGCTTTGCCGGCACCGTGCCGGTGGACATCAACGCCATTCCGCCGAACGCCATCGACCATATCGAAATCCTGCGCGACGGCGCCGGCGCCCAGTACGGCAGCGATGCCGTGGCGGGCGTGATCAACATCGTGCTGAAGAAGGCCCGTACGGGCGGCGCCGCGTCCATCAGCTATGGCGCCAACCACACGCATTTCGACCCGACCGATCAAACCATGACGGATGGCCAGACCGTCATCGTCAACGCCGACTATGGCGTGCCGTTGGGCGAGGCGGGATTCTTCCGCTTCGGCGCGGAAACGCGGCGCCGCTCGCCCACGGAACGTGCCGGCCCCAGCGACGCGGGCTGGACTTCCTACAACTTCACGCCAGCCGACCAAGCGCTCGACGGCAAGGTGGTATTCAAGTCGGGCGACTCGCGCCAGCGCAACCACTATCTGTTCTACAACACCCAGCTCACCCTGGATAACGGCCTGGACCTGTACTCGTTTGCCACCCTCAACGAGCGCACATCGGACGGCAGCGCCTACTTCCGCTATCCGGGCGACCCGTCGAATGTACCGGCCCTGTATCCGAACGGCTACCGCCCCGTCACCAACGGCGACAAGCGCGACCTCAGCATCGTGGCCGGCGTGCGTGGCAGCTGGGGCGAGTGGAACTGGGACGTCAGTGCGCGCCATGGCAGCGACCGCTTTGACTACGGCGTGAGCCACTCCGTCAACGCCTCGCTGGGTGCTGCCAGCCCCACGCGTTTTAATTTGGCAGGCTTCGACTTCCGCCAGAACGCCTTGAATCTCGATGCCACGCGCAGCATCGACATCGGCTTGCCCGCCCCCTTGAGCCTGGCGGTGGGCGCCGAATGGATGCGCGAAACCTACACCAGCTCGGCTGGCGACCCTGCCTCGTATGCCGCCGGCAGCTTTACCGATGCGCCGCCGGGAGCGCAGGCAGGACCAGGCTTGCGCCCTTCGGACGCCTACGACGGCAGCCGGCAAATCCGCTCCGTGTATGCGGACGTGGAAAGCGACCTCACGCCGCGCCTGCTGGTAGGCGCCGCCGCCCGCTATTCCGATTACAGCGACTTCGGCAGCGCCAGCACGGGCAAGCTGTCGACGCGTTATAAAGTGACGGACAACTTCCTCCTGCGCGGTTCGCTGTCGAACAGTTTCCGCGCGCCGGCCCTCGTGCAGACGGGTTTCCGCTTCGCCACCCTGAACTTCAACGCCGATGGCACGGCTCTGCAAACGGCGGCCCTGCTGCCGGCCAGCGACCCGCTGGCGCGCAGCTTCGGCGCGCAACAGCTGAAACCTGAAAAATCGACCAACGTCTCGCTGGGCCTGGCCTGGAAACCGGCCGCCGCCACCAGCGTGACGGTAGACGCCTATGTGATCCGCATCCGCGACCGCATCACGCGTTCGAGCGACTTGCAAAGCGACGCCGTCACGGCCTACCTGGCCGCCAATGACCGCAGCGACATCCAGTCCGTGGCCTACCTGGCCAACCTGCTCGACACACGGACCAAGGGCCTGGACGTGGTGCTGAACCACGACCTGACGTTCACCTCAGGCAAGCTGAACCTGAATGCGGCGCTGAACCTGAACAAGACCAGCCTTGACAAGGTACGCCAGAGTTCCGCTGCGCTGGCCAACATCGATCCCAGTCTGACCCTGCTGACGGAGACGAGTTTGTTCCGCATCAAACATGCGTCACCGTCCAGCAAATTAATCCTCGGCGCCGACTGGCAGGCGGCCGGCTGGGGCGTGCAGGCGCGCGCCACGCGCTTTGGCGAGCTGAAAGATTTTTCGTACGACAGCGATGCCCCCTTGATCGACGGCATCCCCGCCCAGCGCTTCGGCGCCGTCTGGTCGCTGGATCTGGAAGGTCAATTGAAACTGAGCAAGCAACTGACCTTGAGCGTGGGCGGCAACAACATCCTCGACCGCTATCCGCAGCGCGTGCGGGAAACGAATAACGCCACGTATGGCGGCGCCCTGCCCTACAATTTCATCAACCCCATCGGCGTCAATGGCGCGTACTTTTACGCTAAATTAAGCTACACGTTCTGACACCGGATACAAAGGAAATCATGATCATCAAACGCCTCTCCCACCTCGTCGCCGGCACCTGCCTGAGCGCCCTCCTGCTGTCGTCCGCCCAGGCCGGCGCGCCGCTGGTGCTGATGACGGACTTCGGCACGGCCGATGGCGCCGTGTCGGCCATGCATGGCGTCGCTTATGGCGTCGATCCGCAGCTGACCATTTCGGACCTGACGCACCAGATTCCCGACTACGATATCTGGCTGGGCGCCTACCGCTTGTACCAGACGGCCAATTACTGGCCGCAAGGCACGGTATTCGTTTCCGTCATCGATCCGGGCGTGGGCACGGCGCGCAAGTCGGTGGTGCTGAAAACCAAGGGCGGGCGCTACTTCGTGGGGCCGGACAATGGCCTGTTCACCCTGATCGCCGAGCGCGACGGCGTGGCCGAACTGCGCGAAATCGATGAAAAGGTCAACCGCCTGGCTGGCTCCGCCGAGTCCTACACCTTCCATGGCCGCGACGTGTACGCGTACGTGGGTGCGCGCCTGGCGTCGGGCGCCATCAGCTATGAACAGGTGGGTCCGCAATTGCCGAGCGAATCCGTGGTGAAGATCGCGTATCAAAAGCCTGTACGCGATGGCAACACGATTCGCGGCATCGTGCCCGTACTGGATGTGAAATACGGCAATGTGTGGACGAACATTCCGAAATCCCTGCTCGATGAATTGCAGGTAAAACTGCACGACCCGCTGCAAGTACGCATCTTGCACAAGGGCAAGCAAGTGGCCAAGGTCACGGCACCGTTCGAGCACACGTTTGGCGGCGTGGCCAAAGGCAAGCCCCTCGTCTACCTGAACAGCCTGCTCGACGTGGCCGTCGCCATCAGCCAGGGCGACTTTGCCGCCAAGCATCACGTCGAGTCGGGCGTGGATTGGGAAGTGGAAGTGAGCAAGGCCCCTGCCGCCAAATAAATCGTCTTGCGCGGCCAGGACGTCCTGTCCTGGCCCACCCCGTATCCCTTGCGGATTTGCGCTGCGTCAAACGCAGCGCGCTCCCCGTCTCCGCCAGCACCGCGCCTGTGCAAGTCCGGTGAACCAGTACCGGCCCGCCTACTCTAAACCTTGCAAGCGATGCCAGCCTTGTTCCAGATACGCAATCTGGCGAGGCATGCGTTTCCACGACAGTCTTTCACTGAAAAGGAACAATCATGACGGCTCCACTCCTGACCACCAGCAAGCTCGTCCTCGGCAGCGCCATCGTCTGTGCGCTGCTGGGCGGTTGCAACAAGCGCAACGATACCAGCACCACCGCCACTCCCGCCGCCACCGCTCCGGCAACGCCGCCCGCCACCAGCGGCACGTCCGGCACCACGGGCACGACCAATCCGGACGCCACCACGCCGGCCACGCCAGGGATGGCACCGGGCACCACCACCAACCCCGATGGCACGACCACCCCGCCCTCCACCACGCCGCCAGGCAACGGCACAGGCACGGGTACAGGAACCACGCCGCCACCGCGCAACAGCTAGCGCGCCGCATCCTGGCCAACCGGGCAGGCAAAAAAAAGAGCCTTCCGCGGAAGGCTCTCGAAATACCACGGCGCAGCGCAAGCTGGCCTTGGCCCGGTTTTACTTTTGCAGGCTGACCGACGTCGCCTTCGGCGTGCGGCGTCCCATCAGGAACAGCACGGCCTTTTTCAGCATGCGGTAGGCGAAGCGCACCAGCAGCAGGGTCAGCACGCACTCGATCAAGGTCAAGAGCATGGCTACGGCCACGGGCATGCGCGCGGCGCGGCGGTGGAACTTGGCCACGGCGCCGTCGCGGGCGATTTCGATGCTGTCGTAGAAGGTCGGCACGACCAGCAGGGTCAGAATCGTCGAGGTGATGGTGCCGCCGATGATGGCGATCGCCAATGGACGGTAGAACTCGCCGCCCTCGCCCAGGCCCAGCGCCACGGGGAACATGCCGGCGATCAGCGCAAACGTCGTCATCAGGATGGGGCGCAGACGCATGCGGCCCGCATACATCAGCGCGTCTTCGCGGCCATGGCCCTCTTCCTCGCGCTTGCGCGCCGCGTCCAGCAGCAGGATGGCGTTCTTGGCGACCAGACCCATCAGCATGATGATGCCGATAAAGCTCATCAGGTTGAGGGTGTTGTTCGTGATCACCAGCGCCACCACCACACCGATCAGGCTCAGCGGCAAGGACATCATCACGGCCACCGGCGCCGTAAAGGAACCAAACTGCATGACCAGGATCAAATACATCAGGCCGATACCCATCACCAGCGCGATCAGCATTTCCGTGAACAGCTCTTGTTGATCCTGGCCGGCGCCGCCAAGCGCCAGGCCGTAGCCGGGCGGGAAGTCGATGGAGTTGGCCAGCTTCATGGCGTCGCTCGTCACTTCGCCATTCGAGCGGCCTTGCGCATTGGCCGACACGGTAATCGTGCGCTTGCCATTCTTGTGTTCGATGCCGGAAGGGCCCTTGCCCATGGTGATGGTGGCGATCTGGTCGAGCGGGACCATTTGCGAAGTCCCCGTCACGCTGATCGGCAGGCGCTCGATGTTTTCCGATGCCACGCGGTCATCGGGATGCAGGCGCACGGCCACGTCGCGCGTTTCGCCCGTCGGATCGACCCAGTCGCCCACTTCCACGCCGGCAAAGGCCACGCGCAACGATTGCGCCGCGTCATTGACGGAAATGCCCATCGAGTTGGCCAAGCCGCGGTTCAGCTCGATCTGCAGCTCGTTCTTCGGGTCTTGCTCGGACAGGCCCACGTCGACGGCGCCGGGAATGGCACGCAGCTTATCCATATAGGCATTCGTGATTTCCATCAATTTGCGCGAATCCGGGCCCGTGAATTCCACCTGGATCGGTTTTTGCGAACCGTTGCTCAAGTCATCCTGCACCACGTATTCGGCGCCCACCAGGCGGGACATCTTTTCGCGCAGCTCGACGGCGATTTCCTTGGCCGAACGCTTGCGGGTATTGCGCTTGCCGATGTCGACATACACTCTTCCGCCGCCCGCATTGATGGAACTGTTGGTATCCTTGGTTTCAGGCAAGGTACGCGCCAGCACGGCCGCCGCTTCCAGTTTCAAACGCGAATACTCGATGCTGCTCGACGATGGGGTGCGCACATTGATCATCAAGTTGCCCGAATCGGATGCTGGCAGGAAACTCGTGCCGCCATGGGTAGCGTGCAGGACGATGGCGCCTACCAGGCTGCCGAAGGCGATCACGGCCATCCAGCGGCGATGATGCAGGGCCCAGGCGATCACGCGGCCATAACGGTCGGCCTGGTGGTCGAACCAGTGATTGAATTTTTCCAGTACGCGGCCGATGCCTTTTTTCGGCGCCGAGTGTTCCTCGACCGGGTCGCCCCAGTAAGCCGACAACATCGGGTCGAGCGTAAACGAGATGCCCAGGCTGACCAGTACCGAGCACGTCACCGTCAAGGCAAATGGACGGAACCACTCGCCGGAGATGCCGGGCATGAACGCGACGGGAATGAAGACGGCGATGATGGAGAAGGTCGTGGCGGCCACGGCCATGCCGATCTCGGCCGTGCCTTCCAGCGCGGCCGTGCGGCGGTCCTTGCCCATTTGCATGTGGCGCACGATGTTTTCACGCACGACGATGGCATCATCGATCAGCACGCCAATGGCCAGCGACAAGCCCAGCAAGGTCATGAAGTTCAGGGTAAAGCCGCACAGCCACACGGCAATGAAGGCGGCAATCACGGACGTAGGCAGGCTCAGCGCCGTGATCAGGGTCGAACGCCACGAGTTCAGGAAGGCGTAGACGACGAAAATCGTCAGCACGGCGCCCAGTACCAGCGATTCGATCACATTGTTCAAGCTATGCTGGGCGTTTTCGCCGCCGTCGCGCGTCACTTGCAGGATCGTGCCTTTCGGCAAGGTCTTGTTGATTTCCGCCACCATGTCGCGGATCTTGTTGGCCACGCTGACGGTGGAAGCGTCGCGCACGCGGGTGATCGAAATGCCCACGTTGGGCTTGCCGCTGCGCATGCTCAGGCTGTTGACTTCGGCAAAGCCATCTTCGATGGTGGCCACTTGCGCCAGACGGACGATTTCCTCGCCGCGGCGCTTGATTACCACTTTTTCGAAGTCGCTTGGCGACTCGATGCGGCCCACGAGGCGGATGCTTTTCTCGTCCAGGGTGCCGCGCACCTTGCCCACGGGCGCATTCGTGTTCTGGTTGCGCAAGGCGGTGACGACGTCGCTGACGGAAACATTGTATTCACGCAACTTTTCCGCCCGCAGCAGCACGGACAGTTCGCGCTTGAGCGAACCGCCCACGTTGACCAGCGCCACGCCATCGACGGTGCGGAAGCGGTCCGACAGCACGTCCTCGGCCAGGCGCGAAATTTCCGCATGGCTTTGCGTATTCGACGACAGGGCCAGCTGCATGATGGGCTCTGCAGCCGGATCGATGCGCTGCAGGATAGGTTCGCGCATTTCCGTCGGCAACTTGTAGCGCACGGCGGCAATCGCATTGCGGATATTGTCGGACGCTTCGATCAAATTGGTATTGAAGGAAAACTTCAGGAAGATGCTGGCCGAACCTTCATTCGAATCGCTGTTGACTTCGGTCACGCCGGAAATGCTTTGCAAGGACTTTTCCAGGCGGTTCACCACTTCGCGCTCGACCGTGTCGGGCGACGCGCCGGGGTAAGGAATGCTGACGACGATGAACGGTACTTCGACGTCCGGGTTCTGGTTGACGCGCAATTTCTTGAGCGCCAGCAAGCCGACGCACATCATGGCCAGGATCAGGACGATGGTGGCGGTGGGCCGCTTGATACTGAAATCGGAAAGGAACATGGCTTAGTTTCCTTTACCGGCAACGGCGGTGCTGCTGCTGGCCACGGCGGCGGCTGGCACGGCCTTGGCGGCCGTCAATTCCACTTTCTGCCCATCCTTGAAGGTCGAGCCCGGCGTGCGCAGCACGGTATCGCCGCTGGCCAGGCCGCTTTGCACTTCCCACTGGCCCGTACGCACGTCGCGCGCGCCGATACGCAAGTTAACTTTATGCAAAGCCTTGTCCTTGACTTTCCACGTGTACGTGACGTCGCCCGCCTTCACCAGGGCCGAGTCGGGGATCATCAGCGCGCTGACGGTTTCCGTCTCGATACGACCTTCCGCATACAGGCCGGCCACGCGCGGTTGTTCCTTGTCATTGAAATCGACGAGCACGGCCACCTGGCGCGTGACGGCGTTGGCGGCCGGATCGACGCGGCGCACCTTGCCCGCGAAATCCTGTCCCGGATAACCATTGATGCGGAACAATACCGGCTGGCCCACCTTGACGACGCCGATCTTGTCGGCCGACACCAGGCCTTCCAGGCGCATGCTGGTTGGATCGATGACCTTGATCAATTCCTTGCCGATTTGCGCCGTATCGCCATTCGATACCTTGCGCTCGCTCACGATGCCGTCGAACGGCGCGCGCACGAGGGTGCGCTGCAACTGCTGGCGCGCTTGCACGGCGCGGCTTTTCGCGGCGGACAGATCGCTTTGCGCATTGTTGCGGCGGATTTCCGCGTCTTCCAGCGCCTGCGTCGACGTCATGCCCGAAGCGCGCAGGGTTTTCATGCGCTGGAACATGCGTTCGGACTGCTCCAGCACCTGGCCGGCGGCGCGGCTGGCTTCCTCGGCCGAATTGAGGCCGTCGCGGATGGACGTTTCGTCCAGGCGCACCAGCACGTCGCCCCGCTTGACGATTTCACCATTTTCCTTCATGACCTGGATCACCACGGCCGACACTTCGGCGCGCAAGTCCGCGTTGCGCTCGGGTTGCACGGAGCCGGTGATGACCGGCCCCGACGCCAGCGCATTGCTCTGGATGGTCAGCAAGTCTTCCGGGGACACGAGCAAATTGGCGGCAGCGCCCGCCTGTTCCTTGGCATTCTTGCCGCCCTTGCCGGGATCTTTGGACTCTTTGCCGCAGGCGGCCAGGGCAGAAGCGATTGCCAGAACAAACAGGGTTTTGCGCAACATGGGTAATTCTCCGGATAGATAGCACCACTACCGTTCCCGCGGCCCGGATAGGGCTGCAAGCGATAGCAAGCATAATATTTTTATTAAAACCACAAGCGCCAAAGTATCCATGAGCGCATCCGGGCATGTCAATCGGCGGTTTCCTGAATGCTTTAATCAATGGATGAAACGTAGTTTTTACGCCCTGAAACGCAAAACCCCGCCTTGAAGCGGGGTTTTGCGTTTCAGGGGAAGCGAACTTAGCGGCCGAAAACGGTGTTGATCAGGAAACCGATGGCCACGCCCGTGCACAGGCCGCCGGCGATTTCCACCAGGGTATGGCCCATGCGCTCGCGCAACCAGGTATGCGCGGGGCTGGCCGCTTCCTTGGCCAGGCGGTTGATGGCGGCCGCCTGCTTGCCCACGTGCTGGCGCAGGCTGTTGGCGTCGATGATGACGATGAAGGCCAGGGTCACTGCCACGCCGAAGGCGGGATGGCCGATGCCTTCGCGCAAGGCGATCAGGGTCGCCATGCTGGACACGACGGCACTATGGTTGCTGGGAAAGCCGCCATTGCCGACCAGGCCGAACGCCCATTGCCGCGTGCGGACACTGTTGATCAGGAATTTGATCGGTCCGACCAGGATCCAGGTGATCAGGGGCGTGACGAGGTAAGCGATATCCACGGGGTATTCCTTCTTATATATGTATAGGGTGTGTCAGGGGAGACAGGCGCGCCGCAATTATCGCAGAACATCCGCGCCAGCAGAACTGTCTGTCGTCAGCCTATAAAACGCCGCCCCCGGCGGCAACTAATATAAAATCATGGCATATACAACAATTGACGTATATCAACACTCAGTGCGGCGCACACAGCGGCGCGGATAATCAAACGTCTTTCATACTTGCAACGGGGTACTCATGCGGCATTTCAGAATTTCCTTTTTAGTCACTTTTATCCTGATGGCTGTGTCAGGCTGGTGGGGTTACAGCCATGGCGGCATGCCGGGCCTGATCCAGGCGCTGTGGATCACGGGCGTGCTGGGCATCATGGAAGTGTCGCTGTCGTTCGACAATGCAGTGGTGAATGCCTCGGTCTTGCGTCACTGGAATGAATTCTGGCAAAAACTGTTCTTGACGGTAGGTATCCTCGTGGCCGTCTTCGGTATGCGGCTGCTGTTTCCATTGGTCATCGTTTCCGTCGCCACGGGCCTGGGCCTCGTCGACGTATGGACCATGGCCACCACGACGCCCGATGTGTACGCCAAGCACCTGACGGACAACCATGCGCAAGTGGCAGCCTTCGGCGGCGCCTTCCTGCTGCTGGTGTTCCTGAACTTCCTGTTCGACGACGAGAAGGAATTGCACTGGCTGGGCTGGGCCGAGGAAAAAGTCAACGCGCTGGGCACCGAAAGCCTGGCCGTGCTGATCACCATGGGCGCCGTGGCTGCCTGCGTGGCGATGGGCCCCGTGCAGCAAAAATACAGCGTGCTCGCGTCGGGCATCGTCGGCATCGCCGTCTACATCGGCGTGAACTGGATCAGCGGCTTGCTGGAAGAAGGCGAACCGGACTTGCAGGATGACGCAGAAGAAAACGCCGCGCCGGCCAGGAACGGCAATGGCGACCTGGTAAAAACCGTGGCGCGCGGCAGCATCGGCGGCTTCCTGTACCTGGAAGTGCTGGACGCCTCGTTCAGCTTTGACGGCGTGATCGGCGCGTTCGCCATCACCAACGACGTCGTCATCATCATGCTGGGCCTGGCCATCGGCGCCATGTTCGTGCGCTCGATGACGGTATACCTGGTGCACAAGGGCACGCTGGACGAATTCGTCTACCTGGAGCACGGCGCTCACTATGCGATCGGCATCCTCGCCTTGATCATGCTGGCGTCCGTCAAGTACCATATTCCGGAGTGGTTCACGGGCCTGTCGGGCGTGGCCTTCATCCTGGTCTCGCTGTGGTCATCCTTGCGTTATCGCAAACGGCACGCGGCACAAGCTTGAAATCGGGGGTTCCGCCCCCATTTGAGGAAGTAATGGCACGAGCGCCTTGCGCTCATCCCATGAAGGCATGTTTAACAACGCCTGACAAAACCGTAGCGAGCGGAAGGAAGTTGTGGCAGAGAAGCGCAACTGTACGAAGGTACAGTGAGCATCGGAGGCCGCAAATTACGACGCGCAGTAGGTTTTGATTGGCGTTTTGAGTTAATTACTGAAAAGGAGCACCACATGGCAATCAGTTTGCAAAAAGGCGGCAACGTCAACCTGAGCAAGGAAGCACCGAACCTGAAGAAGATCATCGTCGGCCTCGGCTGGGATCCTCGTTCGACGGACGGCGCCACCTTCGACCTTGACGGTAGCGCTTTCCTCCTGAAAAGCGACGGCAAAGTCCGTGGCGACTCTGACTTCATTTTCTACAACAACCTGAAGTCGACCGACGGCTCCGTCGTCCACACGGGCGACAACACCACGGGCGAAGGCGAAGGCGACGATGAGCGCATCGAAATCGACCTGACCCGCGTACCAGCCGACATCGACCGCATCAGCATCACCGTCACCATTCACGACGCCGACGCGCGCCGCCAGAACTTCGGCATGGTGTCGAAAGCCTTCATCCGCTGCCTGAACGCGGAAGGCGAAAAAGAAATCGCCCGCTACGACCTGTCCGAAGACAGCTCGACGGAAACGGCGATGATCTTTGGCGAAATCTACCGCTACAACGGCGAATGGAAGTTCAAGGCTATCGGCCAGGGCTTCAACGGCGGCCTGGGCCCACTGGCCCGCTCGTTCGGCGTCAATGCCTAAAATTCACACGCAGAAAGCCTGCCTGGCTTTCTGCGGTGAATTGGACTAGTGTCATATCATCACTGCCGCCTGCACAGTTCAGGCGGCTTTTTTTTTGGAGATTTATCATGCCAGTATTTAGTGTCACGGGCGACGTCGATCCTTTCCTCCACGTCAGCATGAAACAGGGCGAAACCATCTATTGCGAATCCGATGCGATGGTGATGATGGAAACGGCGCTGGACTTGAAAGGCAAGATGACGGGCGGCCTGGGCAGTGCCATCATGCGCCGCTTCGCGAATGGCGAATCGTTCTTCCAGCAGCACATCGAAGCGGTGCGCGGCAGCGGCGATTGCCTGCTCTCGCCTACCCTGCCGGGCGCCATCGAAGTAGTCGACGTGGGCGCGCGCCAGTACCTGCTCAACGACGGCGCCTTTGTCGCCGCCACCTCGGGCACGGAAATGAAGGTGCGCACGCAAAGCATCGGCAACGCCTTGTTCGCCCAGTCGGGCGGCTTCTTCGTCATGGAGACGGCCGGCACGGGACAAGTGGTGGTGTCGGGCTTCGGCTCCATGTTCCAGCTCGACGTCGAGCCGGGCAAGGATGTCGTGATCGACAATTCCCACGTCGTGTGCTGGGACAATAGCCTGAAATACGAGATTTCCGTGACCACGGGCGGCGGTTCGGGCGGCGGCGGCATCGGCGGCTTCCTCGGCAATATCGTCAACAGCGTGACCAGCGGCGAAGGCATCGTGCTGCGCTTTTCCGGCTCGGGCAAGGTGTTCATCTGCTCGCGCAACCGCGACGCCTTCCTGAAGTGGACGGCCAGCGGCAAAGCCGGCTGATTCCCCCTCCTCTCTAAGGCCAGGTTAAGTCTGGCCGCTTAGAATCCCCGCGCGCGCACCTGCGCGCGGCTTCCCCCTATTTCCACCCGGTCCCCGTACATGCAAAGAGTCTGGTTCAACAAAACATTTTCCTCCGTCGGCACGGCCATGCGCCTGATCCGCGAGGCCGATATGGCCGCGACAAACGGTGCGCCCCGCTATCACCTCGTATGCAGCAATACGAACGCGCACGCGGCCGCCTTCCTGGCGGCCCACGAATACGCGGTCGAACCGTCCGGCCTCACGGGTCTCGATTATGTCGAGTGGTGCCTGGAATTTTGCCGCGACCGGGGTATCACGATTTTCTGGCCCGGCAAGGAAGCAGGCCTGATCGGCAGCGCCAGCGCGCGCTTCGCCGCCATCGGCACGCGCGTGCTCAGCGTGGCCAGCGAAGAGACCTTGACCCTGATGCATGACAAGGCGCGCTTCTGCGACGGCCTCGATCTGCCCATGGCGCGCCCGGCCGACTACCGCGCCGTCACAAACATCGCCGAATACGACGCCGCGTGCGCCGAACTGCGCCCGCTGCATCGCAAGCTGTGCATCAAGCCATCCGAATCCGTGTATGCCCTGGGCTTTGCCATTCTCGATGAAGAGCGCACCAGCGCCCAGCTGCTGCTGGCCGGCGCCGCCTACCAGATCAATGCGCAAGAGCTGCGCAACGGCCTGGCGCAGATGGAAACGTTCAAGACCCTGCTGCTGATGGAATACCTCGATGGCCACGAATACAGCGCCGACTGCGTCGCCGACCAGGGCAAGCTCATTTGCGCCGTGCCGCGCAAGAAGCTGCACGGGGGCGGCAGCGGCCAGCTGATCGAGCTGCGCGCCGACTTGCTGGCGGCCTGCGACAAACTGGCGCGCGACTACCGCCTGAATGGCGTCTTCAACATCCAGTTCCGCGAAGGCGCGAATGGCCTGGCCTTGTTGGAGATCAACCCGCGCATGTCGGGCGGCATCGGCATGGCGTGCGCGGCCGGTCCCAACCTGCCCTACCTGGCGCTGGCCGGTTTCGACCAGGGCTTTGACAAGCTCACCGTGCCCGCCATCCAGGAAGGCATGCGCGTGGGCGAAGCCGCCTACGCCGTGGAGCTGCCATGAACCTCGTCAAGCAGCAGATGCCCACGGGCGAACTGACCTTGAAAGTGGACGAGGCGCGCTTTCCGCTGGATTGGCTGATCGGCTTTGCCGCGCGCGCCAACGCCAAGCGGGGCTTTTTGTTCCTGTCCAAGGTGCTGGGCAAGCACTGGCCCGTCACGCCGCGCGCCATGCAAACCATCCACGACGACCTGGCAGCGCAGATTCCCCCCAGCCTGCCCGGTCCCGTCGTCTTCATCGCCATGGCGGAAACGGCCGTCGGCCTGGGCCAGGGCGTGTTCGAGGCGTGGCTGCGCGCGAACCCGAATGGCAAGGCCCTGTTCTTGCACAGCTCGCGCTACCGCGTGGGCAGCGTGCCTTTTTTCGAATTCGAGGAATCGCACAGCCACGCGCCGCGCCAGTTCCTGCATTTGTCGGACGCGGCCAGCGCCCTGTTTTCCACCGCGCGCAGCCTGGTGCTGATCGACGATGAAGCGTCGACCGGCAACACCTTCGCCAACCTGGTGCAAGTGTGCCGCGCGCGCTATCCGCAGCTGGAAAAACTGCACCTGGGCGTGATCACCAATTTCATGGGCCAGGCAGCCAACGCGGGCTTGAGTGAGCGTTTCGGCCTGCCCACCAGCATCGGCGCGGCGCTCTTCGGCCACTACGCCTTCCAGGCCGGCGATGCGCCGGCCCCCGTGGCGGCCAGCGCGCAGCGCTTCGAGGCGAATGCGGAACGGGGCGCCAGCCCCGCGTTCGGCCGCATCGGCGTGGGACGCGCCTTGAATCCGCCGCAAGGCCTGGCGGTGCAGCTGGCGCAGGAAATCGGCGCCGGCGACTCCGTGCTGGTGCTGGGCACGGGCGAATTCATGCATCCGTCGTTCCTGCTGGCGCGCGAATTGGAAAGCCTGGGCAAGAACGTGGTGGTGCAATCGACCACGCGCTCGCCGATTTTGTCGTGGGGTTCCGTCGGCCACATCGTCCGCTGCGACGACAATTACGGCGAAGGCATCGCCAATTACCTGTACAACGTGGCGCCCGGCCAATACCAGCACGTTTTCATCTGCCATGAAACCCCGGCCAGCCCGGCCCTCATGCAACTCGCCGGCCAGCTCAATGGCCGCCTGTTCCACTTTCAGTCAGAGACCAAAATTGAAGAAATTCCTGTTTGTTGATCTGGACGACACACTGTTCCAGACCCCGAAAAAATGCCCCGGCGAGACCGACCTGCAGCCTGCCGCCTATCTGAAAAATGGCGACGCCTGCTCGTTTACG
Organism: Janthinobacterium sp. SUN033; assembly: GCF_030397595.1. Taxonomy (NCBI): domain Bacteria; kingdom Pseudomonadati; phylum Pseudomonadota; class Betaproteobacteria; order Burkholderiales; family Oxalobacteraceae; genus Janthinobacterium; species Janthinobacterium sp. SUN033. Next base: position 827,151 of record NZ_JAPQNV010000003.1, read on the forward strand.
ACGGCGCGCCAGCGCGCCTTCTTTGACTTTGCGCAAAGCGGCATGACCCTGATTCCCGCCACGGCGAGAAATGGCGACGCCTTCCGCCGCGTCGACCTGCCGTTTACCAGTTACAGCGTGCTCGATTACGGCGGCATCGTGCTGCAGCCGGGCGGCGCGCTCGACGCGGGCTGGCTGTCCCTGATGCAGGACGACATGCAGACGGCCTTGCCGGGCCTTCGGGACGCCATGCGCATCATCGACGATTTCCAGGCCAAAACGGGCATGCCCTCGCGCGCGCGTCTGATCGAAGACTACAACACGCCGTTCTACATCGTCGTCAAGGACCATGAAGCGCGCGGCGAACGCCTGGCCGACATCGAAGAGCAGGTGCTGCAGCAGTGGATCGCCACGGAAGGCAGCGACTACTTCATCCACCGCAACGGCAACAACCTGGCCGTGCTGCCGAAGACCTTGAACAAGGCGCGCGCCGTGGCTTACCTGCGCGCGGAACTGGAAGCCGAACACGGCCCCATCGTCAGCTTCGGCATGGGCGACAGCCGTTCGGACGCCCGCTTCATGGCCGCCTGCGACTACGCCATCATCCCCAACGGCACCCAGCTGGCGGCACTTACGGTGGCGGCTCTATGAACAAGCAGCATTTCAGCGGCAGCTACCGGCAGGAAGACGTGGAGTTTCTGCTCACGCCGATGGCGCTCGAACCCATCCTCGACCTGGCCGAAAAGGAGCGGCTGATCCAGTCGGGCCAGCGCCACTACAGCGAAATGCTGTCGCCGGAATCCCTGCCCTCGCCCGCCTACCTGGCCCTGTTCCAGAGCGCGTTCGCGGCCAACCGCCTGCAGATGGCGCGCGACTGCCTGCGCCTGGCGGCCCTGATCGCGGCGCGCCGCACGGGGCCCGTCACGCTGGTGTCGCTGGCGCGCGCCGGCACGCCCGTGGGCGTCATCCTGGGCCATTTGCTGCGCCAGGTGTTCCAGCGCGAGTGCCGGCATTATTCCGTCTCCATCATCCGCGACCGCGGCATCGATGCGAAAGCCTTGCAGCACATCCTGGCGCAGGGCCACAGTGACGCCTCCCTCGTCTTCGTCGATGGCTGGACGGGCAAGGGCGTGATTTCGCGCGAACTGCGCCAGGCCGTCAACGATTTCAACGCGGCGCATGGCACGGCGATCGACGGCGGCCTGTTCGTGCTGTCCGACCTGGCCGGCACGGCCGCCTGCGCCGCCTCGGCCAGCGACTACCTGATCCCGTCGAGCATTTTGAATGCCACCGTCTCGGGCCTCGTCAGCCGCTCCGTGTTGAATGAAGCCATCGGCCCGGACGACTTCCACGGCTGCGTGTACTACGCACAGTTCGAACAGCACGACCAGTCGCGCGCCTTCGCCGACGGCCTCGTGGCCGACGCCATGGCGATTGCCGCCAGCAGCGGCATCCCGCTGGCCGAAGCGAGCGATGCGCCCGCCATGGCGGCCAGCTCGCAAGCCTACATGGCCGCGGCGCAGCAAGAGTACGGCATCAGCGACATCAACCTGATCAAGCCAGGCATCGGCGAAGCGACCCGCGTGCTGCTGCGCCGCGTGCCCGAGCGCCTGATCGTGCGCGACACGAATGCGCCGGACGTGGCACATTTGCTGCTTCTGGCGCAGGAAAAAGCCATACCCGTCACAGTAGAACCGGCGCTGCCTTACCAGGCGGTCGCCCTTATCAGGAGCGCAGTCGATGGATAACAACTCCCTACACCCGCAAAGCGAACACAAGGCGGCGCTGGGCGCCTCCATGTATGTGCCGACCACGCACAAGGATTTGCTGGCGATCGCCAATGGCGACAAATTCAGCCATTTGCGTTCGGTCATACTTTGCACCGAAGACGCCATCGCGGAACGCGACCTCAGTTACGCGCTGTTCAATTTGTCGCTGGCGCTGCAAAACATGGGCGCCGAATCGGACACCTTGCGCTTCGTGCGCGTGCGCAATCTCGAGGTGCTGGCGCGCGTGCTGTCCATGCCCGGCGCCGACAAATTGAGCGGCTTCGTGCTGCCCAAGTCCACGCGCCACAACTTCGCCGCCTACTTCGAGCTGGTGCGCCACACGCACCATTTGCTGATGCCGACCCTGGAAACGGCGGAAGTGTTCGACGACGAGGAAATGAAGCAGTTCCGCCTCCTCCTGTCGGCGCCGGAAGTGCGCCGCCGCATCCTGGCCCTGCGCATCGGCGGCAACGACCTGCTGGCCCTGCTGGGCTTGCGCCGCCCCACCAGCGGCACCATCTATTCAACCCCGCTGGGACAGGTCATCGGCCGCCTCGTGACCATCTTCAAGCCGCACGGCTTCCAGCTGACGGCGCCCGTCTTCGAGCACCTGTCGCAAGGCAGCTGGCTCGATGCGGAAGTGGCGCAGGACATGGCGCACGGCATGATCGCCAAGACGGCCATCCACCCGGACCAGGTGCCGCAGATCGAACGCCACTACCAGGTGGCGCAGTCGGACATCGAACTGGCGCTGCGCATCATCGACCCGGACAGCCCGGCCGTGTTCCGCATGCAGGAATCGATGTGCGAAGTGGCCACGCACAGCAGCTGGGCGCAGCGCATCATCGAGCAGGCGCGCCTGTTCGGCATCCGCCATGCGGCCGACACGGCGCCGGCGCACGCACCGACTACCTCATTGACTCAACTCTCAAGCGACGAAGGGATTGCACGACCATGACCAATTTCACACGCGGACAAAAAGGCAAACTGGCTGACCTGGGCTTGAATGGCCCGTTTGCCGTCACGCTCGATATCGTATCGGGTTCGATGGAAGTGGACGTCAGCTGCTTCGGCGTCGATGCGGCCGGCAAGCTGTCGGACGACCGCTACATGGTGTTCTTCAACCAGAAAAGCGCGCCGGACAACGCCATCACAGTGGAGCTGAACGGCCCCCGCTCCACCTTCCAGGTCGACCTTTCCCGCCTGCCCGCCTCCATCGACAAGCTGGTCTTCACGGCGGCGACGGAACAGGGCAGCATGCGCGCGCTGGGAAATTCCAGCATGGCGCTGGGCCAGGCGGCCACGTTTGCCTTCACGGGCAATGACTTCCAGGACGAAAAAGCCGTCATCATCGGCGAACTGTATCGCCGCGACGGCAGCTGGCGCTTCGGCGCCGTGGGCCAGGGTTTCGCGGGCGGCCTGGCGGCGCTGCTGAAGCACTTCGGCGGCAGCGAGGCGGCGCAATCGTCCCCGGCGCCGGTTCCCGTGCCTGCGCCAGCGGCCCCGCCGGCGGCGAATAAAATCTCGCTGTCGAAGATCCGCCTGGAAAAGCGCGGCGACAAGATTTCGCTCGACAAGCGCGACAGCGGCGGCTATGGCCGCATCCGCGTCAACCTGAACTGGAACCAGAACGCGTCGCAGGGCCAGGCGCCCACCTCGAAGCTGGACACGGGCTTCCTCGGCAAGCTGTTCAACAAGCCGGCCGGCCGTGCGGGCGGCATCGACCTCGATATCGGCTGTCTGTTCGAAATGAGCAACGGCGCCAAGAGCGCCGTGCAGGCGCTGGGCAACAGCTGGGGCGCATATGACCGTCCGCCGTACATCCACCTGGAAGGCGACGACCGCACGGGCAGCGTCAGCAGCGGCGAAAACATCTTCATCAACGGCACCCATTTCGACCAGATCAAGCGCGTGCTCGTGTACGCGTTCATCTACGAAGGCGTGCCGAACTGGGCCGCCACGGATGGCGTCGTGACGATCGAAATTCCCGGCCAGCCAACCGTGGAAGTGCGCCTCGACAGCGACAGCCAGCATGCCATGTGCGCCATCGCCATGCTGGAAAACCACGGCGGCAACCTGCAGGTGACAAAATTGGTGGAATACTTCGGCGGCCAAGGTAAAATCACGGCGCACCAGGCGATGGACGAGCGCTACAACTTTGGTCTCAACTGGAAAGCCGGACGGAAAGATTAATTCTTTCTCCAATTAAACAATTCACCTCCTAACATGACCCCAACGACCAAAAAAGTCACCTTCGCCTTCGCCATCTTCCTCGTGGCCGGCTTCCTGCTGCTGGCAGCCTACACGTGGATGGCCCTCAGCTTCTCGTACTCGGAAGGCGAACGGGCGGGCTACCTGCAAAAGTTCTCCAAGCGGGGCTGGATCTGCAAGACATGGGAAGGTGAATTGCTGCTGACGGCGCTGCCGGGCACCATCCCGGAAAAATTCCAGTTCAGCGTGCGCGATGAAGAAGTGGCGAAGCAATTGACGGCGGCCGCCGGCAAGCGCATCCTCGTCACCTACAGCCAGCACAAGGGCGTGCCCACGCAATGCTTCGGCGAGACGGAATATTTTGCCGATAAAGTCGTATTGAGCCAGTAATAAGACAGCAATACGCCCGCAAGTCCAGCAATCCTGCGCCGGCCAGCCCTTCCAGGCCGGCGCCTCACACATTCTCACTTTCTTGTACACTTGTGACAAGTTCTGGCTGAACAGTTTACAAATGTAGTCAATGTGCAAGATCCTTGTGCCATCGCATGTCGCTCCGCCAGCCGATCGTTAGCGTGTATTCACCCGTCACTGGAAACGTCATGCGCATACCATTCATCGTCCTGGCGCTGCTGGCCGCCTCGCACCCCCTGTCCGCCCGGGCGCAGGACCTGTCCGGCATGGCCGGCGCCCTGAAAGTCAGCTCGACCAATGAGCGTACCTTTGTGGCCGCCATCAGCTACACGCAGCCGGTGGGCAACTACAATGCCGTCAGCCTGTCCTACATCAACGAGGGCCATCCGCAAGACCATCACCGCGACGGCATGGCGGGCCAGGCCTGGCTGCGCACGAAAAAAGTGGAGCAAGGCCTGATGCTGGGCGCCGGCGTAGGCCGCTACTTCTTCTTCGACACGGCCAGGACCGACGACGGCCTGCATAACTTTGACAATGACCACGGCTGGGGCTCCATCGTCAGCTTGCAGGCGCGCTGGCAATTCGACAACCGCTGGTATGCGCAAGCGCAGCTCAACCGCATCAAGCCGGACGGCAAGGACAACACCACGCACCTGCTGCTCGGCGCCGGCTACCGCTATGACGGCGTGCCGGGCGCCAAGCTGCACTTGCAGAACTGGGCGTACGACGACACCTTGACCTTGGCGACGGGCCACACCATCGTCAACAGCCTGCGCTCCGAGTCCTCGCGCCCCTTCACCCTGGAATACCGGCGCGCGGCGGGAAAATACGTGGACTGGACCGTCACAGCCCTCGATGAAGGCAACACCGACCTGGCGCACCGGCGCGGCGTGGCCGCCCAGCTGTGGCTGATCCGCTCGCTCAATGAAAAGGTGGAATTCGGCATGGGCGGCGGCCCGTACGTGGCGTGGGACGGGCGCGACAGCCAGGGCCACGGAACGCGCCTGACAGGCTTGCTGTCGGCCGCGGCCCGCTACCACGTCAACCGCCGCTGGGTGGCGCAAGTGGCGTGGAACCGGGTCATCACCGATTACCACCGCGATGCGGATGTGCTGCTGGTGGGGGTGGGACGGAAGTTTTGAGCGAGATGCAGACGTAACCCAAACCTGGGACTGGGGTCGGTCGCAGCGCGATTGGAACGCAGTCCATTGGACTGCGTTTCCCCGTTAAGGTCCGACCCCGGGTGTTATCGGGTTTTCAGGCCTTCAACGTGAGCGCCAGACGGCTCCCGCGTCATTCGGCTGCGTCAGGCGCTCGATCACTTCGCGCGTCAAACTGGCCGAGCTGACCTGTTCGGCTTTCGCGCGGGCGGCGCTCAAGGAGCTGGAAAACGCGCTTTGCGGCTGCTCCAGGCTGGCGCGCAGGGCGGCCAGTTCGCGCTCCTGCTGCTGCGCGCGCGCCGTTTCCATCTCCAGCAATTGCTGCTTGGCCTCGGCCATCGCGCGCGTGGTATCGGCTGCCTTGCGCTGCAGGGCGGCGTGGGTCTGAGCGCTGGCCAGCAAGGCTTGCTGTGCGGCAAGCTTCTCGCTGGCGGCCTGCTGCGCGGCCAGTTCCAGCTGCTCGCGCTGGCGCATGGCGTCCAGCGCCTGCTGTTCCAGTACGGCGCGCGCGTCGGCTGCCGCCGTCGCCTGCTTTTCCGCTTCCAGACGGCCGGCAATCGCTTGCGAGGCGCGCTCTTCGGCGCCGCTGGTCTGGCGCTGCTGCACCAGTTTTTGCGCAATCAGCGCCAGCGACTCGCGTTCGGCCGCGACGAAATCGCGCTCGGACGCCAGCAGCGCTTCGGCGGCTTGCGCCTTGTCTTCTTCCACGCGGGCGCGCTCGCTGTGCACCTGCCCCAGTTCCACGGCCAGGCGCGCCTGCGCCTGCACGGCTTGCGCGGCGGCGGCTTTCTGCTCGCCTTCGACCAGCGCCTGATCCATCAGGATGCGGATCGCGTCGGCTTCCTTCTGCGCCGCTTCCTGCAAGGCCAGTTCGGCCGCATGCTGGCCGCGCAGCAGTTCCGCCTGCGCGCCTTCGGCAGCGATGCGTTCCTGCGCCGCGTTGCACGCCAGCGCTTCCGCTTCCAGTTTCTCTTTCAAGGCGGCGATGGCGGCTTGTTCGGCGGCCAGGCGTTCCTGTTCCGCCTGCAGCAGCTGCTCGGCCTGCAAGGCTTTTTCCTGCGCCAGTTGCGCTGCCTGTTCCTGCGCGGCCAACGTTGCTTTTCCGGCATCGGCCTCGGCCTGCTCGGCGTCGTTCTGGCTGGCGGCCAGTTCCGCCGCCTGGCGCGCCAGTTCGGCCCGCTCATGCGCCAGGCTGGCGGCGCGCTGCTGCTCTTCCAGTTCGCGGGCCGCCGCGACGGCAGCTGCCTGCTCGGCCGCTTCGCGTGCCTTGGTCTGTTCCAGTGCGGCCGTTTCCGCCTCCAGCTTGGCGTGGCCGGCGATTTCCGCATCCTGTTCGGCGGTGACGCGGGCCAGCGCCACGGCGCGCAGCTGGCGGTCCACCTCGATGCGCGCCTCGGTGGCGGCCAGGATGCGCACGTCGGCATCGCGGCGCGCCTGCGCGCTGGCCACGGCGACCATTTCCAGGCGCTCGCGGTGGATGGCCGCGTCGCGCAATTCCTTTTCCGTCTGCAGGCGCAAACGCAGGGATTGCGCCGCGTGGCGTTCCGATTCCGCCTGCGCCAGGGCGATGGCTTCGCGTTCCTGCTCCAGGTGCGCCAGCGCGCGCGCTTCTTCCAGGGCGCGCACTTCGGCGGCGGCGCGGTTGAAGGCCGATTCCAGCGCGATCTGGTCGGCGCGCTCGCGCTGCACCGTCAAGTCCAGCGCTTCGCTTTCCGCCTCGGCCAGCATCTGCGCCGTCTGGCGCGCACCGTGCGCATGGCGTTCGCGCTCGCGGGCCAGCACGGCGACTCTGGCGTCGGCCGAGGCGATGCCCACCATTTCTTCCTTGGCCGCCTGCACGGCGGCGACGCGCTCGACGGCCTGCAGGCGCGCCTGCTCCGTCTGCACCTGCAATTCTTCGGCGGCGCGGGCGGCCTGTTCGGCCAGTTCCGACTGCACGGCCACCTGCTCGCTGGCGCGCAAGCGGCTTTCCTGTTCGGCGCGCGCACGCTGTTCGGCGGCCAGGCGGATTTCATTGTCCGACTCCACGCGGGCGCGCAGTTCGGCCGTTTCCTGCTTGACGGCTTCCAGGCGGGCCACGCTGGCTTGCGCGGCGGCGCGCATGGTATCGAGACGTTCACGGTTGGCGGCAATCGCCTCTTCGGCCGCCTGCGCATTTTGCTGCGCGGCCGCAGCGGCGGCGGCGTCGATGGCGGCGCGGTCCTCGGCCAGCGAGCGCACGCGCGCCTCGGCCAGCGCCCGGCTTTCGGCGGCGCAGGTGGCCTTCGCTTCCGCTTCCACGCGGGCAATCGCCTCGTGGATGGCTTTCAATTCCATTTTCTGGCGTTCGGCGGCGGGCGCCCTGGCGTCGGTTTCCGCTGCCGGTTCGGCTTGCGGTTCGGGCATCGCGGCGACGGGAACCTCAGGAACAGCTGCTGGCGCAGGTACGTCAACCTTGCGCTCCAGGTCCTTGAAATCATGCAGCGAGACCATGCTGTCCTGGTCGAACTCGTCGTCTGCGGAATACGCGACGGTGAGGGAGGCGGCCTGGCGCTGATTTTGCTGTGCTTGCATGATTTCTCGCTTATTCGGGTGAATTCCGTTGCTTATGGGAATTTATTACCACCATTATCGAACAGGCATGCACAAATCAGCGCGGCAAGAAGAGCCTGTTTTACCGCTCTTTTCAGGATTTGCCAGGGATTTAAGCGTCCGAGAAAATGCTCAGGGCAAGGCGCATTGCCGAAGGCAGTACGAATAGTACGCCTAGGCAATGCAACGCCGCCATGGGCGTTTTATCGCGCGCTTAAACAGGCCACAATGGCGCCTCATCCATCAAGGCCACCTGTTCGCGCAACTCGAGGATGCGGTCCTGCCAGTAGCGCTGCGTGTTAAACCACGGGAAGGCGACGGGGAAGGCGGGATCGTCCCAGCGGCGCGCCAGCCAGGCCGAATAATGGATCAGGCGCAGGGTGCGCAGCGCTTCGACCAGGTACAACTGGCGCGGGTCGAAATCGCAAAAATCTTCGTAGCCGGCCAGGATGTCGCTCATCTGGCGCAGCATATCGCCCCGCTCGCCCGACAGCATCATCCACAGGTCCTGGATGGGCGGGCCCATGCGGCTGTCGTCGAAATCGACGAAATGGGGGCCCGCATCCGTCCACAGCACGTTGCCGCCATGACAATCGCCATGCGTGCGCAGCACGGCCACGTCGCCCGCGCGGTCATAGCAGCGCTTGACGCCGTCGAGCGCCTGCTGTGCCACGCTGGAATACGCAGCCAGCAGTTCGGGCGGCAAGAAATTACCTTCCAGCAAGAATTCACGCGGCTCGACGCCGAACGTCTGGTGATCGAGCGCCGGCCGCTCCTTGTAGGTGGACAGCGCGCCGACGGCGTGGATGCGGCCGATGAAGCGCCCTATCCATTCCAGGGTCGCCGGGTCGCCCAGCTCGGGCGCGCGGCCGCCGTGGCGGGGGAAGACGGCAAAGCGGAAGCCATGATACTGGTGCAGGGTGCTGCCGTTGATTTCCAGCGCCGGCACTACCTGGATTTCGCGCTCGACCAGTTCGGACACGAACGCGTGTTCTTCCAGGATGGCCGTATCGCTCCAGCGCGCGGGGCGGTAAAACTTGGCCACCAGGGGCGCGCTGTCTTCGATGCCCACCTGGTAGACGCGGTTTTCATAGCTATTCAGGGCCAGCAGACGGCCATCGCCGCGCAAGCCCACGCTGTCGAGGGCGTCGAGCACGCAATCGGGGCTCAGGGCGGAAAAGGGATGGACGGGCCGGTCGTCCTCGTGCGGCTGGTTTTCATTGTGCATAAGCGACATTGTAAGGCGCGCGCGGGCCGCCGGTGCAAACACTTCGGTGATGAAGCGCCGCAAGGCGTATACTGGCGGCTTACATTCAATACAAAGAGCAAGCCATGCAACTCGAACAGCCATTATCAGAAAAAGAATTCGACGAATTAGACCAATTCCTGTTGTCGGAGCGCTGCTCCGAAGACGCGATGACCATGGATATGCTGCACGGCTATCTGACGGCCGTCGCCATCGGCCCGGAACCGATCATGCCGGCCGAATGGTTGCCGCGCGTGTGGGGCGAAGATGCCGAAGATGCGCCGAAATTCAAGAACAGCAAGGAAGAAGAGCGCATCGTCAACCTGATCATGCGCTTCATGAACGAAGTGCTGGTGACGTTTGAAGTGGCGCCGAAGGAGTTCGAAGCCCTGTTCGTCGAACACGACTACGAAGGCCAGACCCTGATCGACGCCGAAGCCTGGTGCTGGGGCTTCTGGGACGGCATGGAACTGCGTCCTGGCTCGTGGAACGAAATCTGGGATTCCGAAGTGGCCGAGCTGATGCAGCCTATCTACCTGCTGGGCGCCGACGAAATCAAGGAAGAAGAGCTGAAACTGGTGGAAGACCCGGTCAAGGCGCACAAGCTGGCGCAGGAACTGGAAGCGAACCTGCCGGCCATCCACCGTTTCTGGGTACCGCGCCGCAAGGCCCCCGTGCAAACCATGAAGCGCGAAGAGCCGAAAGTGGGCCGCAACGACGACTGCCCTTGCGGCAGCGGCAAGAAGTTCAAGAAATGCTGCGGCGCCGAGCCGGCAGCCGAGTAATCCTGCAGCAGCATCCCCTGATGCGCCGGCGTCCTGCCGGCGCAGCGCCGACGTTGGCCCCCGGGCTATAATCGCCGCATGAAACTCCCCGACCTGAACCTGCTCGTCGCCCTCGACATCCTGCTCGAGGAAGGCAGCGCCGTGGCCGCGGCGCGGCGCATGAATTTGAGCGCGCCGGCCATGAGCCGCACCCTGGCGCGCATCCGCGACGCCATCGGTGACCCTGTCTTCGTGCGCTCCGGGCGCGGCCTGGCGCCCACCCCGCGCGCGCTGGAATTGCGCGAACAGGTGCGCGGCGTGGTGGAGCAGGCGCACGCCATCTTCACGTCCGGCCGCGAAGTGGACTTGCGCACCCTGGAACGCACTTTCAGCCTGTGCGCCAACGACGTGTTTGTCGGCGCCTATGGCGGCAAGCTGCGCGACCTGCTGGCCAGCCATGCGCCGCTCACGGTGCTGCGCTTCGTGCCCGAAGGCGATGGCGCCACGGAAAACGACGCCCTGCACGCGGGCCGCGTCGACCTGTACATCAGCGCGCGGCGCGCCTTTGCGCCCGACATCAAGCTGCAGCAGCTGTTTACCACCGGCTTTGTCGGCATCGCCCGCAGCGACCACCCGATCTTCGACGGCCCCGTCAACCTGGACAGCTTTACCGAGTACGAACATATCAGCGTCTCGCGGCGCGGCCTGGCGCGCGGCCCCTTCGACACGGCCCTGGCGGAGCGGGGCTACACGCGCCGGGTGTCGCTGATCAGCCCCAACTTCCAGTCCGCCATCTTCGCCGTGGCCGATTCGCGCCTGCTGCTGCCGCTGATGCCCACGCCCCTGCTGGCCATCGTCGAGCGCCTGGGCTTGAGGCTGCGCACCTTCCAGTTGCCCATCCCCGTCGACAGCGTGGACGTCTTCCAGGCCTGGCACCCGCGCCTCGACCACGACCATGCGCACCGCTGGCTGCGCCGCATGATCAAGGAGCTGTGCGGCAGCGCGCTCCCTGGCACCTGAATCATTGCGCCAGACGCAATTCAGGCTTCATTAATTATCAATTTTCACAAGATTAACGGCTACCTATACTGCGTGGACTGATTCTCATCCACGGAGTTCCCTGTGTCCGCTGTACTGCTACCCGGCGCCGTCCCGACGGCGCCGCCTCCCCCAACACCGCCCGCGCCCCCCATCTTCGGCCTGCGCCTGGCCACGGGCCTGGCCGGCGTGCTGCTGGCCGTGCTGGTGTCCGGCCTGAATGAAAACATCACCAAGGTCGCGCTGGCCGACATCCGCGGCGCCATGGGCATCGCGCGCGACGACGCCAGCTGGCTCGTCGCCCTGTATGCGGCCGCCTCGGTATCGGCCATGGCGTTCGCGCCGTGGTGCTCCGTCACCTTTTCGCTGCGCCGGCTGACGGCCGCCGCCATCCTCGTCTGCATGGCCGCCGGCGTGCTCTGTCCGTTCGCGCCGAACCTGTCCGTGCTGATGGTCTTGCGCGTGGTGCAGGGCGCGGCCGGCGGCGCCCTGCCGCCCATGCTGATGACGGTGGCGCTGCGCTTCCTGCCGCCGAACATCAAGCTGTATGGCCTGGGCGGCTATGCGCTGAGCGCCACCTTCGGTCCCAGCCTGGGCACGCCGCTGGCCGCCTTCTGGACGGAATACCTGGGCTGGCAATGGGCGTTCTGGCAAATCGTCCCGGGCAGCATCGTCGCCCTGCTGATGGTGTCCTGGGGCTTGCCGCAAGACCCGCTGCGCCTGGAACGCTTGCACCAGTTCGACTGGCGCGGCTTGCTGCTGGGCTTACCCGCCATCAGCATGCTGGTGGTGGGCTTGCTGCAGGGCGAGCGCCTGGCGTGGTTCGCCTCGCCGCTGATCTGCGTGCTGCTGGGCGGCGGCCTGCTGCTGCTCGTCTTGTTCTTCATCAACGAATGGTCGCATCCGCTGCCGTTTTTCAAACTGCAGCTGCTGTCGCGACGCAACCTGAGCCACGCCCTGCTGACCCTGGGCGGCGTGCTGTTCGTGCTGCTGGCCGTGATCCTGATTCCCTCGTCCTACCTGGCGCAGGTGCACGCTTACCGTCCGCTGCAAACGGCGCCCGTGATGCTGATGGTGGCGCTGCCGCAATTGATCGCCTTGCCGCTGGTGGCCGCCCTGTGCAATATCCGCGCCGTCGACTGCCGCTGGGTGCTGGCCATCGGCCTGGCCCTGCTGGCCCTGTCCTGCGTGCTCGGCGCGCGCATGTCGCCGGACTGGATCCGCACGCATTTCTACCTGCTGCAGGCGGTGCAGATCTTTGCGCAACCGATGGCCGTGATTCCCTTGCTGCTGCTGGCCACGACGGGCCTGGCGCCGCAGGATGGTCCTTTCGCCTCGGCCTGGTTCAACACCATCAAGGGCATGTCGGCCGTCGTCGCCACCGGCGTGCTCGATGCGCTGATCACGCGCCGCAACCATTTTCATTCGACGGTGCTCAGCGAACGCCTGGGCAACCTGCCAGCCGGCGTGGACGTGGCGGGCCTGGGTGCGCGCATGCATGCGCAAGTCGTCACCCTGACCTCGTCCGACCTGTACCTCACCGTGGCCGCCATCGCGCTGGCCATGATCCTGATCATTCCCATCCTGCCGACGCGCGTCTATCCGCCGCGCGCAGCCTGATTTCCATTTTTACGAAAGAGCTTCACCATGCAAACACCCATACTGCGCTCACGCGCATTTCTTCTCGGCCTGGCCTTGCTGGCCTGCGCCCTCGCCTTTTGCGCCTGGCAACTGCTGTTCGCCCGTGGCGACGAACAAGCCACCGACGACGCCTTCGTCAGCGCCGACTACACCGTGCTCTCCCCCAAGGTGGGCGGCATCGTGCGGGAAGTGCTGGTGGAAGACAACCAGACTGTCAAGGCGGATCAGCTGCTGGCGCGCATCGACGACCGCGATTACCAGGCCGCCGCCGCCTCGGCCCGCGCCGAAGTCGCCGGCGCCGAGGCGCAGCTGGACTATGCCCGCGCCACCTTGCAGCGCCAGCAATCGGTGATCGAGCAAGCCACGACCCTGGTCGACGCCAACCAGGCGGAAGACAAACTGGCGCAGCAGGAACTGGCCCGCTCGCAGCACCTGGCAGGCCAGGGCGCAGGCAGCGTGCAGAATGCGCAACAGGCGCAATCGCGCTTCGACGTAAGCCGCGCGCGCCTGGCGCAAAACCGCGCCGCCCTCGTCTCCACCCGCAAGCAGACGGACATTCTGCAGGCGCAGCAAGGCGCGGCCGAAGCGGCCCTGCTGCGCGCACGCGCCAGCCTGCAACGTGCCGAACTTGATCTGTCGCATACACAGCTGCGCGCCCCCATCGACGGCATCGTCGGACGCCGCGCCGTGCGTGTCGGCGCCCTGGTGGCTCCTGGCGCCAGCCTGATGGCCGTGGTGCCATTGAACCGCAGCTTCGTCGTCGCCAACCTGCAGGAAACCCAGCTGACCCACGTGTGCCAGGGCCAGCGCGCCAGCATCGCCGTCGATGCCTATCCGGGCATGCTCCTGCATGGCACGGTGCACAGCATCGCGCCCGCCACGGGCGTCACGTTCGCCGCCATCGCGCCGGAAAACGCCACCGGCAACTTCACCAAGGTGGTGCAGCGCATTCCCGTCAGGATCGCGCTCGATCCCGGCCAGGATGGTGACGCCCGCCTGCGCGTGGGCATGTCGGCCGAAGTGCGCATCGATACAGCCATGCGCCGTCCACAGCTGCAACAGGTGAGCGCGCGATGAAAGCACTGATACTCTTCACGGCCCTGGGCCTGGCCGGCTGCGGCAGCGTCGGCAGCGACTTCCAGCGCCCGCGCAACGACTTGGGACAGCAATGGCGCCAGGCGGAAGATGCCCGTTTCGCCGCCAGCCTGGATGCCGCCATCGAACAGCGCTGGTGGGACAGCTTTGGCGACGCCACCCTGTCTTCCCTGCTGCAGCGCGCCGCCGGCGCCAACCTCGACGTGCTGGCGGCAGGCAGCCGGCTGGAACAGAGCCGCGCCGCGCGCGGCGTGGCCGGCGCCGCGCAAGGCCCGTCCCTGGGCGCGAATGGCAGCTATGGCCGTGCGCGCAACAGCGAACAAGGCTTGAGCGACCCGTCGCGCCACAACGGCCAGTCCGCCTACAGCCTGTGGCAGACCAATCTCGATGCGGCCTGGGAGCTGGACTTGTGGGGCCGCGTGCGGCGCGAAGTGGAAGCGGCCGACGCGCGCGTCGACGTGGCCGTGGAAACGCAGCGCGGCGTGCTGCTGGCCGTGCTGGCCGAGACGGCGCGCGACTACATCGAGTTGCGCGGCGCGCAGCAGACCCTGGCCATCACGCAGCAACTGCTCGATATCGCCCGCCATACCCTGGACCTGACGCGCATCCGCCTGCGCGAAGGCGCGGCGACGCAACTCGACGAGGCCGAGGCGGCGGCCCACGTGGCCACCATCGAAGCGCGCCTGCCGCCGCTGCAGCAGCGCGAAGCGCGCCTGGGCAATGCCCTCGCCCTCTTGCTGGCGCTGCCGCCGCAAGCCTTGCAGGCGGAACTGGCGGCGGGCAAGGACATTCCGGGCGTGGCCCTGCAGGTGCAGCTGGGCGTGCCGAGCAGCCTGGCCGAGCGGCGTCCCGACATCCGCCGCGCCGAGGCGCAGCTGCACGCGGCCACGGCCGCCATCGGCGTCGCGCAAGGCGACTTTTATCCGCGCATCACGCTGTCGGGCAGCATCGGCCTGCAGGCGATGCAGCTGTCCGACATCGGCTGGGACGCCAAGCGCTTCGCCTTCGGCCCCGGTTTCAGCGTGCCCCTGTTCGACGGCGGCCGCCTGCGCGGCAATCTGCAATTGCGCGAAGCGCAGCAGCAGGAAGCGGCCATCGCCTACCGCCAGACGGTGCTGGCCGCCTGGCACGAGGTGGAAGACGCGCTCTCGGGCTACCAGGCCAACGCCCGCCGCCAGGCCAGCCTCGATGAAGCCGTCAAACAGGGGCGCCGGGCGCTGGGCAGCGCGGAACTGCAGTACCGCCAGGGCGGCACGGACCTCATCAACGTGCTGCATGTGCAAAACACGCTGTTGAACAACGAAGCGGCGCTGGTCGACAGCCGCGCCACCGCTTCGCTGTCGCTGGTCCAGGTCTACAAGGCGCTGGGCGGCGGCTGGCAAGCCTTTTCAACCCCATCGCAAGGAAGCACGCCATGAAACCGAATCCCGCACATTTCTCCATCCACGACGTCAGCGACTTTCCCGTCGTGCGCTTTCGCCCTGAAACGGCCGTCACCGGCTATGCCCCGCTGTGGGAAAACGACATGGACGCCCTGCTGCGCCATGGCGTACCGTTCGTCATGCTGTTCGAAGAGGAACGCGGCGATGAAGCGCACATCGACCGCAAGCGGCGCGGCCTGTGGCTCAAGCACAACAAGGCAGCGCTGGCCGCCCTGTGCCGGGGCCTCGTGTCGGTCGAGGCGGACGCGCAACAGCGCGCGCGCCTGCAGGCGATGGCGGCCGGCGCCATGAAGGCCTTCGGCATCCTGCAGGAGGTGGTGGCCACGCGCGAACAGGCCGATGCGCTGATGGTGTGGCTGCTGGGCAGCGGCCAGATGGCGCGGCCGCGCACGGCGGACGTGTGGTGAGTGAGTCGGTCAGGCGGCCCTGCGCACGGCGCTTCTGGCAGGGATGACGCACACGTCGCCATCGCTGCTGGTGGCCGTCGTCAGGGCGATGCCGTACAGCGCCGCCAGGGCGGGCACGGCGCCGGCATCGCTGGCGATGTCGGCGACCAGCTGCCCCGAACGCACCAGCAGCAGGCGCTCGAAGCCCAGCAAGGCGTGGTTGATGTCGTGCAGGATGGCGACGACGGCGTGGCCGCGCGCGGCGCAAAACTGCTGCAGGCTGTCGAGCAAATCGAACTGCAGGCCGGGATCGAGCGCCGCCAGCGGTTCGTCGACGAGTATCAAGCCATCGTGTACGTCCCACATCTGCGCAAAGATGCGCGCCAGCTGCACCCGCGCCTGCTCGCCGCCGGACAGGGTGTCCAGGCGGCGGCCCAGCAAATGCGCGGCGTGCGCCAGGGTAGCCGCGTCCTGCACGATCTGCCCCAGCTGCGGGTCGACCAGGCGCGCCACCCGTCCCAGGCCGATCACCAGCTCGCACTGCAATCCGAAGGCCACGTTCGAACCTTGCGGCAGGACGGCGCGTCGCCGCGCCAGTTCGGCCAGCGGCCACTGCGCCAGCGGCCGGCCCGAGAATGCCACCTGGCCCGCCTGCGGATGCAGTTCGCGCGCCATCAGTTTGAGCAGGGTCGACTTGCCCGCGCCGCTGGGGCCGAGGATGGCGATGCGCTCGCCCGGCGCCACCTGCAGATTGAAGGGGCCGAAATACTGCTGGCCCAGTTGCGTGGTGGCGAAGGAGAGTTCCAGCAGGGGCGTCATGCGCATCCTTTCAGGCGGTGCCATGGCGAAAGCGCCGCAACAGCATCAGGAAAAATGGCCCGCCCAGCAAGGCCGTGAAAATGCCGACGGGGACTTCCGCCGGAATGGCCACCGTGCGCGCCAGGGTGTCGGCCAACAGCAGCAGCAAGCCGCCCATCAGCATCGCCAGCGGCAGTACCTTGCGCTGGTCCGCGCCCAGCCAGGTGCGCACCAGGTGCGGCGCGATCAGGCCGATGAAGCCGATGCCGCCGCACCAGGCGACGGCAAAACCCGTCAGCACGGCCACCAGCACGATCACCTGCGTGCGCAGCCGGCCTACGTCGATGCCCACGTGCAGGGCCTGCGCCTCGCCCAGCGCCAGCGCATTCAATGAGCGCATCAGGAAGCGCGTGGCCCACAGCGCGCCGGCCAGCACCACCAGCAAGGCCGCCACCTGGCGCCAGCTGCCGGCCGACAGCGAGCCCAATGTCCAGAAAGTCAGGGTGCGCAACTGGTCGTCGCTGGCCAGGTAGATGCACAGGCCCATGACGGCCACCGTGATGGCGTTCAGCGCCACGCCCGTCAGCAGCAGGCCGACGATGGAGCCTGGCGTGGCCCAGCGGGCGACCCGGTCGAGCAGCACGCAAATGAGCATGGCGCCGGCGAACGCGGCGGCCGGCAGCAGCCACACGCGCAGCTCGGGCGCCACGTGCAGGCTGGCGGCAAAGACGATGGTGGCCGCGCCCGCGCAGGCGGCGCCGCTGCTCACGCCCAGCAGGCCCGGATCGGCCAGCGGATTGCGGAACAACCCTTGCGTCAAGCCGCCGGCCAGCGCCAGCGCGGCGCCGATCAGGATGGCAAACAGGGCGCGCGGCAGGCGGATATGCCACAGCACATACGCGCCGCCGGACAGCGCCTCGCCGCCAGCCTGCAAGGGCGCGAGCCAGTCGGCCAGCGCCACCGGCACGGCGCCCGCCTGCACGGCGATGAGCAAGCCGCACGCCAGGGCGGCGGCCAGCAGCCCGCCAGCGCCCCAGCGCGGCCAGCGCCAGGGAGCGACGGACGCCAGGGAGGCCACGTTCATGCGGCCATGGCTTTGGCAAACGCTGCATCGAGTTCGGCCAGCGCCTGCGGCATGCGCGGGCCAAAGCCCAGCAGCAGCATGGCTTCCAGCGAGACGATGCGGTGCTTGCGCCCGGCCGGCGTCTGCGCCAGCCCTGGCAGTTTCAAGATGCCGTCCACGCCGCCCGAGGCCTTCAAGCCCTGGTCCGTGACGAGCACCAGGTCGGGCCGCGCGGCGATCACGGCTTCCGGCGTGAGCGGCTTGTAGCCGGCAAATCCGTCCTGCCCGCCCATCACGTTGACGGCGCCCGCATACGCCAACATGGCGTCGGCGCCCGTCTCGCGCCCGCCCACCATCACCTGGTTCGGCGCATGGGCGAGGATGAACAGCACGCGCACCGCTGATTGTACCGGTGATTGGCTGCGCTGGCGCACCTTGCCCAGGGCGCCGTCCCACTGCTGTTGCAAGGCTTGCGCCAGGCGCGCGGCGGGGTCGGCGCGTCCCGTGATCTGGCCCACCTGTTTTACCCGTTCGAGCAAGCCTTCGAATCTGTTATTCGCGTTCAGTACCGCCACCGACACGCCCGCGTCGCGCACCTGGCGCAGCACCGTTTGCGGCCCCGCCTCCTCGGTGGCGATCAGCTGCGTGGGCGCCAGCGACAGCACGCCCTCGGCCGACAAGGTGCGCGCATAACCGACCTGCGGCAGCTGCTGCGCCACGGCCGGATACAGCGAAGTGGTATCGACGCCCACCAGTTCGCCCTGCGCCTCGAGCGCGTAGACGATTTCCGTCAGGGCGCCGCCCACGCTGACGATGCGCCGCGCCTTGACAAGCGGCTTGCCGGCGTCGCTGACGGCGGCAAGCACCTGCATCGGCGCTGCCAGGGCCAAGGCTCCCGCCCCCATTTTTTTCAGCGCGATGCGGCGCGCCACGCTGGCGGCGATCATGCGGCGCATAGTTCACCCTCCTGCAGCACGCGCTCGACGACGTTGCGCCATTCGCACAGTTCATGCACGCCCGGCTTGCGTTCGCCGAAGAACATGACGATGGTGTCGCCCTTGGCGTCGAACAGTTCCACCGACGTCACCAGCCCGTCGACCGTGGGCTTTTTGACCACCCAGGCGCTGGCGATATGGTCTTCGCGCAAATGCAGGTTGAAGCGCGCATCGAGGACATTGATCCACGGCCCCATCACGGCGATCTTGTGCACGGGCCCCGAATGGATCTGGATCATGCCCGCATTGCCGACGAAGGCCATGATGGCGACTTTTTCGAGGGCGGCGCTGTTGAGCAGGTCGAGCACGCAGGATTTGTCGAGCTGCTGCACGAAGCGCGCCTCGGCCAGGCGCAGCCCTTGCAGGCGCGAGACCGAATATTTTTTCAGCAGGGTGAAAAATTCATGCGTGTCGCGCAAATCGGCCCAGGCGGCGCGAAAGCCGGCCACGTCGATCTGCGCGTCGGACAATTCGGCCGGCGGCGCAGCCGGCGCCGTCACGGCGATGCCGGCCGCCTGGTCCGCGTCGGAAAAATGCGCCACCAGCGCGTCATAGGCGGCCAGGTCGCTTTGCGGCTTCATGAATATCTTGTGCACGGCATGGCCGGCAGCATCGAAAAATTGCAGGCTGCGCTGCACTTCCTTCCCGCCCCCTTTTTCGCTCACTTCGCGCACGGCAAAGCCATGCGCCCACTGGCGGTAAAACACGCGCAAGTCGATGTCGCCACCAAGCACCAGGCCCACGTGGTTGTTGTGACTGGCTTTTCGATAGACACCCGTCTTTTCATGCACGCACGAAGCGTTGCGCGTCAGCGCCATGACTTCGCCCAGCGGTTCCAGCGCGGCGATGATGGCGGGCCAGTCGGCCTGCAGGCGCTCGGCGCCCAGCAAGGCGCCATCGGCCAGCGACAAGCCGGCATGCGCGGCGATCAACTCGCCTTCGGAAATGGCCAGTTCCTCGGCGATGTCGCGGTGGCGGGCTTTTTTCTCGCGGCGCAGGCGGGCAAATTCGCTGGCGACCAGCTCGGTGTTGCAAATAGGGGGCATGCTCGTCACGGTGTCTCCTTTCAAGGCGAACACTGGCTGGCATGGGCTGGCTGGTGGTGGGGGAATCTTGAAGTTAATTATAAATGAGAATCATTCGCAATCAAGGCTTATTTATGTGAAAAAAATTACGCGCAAAAAAAAAGCGCCGCGACAGGAAACCCGTCGCAGCGCAAAGGAGACCGATCGATACAACTGATCAGTGTTGAGAAAATGTCAGCGTTGAACTCAGGCGCTGGCCTGTACCGCCGGCATGGATGCCGGTTTCGCCGTCGGGCGCTGCGCCAGCAATACCACGGCGGCCAGCACCATGGCGCCGCCCAGCAATTGCGTGCCGCTGACGGATTCCTTCAGCAGGGTCACGCCGAACGCCATCGTGATGACGGGTTCGAACGTGGAAATGATGGATGCCTTGGCCGCGCCGATTTGCGCCACGCCGGCAAAGAAGGCGGCAATCGCGATGGCCGTCGAGAACAGGGCGATGGCGCTGACGGCCAGCCAGCCCGTCGCCGTGCCCGGCAAGGACACGCCTTGCCACAAGGCAATCGCACTGTTCGACAGGCCTGCCGTGCCCAGGATCACCACGCAGGCGGCCAATGGGTGAATATTCTCGCGGCTTTTCGACAGGCTGTTGCCAAACAGAATGTACACGGCGTACACGCCGGCGGCCATCAAGGCCAGGGCGATGCCGATGGGCTGGCCCTGCAGCTTGCCGCCCAGGGTGATGGCCATGCCGGCAATCGCCAGCGCCATCAGCACCAGCATGCGGCGGTCCAGCTTTTCCCAGCCCAGCGCCAGCGCCAGGATCGTCACGAGCACGGGATACACATACAGCAACATGCCGCACAGGCCGCTGCTGGCATACATGAGGGCATTGAAATAGCCTTGCGACTGGGCCGTGTACATCAAGCCCATCAGCATGTAGCCGGCCAGCAGGCGGCCGCGCGGCAAGCGCCAGCCGCCCAGCCACACGAGCGGCAGCAACAGCATGGCGGCGATAACGAAACGCAAGGCCAGCATGGTCGACGGGTTGACCCCGGACGCATACGCCGCCTTGGCAAACACTGCGGAACTGCCGAAACCGGCGGCCGACAGCAACACCAGCGCAACAGCGCGGCGATCAGACATGACTAAACCTCTTTGAGTACGCCAGGGCAAACCTGCTGCGCGTCGCGCTTTGCGGCCTGCGATGCTCACCGTACTGAAGTACGGTTGCGCTTCTCAGCCACAAATCACTGCCGCTCGCGACGGTTTTCCCAGGCGTTGTAAATATTAATGCCAAGCAAGGCTGGAAGGTGATGCGTGCGTGAAATGCATGCGTGAATCCTATTGCGGGTCACTTCACGCAGTGACGGCATCATATTCGCTTGCGCAAAATGAAACAAACCAATATTCTTCACGGATAGGCCGAATATTACTGAGGCTCAAATTACTTGAAGAGTGCCATGTCACGTCCCTTGCCCCCGCTCGCCGCCCTGCATGCCTTCGAGGCGGCTGCCCGCCATGAAGGCTTCCAGCGCGCGGGCGAAGAATTGCACGTCTCGGCCGGCGCCATCGGCCACCACGTAAAACAGCTGGAAGCGTGGCTGGGCATCGTGCTGTTCCAGCGCATGCCGCGCGGCGTGGTGCTCACCAGCGCCGGCCAGCGCTATGCGGCCTCGCTGGGGCCGATACTCAACCAGCTGGCCGATGTATCCGAGCAGGCGCGGCGCCAGGGCGATGACAAGGTGGTGACGGTGACGGCCACCAGCTCGCTCGTCTCGCGCTGGCTGATGCCGCGCCTGGGACGCTTACGCGACCGCTATCCGCAGATCGAACTGCGCGTGCTGGCCTCGATGCACCCGGTCGACCTGGCGCGCGATGGCGTGGACGTGGCCATCCGCCTGGGACCGGGCCGCTATCCTGGCCTGAAAGTGGATTTATTGATGGAAGAATGGTTTTCCGCCGTCTGCAGCCCCGATTTCCGCGCCAACGCGGCCAGCCTGCGCCAGCCCGCCGACCTGCTGCGCTACCCGCTGCTGCACGACGAGCCGGAAGTGCACCTGCCCGGCGAAATCGACTGGACGCGCTGGCTGCACAGCTGCGGTGTGCATTACAGCGGCAATAGCGGCAACAGCGGCGCGCGCTTTTCGCACACGTATCTGTGCCTGGACGCGGCCGCCAGCGGCCAGGGCGTGGCCATCGCCGCCAGCCCCCTGATCGGCGACGATTTGCGCTCGGGCCGCCTGGTGCGCGTGTTCGAGCACGCCGTGCGCGGCCCCCACTGCTATTACCTGCTGCGCTCGCCCCAGGCGGAAACGCGGCCCCTCGTGCACGCCTTCTGCGAATGGCTGATCGCCGAGGCGCGCGCCGACCAGGAAACCGTCTGGCCTACCGTGGAGAGCGCATGACGAGCAGGGAACTGGCGCGCAGCGCCCGATTTATTGTCCAGCATGAATATGAACACGCCAAGGTGACGGCGGCCGATGGCCGGCAAGCCAGCCTGGGCGAGTTCTATGGCGACCCGGCCGTGGCCTTGATCGATATCAATGAGCAATGGTGCGCCGTGGCGGGCGAAGGATTGGTGCTGTGCCGGCTGGGGCAGCCGTTCGGCCAGTGCGCGGCCTATTTCCGCGAACCTGGCGAGACCGTGTGGATCACGGGATTGCGGCAAACGGGACCGTTTGCGCTGGAGTGGCAAGGCGAGGATGGCGCTTGGTCCACCTTTGACTTGGATACGATGTAACAGATCCTTCGCGACGCCTCGCAAAACCGTAGCGAGCGGAAGGGAGAGGTGGCTGAGAAGCGCAACCGTACTCAAGTACGGTGAGCATCGCAGGCCGCCTATACCGACGCGCAGTAGGTTTTGCGAGGCGTCATCACATTACAGCTTGATGAAGTGTTCGCGGTAGTACTTCAGCTCTTCGATCGACTCGAGGATATCGGCCAGCGCCGTGTGCTTCTGGTGCTTCTTGAAACCGGTGGCGATTTCCGGCTTCCAGCGCTTGCACAGCTCTTTCAATGTTGATACGTCAACATTACGATAGTGGAAGAACGCTTCCAGCTTCGGCATGCCGCGCACCATGAAGCGGCGGTCCTGGCCGATGGTGTTGCCGCACATGGGCGACTTGCCAGCTGGCACGTATTTCTTCAGGAACGCGATCAATTCCGCTTCCGCCTGCGCTTCCGTCACGGTCGACGCCTTGACCTTGTCGATCAGGCCCGAGCGGCCGTGCGTGCCCTTGTTCCATGCATCCATCTTGTTCAGGGTTTCATCCGATTGATGAATCACAAACACGGGGCCTTCGGCCAGCAGGTTCAAGTGCATGTCCGTCACCACCACCGCCACCTCGATGATGCGGTCGGTATCGGGCTCCAGGCCCGTCATTTCCATGTCGACCCAGACCAGATTCATCTCATTGGGACGTGCCGGAACAATCGGTGCGGGGGTGGATGC
Organism: Janthinobacterium sp. SUN033; assembly: GCF_030397595.1. Classification (NCBI taxonomy): domain Bacteria; kingdom Pseudomonadati; phylum Pseudomonadota; class Betaproteobacteria; order Burkholderiales; family Oxalobacteraceae; genus Janthinobacterium; species Janthinobacterium sp. SUN033. Next base: position 850,199 of record NZ_JAPQNV010000003.1, read on the forward strand.
AGTTAAGTCGGTCGCTTGTGACATAATTCTCTCTTGGCCTAATCAAACTAAATAATCAGCCATTTTCTCACAGGCACAGAATGTATTCACTCGCGTTTTCGATTTTGTTTGTATCCGTCCTCGTTTTGACCCTGGCCGTGCGCTTCTGGCTCGCTTCGCGGCAGATTCGCCACGTGCTGGCCCACCGCGCCGCCGTGCCCGCCGAATTTGCGGAAAAGATCCCGCTGGCCGCGCACCAGAAGGCGGCCGACTACACGGTGGCGAAGACCAAGTTCGGCTTGCTGACCTTGCTGATCAACTATGCCGTGCTGATCGGTTTTACCTTGCTGGGCGGCCTGCAATGGCTGGCCCTGCACCTGAATGAATGGATGGGCTCTGGCTCGCCCATGCTGTACCAGATCGGCCTGATCGCCGCCTTTGCCGCCATTTCCGGCCTGATCGACCTGCCCTTCGATTATTACCGCCAGTTCGTGCTGGAGCAGCGCTTCGGCTTCAATACCATGGCGCGCAAGCTGTTCTTCACGGACATGCTCAAGGGCGTGGGCCTGGGCGCCGTCATCGGCCTGCCGCTGATCTGGGTCGTGCTGACCCTGATGGCCAAGTCGGGCGGCCTGTGGTGGCTGTACGCGTGGTTCGTCTGGAGCGGCTTCCAGTTGCTGATGATGGTGCTGTTTCCCACCGTCATCGCCCCCCTGTTCAACAAATTCACGCCGCTGGCCGACGAAGCGCTGAAAAGCCGCATCGAAGGCTTGATGCAGCGCGTCGGCTTCGCCTCGAAAGGCTTGTTCGTCATGGATGGCTCGAAGCGCAGCGCCCACGGCAATGCGTATTTCTCGGGCTTTGGCGCCAACAAGCGCATCGTTTTCTTCGATACCTTGCTGTCGCGCCTGGCGCCGCAGGAAATCGAAGCCGTGCTGGCGCATGAACTGGGCCACTTCAAGCTCAAGCACATCGTCAAGCGCATCGCCATGATATTCGTCATCTCGCTGGGCTTTTTGGCGCTGCTGGGCTTCCTGAAGACGCAGCCATGGTTTTACGCGGGCCTGGGCGTCGACCCGGTCGCCCTGGCCCTGACGGGCCAGCCGACGGATGCGCTGGCGCTGCTGCTGTTCATGCTGGCCTTGCCCGTCTTCACTTTCCTGCTGGGACCGTTGACCTCGCTCAGCTCGCGCAAGCATGAATTCGAAGCGGACGCCTTTGCCGCCACGCACACGCAGGCGGACGACCTGGTCTCGGCGCTCGTCAAAATGTATGAAGACAATGCGTCGACCCTGACGCCCGACCCGCTGCACTCGGCCTTCTACGATAGCCACCCGCCGGCCAGCGTGCGCATCCGCCACCTGAAAGGGGCTACGACATGAATACGCCATCGACTTCGCAAGACCTGGCCCAACTGTCCTGCACGCCGCGCCAGCAGGCGCTGGGCGACACGGACATTGCCACCCTGCACGCCCTGCTGCCGCAATGGAACTTGCAAAATGGCAAGCTGTGCCGCGACTTCGGCTTCAAGAATTACTACCAGACCCTGGCGTTCGTGAACGCCCTGGCCTATATGACCCATACGCAAGACCACCATCCGGAGCTCATCATTACTTACAAAACCTGCGCCGTGCGCTACGACACGCACTCGGTCAACCATGGCGCCGGCGGCCTGTCCGAAAACGACTTCATCTGCGCCGCCAAGGCCGACCTCATCTACCAGAGCAGCCAGGTGGCCCCATGAGCGAAAGCAAGTTGACGGGCATCATCATCGCCGCCCACGGCCGCCATTACCTGGCCGACGTGGACGGCGCCAAGCTGCAATGCGTAACGCGCGGCAAGAAAACCAATGTGGCCGTGGGCGACATCGTGCACCTGACGCGTACCTCCAACGACCAGGCCGTCATCGACCGCATCGAGGAACGCAAGACCCTGCTGTACCGCTCGGACCAGTACAAATCGAAGCTGCTGGCCGCCAACCTGACGCAGTTGTTCATCGTCGTGGCGACGGAACCGGGCTTTGCCGACGACCTGATCTCGCGCTCGCTGGTGGCGGCCGACGCGGCCGGCATCGAAGCGCGCATCATCCTCAACAAGACGGATGTGACCGCTTCGCTGGAGCGCGCCCGCGAACGCCTGCTGCCGTATTCATCGATGGGCTATCCCGTCGATGAAGTGTCGGCGCGCGCCGAACCGGAACACGCGGTGGCCACTCTGGCGCCCCTGCTGGCGGGGCAGTCGTCGATCCTCATCGGCCAGTCGGGCATGGGCAAGTCGTCATTGATCAACCTGCTGGTGCCGGACGCCGACATCGCCGTGCGCGAAATCTCGGCCGCGCTCGACACGGGCAAGCACACGACGACCTTTACGCGCCTGTACAAGCTCGACGAACTGGGCGCAAACAGCTCCATCATCGATTCTCCCGGCTTCCAGGAATTCGGCCTGTACCACTTGTCCGAGGGCATGCTGGAGCGGGCCTTCCGCGAATTCCAGCCCTACCTGGGCGGCTGCAAGTTCTATAACTGCCGCCACCTGATCGAGCCGCAGTGCGCCATCCTGCAAGCCTTATCTGAAGGCAAGATCGCCAAGATGCGCCATACCCTGTACGGCCAGCTGCTGCACGAATCGGCGCAAACGCTGTATTGAACGCGTCTGGCGTCCGTCGTCGAGGCGGGCGCCAAACCGATAAAAAGTTTACCACCACGAATTAAACAGAATTAAATTCTGCCGCAGAGCCTGCTTTCTCCCATTCATTCCAAAACCATCCGTCGCCTGATTTCGCGTTTCAGCGCCGGATTCCGGCGTTTCATCGCTTTGCGCTGGCATGGCACCCCTCCGCTTGCTACCTTGGCATTGTCCCCGCCAGCGAACCTGCTGGAGACAACATTGGTCTAACTCCAACCAGCATCTCGATCACAAGGTGAAATCATGAAAGCATCGTTCTCGCGTACCCTCGCCCTCGGTAGCGCCGCCCTCGTCCTCGGCCTGTCTTGCCTCAGCGCCAGTGCGCTGGAAATCGGCGAACAGGACAAGGTCCAGGTTTCCGGCAAGGTGTATAAACTGGCGCCGCAGGAATTCAGCCAGTACGGCAACAGCTACCAGCTCGACACGGGCGATACCTTGCTGCTGCGCCAGCAAGTCAACCGCTATTTCACGCAAATCAAGGGACAGCCCGAAGTGGAGCTGTTCGGCCGCGCACCGGGCGTCTTTGAAACGGCCAGCGGCACCCACATGGAATTTCGCAACGATGGCGACGTCATCGCCATTACCGGGCTGAACAATATTCCGGGCGCCGTCGCCAAGGCTGGCGAAACGGCCAGCACCGTGCACTTCGCCGGCCGCTAGCACAGGCGGCACGGTACAGCACGGCAAACGGCCGGCAAGCCGTGCCAGGCTGTCCACGTGCATCAGCCGGCAGGGGCTGGTGCACGCCCCGCCTGCTTTGCGCAGCCTGAAAGGGCGCGCGTAAAAAAATACTGTCGAGTCGACCAAACAACTGCATCCGATGCAGCTTACAATGCGATCCAATAAGGTGTCACTGGCCGCTGGCCAACACCATCGCCTTGCGGGAGATTTCGGATGGAAATGTTCGCACTCGAACATGACATTGCACAGTGGGAAGATACACTGCGGCCATTGCGCGCCCTGGAGCGCCTGCCCTTGCTGATGCTGCTGGCATGGCATTTGCGCCAGCGCAACTGTGCCCAGGCGCTGCATCATGCGGCCGAAGCGGCAGCCTTGCTGCCCCAGGCGCAGCTGCCGCCCCCCGCCCTGGCGCTCGCGCAGGCACGTTTGCAACTGGTGCAGGCGGAAGTGGCTTGGCTGCAAGGTGCGCTCGATGCGGCCGAAAGCCTGGCCATGGCGGCGCACGCCATCCTGTGCGCGCACGGCGACGGCGCCGCCTGCGCCGATGCCCACTGGCTGCTGTCCTCGATTGCCGTCGACCGGGGCGACCATGCCCGCTGCGATGCGGAACTGCTGGCCGCGGCCGAACAAGCGCGCGGCGCCGGCGATGCGATGCGCGCCAGCCTGGCCGACGCGGCCGCGGCGCGCTGGGCCGTGCTGCGCGATGCGCCAGCCGCACAGGCGCGCTGGGGCAGCCATTTCCAGGCCGACAGCGCCAGCGGCAAGCTGCCCGCGCCGCTGGCCGCCTGGGTGCATGACTTCCGCGGCTTGCTGGCGCACACCTCGCGCGACCTGGGCGCGGCCGCCGGCCACTACATGCAAAGCTACGAGACGGCGCTGGAAAGCGGCCAGCTGCGCGGCGCCATCACGGCCGCCATCAATATCGGCGACTGTTTCGCCAGCCTCAACGACAACGAATCGGCCCTGGAGTGGATGCAGTGCGCGCTGGACCTGGCGCGCCCCACCGGCTGGCCGCGCAGCATCGGCGCCTGCCAGACGCATACGGCCGAAACCATGCGCAAGCTGGGCCGCCTGGCCGCGGCCGAAGACTTGCTGCGCCAGGCGCTGCTCATCCTGGCGCCCGTGGCTGGCGCGCGCACCTATGCCAACGCCCTGTTCCACCTGGGCGAACTGAGCCTGGACAAGGGCGACTACGATACGGCGCTCGACGCCTTCAGCCGGCTGGCGCAACGCGCCGAAGCGCTGGGCCAGGCCGATTTCCGCAGCATGGCCCAGCGCGGCAGCGCCCACGCGCTGTCCTACCTGGACCGCCCGGACGAGGCGCTGCAGGCGGCCGAGCGGGCTTGCCAGCTGGCCGCCGCGCAGGGCGACGCCATGCACCAGGTGGCGGCGCTGCGCGTCTTGTCGATGTTGCATGCGCGCCATGAGTTGCCGCCGCCCGCAGACATGCTGGAACGCAATCCCGCCCTGCATTTCCTGCACCAGGCGCTGCAGGTAGCCGCCTCCATCGACGGCTATTCGCCGCCCGGCGAACTGCTCGATGCGCTTGCGCGCGAATACGCGCATGCGGGCGACTATGCGCGCGCCTACGATATCGCCCTCGATGCGGGCATGGCGCGCGAAAAAAGCCATACCCAGCAAGCGAGCAACCGCGCCACCGCCATGCAGGTCTACCACCAGACGGAACATGCGCGCTCGGAAGGCTATCACCACCGCGAACTGGCCGCTTCCGAAGCGCGGCGCGCCGAAGTGCTGCAGCAGACCAGCGACACCCTGGAAAGGCTGTCGGCCATCGGCCAGGAAATCACCACCCACCTCGACGCCAGCGCCGTGTTCCAGGTGCTCGACCGCCACGTGCATGCCTTGCTGCCAGTCAACACCTTCGCCGTCTACATGCTCGACGCCGCAGGCACGGCGCTGCGCCGCGCACATGGCATGGAAGCGGGCCGGCCCCTGTCCGACAACGCCATTCCACTGAGCAATCCCCGCGCCTACTCCGTGCGCTGCCTGCTGGGCCGGCGCGAAGTGTATATCGACCAGGTGCCGCCGCGCCGCCACGCCTACACGGTGCCCGGCACGCTGCATAACCAGAGCGTGCTGTACGTGCCGCTGATGGTGGGCGAGCGCGTGCTCGGCGTGATGACGGTGCAGGCGTGCCACGCCAACGCATACGGCGAACGCGAGCGGCTGATCTTCCGCACCCTGTGCGCGTATGGCGCCATCGCGCTCGACAACGCCAGCGCCTACCGGCAATTGCAAGATGCCCAGGCGCAACTGGTATCGCAGGAAAAACTGGCCGCCCTCGGTTCGCTGATGGCCGGCGTGGCGCATGAACTGAATACCCCGATCGGCAACAGTCTGTTGATCGCCAGCACCATGCAGCAAAAGACGGAAGACGTAGAGCGCCTGATGAACGGTCCCGGCCTGCGCCGCTCGGACCTGGCCGCCTTCATCGACGATGCGGGCAAGGCGTCGGCGCTGGTGATGCGCGGCTTGCGCAGCGCGGCCGACCTGGTCAACAGCTTCAAGCAGGTGGCCGTCGACCGCACCACCGAGCAGCGGCGCCGCTTTGACTTGCAACAAGTGAGCAATGAAATCATCGCCACCGTCATGAACCGCATCCGCAGTTCGGGCCACCGCATCGAAATGGAGATAGCCTTCGGCATCGCCATGGACAGCTATCCCGGCCCGTTCGGCCAGGTGATCACCAATCTGATCAACAATGCCCTGCTGCACGCCTTCGCCCCCGCGCCCAACGATGGCGGCGTCGGCACGGGCTGCATGCACCTGTCCGCCACGGCGGACGCGGCGCGCGTGCGGATCGTCTTCGAAGACAATGGCGGCGGCATCGCGGAGCAGCATTTGTCGCGCATCTTCGACCCCTTCTTTACTACCAAGCTGGGCCAGGGCGGCAGCGGCCTGGGTTTGTCGATCAGCTACAACATCGTCACGGCCCTGCTGGGCGGCACCATCCAGGTGGCCAGCAGCCCCGCCGGCACGCGCTTCACACTGGATTTGCCGCTGGTGGCGCCCCAGCTGGACGGCGCCGCGCCCGCCAGCATCTATTAATCCACCGCCCCGTTGCCCGGGCGCAGGCTTGCCTATACAAGTACGCGCCCGGGCAGTCTTTCCAATCTAAAAGCAAAACCCTTATAATTGAACGGCTGAAGTACTTGCCATTGCATTATTTTCAACTTGGCAAACCGCATCGTACCGCGCGACAGGCGTCGCGCTGGCACCGATCAACACAGCAGCGCGCCGGGCGAGGCAGTCATCAGACGAGATGTTGTACGCTGATGCAACCCGGCGGGAAAGGCACGCCGCCGGCGGCCTGCGCATCTTCAAGTGGTCATTATGTCGACAAAAAAACCGATCAAGCACTACCTCCAGTTCTCCGATTTCACGTTGGAAGAGTACGAATATGTGATCGAACGCGCCCATCTGATCAAGCGCAAGTTCAAGAACTACGAAATCTACCATCCACTGATCGACCGCACCCTGGTGATGGTCTTTGAAAAGAACTCGACCCGCACGCGCCTGTCGTTCGAAGCGGGCATGCACCAGCTGGGCGGCGCCGCCATCTACCTGAACACGCGCGATTCCCAGCTGGGCCGCGGCGAGCCGGTGGAAGACGCGGGCCAGGTCATGTCGCGCATGTGCGACATCATCATGGTGCGCACGTTCGGCCAGGAGATCATCGAGCGCTTCGCCGCCAATTCGCGCGTGCCCGTGATCAATGGCCTGACCAATGAACACCACCCGTGCCAGGTCTTTGCCGACATCTTCACCTACATCGAACACCGCGGCTCGATCGCCGGCAAGGTGGTCGCCTGGATCGGCGACGCCAACAACATGCTGTACTCGTGGCTGCAAGCGGCCGAAGTGTTCGGCTTCCATGTGAACGTGTCGACGCCGAAGGGCTACGACATTGACCTGGCGCAAGTCAAGACCGAGCGCTACACCTTCTTCGCCAATCCATCGGACGCCTGCGAAGGCGCGCACCTGGTCAACACGGACGTGTGGACCAGCATGGGTTACGAAGCGGAAAACGCGGCCCGCATCGCCGCCTTCGACGGCTGGATCGTCGATGGCGCGAAGATGGCCCGCGCCGCGCCCGACGCCCTGTTCATGCACTGCCTGCCCGCCCACCGCGGCGAGGAAGTGGCTGCCGAAGTGATCGACGGCCCGCAATCGGTGGTGTGGGACGAGGCGGAAAACCGCTTGCACGTGCAAAAAGCGCTGATCGAATACCTGTTACTCGGTAAAATCAACTAATTCGCCAGGCACTGCATAACTCCTGGCAGCATCGCAATACATACATCGACAACGACAACTGGAAGCAATATGAGCGACATTAAAAAAGTAGTCCTGGCCTATTCCGGCGGACTCGACACCTCCGTCATCCTGAAATGGCTGCAAGATAACTACCAGTGCGAAATCGTCACCTTCACGGCCGACCTGGGCCAGGGCGAAGAACTGGAACCGGCGCGCGCCAAGGCCATCAAGTTCGGCATCAAGCCGGAAAACATCCATATCGAAGATGTCCGCGAAGAATTCGTGCGCGATTTCGTCTTCCCGATGTTCCGCGCCAACACCGTGTATGAAGGCGAATACCTGCTGGGCACCTCGATCGCCCGTCCGCTGATCGCAAAGCGCCTGATCGAAATCGCCAACGCCACCGGCGCCGACGCCATCTCGCACGGCGCGACCGGCAAGGGCAACGACCAGGTGCGTTTCGAGCTGGGCGCCTACGCGCTGAAGCCAGGCGTGAAGATCATCGCCCCATGGCGCGAGTGGGATCTGCTGTCGCGCGAAAAACTGCTGAAGTACGCGGAAGACGCCGGCATCGAAATCGACATGAAGCACAAGAACGGCGGCGCGCCGTACTCGATGGATGCCAACTTGCTGCACATCAGCTTTGAAGGCCGCCACTTGGAAAACCCGAGCGCCGAAGCGGAAGAAACCATGTGGCGCTGGACCGTCAGCCCTGAAAAGGCGCCGGACGAAGCGGAATACCTGGACATCGAATACGAAAAAGGCGATATCGTCGCCATCAACGGCGTGCGCATGTCGCCTGCCACCGTGCTGGCCGAACTGAACAAAGTTGGCGGCAAGCATGGCGTGGGACGCCTGGACCTGGTGGAAAACCGCTACGTCGGCATGAAATCGCGCGGCTGCTATGAAACCCCGGGCGGCACTATCATGCTGAAAGCCCACCGCGCCATCGAATCGATCACGCTGGACCGCGAAGTTGCCCATCTGAAAGATGACCTGATGCCGCGCTACGCATCGATGATCTACAACGGCTACTGGTGGGCGCCCGAGCGCGTTGCCCTGCAAACCCTGATCGACCACACGCAGGAAACCGTGAACGGCTGGGTACGCATCAAGCTGTACAAGGGCAATGTGATCGTCGTGTCGCGCGATTCGAAGACGGATTCGCTGTTCGACATGAACATCGCCACCTTCGACGAAGACGGCGGCGCCTACAACCAGGCCGACGCCGGCGGCTTCATCAAGCTGAACGCCTTGCGCATGCGCATCGCCGCCATCGCCCGCGAAAAGCGCGGCCAGAAGTAATTAGTTACCGGGAGGCACTACCTCCCGCGCCCGCCAAAAGCCGCCTCCGGGCGGCTTTTTTACGTTTGAAACGCACTCGGCAGCGATTTACCGCCCCGCGCGTCCCCAGATCGCCCCCATTTTGCTGTCCTCATGGCAAAATGCTACAGTGCAATTGTGCTGACCTTCCCGCTTCCGGAGCCCTCCCATGTTCAAAGACCTGAGTATCAAGAATAAACTGTACCTGGGCTTCGGCTCCATCGTGGCCATCATCCTGATCTTGCTGGGCGTGGCCTACAACAGCTTTTCGCGGCTGTCGGAAGCCAATGCCTGGGACAGGCACACGATGGAAGTGCTGGTCGAGATCGACAAGATTCACAATTCCATCCTGCAAATCCAGGTGGAGGCGCGCGGCTTCATTCTGACCGGCAACGAAGCCTCGCTGACGCCGGAAACCGATGAAACAGGGGTGCTGAGCCAGCACACGCAAAAAGCCATCAGCATGACGGTGGACAACAAGATGCAATCGGAACGCTTCCGCAAGATCGACCAGCTGAGCAGCACCTGGGTCAAGGAGTGGATCACCCCCCTGATCGAGAAACGCCGCGCGCTGGGCAATGCGCCGGGCGCCACGGAAACGGTGGCGCGCCTGCTTCCGCCGGCCGGCTCGCCCGGCATCGTGCAGGCCAACAAGCTGCTCGACGAAGCCGCCGCCGAAGAAAACCGCTTGCTGGCCGAGCGTACGGCCACGTCAAGTCGCCTGCAGGAAACCATGCTGCTGACCTTGGCGCTGGGCGGCGTGCTGTGCGTGGTGCTGGCGCTGGGCATTTCCTTCGTCCTGGCCAAGGCCATCCTCGGCCCGCTGAACAGCCTGACGGACGCCGTCGGGCGCATCGCCGGCGGCGAGCAAGGCGCGCGCGCCGCCATCATCTCGCGCGACGAGCTGGGCAAGGTGACGGAAGAGTTCAACCGCATGGCGCAAACCATCCAGGACAACCAGGCCAATGAACTGGCCGCCACGAATAGCCTGCGGGCCAAGGTCGATTCCCTGCTGGAAGTGGTATCGAAGGCGGCCTCGGGCGACCTGACGGGCAAGGTCGGCATCACGGGCAACGACGCCATCGGCCAGCTGGGCAACGGCCTGGCGAAGATGTTTGAAAACCTGCGCAGCCTGCTCAACAATGTGCAAAAGGCCGGCATCCAGGTCACGACGTCCGCCACGGAAATCGCCGCCTCGGCGCGCCAGCAGGAAGCCACGGGCATTGAGCAAGCGCAAACCAGCGTGGAAATTCTCAGCACCACCAAGGAAATCTCGGCCAACACGAGCCAGTTGCTGAAAACCATGGAAGACGCCACCGCCGTGGCCGACTACACGACGAATGCCACGGCCGAAGCGCAAAACAACCTCAAGCGTATGGATTCGACCATGCAGCACATGGTCTCGGCCACCGATTCCATCAACGCCAAGCTGGCGGCCCTGTCGGAAAAAGCCAGCAATATCAACAGCGTGCTGATCACCATCACGAAAGTGGCCGACCAGACCAACATCCTGTCGCTGAACGCCGCCATCGAGGCGGAAAAAGCGGGCGAAGCGGGCCGCGGCTTTTCCGTCGTGGCGACGGAAATCCGCCGCCTGGCCGACCAGACGTCCGTCTCCACCTGGGATATCGAGCAAATGCTCAAGGAAATGCAGTCGGCCGTGTCCGCCAGCGTGATGGGCATGGATAAATTCTCGGAAGAAATTCGCCGCAGCGTGGGCGAAGTGCGGCAAGTGGCGGAACAATTGTCGTCCGTGATGGATCAGGTGCAAAAACTCACGCCGCAATTCGATGCCGTGCTGCAAGGCATGCAGTCGCAGGCGATCGGCGCGTCGCAAATTTCCGACACCATGATGCAGCTCAACGACGCCACGCAGCAAACGGTGGAATCGCTGAAGGCCACCAGCGAAGCGGTGCACCAGCTGCAATATGCGGCGGGCGACCTGCAGTCGAGCGTGTCGACCTTCGCCGTCACCATCTGATCCCATGAAAGTGCTGCTCTTTCACATCGGACGCGACCGCTATGGCCTGCCCCTGGCCGGCATCGTGCGCGTTCTGCCGTTGCTGGAGCTGAAACAGTTGCCGCTCACGCCAGACTACGTGGCCGGCCTGATGGACTTGCACGGCACGCCCGTGCCCGTGATCGACCTGTCGCGCCTGGCCGGGCTGCCTGCCGCCGCCGCGCAATTCGACACGCGCATCGTCATCGTCGACTACCGCGCGCCTGGCGGCGCCACGCATGCGCTGGGCTTGCTGGCCACGCAAGTGCGCGGCATCGCCGACATCGCGGCGGACAAGCTCGAGGATAGCGGCGTGGCGACGGCGCCCTTCCTGGGCCAGGTGGCCAGCGATGCCGACGGCATCGTGCAGCTGGTGGAACTCGAACACCTGCTGCCGCCGGACGTGCGCGCGCTGCTGTTTCAAGACGCGGGCGCGGCATGACGGCACAAGCCCTGCTGCGCCGCGCGACCGGCCTGTCCGTCTCCAAAGCCGTGGCCGAACGGGCCGTCGGCCAGCGCATGGAGCAAACGGGCTTCAGCGATAGCGAAGCCTATCTGCAAGCGCTCACGCCGGCCGAAATGACGCAATTGATCGAGCTGGTGGTGGTGCCGGAATCGTGGCTGTTCCGCGACCCGCAGGCGTTCTACGCCACCGTCGAACTGGTGCAGGAACGCTGGGCGCGGGGGCGCGCCACGCGCATCCTGTCGATCCCGTGCGCGGGCGGCGAGGAACCGTATTCGATGGCCATGGCGCTGCGCGACGGCGGTGTGCCAAAACAGGCGTTCAGCATCGACGCGTATGACCTGAGCCCCGGCTGCATCGAGCGGGCGCAGGCCGGCGTGTATGGCCGCAACGCCTTCCGCGCGCAGGACGTGGCCTTCCGCGAGCGCTATTTCACGCACGTGGCCGACGACGCCTACCGCATCATCGACTCCTTGCGCGAGCAAGTCACCTTCAGGCAGGGCAATCTGCTGCAATTCGACACCGCCACCTACAGCCGCCATTACGACGTCATCTTTTGCCGCAACCTCTTGATTTACTTCGACAAGCCGACCACGCGCGCGGCCATCCACAACCTGTCCGCCCTGCTGGCAGACGACGGCATGCTGCTGGCCGGCTATGCGGAAGTGCCGTCGTTCTGCCAGAACGGCTTTGCGCCGCTGCAGTTCCGCCAGGCCTTCGCCCTGAAGAAGGAAACGGCGGCGCCGGCCAGCCCCGTGCAGGTGGCGCCGCTGCCGGCCGCGCGCCCCCTGCGCAGCGTGCCGCCCGCGCCAAGGCGCGCCGCCGCAGCCGCCCCTGCCGCCGCGACAGCGCCGCGCACGCGCCCCGTGTCCGTGCCGTCGCCGGCGCCGGCCGCGCAAGCCGATTTGCTGGCCGAGGCGCGCCTGCTGGCCGACCGTGGCCAGTTGCGCGAAGCGGGCGAAAAATGCCACGCCCACCTGGCGCGCGTGCCCGAGGCGGCGGAAGCGTATTTCATGCTGGGCATCATCAATGAACTGGCCGGCAAGATGGACCTGGCCGACGATTACTGGCGCCGCTGCATCTACCTGCAGCCCGACCATTACGAGGCGCTGTGCCACCTGTCGCTGCTGGCCGAACGCAATGGCAACCACACGGCCGCCGCCACCCTGAAGGCGCGCGCGGCGCGCATCTACCAGCGCCGCCAGGCGTCCAACTAAGGGGCAAGCATGACCAACCTCATCGCCACCGAGTCCCCCGACGCCATCGACGACTGCTGGAACCATATCGGCGTGGTCGGCGACCAGAGCTGCCCCAGGCTGCCGGCCAACGTGCATTGCCGTAACTGCGACGTATATGCGGGCGCCGCCCAGCGCAACCTGCAGCGGCCCGTGGATGAACACTACCAGCGCGACTGGGCCAGCCACTTCCGCCAGATCGATGCGGGAGGCGAAGTGCGCGACAGCTCGGCGCTGGTATTTCGCATCGGCCGCGAATGGCTGGCGCTGCCCACGCGCGTGTTCGACTCCGTGGCGCCGCAGGCCAAGCCGCACGTGCTGCCGCACCGCGGCGGGCGCGGCCTGGCGGGCATCGTCAATATCGGCGGCAAGCTGTATCCGTGCATGTCGCTGGCACACTTGCTGGGCATCGACGAACAGGGCGCGCCAGCGGCGCGCGGCCGCCACACCTTTGCGCGCCTGCTGCTGATGCGCTGGGAAGAACAGGCTTACGCGCTGCCCGTGGCCGACCTGCACGGCATCGTGCGCTATGCGTCGAGCACCGTGCAAGCGCCGGCGGCCACCATCAACAAGGGCCTGTCGCGCTATCTGTCCGGCGTCATCACCGAGGGCGACATGCGCATCGGCTGCCTCGACACGGCGCTGATCGGCTTTCAACTTGCGAGACTATTACGATGAGCCAGGACCAGCACGGCGACCTGAGTGCCTTTTCCATGCTGGACCTGTTCCGCATGGAGGCGGACAGCCAGACCCAGATCCTCACCGACGGCTTGCTGGCCATGGAGCGCCATGCGGGCGATGCGGCCGCCGTCGAAGCGATGATGCGCGCGGCGCACTCGATCAAGGGCGCCGCCGCCATCGTCGGCCTGCAAGTGGTGGTGCAGCTGGCGCACGGCATGGAAGACAGCTTTGTCGCCGCCCAGCACGGCCGCCTGAAACTCACGCCGGAGCGGGTCGACGTGCTGCTGTCGGGCGTCGACCTGATCGTGCAGCTGTCGCGCCTGGACGACGCGGGCGCCGAAGCGTGGCTGGCCGCCAATGCGGCGCAGATCGACCAGACCCTGAACGCCATCGCCGGCATCGCCGACCTGCCCGAATTGCCGGCCCTGCCCCCGGCGTCGGCGCCCGTGCCAGCGCCGGCAGCGGCGGCGCCACAGGCTCCCGTAGCCAGCGGCCTGGCGGGAGAGGACGCGGAAGCGGAAGCGGCAGAAGCTGCCGCGCCCGCGCCGCGTACAGGTGCGGCACCGGCCAAGGCCCAGGCGCAGAATTTCGACAAGCTGCTGTCGCTGGCCAGCGAATCGCGCATCAATGCGCACCAGATGCACCCGTTCATCGGTGCCTTGCAGCGCTTCAAGCGCAACCAGAGCAGCCTGTTTTCCGCCATCGAGCACCTGCACGAAGCCATTGCCCGCTCGGGCGACGCGGGCCTGATGGAAAAATCCCTGCTGGCGCTGCAAAAGACGCAGCCCCTGAAGCAATTCATGCTCGAGCACATCGCCGACATCGAAACCTATGAGCGGCGCCTGCTGGCCGTCTCGCAAGGCATGGTCGATGAAGTGCTGGCGCTGCGTATGCGCCCTTTCCGCGACGGCATCCACGCCTTCCCGCGCATGGTGCGCGACCTGGCGCGCAGCCTGGGCAAGGAAGTGCAGCTGGAAATCGAAGGCGAAGACACCCTGGTCGACCGCGACATCCTGGCGAAGATCGAAAGCCCGCTGAACCACATGCTGCGCAATGCCATCGACCATGGCATGGAAGGCCCGTACGAGCGCATCGACGCGGGCAAGGAAGCGCTGGGCACGATACGCATGGAAGCGCGCCACCGCGCCGGCATGCTGAGCATCGAAATCAGCGACGACGGGCGCGGTGTCGACCTGGAAAAGATCCGCCAGTCCGTCATCGAGCGCAAGATGGCCAGCCCCGCCATGGCCGCCGCGCTGTCGCCGGGCGAGCTGCTGGAATTCCTGTTCCTGCCCGCCTTCAGCCTGAAGGCGACGGCCAATCAATTGTCCGGACGCGGCGTGGGCCTGGACATCGTGCACGAGACGATACGCCAGCAAAACGGCACCGTGCGCCTGGAATCGGAGCCGGGCCGGGGTTTCCGCGCCCTCATCACCCTGCCGCTGACGCAATCGATCGTGCGCGCGCTGGTGATCGACATCCAGGGCGAAGCCTACGCCATCCCCATCGTCAAGGTGGAAAGCGTGGTGCGCGTGCCGCAGGCGGCCATCCATACCCTGGAAAACAAGCAGTTCTTCGAACTCAAGGGCGAGCATCTGGGCCTGGTCTCGGCGGCGCAGGTGCTGGAACTGGGCGAAGCGGCGAACCAGGCCGAGGACTTGCCGGTGGTGGTGATCGGGCGCGGCAAGCAAAGCTATGCCCTGGTGGTCGACGCCATCCGCGGCGAGCAAAGCCTGGCGGTGCAGGCCATCGACCCCATTTTCGGCAAGATGCGCGACATTTCCGCCGCCGCCCTGCTCGATGACGGCGAGCCGGTGCTGATCCTCGACGTGCCCGACCTGCTGCTGTCGATCGACAAGCTGCTGCACGAAGGCGGCCTGCACCAGCTGGCGCAGGCGGGCCACGCGCAGCAGCGCCGCGCCAAGCGCATCCTCGTCGTCGACGACTCGCTGACGGTGCGCGAAATGGAGCGCAAGCTGCTGCTGGCGCGCGGCTTCGAAGTCGACGTGGCCATCGACGGCATCGACGGCTGGAACGTCGTGCGCAGCGGCGAGTACGACCTGGTGATCACCGACGTCGACATGCCGCGCATGGACGGCATCGAGCTGGTTTCGCTGATCAAGAAGGACCTGCACCTGCACAAGCTGCCGGTGATGATCGTCTCGTACAAGGACCGCCCGGAAGACCGCGCACGCGGCCTGTCCGCCGGCGCCGACTATTATCTGACCAAAGGCAGCTTCCACGACGAGACCTTGCTCGACGCGGTGGCCGACCTGATAGGAGATGCCCGCTTATGAGTTGTACTTCATGAAAATTGCCATTGCCAACGATGTCGCCATGGCCGCCGAGGCCCTGCGCCGGGTGGTCGCCAGCACGCAGGAACACCAGGTGCTGTGGATCGCCCGCACGGGGCTCGAAGCCGTGCGCATGTGCGAAGGCAACCGTCCCGACCTGATCCTGATGGACCTGAACATGCCGGAAATGGATGGCGTCGAGGCGACGCGCCTGATCATGGAGCAAAGCCCGTGCGCCATCCTGGTGGTCACGGGACGCCCGCAAGACAATGTCAACCAGGTCTTCCGCGCGCTGGGCGCGGGCGCGCTCGACGTCACGGCCACGCCCGTGCTGCAGGGGGAAGTGGGGGGCGACAGCGAGCTGCTGGCCAAGATCAAGACCATCGGCAAGCTGATACGCCACAGCGCCGAACCTGCGCCGCCGCGCCAGGCGAACGGCAATGGCGGCGAACGGGGCGACGGCCAGGTATCGACCCTGGTGGCCATCGGCGCCTCGACGGGCGGCCCCTCGGCCGTGGCCAAGGTGCTGTCCGGCTGGACGGCGCCGCCCGGCTGCGCCATCGTCGTGGTGCAGCACATCGATGAAACCTTCGCCTCGCACTTCGCCAAATGGCTCGACGACCAGCTCAGCATGCCCGTGCGCGTGATCGCCGACGGCGACGAACTGGTGTCCGGTACGGTACTGATCGCCAAGACCAATGATCACCTGCTGCTAGATCAAAATTATCGTTTGGGTTACGATGCAGCACCGCGCGAGTATGTTTACCGCCCGTCCGTCGATGTCTTCTTCAACTGCGTGGCGCAGCACTGGCGCGGCGACGCCATCGGTGTATTGCTCACAGGCATGGGGCGCGACGGCGGCGATGGCTTGCTGGCCATGCGCCGCGCCGGCAAGACGACGATTGCGCAAGACCAAGCCAGCAGCGCCGTGTACGGCATGCCGCGCGCGGCAGCCGAACTCGATGCGGCGCAGCACATCCTGCCCCTGGATAGAATAGGCGCCAGCCTGCGCAGCCGCCTGGGCGCCAAGCTCAACAATGGGTGGGAGCCCTCCCCCAACATCTGAAAAGAATGCAATGCCAGAATTCTCCTCCAGTTTCACCCAGCATGAGCCCGCATTGACCGAATTCAAGGTCAGCGTGCTGCTGGTGGACGACCAGTTGATCATTGCCGAGGCAGTGCGGCGCATGCTCAGCGACCAGCAGGATATCGAATTTCATTACGTGACCGACGCCACGCAGGCGCTGGACACAGCGCTGCGCTTGCAACCGACCGTCATCCTGCAAGACCTGGTGATGCCGGGCATCGACGGCTTCGCCCTGATCCAGCTGTACCGCGAAAACGCGGCGCTGGCGCACGTGCCGGTGATCGTGATGTCGGCCAAGGATGACCCGAAACTGAAGGCGCACAGCTTTTCCGTCGGCGCCAACGATTACGTGGTGAAACTGCCGGACCGCCTGGAGCTGCTGGCGCGCATACGCTACCATTCCAACGCGCACATCAGCCGCCTGCAGCGCGACCAGGCTTTTCGTTTCCTGCGAGAAAGTCAAAAGAACCTGGCCGACGCCAATATTGAATTACAGAAACTCGCCGCCCTCGATGGCTTGACGGGCATCGCCAACCGCCGCCGCTTCGATGAAACCCTGGAATTCGAATGGCAGCGGGGCCAGCGCGACAAGACGCCGTTGAGCTTGCTGTTTTGCGATATCGACCATTTTAAAAGCTATAACGACCACTTCGGCCACCTGGCGGGCGACCTGGGCCTGAAAAAAGTCGCCGCCGTGCTGACGGAACATTTGAAGCGCCCGGCCGACCTGGCCGCCCGCTACGGCGGCGAAGAGTTCGCCCTGATCCTGCCGGAAACGGAAGCGGCCGGCGCGTTGCTGATCGCCGAAGCGTGCCGGCGCCACCTGGAAGGCTTGCAGATCGAGAATCCGGCGGCAAGCACGGGCATCGTCACCATCTCGATCGGCGTGGCCACCATCGTGCCTTCGCCGGACTCGACGGTCGAGCAATTGATCAACCGCGCCGACCAGGCCCTGTACGCGGCCAAGCGCGGCGGACGCAACAGCGTGCTGAGCGCCGCTGACGTCCAGGACTGATTTTTAACAGCAAGGAAAGTGAAGCATGAGCACACAACTGGACAATGTCAGCGTCGTCAAGAAGTCGAATATCTACTTTGACGGCAAATGCGTCTCGCACAACGTCATCCTGGCCGACGGCACGAAGAAAAGCGTGGGCGTGATTTTCCCATCATCGTTGCGCTTCAACACGGGCGCGCCGGAAATCATGGAAATCGTCGGCGGCCTGTGCAAGGTACGCCTGGCCGACGCGACGGAGTGGAACAGCTATGGCGCGGGCCAGGAATTCAAGGTGCCGGGCAATAGCTATTTTGATATTGAAACTGTCGAAACCGTAGATTACGTCTGCCACTTCGGCTGATCCATGCAGAAAAAACGTCCATGGCTGTGTTGCACTGCCTTGCCCTGAACATTTTTTCAAGCGCGGATTGACTATTTAGATAAACACAGGCTCGGGCGACAGGCGCACGCCATATTTCGCCTCTACATCATCCTGTATCGCTGCCGCCAGCCGGGTAATGTCCGCGCCACGAGCGCCGCCATTATTCACCAGAACCAGCGCCTGCTTGGGATACACTCCCGCGGGCCCCAGGTTTTTCCCCTTCCAGCCGCACTGATCGATCAGCCACCCTGCCGCCAGCTTTTCCGTGCCATCGGGCTGCGCATGGTGTACCAAGGTGGGGAAACGTTCCAACAAGGCAAGACATTGCTCCCGTGACACCACGGGATTCTTGAAGAAGCTGCCCGCATTACCTATGACGGCCGGATCCGGCAATTTTCGCCGGCGGATCGCCATCACCGTGTCGGCCACCTGTTGGGGGGTCGGCTCGGCAATATTGCGTTCGGCCACGGCCTGCGCCAGTTCCGCATAGCGCAAGTTCGGCTGCCACTCGGCCGGCAAGGCAAACGTGACTTCCAGCACGATCAGTTCGCGGCCGTCCGCCTGTTTGAAGATGCTGTCGCGGTAAGCGAAACGGCAGGCATCGCGGTCCATGTCGAAGACGATGCCGCTGCCACTGTGCATGACGCTCACGCTGTGCAGATAATCCTTGATTTCAACGCCATACGCGCCAATATTCTGGATAGGCGCCGCGCCCACCGTGCCGGGAATCAGGGACAGGTTTTCCAGCCCGCCCACGCCTTGCGCCAGGGTCCACTGCACGAAATCGTGCCAGTTTTCGCCGGCCGCGGCGGTGACGAGTATCGTCTCGAAATCCGCCTGCGCCAGGCGCATGCCGCGCGTGGCCATGTGCAGCACGGCGCCGGGAAAGTCGCCCGTCAGTACGATGTTGCTGCCGCCGCCCAGTATCAGGCGCGGCATGGCGGACAGGGCGGGATCTTGCAGTGCGGCTTGCAATTCGGCCTGCGAGGTGATGCGAACGTAGGCGGCCGCATTGGCCGCGATGCCGAAGGTATTCAGGCGCTGGAGGGAGTAATTGTGTTCGATGGTGAGCTCTGCAGACATGGGATCGGGAAATTTTGCTCGATTATAGAGCGAAAGCGACAAAAAACCACCTCAGGACAAGGGCGACTTGCCCGTTGTCCGTTAAAATGTCGCATCTTTAACAGGGCCGTCCCATGGCGCAGAATCAGCCGCCAAGGCCCAGCGCGCCGAGCGTGCGCTCGCTTTAACAAGAAAAGGAACAGACCATGCCGTCATTTGATGTAGTCTCCGAAGCCGATATGATCGAAGTCAAGAATGCAGTCGAGCAATCCAACAAGGAAATCACGACCCGCTTCGACTTCAAGGGCAGCGACGCCCGCGTCGAACACAAGGAAAACGAGTTGACCGCGTTCGCGGACTCGGAATTCCAGCTCAGCCAGGTGCGCGACGTGCTGACCAACAAATTGACCAAACGCAAGGTCGATGTGCGCTTCCTCGACGAAGGCGACATCAAGAAGATCGGCGGCGACAAGGTCAAGCAGATCATCAAGATCAAGAATGGCATCGAATCGGATGATGCCAAGAAAATCGTGCGCGTCATCAAGGACAGCAAGATGAAAGTGCAAGCGAGCATCCAGGGCGAAGCCGTGCGCGTCACGGGCGCCAAGCGCGACGACCTGCAGGCGGCCATGGCCATGCTGCGCAAGGATGTGCCCGACATGCCGCTGGAATTTAACAATTTCCGCGATTAATTTCGATGATGCGCACGCTGCGGCCTGCGCTTGCACCGGCATGGCGGCAAGCTGCCTCGGAGCGCCTGCGCGCTTGGGGTAGAATTGAAGCTGCGCACAGCTACATGCGCCCGCGCGCCTGACCGGCGGCGGGCTTGACCGTACATCTGGCTCAGTGATAACCACGGTAGTCTAAGGATAGCAATGAAACGTGTTGATGATTTCCGCCTGCGATTTGGCAAAAAAGAATATGTGCCCATCATGATAGGCGGAATGGGTGTGGATATTTCCACGTCGGAGCTGGCCCTGGAAGCGGCCCGGCTGAACGGTATCGGGCATATCTCCGATGCCATGGTGGAAGACGTGTCGGATCGCCGTTTCGACACCACCTTCGTCAAAGACAAGACGAAACTGTACAAGTTCAACATCAATAACAGCGACAAGGCCGTGGTGCAGTTCGACCTGGGCCGCCTGGCGGAAGCGCAGCGCCTGCATATCGGCCGCACCATGGAAGCGAAAAAAGGCGATGGCTTGATCTTCGTCAATTGCATGGAAAAGCTGACGATGAACGGCCCCCGCGAAACCTTGCGCGTGCGACTCAATGCGGCGCTGGACGCGGGCATCGACGGCATCACCCTGTCGGCCGGCTTGCACTTCGGTTCGTTCGCCTTGATGGCCGACCATCCGCGTTTCCGTGATGCCAAGCTGGGCATCATCGTCTCGTCCGTGCGCGCCTTGCAGATTTTCCTGCGCAAGAACGCCAAGCTGGACCGTTTGCCCGACTTCATCATCGTCGAGGGCCCCCTGGCCGGCGGCCATCTGGGCTTCGGCATGGACTGGGCCAATTACGACCTGCACACGATCACGGCGGAACTGCTGGCCTACCTGAAGGCCGAACAGCTGGACATCCCGCTGATCGCCGCTGGCGGCATCTTCACGGGCAGCGATGCCGTTTCCTTCCTGGAAGCGGGCGCCGCTGGCGTGCAAGTGGCGACGCGCTTTACCGTCACAAAGGAATGCGGCTTGCCAAACAAGGTCAAGCAGGAATACTACAAGGCCTCGGAAGAAGACATCATCGTCAATGGCGTTTCGCCGACCGGTTACCCGATGCGCATGCTGAAGAACACGCCCGCCATCGGCGCCGGCATCCGTCCAGGCTGCGAATCGTATGGCTACCTGCTCGACGCGACGGGCAACTGCGCGTACATCAACTCGTACAACCGCGAAGTCGCTGCCCATCCGGAGCAAAAAACCGTCGTCGTGATGGACAAGACTTGCCTGTGCACCCACATGCGCAACTTCAACTGCTGGACCTGCGGCCACTACACGTACCGCCTGAAGGACACCACGCATAAGCTCGACAACGGCGAGTACCAGATCCTGACGGCCGAACACGTCTTCAAGGATTACCAGTTCAGCGTCGACAACCAGATCGCCCTGCCGGAAAAAGAAATCCTGGTAGCAAGCTGAATCTTGCCAGCGTGAAATAAAAATGGCGCAGCCTGCGAAGGCTGCGCCATTTTTTTATGCGGGGAACATGTCCCGCAAGGCCCGTTCGATCACGTCAAAGCTGGGCCGCTGCAATGCTTCTTCCTGCAGGCAATCTTCCATCATGACGTGCAGGGCCGGCAAAGGCGTCGCACAATGCGCGATCAGTTCGCCCAGCAGCACGCCAAAGGCGCGCGCCTCTATGCCCTGCAACACGTCCCCGTGCGACGAGCCCGGCGCAAACATGGACGCCGCACCAAAGTCGCCCAGCAGGCAGGCGCCGGCATCCGCATGCAGGATATTGTGGGCATACAGGTCGCCGTGCACGATACCGTGTGCATGCAACTGCCGCACGGCCGAGGCGATGCCATGGGCAATGGCCAGCGCTTGCGGAAAATCAAAGCGCGCGCCATCGGCATACACGTCGCGCGTACACGATTCCAGGCTCGGCGGTCCGGCCAGGTTGCGGAAGGCCGCGTCAACGAGCGGCATGACGAGTCCCAACGCTCCCTGTGGATGTGCATCGAGCGTCCCGAGGATGGGAATCAGGCCCGGATGGGCACCGGCGCCGACACAGGCGGCCATCTCGCTGCGCGGCAAGCCATCGCTGGTCATGGCCCCCTTGAACACTTTGACGGCAACCTCATCGGCGCCATCCAGGCGGGCACGGTAAATCACGCCCGACGCCCCCTCGCCCAACTGCTGCGCCAATACCAGGCGCTGCCACGCCACGCCCGCCGCGGCTGAACCGGCCAGGGCCGCCAGTTCCCGCGCTTCCGTGAAGGGATTGCCCGCATACGCGAGCCAGCCCAGCCGTGGCAGGGACAGCAGACAGTCGGGCAGCGCCGTGAAACGGTTGGCGGCGATGCGCACCAGTTCCAGCCGGCGGCAGTTCGCCAACGAAGCGGGCAAGCTGTCCAGGCAATTTCCCGCCAGCATGAGTTTCTGCAATTGTCCGCACTTGCCCAGCTCCTCCGGCAAGGCTTCGATGGCATTGTCGGTCAGGGTCAGCCAGCGCAGCCTGGATGGCAAGGCTGCGGCCGGCACGTGGCGTATCCGGTTCGCCTTGAAACCGATCATTTCCAGCGCAGGACAGGAACCGAGCACGGCCGGCAAGCTGGTGAACAGGTTGTCCGAGCAAAAAATGATGCGCAGCTTGTGCAGGCGTGGCAAATCGTCGGGAAGCGTGGAGAGCGCATTGCCGGACAGGTCGAGGATTTCCAGGCTGTCGGCGAGGTCGAAGATTTCGCGAGGGAATGCCGTCAAGCCGCAGGACAGCGTCAGACGGCGCAGGCCGGCCAGTTGGCCAGCGCGTAATTGCTCCAGTGTATGCATAGCAGACAAGATATTCCTTTCAAGGTAGCACGCGATCGATGCCATGCATAAAATCATTGGACGTAAAAAAACCCCAACCGGATCACCGGAAGGGGTTTTTTTGAATAACAAGCCTGACGATAACCTACTTTCACACTGGTTGCAGCACTATCATCGGCGCAAAGTTGTTTCACGGTCCTGTTCGGGATGGGAAGGGGTGGGACCAACTTGCTATGGTCATCAGGCATAACTTGTACTGGCGTTTGTCCTCGATGGAGCGACAAAGCCTGAATCTGGAAGAAGCAAAGATTGGGTAATGAATAGTAGTATCAACACACACGCAACGTTGTACCGTCTTATCCTCTGTACCTGCTAAGGTTATAGGGACAAGCCGTACGGGCAATTAGTACTGGTTAGCTTAATGCATTACTGCACTTCCACACCCAGCCTATCAACGTCCTGGTCTCGAACGACCCTTCAAAGAGCTCAAGGCTCTGGGAAATCTCATCTCAAGGCAAGTTTCCCGCTTAGATGCTTTCAGCGGTTATCTCTTCCGAACTTAGCTACCCGGCAATGCCACTGGCGTGACAACCGGTACACCAGAGGTTCGTCCACTCCGGTCCTCTCGTACTAGGAGCAGCCCCCTTCAAATTTCCAACGCCCACGGCAGATAGGGACCAAACTGTCTCACGACGTTTTAAACCCAGCTCACGTACCACTTTAAATGGCGAACAGCCATACCCTTGGGACCGGCTACAGCCCCAGGATGTGATGAGCCGACATCGAGGTGCCAAACTCCCCCGTCGATATGAACTCTTGGGAGGAATCAGCCTGTTATCCCCAGAGTACCTTTTATCCGTTGAGCGATGGCCCTTCCATACAGAACCACCGGATCACTATGTCCTACTTTCGTACCTGCTCGACTTGTCAGTCTCGCAGTTAAGCACGCTTATGCCATTGCACTATCAACACGATGTCCGACCGTATCTAGCGTACCTTCGAACTCCTCCGTTACACTTTAGGAGGAGACCGCCCCAGTCAAACTGCCTACCATGCACTGTCCCCGATCCGGATAACGGACCAAGGTTAGAACCTCAAACAAACCAGGGTGGTATTTCAAGGTTGGCTCCACGAGAACTAGCGTCCCCGCTTCAAAGCCTCCCACCTATCCTACACAGATTGGTTCAAAGTCCAATGCAAAGCTACAGTAAAGGTTCATGGGGTCTTTCCGTCTAGCCGCGGGTAGATTGCATCATCACAAACATTTCAACTTCGCTGAGTCTCGGGAGGAGACAGTGTGGCCATCGTTACGCCATTCGTGCAGGTCGGAACTTACCCGACAAGGAATTTCGCTACCTTAGGACCGTTATAGTTACGGCCGCCGTTTACTGGGACTTCAATCAAGAGCTTGCACCCCATCATTTAATCTTCCAGCACCGGGCAGGCGTCACACCCTATACGTCCACTTTCGTGTTTGCAGAGTGCTGTGTTTTTATTAAACAGTCGCAGCCACCAGTTTATTGCAACCCTTTCACCCTCATGGAGTAAACCAATCAAGCTACCGGGGCGTACCTTTTCCCGAAGTTACGGTACCAATTTGCCGAGTTCCTTCTCCCGAGTTCTCTCAAGCGCCTTAGAATACTCATCTCGCCCACCTGTGTCGGTTTGCGGTACGGTCTCGTATGACTGAAGCTTAGAGGCTTTTCTTGGAACCACTTCCGATTGCTTCGTG